>CAYYXG010000003.1:179958-201717 GCA_964475595.1 uncultured Flavobacteriaceae bacterium
CAAATTTGCTCGGTGTTGTCGGTAGAGAAGCTATCCAGCACCACAATTTCATCCGCAATTTCACGAACGGCATCCACACAACCTGCTATATTGGCTTCTTCGTTTTTGGTGATGATAACCACAGACAGCGGAGTCATGCGGCAAAGAAAAGGCATTTAATAGGGAAAAACACATAAAAACAGCGGCATAAAAAAATATACCGCTTTTTGTATTCGTAGATTCGTTTTTTAATTTTTAATCAACTGCACTTCGCAAAGGATTTTTACTTGGTCAGAAACCAGCAAACCTCCGGCTTCCAAAGGTGCATTCCAGGTCAGGCCCCAGTCGCTGCGGCTGATGTTTCCTTCCAAACTGAATCCGGCTTTGGTGTTACCCCATGGATCTTTGGCAATTCCCTCGAAAGAAACTTTCATTTGTACCGGCTTGATTTCTCCTTTGATTTCCAAATCGCCATTCAGGATATAATTACCTTCAGCGTTTTCCTCAAGTCCTGTGCTGCGGAAAGAAATGGTTGGATATTTTTCTGCATCAAAAAAGTCTGCGCTCAGCAAATGACCGTCGCGTTGGGCATCTCCTGTATGGATTGAATTAACGTCTGCTGAAAATTGAATGGCGGCTTTTCCAAAATCGTCACCCTGTGTTTCCACACTGGCTTCAAATTTATTGAAGCCCCCTGTAACGGTGGAAATCATAAGATGTTTGATTTTGAATTGAATGTGGGAGTGACTGTTGTCAATGGCCCACAGAGTTTTTGCAGTGCTGGCTTGTTCTGTCATGGTGTTATTTTAATTGGTTCTAATTGCAAATATACACAATTAAATTTGTTTAAACAAATAAAATGATAAAAATAGGTTGGGCACATGATTCACTCACAAATAATAATCTAAAAGAGCAACTGATGTAAAATGCATGTTAATTCGCAGAACCGATGGAGACGAACTTAAATCTGACATCAAAAATGCCCGGAACAGGAACCACCATATTCTCGGTTATGTCTGCGCTGGCCAATGAATATGGAGCAGTGAATCTGGCGCAGGGCTTTCCTGATTTTAACTGCCCTGAAAAGCTTATAGAACTGGTGAATCATTATATGCGACAGGGGAAAAACCAGTATGCCCCTATGCCCGGTGTGCCTGAGCTGAGAAAGAAGATTGCGGAAAAAACCCTGAAATGCTATGGTACTGAATATGACTGGCAATCGGAAATCACGGTGGTGGGGGGCGCTACACTCGGATTGTTTTGTGCCATCAGTGCTGTGGTGAAAGAAAACGATGAGGTTATTGTGATAGAGCCTGCCTATGACAGCTATATCCCGGCGATTATCCTCAATGGTGGCAAACCGGTATTCAGCAAGTTGAAATATCCAACTTTTCAAATCGATTGGGAGGAAATTAAGAAGTTGATTAATTTCCGAACCCGTGCCATAATTATCAATTCACCCCACAATCCTTGTGGGACGGTGTTATCTGCTGAAGATATGCGGCAGCTAGCACAGTTGACGGAGAACACCGATATTGTTGTAATAAGCGATGAGGTTTATGAGCATATATTGTTTGACGGGCTGAAACACCAGAGTGCCTGTATGTATCCGGGCTTGGTGACTCGCAGTTTTATCGTATCTTCTTTTGGTAAGACCTATCACAATACGGGATGGAAGATGGGCTATGTGCTGGCACCTGAGAAATTGACCGCCGAATTCAGAAAGATTTATCAATATGTGGCATTCAGTACCAGCACACCAGTGCAATTTGCATTAGCCGATTTTTTGGAAGAAGAATCGCACTACCTTGCCCTGCCCAAATTTTATGAACAAAAGCGGGATTATTTTCGCAATCAGATAGCAGAATCACGTTTTCAGGTGCTGCCATGCTCAGGTTCGTATTTTCAATTGCTGGGTTATGATAAAATTAGTAGGGACGACGATTATAGCTTAGCTGTGCGGCTAACTCAAGAAAATAAAATTGCCGGTGTGCCTATTAGTGTATTTTACCATGACAAAACAGACAATCGGGTACTTCGTTTTTGTTTCGCTAAAAACAAGGAAACCCTAACCCAAGCTGCCGAAATATTATGCAAACTTTAACCATACGTGCCATACAGTCCAACATCTTATGGGAAAACCCTAAGGGTAATCTAGAAAAACTATCCACTCTGCTGAAAGATTCAGAGGATGGTGAGCTGGTAATATTACCCGAAATGTTTGCCACCGGTTTCACCATGCGGCCCACAGAAATGGCCCAGTCCATGGATGGTGAAATTGTTACTTGGATGAAAGAAAACAGCCAGGAAAAGATGATTTGCGGTACTGTGGCCATTGCAGAAGGAGGCAATTACTACAATCGTTTTCTGGCTTGCTACGGCGGTGAGGTTATTGCCCTATATGACAAGCGGCATCTATTTAGTTATGCCGGGGAGGATAAATACTATACAGCAGGTAACAGCCAGACTGTATTTACCTACAAGGGTTGGAAAATCAAACCACTTATATGTTATGATTTGCGTTTTCCGGTGTGGTGCAGAAATACGGTTGAGGCGGATTTAATGATTTTTTGTGCAAACTGGCCTGCAGTCAGGATTCAGGCATGGAATGCACTATTGACTGCAAGGGCTATCGAAAACCAGTGTTTTGTGGTGGGAGTGAACAGGGTAGGGGTTGATGGCGCAGATAATCCGCACAGCGGATGTACTCAGGTATTTGACGCAGTCGGAAATAGTATGATTCATTTGGGCGAAACAGAAATCAGCGAAACAGTCGTTTTGGAAAAAGAAAAACTTCATTTGATTAAAATGAAGTTTCCTTTCCTGGCTGATGCAGACAGATTTAATTGTCTTTAAAAGCCCATTAATTTGGGTTGATTATTATTGTTGATAATCGTAGAGCAAGTCACACAATTTTACATCGAGAATTGCGCATACTTTTTTCATACGATCAACGGTCATTTTTTCGGGCATTTTTTCACACAGAGAATAGGACTGCTGGGTGATGTGTAATTTTTTTGCAATGTACTCTTGGCTAAATCCGCGGGTCGCACGGATAGATCTGATTTTTTCTGAGAGAGTAGGCTTGTTGCTGGCTTTCATCATGTTTTTATTTGCGGTGCAAAGTAAATATCACAATACAAGTATGTATAGTACTTCACAATGCGTTGTTGTTTGTTCCTATTTTATTAATTTAATCATATGAAAACCAATCACATGGTGTTTTTCACATAAATTATTATACGAATATAGTGTGTTGATTTTATTTTCCAAAAAATATTTTTATGATAATAATCAATATGTAATTTTCATTAATCAATAATTACACCACCTTTTTTCACTTCGCCACCCGCAGCCATTAGGAGATAACTTTTGATAAATGGCCACAAATCACCATCCATAACATGTTGGATGTTACTGGTTTCTTCTCCGGTTCGTACATCTTTTACCAATTTATAAGGGTGAAAAACATAGTTTCTAATTTGCGAGCCCCATTCAATTTTCATTTTTGAGTCTTCAATAACGGCTCTGGCAGCGTTGCGTTTTTGTATTTCCATTTCATACAAACGGCTTTTAAGCATTTGCATAGCACGTTCGCGGTTTGCAAGCTGACTTCTTTCTACCTGACAAACCACCACAATACCGGTGGGGATGTGGGTGAGTTGCACCTTGGTTTCCACCTTGTTTACGTTCTGACCTCCGGCACCACCACTTCTGCTGGTTTGTAATTCTACATCTGCCGGTTTAATATCTATTTCAATGCTGTCATCCACCATTGGATATACGTAAACACTGGCAAAAGAGGTGTGTCTTCTGGCATTGCTGTCAAATGGGGAAATTCGCACCATGCGGTGAACCCCGTTTTCACCTTTTAAATACCCAAATGCGAATGAGCCGTCTATTTCCAGACTCACACTTTTTATACCGGCCACTTCACCGTCGGTCCTTTCCAGTTCAGATACTTTGAATCCGTTTTTCTCGGCCCACATCAGATACATGCGCATCAGAATTTCTGCCCAGTCGCAGCTTTCGGTACCACCGGCGCCGGCATTGATTTCCATTACACAGCCCAAATGGTCTTCTTCACTTTGCAGCATATTACGGAATTCCAGATCTTCCACAGTCTGACAAAGCAATGCATATTGCTTATCAACCTCCTCCGTTGTGGCTTCGCCTGCTTCGGCAAATTCTACCAATATGTCTAAATCGTCCAAACCGGAATTGCAGCTTGCATAGGCATCTGTCCAGCTTTTCTTTTCTTTAAGTTTTTTAAGGTGCGCCTCCGCTTTTTTGGGGTCATCCCAAAAAGTAGGATCCAATGTACGTTCTTCTGCGTCGGCTATTTCGGCAATCTTTCTATCGATGTCAAAGATACCTCCTCAGGGCTTCTACACGGCCCCTTATATCTTTATGCTGATCAGTATTCATATTGCAAAGATACGTTTATTTGGCGGTTTTAGTTGGCGGATACTGCCCCAACTGCTTTTTGGAAAACCTCAAGACAGCGTTTTCTGGCCACATCATGCTCCACAATGGGTCTCGCGTATTGCAAAGTGTTCCATTCGGGCACCCATTGTTTGATATAGTTGAGTTGGGGGTCGAACTTCTGGGTTTGCAGAGTGGGATTAAACACCCTGAAATACGGCGCTGCATCTACGCCTGAACCCGCAGCCCACTGCCATCCACCATTGTTACTGGCCAGTTCAAAATCGAGCAGGTGACGGGCAAACCATGCTTCCCCCCAACGCCAGTCTATTAAAAGGTGCTTGGTGAGAAAACTGGCCACGATCATTCGTACCCTGTTGTGCATGAAACCGGTAGAGAGGAGTTCGCGCATCCCGGCGTCAACAATGGGATAGCCGGTCTGACCTTGGCACCATTTATCAAAATCATCGGGATTATTTCGCCATTCTATGTTATCGTAGCGGGGCTTGAAAGAATGGGAAACTACCTGAGGGAAATGCCATAAAATTTGCATATAAAACTCACGCCATATCAGTTCATTGAGAAATTTTTCAGACAAAGAGCTGGCCGTTTTTGTTAGTTTACGAATACTAACGGTGCCAAACCGCAGATGCACCCCCATGCGGCTGGTTCCCTGTATGGAAGGAGTATCACGATCCTGCGCATATTGTTTGATGATGTTTTCATTGGGGATTTTTCCGGGAAAAGTGAATTCTGCTGTAGAAAAACCCATTTCAGATAGCGACGGCATGGTATGATTTTGCGCTTTAACCATATTTTGAAGCATTGTTTCACTGGGAAACGAATTCAGCATTTCCGTTGTGAAATTATTTTTCCAGCGCCTGCTGTAGGGGGTATACACGGTGTATGGTTTACCATCATCCTTCACTACTTCAGAGCATTCAAAAATTACCTGATCTTTATATTGGTAGAATCTGGTTCCATACTTGTTACAGTGTTCTGCGATTTCTCTATCCCGTTGAAGCGCATAGGGTTCATAATCTTTATTGCTGTACACATTTTGTACATCTCCGGATAGTAGCAATGTTTCCCATATTTCATGAGGTTTTCCATAATAAACCCACAAGTCACTCCCATTTGCCTGCAGGGTCTTTTTAATTTCGCTAAGGATACTGTATATAAATGACACCCTTCGGTCTAGCGGATTATCCAGTTTATCTAATATATCCCTATCAAAAATAAAAATGGGTTTTACCGGCAATCCCGATTCCAGTGCTCTAAACAGGCCGTGGTTGTCATCCAGTCTGAGGTCTCGGCGAAACCAGAAAATGTTGTGTTTAATGGGTAAAGATGTCATGAAGTGCAGATTGCAATGTCGGATAATGATAACGAAATCCGGTGCCTAAAAGTTTTTCAGCACTTACTCGTTGGTTCACACAGGCCAGGGTGCCCATTTCGCCCAGCATTGCTTTTAATACAAAACACGGAATATTGGGATGCAAGGTTTTGATACCCCGGGCCATATCTATATGGTTCACAAGTTGCCTCATGGAAACATACTCGGGAGCAACCGCATTCCATACATCAGACGTTTTATGGTTCATCAAATGAAGGTAAATTCTGCAGAGATCGTGGATATGCACCCAGCTGAGAAAGTTGTTTGGATGCCCTGTAGTCGGTATCACCCTTACCTTTTCTGTCATAAGCATTTTCTTTAAAAAACCTTCGTTTTTTTCCAGAACTACCGGGGTTCTGATTATTTGTGTTATGCAATCATTTTTTTGCCATTCTTCAGTCACAGATTCCCAAGCCCGACAAACATGGGCTAAAAAATGATGTCCGGCACCATCGTTTTCATTCCATAATGTGGGCGAGGGGTTTGCATAATAATCCGTTCCCGAGGCGGTTATGTAGGTTTTCGGTATGTTGTTTTGTTCTTTAAGTTTTTGAAGTAAAAATCGCGATGTTTCCGTGCGGCTCTCCAGTATTTCCCTTTTATATCGCTGATTCCAGCGATGGGCTCCCACATTGGCTCCCGCCAGATGTATCACCACATCGATGGGTTGTGTAAGATTTTCAGGAAAAATTCCCCTTTTTATGTTCCAGAAAAAAACCTTTTGTTTAACATTTTGTTTAATAAGCGAAGTGGTCAAAATCATGACATCCATGCCATTTTCTTTTAACATGGAAATAAGTTTTTTTCCGAGCATTCCGGTGCCTCCGGTAACTAAAATATTCATATCACAATGAGTGCCAAAGAAACAACCAACAATCCAAATATGTTCGATCCCAAAAAATCTAAAAAAGATTATCGGGATAAATACTTCATCAAAGATATTGAGAACATTACCGGGATTAAAGCCTACACCCTAAGAATTTGGGAGCAACGCTATGACATGCTCACCCCAAAACGCACCGATACCAACATCCGATATTATGAAGAAGACGATCTGAAATACCTGATGAATGTGAGCATTTTGAATGCCAATGGATTTAAAATCAGCAAGATTGCTAAAATGAGCAGGGAAGAGGTGCAAAGTCAGACGCTATCCATCAGCGAAGGCAGCAGCAAATATGAGAATCAGATTCAGGCCCTCACAACCGCCATGTTATCTTTCGATGAAAAAGAATTTAATAAGATTCTCAGCATCAGCATACTGAAGGTTGGCATGGAAGAAACCGTAACACAAATTATTTTTCCGTTCATGCAGCATGTTGGTGTATTGTGGCTGAGCGGCAGTATTCATGTAGCCCACGAACATTTTATTACCAATATCATCCGGCAGCGGATGTATGTATCGCTGGATCAGATCAATCCCAATCTTTCGCCATTGTCCAAAAAGTTTCTGTTGTTTGTTCCCAATGGTGAAAACCACGACCTCAGTTTACTTTTTGCCGCCTACATGCTTAAGACCAAAGGACAGCAGGTGATTTATCTGGGTACTTCCACGCCATTGGAGGATTTGAATAAAGTGTTCAAACTACACAAACCCGATGCGGTTTTTTGTGCTATTACGGGCAGCAATTCGCAGGTGCCCATTCAGGTTTATGTGCACAGCTTACAAAGAACTTTCCCCGGTACCCCCGTGCTATTGACCGGAAAGCAGGTAATCAGAAGAAGGGACCTGAAATTGCCTCCGGGCATCCGCGTGGTCTCCTCTCCGGATGAGTTTAATGAAGCCATTGAAGAGATTACAGAGCAAAACGGCTGATATCCGTTTCCGGATAAAGTTTTTCCCCATAGCATAAAAAATCTGCCATCATTGGTGAAAGCCAGGGAATGAGACTGCTTCCTTTGCTCCCCAGCCCGTTGTATATATAAATGCCTTTTTCAGAGTGATGCGCTCCCAAATATGGACGACGGCCTTCCACCGTAGGCCTTACGCCGCGTCTGTGTTTAATCAGTTTAAATGAGGCATTGGTCCAGGACCTAAGTTGTTGAATTAAAATTTCAGCATCTGCAGGTTTGGGAGTTGTATCCAGACTGCCTTTGTGAAAGGTGCTGCCGGCAAGCCAGTTGCCATTGCCATCGGGTACCAGCCAGGTACGGTTTTTATAAAGTGCAGTGGGCAAGGTATCTTGGAATGATAGGGTCAGTATGTCGCCTGCCGTGGGATGAAAGTGCAGATGTTTGAACCAGGGGTTTTCCATCGCCTTGATTCCTTCGCAGAAAACAACACCGCCAACAGATTCTCCGCCATAATGCCGGTTTCCCGATATTCCTTCAAGCGCAGTATAGTCAAAAGCTTCATTGCGTACATCTATGCTCAATCGGAGCCAGGCGATGGCGGAATCCAGAAATACGCGGGTATCCAACCGTGCGCATTGTAAAATGGGCGTATAGCCGAAAGGAGCATTAATCCCGGATAAGGATTCGTGGCTAACCGGAAGTAACCAATGATGGATTTCAGGTGCGGCAGACCGCTTTTGCCAGAATAATCCGGTGTCTTCATTGGGATGAATCTGATAACCAGAAAGCGGCTGATAAAAGGCGGATTGAAGTTGATTCTCCCATTTTTTATACCATTGGCTGATGAGGGGGAAAATGGTATTTCCCATCCAGGTGGAACGAACGCCTTTGGGTACGATAGGGTGTATGATTCCGGCCGCTACACGACTGCTGTCGGAGGGTTGATGGTTATCATACAGCACCACGTGTTTTCCCCTGCTAACCAGTTCCAGTGCCAGAGAAACTCCGGCAAGTCCGGCACCCACAATGATATAATCTGTTTTTTTTCCGGTCAAGTTGTAATTTGCAGCAAATTTCCTGCAAATGATGCGAATACGAATAAGTTTTTTCCTGGGTCTTGCTTTGGCAGTTTGTAGGGTTGATGCCCAAGAAGGGAAAGGGGCTTTTTCTTCTGCCTTGCATGCGGCGCTAAACGTCTGTCAGATTGATGGTGATGGTGCTTCCGGTTTTAACAAGTTTGGCTACACATTGGGCACTACAATAGCCCAGAATTTGGGTAATGGATGGCAGTATGAAACGGGTGTTGCATTCAGTGAGCGGGGTTCGCGATATCCGTTCAATCCTGATTTGCCCGGTAAATCAGCATTTCATTACCGTTATCAAATGCTGGATATTCCGCTTTTTGTAAATAAAAACTTGGATTCCCGCTGGCTGGCCGGTGCCGGTGTCAGAACTACCTACCTCATCAAAGGGCAGGAGACAGAGGGTATTCATCTGCATGTTCAAGAGGACAGTCGTAAGACCGGCATGCTGATTTGTGCAAAAGTGCAATACCGGAGTAGTAAATCGCTCAGTTACCGTCTTGAATATCAATATGGGCTGGTGTCTGTTTCTAATGCTTCGGCAGGCAGTTTGTTTTTTCCTACCGGGGCATATCATAACGTCATAGCTGCAGGCATTCAATATTCAGTATCTTCGGGGGCTAAATGAATCGGTATTTAGTTTGGGGTATTATTCTTTGTTTTTGGTCCTGTGGGGAAGTGAAAACACAGAAAACGCCTAATGAGATCAGGCAATTACTTATACTGCAACAGGAGGCCTGGAATGCGGGAAATATTGAAGAATTTATGGAGGGATATCATCGCGATTCGAGCATGCAATTTATCGGTGCAAAAGGGGTGAGATACGGCTGGCTTGCCACATTGAATGCCTACAAAAAGCATTATCCGGATAAGGCCAGCATGGGACAGCTTTCATTCGATATTGACACCATCGAAATGCTGGATCAATCCGGTGAAATTGGCCACGCTAACGGGCGATGGAAGCTGATTCGCACCCAAGATACTCCGTCCGGACATTTTAGTCTTATTACCCGGAAAATTTCAGGCAAACATAAAATCATCATAGACCATACATGGTAAAGCGAGTGTCTGACTTTTTGCAAAAGCTGGCCGAATTACAGGGTCGTAAATCTGTCCCACTCATATTATTGTTGATGGTCATTACCCATCTGCCTTATATGAAATTACCCGCTGTGGGGAATCACGTTTGGCGACAATGCAATACCCTTGCCGTGGCTAAGAATTATGCCGATGAAAGTATGAATTTACTTGAGCCAAGGGTGGATAAGCGTTTTGGAAAATCGGGTATTACCGGCCCACAATTTCCAGCTTACGAGTATATTCTGGCATGCCTGTATCGCACGGTAGGTTTTTCTGAATATTACCACCGTTGGCTTTCCTTGTTATTTTTCAGTTTGGCGGTTTGGGCCATGAATAAAATTATTCTACACTATACGGGCAGACCATTGTATGCCAATATTGGTGCGCTATTTATGGCATTTGTTCCGGAGATGTATTTTCATGGGATCAATGCAGTACCTGATGTGATGGCCCTTTGCTGCATGCTTTGGGGATGGTATTTTGCGCTTCGCTGGCTGGACAATCTTTTATGGCCTATGATGTTGCTTTCAATGCTGATGTTGGCGCTGGCAGGCATGATTAAAATCCAATTTTTGATGGCCGGATTGCCTATTGCGGTTGGATTTTTACGCCTCCGGCAAAAAACTGCTAAGGTCTGGTTTCAGGGGACGGTTCTGGCCATTATGGCAGTGGGTATGTCCTTGGCCTGGTATCTTTACGCTGCATACCTGGTTAAAACATACGGTCTCCATGAATTCGTTCATGCAATGCGGCATGCGCGCAGTCCTGGTGAGGTCTTAGATATTTTAGGAAAGAATCTGTTTTCTGATATCCCGGAAACCTGGGTGGGTTACGCCTTTCTTCCATTACTTTTGGCGGGTATATACAAGAGCAAGGCATTATGGAATCGATATGCCCCTGTAATGGCTTACGGTTTGGGTTGTTTGTTATTTTATTTTCCGGTGCAGTTTCAATTCATCCATCATGGCTATTATGCCATAGTATTCATGCCTCTGTTTGCATTTATTGTTGGCAGGGGTGGTGGTGTTTTGCTGCAATCAAAGTTTATCGTTTTATTGTGGGTATCTCTTTTGTTTTCCTCGCTATGGGCGTGGAATCGCATAGCACCCAATAACTGGAAACCCGGACAGTATAGGGTACCCAATGAGTTTGTTGACCCTAATTTGGCCCAAAAACTTAGGGCTGGAAACAGAACTTCTGAACGATGGATCGTGGGTCCGGATATATCGGGGTGCGTATATTTTTATTACACAGGAAGTAAGGGATATCCCTGGTATACTGCCGATGAATCAACCGAAATGCTGATTTCTTACGTCAAAGCAGGTGCTGTCGGTTTCATTACCGATCAGCCCTCATTGTTGGACAGTGCAAGGTTCAATTCTCCGATAAAAATCCGGCAGGTGAAAAAGGTGGGGAATATGGGCTGGTATCAAATTGAGCCATAAAAAAAGGCCTGATAATACAGGCCTTTTGAAATATTCGGATGGGTTATTAACCTCTTCTTTCTTTGATACGGGCAGCTTTACCTATTTGCTTGCGCAGATAGAATATACGGGCACGACGCACTTTACCGCGACGATTTACCTCCACTTTGTCAATAAATGGGCTGTTGGTGGGGAATATACGCTCAACGCCTACACCGTTAGAGATTTTACGAACAGTGAAAGTTTCCTCCACTCCGCTGTTTCTGCGCTGGATCACATCACCCTGAAACTGCTGTATGCGCTCCTTATTGCCTTCTTTGATTTTGTAGTGCACCGTAACACGGTCACCGGCCTTAAAATCAGGAATATCGTTGCGCAAATATTCGCTGGTGATGGCTTTAACAATCGGATTCATATTCTTTGGAATTGGGGTGCAAAGATAAGAAAATGTTTGTGATTTTCAAATGGAAGTTCGTCTTTTTAAACAAAGTCCTGTTTTTTGGTCATTTCACAGCATCTTTGTAAGTGGAATTTCATGAGAAAATTGCGATTACAGGAGCTGAATCGTCTTAGCACGGAAGCGTTTCAGGCGTCATCAAAATTACCCGTTATCGTGGTGCTGGACAACCTACGAAGTATGCATAACGTGGGTTCTTTTTTTCGCACCGCCGATGCGTTTAGGTGTGAAAAAATACTGCTTTGCGGTATTACTGCCCAGCCGCCACACCGCGATATTACCAAAACCGCGCTTGGTGCCGACCGCTCTGTTTCTTGGGAATATCACGCAGAAACCGCATCTGCCATCAAAGGGCTCAAAGGGATGGGATATACCCTGGTAGGGGTTGAGCAAACTACCCAATCTGTGCCTTTGCAATCCTTTTTAATGCCCCAAAATCCTACGGCGATTATTTTTGGCAATGAAATTGATGGAATTCAGTCAGAAGTTCTTGAACTTTGCCACACATGCGTAGAAATTCCACAGGCAGGCACCAAACACTCCCTCAACGTTTCCGTTGCGGCCGGTATTGTTTTATGGCATTTGTGCGCACCGCAATTATCGTCTTTGCAATAGGGTTTTCCGGTTTGCTGAAAGCCCAAAAGGGCAATGAGCTCTCCAAATTATGCAATGCCGAGCAACTTAGGATTGATTTACTGGACGGCAAAAACGATACCAGTGCAGGATATGCTTCCCGTGCGCAATTCGACAGAGCTAGACTGGTGTATTTTAACCGAGTAGACCAAATACAGGCATTGCTGGACAAAAATAGTTTTCCAAAATCGGAATATGAGTCGTTTTACCAGCAGTTGATAGGTTCACTGCAGGGTATCAATGCAGGTACTGTTCGATTTTTGGGTTATTACGACCAGTACTTTGCAACCGTCTTGGAATTGGCAAAAAACCAGGGGGTGCAGAAAGATCAGGAGTTGCTGAAAAACAACCTATACACTGCACTTGAGGTAATTCCCTTTTATATTAAAAGACCTGCTGCTTCTGATGTATTAATGTTTGCAGCCACCAAACGACCTTATGATGTACTCACGAAACATGCGGATTACCAGCGTGAACCATGGGTGCTTAAGGTGCTTGAAACGGTGGCCAAAAATGATCCCAATGCGATTAAACAATACATCGGTACCCTGCATCCTGTAAATAATGTGCTGATTAGCAGCAAAGACTCGGTCGTTGCCATGTTGTATGATATTTACCGTGCTTACGGCAGAAGCAGCAGCAGTTATACCAATATTCACATGGTATATCATGGCGAACTTACCGTAGCCCAAAGTCAGGCACTGGCGGCTGATGAAAATGCGTGGTTTACCCGCCTTTGCTCCCTAAGGCGCAATCCCAATATACTGGGAGGGTACTCGGTGGATGCAGAAATGGCCCATCATAGCTTGCAGGTTATAAGGAAAATCAATTTGTTACATGATGAAAAAAATGAAAAAATCAGGTTTAAATTGGCTGAAACTCTCAGCGCCGAAGAATTGTATAACCTGATAGTGTATAGCCGTGATGAGATTTTTACCAGTACATTTTTGGGGTTGTTTAAAAGACTCATGGAGCGCCGCACAGACAGCAGTATGTATGTGTTTTTTAGCAAAATGGGTTTTAATCGCTTCAGAACCTTTGTGCAGACCTGTGCCGGTTACAATACGCTGCAGCCCGTTTTAAATACCATGTCACCACAGGAACAGGATCAATTTGTTACAGAAATCGTAAAACACCTGGACAGAACCGGAGGAAACTTAGGGCCGGCGGTGGAAGTGGCTGATATTTTTGGTTCTCTTTCTGATTCCCTTATGCGGGAAAAAATGATTGCGCGTATTTACAAAGATTTGCGTCGGTGCTATCTTGCTGACAACCGCTATGGCATGAAGATTTATGGGCTTTTATATAAGCTGGCAGGGAAAAATCCGGTGTTAATTACCGGAATATCCGTAAAATATAAAGTGCCTGAACTTACCCGCGTGGAAGCAGAGCTTATGTTTCCTGACAATACCAATATTCAGCAACATATTTTTTATGATGACGAAGATGGTTTGGCGGCTTTCAAATCCTTTAAAAGTAAGTTTTCATCGGATAAAAACTATAAAATAACAGACGAGGAGGCGTATTTGAAAATAGAAAGCGTTGAGGGTAGGAAAATCATTCTTTATATGAACAAACCCAACGTAGAAAAAGGATTACTTCAGTTGATGAAAATGTTTGAAAGGGTGAAACGATATCCGGACATTGTGGTGCATAGGGGACATAGCTATCACCTTCAAAACACCATTGACGTGCTCACCAACAATACAAAAGTAGCGGTGCTGGGAAGCTGCGGTGGATATCAAAACATCAGTCGTGTGCTGGAAAATGCCTCTGACGCCCAGATTGTTAGTAGCAAGCAAATCGGCACCTGGACGGTAAACAATGAATTGCTGAAAGACATGTGTGAGATGATGCGCACCGGCAGCGGTGAAATTGTGTGGAACACGTTGTGGGCCGGATTGGAAGATCGCATGAAAAACAACGATAAGTGGAAGGATTATATTCCCCCAAACCGAAATCTGGGCGTGAAGTTTGTAAAGGCATTTCAGGTGATGAAGTAATGGCTAGGGGGAAAATCCGACTTACCCGAATTCAGTGGTTCAACCTAACGTTGCTGTTCATTTTGGTACTTATTGCCGGATTAAGCGGATATCGAGGGTTAGTGGCGTATCTTCTGAATCAGAAAGACAATGGCAGCATAGCAAAGCCGGAGTCCTCTGTGCACCGGTTGCATAATGCCGCCCTTGATTTAGAAAAGCCGGCCCTTTACAATGTGATTTTTTTCCTGAGTAAGGATTGTCCGCTTTGTAACAACTACAAACCCTTGCTGGACACCCTTCAGTTTGTTTACGGGCAGGATCCCCGTTTTTTATTCGTGGGATTGCGGACCGATGCTAGCATGGCTGAAGACAGCAGTTATTTTTTTCCCTTAGAATATACTGCCGGAAAAGATGTAGCTTACATCGCCCGAATTTATGGGGCAAAAGTTACACCGGAGGTTTTTGTGGTGGATAGCAATAATCAGGTTTTATACAGCGGCGCCATTGATAACTGGGCGTATGATACAGGCAAGAAAAGAGCATATGCAACGGAAAACTACCTGAAAGATGTGCTGTTTGCCATCAAAAATGGTCAAAAGTTGCCTTATACCCAAACCCGTGCTGTGGGTTGTTTTATAGAATAACCCGGTATAGAATCTCACAGACCATTGCATTCTATAATTATATTTGTGGTTGGATGCGAAGTGGTTTGATTCTAAGCATAGTATCAGTAATATTTATCGGGGTAAATTGCAGCGGTCCGGTAAAAACCGACGTGCCCGATAAACCTACTTATGCCGAACATATTGAGCCCATCCTACGTTCTCATTGTGTGAGCTGCCACCAGCAAGGGGGAGGAGCCCCATTTAGCCTGCAAACCTATGATGAGGTAAAAAGAAAGGCCAAAACCATAGCCAAGGTTACTGCAAAAAGATACATGCCTCCATGGCCTGCTGATCCTGAATATGCGCATTTTATCAATGAAAAAGTACTGACCAAGGCGGAAATTGAAACCATCCAACGCTGGGCTGAGACCGGTGCAGTATCAGGCGATTTGACTAAGATTCAACCCTATGTTCCCCCTACATGGAAAAGTGCTATTGGCAAGCCTGATTTGGTGTTGCCAATTGAAGCGGTTGATATTGAGCCCAATATGCGGGATCGTTTTTTTCTGGTTAAAATCCCGGGGATCCTAAAAAAAGACACGTGGGTCCGAGCCCTAGAATTTGTGGCCGGCTCTCCGGATCTGGTACATCATTTTAACGGACATATTCTGATGTATGAAAATGACCAAAAGAAAAACCATCAAAAAAGGCCGTATGCGGTAGAAATTACCACCGGAGAATACGACAGTGATTTTGGTAAGTTGGATTTATTGAACGATGATGGTACCAAGCCGTTCAGGTTGCACAGTGCAGTCAACTATTTGCCCGGTGTGCAGGGTATAGCGTATCCCAATGGTATAGGCACATTCAGGCTGACACGTAAGTTTTCGGTGATTGGCAATGATTTGCATTATGGTCCCAGCAACCGTAAAACAAAAGACAAAAGCTATATCAATGTGTTTTTTACGGATAAACCACCCACACGAACTACCCGAGAGCTCATGCTGGGAACCAATGGAGTGAGCAAGATTCAGCCACCCTTGATGATTCAGCCCAATACCATCAGTAAGCATAAAACCCAATTTCAAATAGATGCCGATATTTCATTGCTCACCATCAATCCGCATTTGCATTTGCTGGGAAAACGTTTCAAAGGGTATGCCATTAAACCCAATGGCGATACGGTAAAGCTGATTCATATTCCTAACTGGGATTTTAGGTGGCAATATTTTTACACCTATAAAAATCCGATTCATTTACCTGCAGGAACCATCATTGTTGCCGAAGCAGAGTTTGATAATACGGTTGCCAATCCCAACAACCCCAATCGTCCGCCAAAGCAAGTAGGTGAGCGCATGGAATATGGCGGTGCCAGCATGAGGGCCGGCGATGAAATGTTTCAGTTTATTCTCACCTACATGGATTATCAAAAAGGGGATGAGAAAATATCACTTGAGAAGGGAAAAAAATAAACTGCAACCCATTTATTAAATTTGCACCGTGTACAACTTACAGCAAGTACCCAAGCATGCGACAGTTGCAGATTTTCATTCTGTTGCAAAGCTTGTATATCGAGATGATGTAAACTACATACAGCCCATTACCGACGACATTGAGGAAATCTTTGATACGGATAAAAACGAGGCTTTTCATGGTGGGGATATCACGCGCTGGGTCCTTTTTGACGGATCTGAACCCATTGGCAGGGTAGCTGCATTTTATCAAACCAAAAATAATGGAGAGCGCATGGGGGGGCTGGGTTTTTTTGAGTGCATCAATAATAAAGGAGCTGCCTTCACATTGTTCGATGCCTGCAAAGCCTGGCTTTCTGAACAAGGCCTTAACTATATGGATGGCCCCGTGAATTTTGGAGATCGGGATAGTTTCTGGGGACTGTTGGTTGAAAAAAAATCTACCCCTAGCTATCGCGAGGCCTATAATCCGGATTATTACCGCGCTTTTTTTGAGGATTACGGCTTTGAAAAAATCATTGAACAAAAAACCTGCGAAATCACCGAGAAAGAATTCAATTACGAACGCTTCAGTAAGTTAGCCGGGAGGGTTTTATCAAATCCCAAATACCGCTTTGTTGCGTTGGACTACAGCAAAATAGACAAGTTTGCTGCGGATTTCGTACAGATATACAATGAAGCATGGTCATTTCATGAGGATTTTAGGCCGTTGACCATTGAGAAAATGATGGCGCGTTTGAAAAAGGTGAAGCCGGTTCTGCCCGCAGATTTTGCCATTTTCGCCTATGCTGATGAGAGACCGATTGGATTTTATGTGAGTATTTTGGAAGTCAATCAGGTGTTTAAATATTTTAACGGTAAGTTGAACCTGTGGAACGGACTGAGATTTTTATGGCATCGCAGAAAAATCAATAAAGTCAGAGGAATTGTTTTTGGTGTAGTGCCCGGTTTTCAGAACCTGGGTATTGAAACCGGTATCATCATGACATTCTACAACAACTTAAAACAGCATCCCCTTATTAATGTGGCAGAACTGGCCTGGATTGGGGATTTTAATGCCAAAATGCTCAGTATGCTGGAGTCGTTGGGTGCCTACACAGCCAAGGTACATTACACCTATCGTAAAAATTTTTAAAAAAGGTTTGGCATAAAGAATGTCATTAACTACTTTTGCAGTCCCAAAAAACGGGATGATTCCGTAGCTCAGTTGGTAGAGCAATACACTTTTAATGTATGGGTCCTGGGTTCGAGTCCCAGCGGGATCACAAGAAAACCTTCGGGTTTCAACTAAAACCCTCAGAATCAACACTCTGAGGGTTTTTTCATTTCGCTACTTTTCGTTATTTTTCGCTTTGGAACGGGATTTGTTTTCCAAATGTTTGCCAACCCGTTAAAATGTTTGCCAAATGAAAATAACACATCGATTTTATCTTAGAGAGCCTGTAAATACTGATGCTAAGGCTCCTGTTTACATGCAGATTACTGCTGACAGAAAGACCACCAAAAGAGCAATTGGATATGAGTTGTTTGCCAAGGAATGGGATTCTGAGAAAGAAAGAGCAAAATACAACCATGCTGTGAATCAACGAATCCAGCAATTGCAATCCAAACTCACTGATTTACAATATGAATTGCAGAAAAATCCACAGTCATTATCCGTCAGTGAGATTGCCGATAACTTGTTTAAAGAAAGGTCGAATTCGGATATGTTGCTTGAATTCTTTGAAAGCAGAATGGAAAGTGAGAACCAAAGAGGTGTATTGTCGAAAGGAACATACAAACATTACAAATCCTGCTTAACTCATCTTAGTGCATTTGTTTCTTTACAATACAAGAGGAAGGATATTCCTTTGGTTCAAGTCGACTTGAAGTTTATCGAGGCGTTTGATACTTTTTTGGTTAAAAGGGATTTAAACCGGAATACGATAACCAGCAACTACCATAAAAAGGTGAAAACCACCTTGGCTAGTGCCATAAGGAACAGTCTGTTGGAAAAAAATCCTTATGAAAACTTCAAACTGAAACAACTTCCAACCCAACGAGATTATTTGGATCAAGACGAGCTGATGAAAATTCAGTCCTTTGATTTCAGTTCAAATCTTAGTTTAGATAGAGTCAGAGATTTGTTTGTATTTAGTTGTTATACGGGACTTCGTTTTTCGGATGCCCAGGATTTGAAAGAAAAGGATGTTAATGTATCTGCCGAAGGTAGCTATCTATATCGCAAACAGAATAAAACCAAAGAACTGGTTCAAGTACCAATTTATGGTATTGCTTTTCAGATTTTGGAGAAATACAACAACGTTGAAAGAAAAATTACTGGTAAGATCTTACCCCAAATAAGCAATCAAAAGCTCAATGCTTACCTGAAGACCATTGGAGATTTGGTAGGGATTCAAAAAAACCTAACTCACCATGTTGCCAGGCATACATGTGCAACCTTATTAATAAACCAAGGAGTAAGCATGTCAATTGTACAACAAGTATTGGGACATGAAAACCCAAGAACAACAGCAATCTATGCCAAGTTGTTAACGAATACAGTAAAAAATGAAGTCCTAGAAGCTTTTAATAGAATCAATGATGGAAAATGAAGAAACCAACCCAAAATCAGTGAATGCTCAAATGGAGGAGTACTTTGAGAGAATTATTAAATCAGAGAGAATTAGTTCTGAAGATGTTTTATGGTTAAGTAATTACGGAATAACATCTGGTTTGATATTTTTGGGCGAGATTTTAAAAACAATTGAAGAACAAGATCTAAGATCGGCAAGTAAAATTTATCATTTGAAGTTTCTTGAAACAGTTTATTTGAATATCCGATCTGAATTTAAATTTAGAACAGCGCATTTTTTTCAAAATGGGATAGGCGCTATGATACCAGTAGAGTTGACCAATGCTTTTTTAAATCTGTTTGAAGCATTCGGGAGGCTTGAAATTGAAATGTCATTTGAATTGGATGAATTAGACAAATCAATAAACCAAAGAGAATTGGTGTATTTGTTTTTGGCACTTGCAGAAAAGAACTACATTAGATCGAATACAACATTGTTGGCGGAAGCAATAAACCTCGTGACGGGCTATTCTGAAGGGTCTATTGAAAGAGTTATTCAGAATTTCAACAACACAAATGGAGGTCTGCCGGAAAATGAAAAAAGAAATTTGTTGAAAAAAATCAAAGATGCAATAGATTCATTTTAAGTCATTTATGAGTTATTTCGAAAATTCGGGTCACGTGACCCGAATTTCTAAATCTTTCGGATTGTACTGTTTTGCATTATGATCCATAAAAAAGACATACAGGAACATCAAAGTCTCGTATTGGTTCCGGTTCAATTGGTAGATGAAATCAAACAATTGCTCAGCGAGATAAGAGGAAAACAGAATTCTGACACAAAAACTGACTCCATCTTAGGTGAGTTTATTTCTGAGAAAGAAGCAAGAAAATTGTTGGGGAGAAAAACAACTTGGTTTTATGAGCAACGAAGATCGGGGCGTTTACCTTATTCAAAGGTCGGAAGTAAGGTTTTCTATCGGACAAAGGACATCTATGCTTTAATTTCAGACACTTATGAATAAGGGTAAAAAAAAGAAACCCCTTAATTGGGATAGGGTTGAAGAGTTTATTGAAGAAAATTATGATGTCAGATACAATGTAATTTTAGATATGCCTGAATTCAGAATCAGAGGTGGTGGATATGATTGGCAAGATTTAAAAGTAGATGACATTTTTAGAGCTCTCCAAAAAAAAGGCATCTCTTTTTCGTTATCGCATTTGAATAGCTTATTGATGAGTGATTTTGTACCAAAATACAATCCAATTGTTGAATATTTTAAGGTACTTGATGATTCAATAAACAGCTATGCCAAGCGTGTTGGGAATAGAGACGTAATAAAAGAACTATGTAAGTTTATTAAAACAGATGATGACCCGAGATTTGAGCATCATTTCAGAAAAATGTTGGTCAGGGTGATTGCTTGTGCGATTGAGGGTAAAGTAGTCAACAAACAGGCATTTATACTTGTAGATGAAAATCAAAATTCAGGAAAAACAAGTTTTTTAAGATGGCTTTGTCCAAGTAGTTTACAGCCATATTACACCGAAAGTATGTCAACTGATCGGGAGGGTTTAATTGCTCTTGCTAGAAATTTTATAATTAATTTGGATGAAATGGCTGTGATGTCAAAGTATGATATCAATAAGCTGAAAAGCGTATTAAGCCAGGATTTCCCTACCGCACGCCCTTTATATGGACGTCGAGCTCAGCGTATGACAAGGATTGCGAGTTTTTTCGGGAGTA
The DNA here is from genome assembly GCA_964475595.1 of uncultured Flavobacteriaceae bacterium. GTDB lineage: Bacteria > Bacteroidota > Bacteroidia > NS11-12g > UBA955 > RGEC01. Next base: position 200,589 of record CAYYXG010000003.1, read on the forward strand.
CCAACAAGACTGATTTTTTATCAGACGAAACTGGTACAGTGAGGTGGCTGTGTTTTAAATTGACAGCTCAAATAGATTTTAATTATTCAATTCAAATAGATGTTCATGAGTTGTGGTATTGTGCTTTTCAGCTATATCAGAGCGGATTTGACTACAAGCTTTCAAAGCAAGAGATTGAAGAAAACGAAGTTTACAACCGAAATTTTCATGAAATCACTCCTGAACTCGAACTATTGGTACAGAAGTTTGAACCATCTAGTAAAGATCAAGGTGGAGATTTTATGACAACTACTCAAATTACTGAGGCAATGCAAAATGACACTAAAATCAATTTAAAATTGAATGTCGTTGGGAAAGCCCTTAAAACACTCGGATTTGTACAAACACAGAAACACGATTCAGAAAAAAGGTATCCAATAAAAGGTTATTACGTTAAATTGAAATAATGATGTTAAGTGTCTTACTATGCTTACTAGCTACTAGGTTATAGAAGTAGCTAGTAACATAAGTAGGATAGTTTTTAACATTTTATAGAATTTCAAATTTTATGTGGTAAAAAAATCGTAACTTAGCGCAGTTCACGCCTATACAGGCTTGAACATAGCGCTAAAAATCTTTACTTTTTACTTTTCATAAGCTCTGTCAAACTAGCTGTAAATGGAATTGCAGATGCTCTGTTTGAGGAGTAATTGGAAAGTTTTCTGAAATCCCAACTTGCGTTTTCAAATTCAGAGTCAGTCACCGGCTCAATTTCAATAACAAGATAATTGTCCTGAGATGGGTTGGAATAACCAATATTAATTAAATCATAACTTGAGTAAACTTTAGGCCCTTTGCTAACTATCTTCCATAAATCACCGGAATCTGTGTCGCCCGATGTATGCAGCAATAAATACTTTGAACTCACTGTTTCTTTGTCGAGTACTAGTGAACCAGTACCTGATCCCATTCTGAAATTGTAAAGTCCTGAACGTTTAATCCAATCGTATTGTTCCCTAGATTTGTAATAACCTACTAAAACAAAGGTGTCGTCAGGAATTAAGTCTCTGTTGGAGTTGTAAGATTCCGGTAATGGTTCTTTGACAGCATTGCCGGATTCAGGCGGATTTTTATAAATGTCAAATGTTCT
>CAYYXG010000004.1:0-169385 GCA_964475595.1 uncultured Flavobacteriaceae bacterium
TGGTTCTATAAAGCTTTTACCAAACCCCTCGGATGGTGATGCTTTACTGAATTGGAGCACAATGCCAACAGACGCTGTTGTACTGGTCTACAATACCGCCGGAGCGCTTGTGTATGATGCAACATGGCAGGCGGGGCAGTCACATGTTTTGCCGGGCAAGTTTTGGTTGCCGGGGGTTTACCAGATTGCCGTGCTGTGTGAAGGCAATCGCCACATGCTCAAATACGTACGTTTTTAACAAAAAGATACGCATTAAAAAAGCCCGTCATTGACGGGCTTTTTTCTTTAGGTAGTATGTAGCCTCAGGCAGAAATCACCCCCAGCTCTTTGCCCACCTTGGTAAAGGCCGCGATAGCCCGGTCGATGTGCTCAAAACTATGTGCGGCGCTCAACTGCACACGAATTCGAGCCTGATCTTTGGGTACAACAGGGTAGAAGAAACCAATTACGTATATTCCCTCCTGAAGGAGCTTATCGGCCATTACCTGGCTGAGTTTTGCATCGTATAGCATGATGGGGACAATGGCGCTGTCTCCGTCTTTAAAATCGAAACCGGCAGCTTTCATTCCGGCTTTAAAACGGTGAACATTGGCTTCCAGTTTATCACGAAGTTCCGTAGTCTCCGTGAGCATATTAAAGACTTCAATACTGGCACCTACAATACTGGGGGCCAGCGAGTTGCTAAACAGGTAAGGGCGGCTGCGCTGCCTGAGGATTTCAATGATTTCTTTGCGTCCGGTGGTGTAGCCCCCCATGGCCCCTCCCAGTGCTTTGCCAAGGGTTCCTGTGATTATATCAACCCTGCCCATTACATTACAATATTCTGGAACACCTCGCCCTGTTTTACCAATAAATCCTGCCGCATGGCATTCGTCTGTCATGGTAAGAGCGTTGTATTTATCGGCAAGGTCGCAGATTTTGTCCAGCTGGGCCACATATCCGTCCATACTGAAAACACCATCGGTAACAATCAGAATATAGCGTGCACCTTCAGCCCGTGCCTTGATAAGCTGCTCTTCCAGTTCGGACATATTGTTGTTTGCATATCTATATCGGCGGGCTTTGCATAACCTTACTCCATCAATAATGGATGCATGGTTCAGCGCATCGCTGATGATGGCATCTTCTTCACCAAGCAAAGGTTCAAAGACACCCCCGTTCGCGTCAAAGGCAGCGGCATAAAGAATGGTGTCTTCTGTGCCGTAAAACGATGCGATTTTGGCTTCGAGTTCTTTGTGTATGTCCTGGGTTCCACAGATAAAACGTACACTGCTCATGCCAAAGCCATGGGTGTCGATGGCTCGTTTGGCGGCGTTCACCACGCGTGGGTGACTGCTGAGTCCCAGGTAATTATTGGCACAAAAGTTTATTACTTCCGTGTTATCCTGCAGTCGAATAACAGCATCCTGCGGGGTTACGATAATTCTTTCTTTTTTATAAAGGCCGTTGTCTTCGATGGTTTTCAATTCGGCCTGCAGATGTTGCTGAAACGCTCCGTACATGGGGCGAAGATACAACGGGCTTTTCAGATGACCAATCTCAGGCGGTTTGCTGAAGGGTGCTGAGGATGTCTTCCAAAACCCTACGGTCATTGCTCAGGCGAGGCACTTTGTGCTGGCCCCCCAGCTTGCCTTTTTGTTTGAGCCATTCTTGGAAAGTGCCGGTTGGAACGACCCTGGTTTTGGGCATCTTCATGGCCAGGTCTCCCTGTCTTTTAGCGGCATAATCCCCGTTGCAGGCCTTGAGCTGCTCATCCAGCAGTTGGGTAAAATCTTCCAGGTTTGCCGGTGGTACAGAAAACTCAATCAACCATTCATGCCCGGGTTCGGTTTCGGTCATGTAAACCGGAGCGGCGGTATAGTCCTCAACAACGGCTTTTGTGAGCTTGGCGGCAGTAGCGATGGCGGTGTCTGCATTTTCAATAACCAGCTCTTCTCCAAATGCATTGATATAGAGTTTTGTGCGTCCTGAAATTTTAAATAAATGGGGGTTGGTACCGGTAAACTGAATGGTGTCGCCGAGGTTGTAACGCCATAAACCTCCGGTAGTGGTGATTAGCACGGCATAATTAACACCGGGTTTTACATCGCTGAGCTGAACTGCTGCCGAGGGCCCTTCGTTTACCGGGTAAAACTCATAAAACACCCCATGATCCGTTACCAGCAGCATGTCTGAGCTATCGGAGGTAAACTGAACACCAAAAAACCCTTCGCTAGCGTTGTAGGTTTCCACGTACCGCATTTTAGGATCCGGAAGTAATTGATTAAACTGTTCCCTGTAGGGGGTAAAACTAACACCACCGTGGATAAACAATTCCAGATTGGGCCACACCTCATGCATGTGGTTTTTGCCGGTAATTTCAAGGATTCGTTTAAAAAGTACCAGTGTCCATGTGGGAACGCCGCTAATACTGGTAACATCTTCATGGATGGTTGCTTGCGCCATGCTTTCTACTTTTTCCTCCCAGTTATCCATGAGGGAAATATTCAAGTCGGGGGTAGATTTAAAATTAGCCCATACAGGCATGTGATTGATAAGAACCGCGCTAAGGTCGCCATAATAACCCCGAGTGTTCAGCTGGTTTATTTTATGGCTTCCGCCAATCAGCAGTGCCTTGCCCTGAAACATTTCAGATTCCGGATTTTCAGCGCAGAAAAGGGTTAATATGTCTTTAGTACCTTTAAAATGATTGCATTCTAAACTTTCATAGCTGATGGGGATAAATTTTGCCGTATTTCCTGTTGTGCCGCTACTTTTAGCAAACCAGGTAATCTCTTCAGGCCAAAGTAGGCCCTGTTCACCTGCCATGGTGCGTTCAATCCAGGGTTTAAGGTCTTCGTAATTGGCTACCGGTACGTTTTCTTTCCACTGTGTATAATCTCGAATGTTTTTAAAACCTGCCAATTCGCCATAGGCGGTTTGTTTTCCCTTATCCAAAAGGTATTCGAACCAAATGTCCTGAGAATCCAAAGCCCTGGAAGCCATCATCTGGATATCTTGATGACGCTGTTTAAAATACCAGTGTATGACCGGGGCAATCATGTGACCGTGGCAATTGGAACATCAATATTAATGCAAAGCCCGGTTTGAAGCAAATAAAATCAGCTTTTGGGTGGATTGTTTGGCTTAGGACCTCTGTTGGGGTGGGGTGGGCGAGGGCCTCTGTTGTCTCTTCTGGGTCCTCGGTTGTCGGGTCCTCTGTGGTGTGGTTTGCCCTGCGGATTGCCGCCTTGGTTATGCTGCTGTCTCTGTCCGCCCTTATTGTGCGGGTGTTGATGGCGTCCTTTGTCTTGGCGGTTTCTGCGGATTTCAGCTTCCAGTTCGCGATCTTCCAATAGTTCTGCACCGCCAATAAACTCTGGTGCCTGTGAGGCGGCTTGTTCCATAACCTGGCTGGCTGCAGCAATGTCCTGCAGTGGTGGTATAGTTTTCCCTTGTTTGTTTTCTTCGAGGTATTCCTTCACTTTTTCTACTTCAAGGGCAATCCATGTCTGGTTATCATCATAGCTAAACCACATCAGTTGTTTTAGGATGTCAGTTTTGCGGCTGTAGGCCATGCCTGTAGCGGTTTCCAGCTTAACAATCTTCGCTTTGGGGAATTTATCCAAAGCCTCTACGTAAAGATCCAGTTCGTAGTTAAGGCAGCATTTTAGCCGTCCACATTGCCCGGCCAGCTTTTCCATGTTTATGCTAAGGTTTTGCACACGAGCGGCTCCAGTGGTAACCATTTTATAGTCGGTGAGCCATGTGCTGCAACACAATTGTCGACCACACACCCCAATTCCACCCAAACGAGACGCCTCTTCTCGGTAGCTGATGTGGCGCATTTCAATTTTCATTCGAAATTCATCAGCGTAAAGACGAATCAATTCACGAAAATCCACCCGTTGTTCTGCCGTGTAAAAGAAAATTACTTTTCTGCCATCACCTTGTATCTCAATATCGCTGATTTTCATCTGTAAATTGAGACGGAACGCAATGGTTCGGGCTCTTTCCAGCGTGGCGTTTTCTTTTTGTTTTACTTCATCGTTTTTTTCCAGGTCTTTGTCTGTGGCTTTGCGAAGAATGGGGAGAATACGTTCTGAGTCTTCCTTCACCCGATATTTTTTTAACTGCAGCCGCACAATTTCACCGGTAGCAGAAACGGTACCAATGTCATACCCGACAGAACTTTCTACAGCCACATAATCGCCGGTGTAGAGATCAAGTTGATTTACATTTCTAAAAAACTCTTTTCGAGACCCCTTAAAACGTATTTCTACGATGTTAAAAGGTATAAAATCATCAGGGAGTTCCATATCCCTGAACCAGTCATATACATTCAAGGCATTGCACCCTGATGTGCCGCAGGTACCATTGCTTTTGCAACCGGCAGGCGAGCAGCCGCCCCCTGATTTGGTACCACAAGATGAACATCCCATATAATTATTTCAATAAAAAGCCGTGCCGAACAAAATAACGTCACTAACCATGCAAAAATAGGGATAAAAGTTCAGACCCGCTGTTTGTACCACGAGCGCAGTCCGGATAAAGCAAGCAGTAGGAATATACCATACAGCAATGCCGTCAAGGGTTTGCCCACGGAAATATACATGGGAATATAAATAGAATCTACCAAAAGCCACAGGATCCAATTTTCCCACTTTCGTCTTGCCTGCATTGAAATAGCCCACACACTCACCGATGCGGTAAAGCTATCCAGCCAAGGCATAGTCGCCGGTTGTATGGTTATATCAAAGACTATGGAAAGCCATGAGGATAAGTTTAGTATAATGGCTGTCCACATCCCCCAGCCCAATAATATAAGGGCTGTTTCACCAAGCCAACGCTTAGTGTTAAGTGATGTAATGGGATTGACATCGCCGTTTTTATGCGCCCACTGCCTCCATCCGTATGCTTGTACAGCGATAAAGAAGAACTGTAGAACCATGTCAGAATAGAGACGGCAGGTATAAAACACCCAGGCATAAATCAGGGTGCCGGCCATAGATACGGGCCAGTTTGCGATATGCGGTTTTATTGCCAGTAGCACCCCTACCAACGATAGTACAAAGGCTGTAGTTTCGATTATGAGTGCAATATCCGGCATTTGGGGTTAGATGAGTGCAAAAATCAAGGTATATTTATATCGAACCAAACTTGCTTAACTTTGTTACCCTAATAAAATCCATAATTATGTTTGAATTACCATCACTTCCCTACGAGTTTTCAGCCCTGGAACCCCATATTGATGCCAGGACCATGGAAATCCATCACAGCAAACACCATCAGGCGTATGTGAACAACCTGAACAATGCGGTAAAAGGCAATGCCGGTGAGGGCAAAAGCCTTGAAGAGCTAATGGCCGGTGTGAGTAAGTATAGCATGGCGGTGCGCAACAATGGCGGCGGTCACTGGAACCATAGTTTGTTTTGGCAGTTGATGAGTCCTGCCGGTGGCGGTGCTCCCGAAGGCCATCTGCTTGCTGATATTACTGCGGCTTTTGGTAGTTTTGAAGCATTTAAAGAACAGTTTAACACTGCCGCAGCTACGAGATTTGGTTCAGGATGGGCCTGGCTTGTGGTTCACGACGGAAAACTGGTGGTTACCAGCACCCCTAATCAGGATAACCCTTTGATGGATATCGCCGAAGTGAAAGGCACCCCCATATTGGGTCTGGATGTATGGGAACACGCCTATTACCTCCACTATCAAAACCGCCGCCCGGATTACATTAATGCGTGGTGGAATGTAGTAAATTGGAAAAAGGTGGCTGAATTGTATTCATCCGCACATTAATAATCAATAATCAACAAAAAAGCCCGGTATACCGGGCTTTTTTGTTGGGGTGTTTTCAAAAATATCTTAAAAATCAAAACGATGGTGTTATTCTGTTTTTAGCATTTTTTCAGTATGGTTTTTACCATTAGCAGTGTAGGAAATTATAAACATACCGGGTTTAAACATGCTTAAATCAATTTGGTTGCCACTAAAATTTCCAATACAATGGCCTGAAGGGTTGTAAATTTTTCCATTATTCACGTTTTCTGCTGAAATAAACGCAAAATCCATAGTAGGATTTGGGCTAATTGCACCGGTTTTAATGCTTTTGGTTTGCAGACCGGTGTTTGGTTTCTCGCAGAGCCTTTTTGTGTAAGGATCCTTTTCCAATTCTACACCCGGAGTGAGGTCTTTTCCTATGAAGCCGGAGAAATCAGGCGCATAATATTCATAACGAAAAACAGTGTTTATTCCGGGATCTTCTCCTTGTGCTGTGATACCGGCGCTGCTGTAGGGGTTTACGTATGTCCATACAATGTTGCCGGCACTGTCCGACTCAAATGCTTTCCCCTTAAGGCCATCTGTTGTAAGTAAGTTTCCGTTTTTGAGCATATGACTCCCGCAAACTACCGGCACAAAGAAAGATTTTGGGTCGGCAGCTTTGTATTTTTCTTCAGCTGAACCCGGTAAATAGGCCTTGGTGGGTTGAATGGTATATTTGAAGTCGTTGTCTAGTGGGGGGGCTATCATATCTACCGTGCTATATCCTCCTCCAGGCCGACCCTGTCCGTTATTAAACACCAGGAATTTGCCTGCATGGGGTAATCCCTCTTTAATCCAATGGGCATGGTGGGGTACATAAAGGCGCTTTTCTTGGGGGGTGCCTCTTCCATAAGCTTCGGGGTTGCCCCACCGATAGAGAAAGTCTCCTCCTTTGCCCCATCTTCCGCCGGAATGACCGCTGGCTTCAATTAAATTGGTGCTATGGTCAATTACATAAAATTCTCCCAAACTTCTCGCCGTTATGACAATTTGGTCTAGGGTTGGATTGTAATCAACGCCATTAAGGTGCAACCAGTCTCTACCAATATCTGCGGCATCGTAATAGTTAATATCTAACAGCTCCGGGTGTTGGCTGGGTGTTCCGTATCCGGGTTTGGATGGATCTGTGTTTTGAACCAGGTGGTCCCAAAGTCGCCATTCCCAAACAATATCCGCGTCATTGGTGTCTTTGGGTTGAATTTCAATGATGCGCTCAAACAGGATATCGGTTTTACCAAGGGGGAATCTTCTGCCCAGGGCTTCTGCCTCCGCCGCGGTTTTCCTTACCCATACAATGGCTAAAATGTTCCCGTTTGGAAGTTCAGTGATATCATGATGCAGCGATTCATTGCTGTCGGTTAGTACCCAACGCCATGTGCGATTTCCGGCCCAGTCAAACTTTTCAATAACACCTCCGCTACCAATGGCCATGTAGGGGTTAAAAACCGAAATGGTTCTGATAAGGCTTCCATCACGACCCAATATACAGGCGGTGCCCGGCATGCCGCCTCCTTCCCAACTTTTTACCACCCTGCCGCAATCGTCTAGCAGATAGGAGTTTTTCGCCCCCATAACCATGGGGGATAAAAGGTAGTACCCTTTTTGATGGTTGGTTTCCTGGTATTGGGTTAATCCAACGGTACGTTGCTGTGCTTGTGTGTTAGCTATTACCATAGAACACAAGGCCCACAGCAGGCCTTTTTTAAGGGGGTAGAAGTTCATCCTCAATCTCGTTCTCTAAATCCAAAAATAATAGCGTTGTTTACGGTTAGCCGATTGTTTAGATGGGTTGTTTTACAAGTGTGATAGTTAATTGTTGTTTGTCAGCAGTGTGCAATTGTCATTTTGGAGTCATATTTGTGTTTGTGTTTTTATTTCGTAGTTATATGCCTAAAAAAATCACAAAAAAAACAACTGCTTATGTGTTGTATTTTTGCTCCCAATGAAAGTTGCGCTCATAACCGGAATAACGGGTCAGGACGGTGCCTATTTGGCGGAATTTCTGCTGAAAAAGGGCTATGTTGTTCATGGGATTAAGCGGAGAAGTTCGCTATTCAACACCGATAGAATCGATCATATATATGAAGATCCGCACATACCCGGGGCAAAAATGCATCTCCATTACGGTGATTTAACCGACTCTACCAATTTAATACGCATAGTGCAGGAGGTTCAGCCGGATGAGATATATAATTTAGCAGCACAAAGCCATGTGCAGGTAAGTTTTGAGACACCTGAATACACAGCTAATAGCGATGCGTTGGGAACCCTTCGTATACTGGAAGCAGTTCGCATATTGGGGTTGACCAACAAAACACGGGTTTATCAAGCCAGTACGTCTGAATTGTATGGTTTGGTGCAGGCGGTTCCGCAAAGTGAGACCACGCCATTTTACCCACGCAGTCCTTATGCCGTGGCCAAAATGTATGCATATTGGATTACGGTAAATTACAGGGAGGCATATAAGATGTATGCCTGCAATGGGATTCTATTCAACCACGAAAGTCCCATTCGGGGAGAAACGTTTGTGACCCGCAAAATCACGCGCGCTGCTGCCAGAATTGCATTGGGTCTTCAGGAAAAGCTCTACTTAGGAAACTTAAACAGTAAGCGAGACTGGGGCCACGCCAAAGACTACGTGGAGGCCATGTATTTGATTTTACAACAGGATGCCGCCGAAGATTTTGTGATTGCCACAGGCCAAACTACCGAAATCCGGGATTTTGTGAGAAAGGCATTCAGCGAACTGGGGTTGGGAATAGAATTTCATGGTTCCGGGGTTGAAGAGAAAGGGGTTTTGGGTTTTGTAGATGAAACAAAAGCCAAAGAATGCGGGCTGGATATTGAGCACCTAAAACCGGGCCGAGAGCTGGTATGCGTGGATCCTCGTTATTTTAGACCCACCGAAGTTGATTTGCTGCTTGGTGATGCAAGCAAGGCCCGAGAAAAGCTCGGATGGCAACCACGCCACACGCTGGATGATTTGGTTAAAGATATGATGCAGAGTGATTTGCAGCTTATGAAAAAGGAAGATTATTTGCGAAAAGGAGGGTTCTATACCCGAAATTATTTTGAATAATTTTCCTGTTAATTAGGGTCTCATTGATTTTGCAACCCGTGATTTTGATAAAAATTATGTGGGTGTGCGATTTTTTTGACAAAAAACCATTATTTTTGCAGCCCATTTTACGAAGACATGCATCTGACAACTCAACAGAAAAAAGAAATCTTTGCAAAGTTTGGCGGTAGCGAAAAAAACACCGGCAGCACAGAAGCACAGATTGCTATGTTTACTGAACGAATCAATTACATCAGCGGCCACCTGAAAGGTCAGCGCAAGGATAAAAGCGCAGAAAGATCGCTGATTGCTCTGGTTGGTAAGCGTCGCAGTTTGCTGAACTATCTCGCAAAGAAAGATATTTTCAAGTATCGCGCACTTATTAAGGAACTCGGCATCAGGAAGTAAATCCTGCCTCCTTTCCTTAGAAACTTTAATAAGAAAAGCCCCGAACGCTATCCGGCGTAACGGGGCTTTTTACATAAAAAACTATGCTAAACATACAAAAAACCCAATTTGACACCGGCGATGGTAAAATCATTGAAATAGAAACCGGTCGTCTGGCAAGACAAGCCCATGGAAGCTGCGTGCTGAAGGTAGGTAAAACCATGATACTCGCTACGGTAGTGAGCAATTACGATGCCCGCGAGGGTATTGATTTTTTACCTCTCAGCGTAGATTATCAGGAGAAATTTGCTGCAGTAGGAAGGATTCCCGGAAGTTTCCACCGTCGTGAAGCTAAGCTAACCGATTATGAGGTGTTGATTTCCCGTTTGGTAGACCGCTGCCTGCGCCCATTGTTTCCAGAGGATTACCATGGAGATACGCAGGTGAATTTGTTTCTAATCAGTTCTGATGAGAACATACTTCCCGATACCTATGTGGGACTGGCGGCAAGCACAGCCCTGATGCTTACTGATATTCCTTTCCTTGGACCCATCAGTGAAGTTCGCGTGGGCCGCATCAATGGTCAGTTTGTGATCAATCCCACTAAAGAAGAGCTTGAGAAATCGGATATCGATATGCTTGTGGGTGGCACCGCGCACGACATTAACATGGTAGAAGGCGAAATGGATGAAGTTTCCGAAGCAGATTTTCTGGAGGCCCTCAAATTTGGCCATGAAGCCATTAAACGACAGTGTGCCGAACAGTTGAAATTCGTTGAAATGCTGGGTGGACGTAAACCCGCGCGTGAATACAATCACGAAACCAATGACGAAGAGCTTCGCAAGCAGGTGATTGCCGATTGCAGCCCTGAACTTCGTAAAGTGGCTGAGAGCGGAAGCGCCAAGAGCGACCGCCATGAAGCGTTTCGTGCCGTTCTTGATCAGTATCTCAACCGTTTTGAGGGGGTTGAAGATGCTGATTTGAAGAAAAGCTTGGTGAAAAAGTATTTCCATGAGGCAGAGTACCATGTTATGCGCGACATGATTCTGGAAACCGGGCGTCGTTTGGATGGTAGAAACTCTACCCAGATTCGACCCATCAACTGTGAGGTTGATTATTTGCCCGCAGCACACGGAAGTTCTGTATTTACCCGTGGTGAAACCCAATCATTGACCAGTGTTACCCTGGGAAGCAAAATGGACGAGCAATTGCTGGATGCACCCATGCTGTATGGATACAGCCGCTTTATGCTTCATTACAACTTCCCCGGATTCAGTACCGGTGAGGTAAGGCCAAACCGTGGCCCCGGACGACGTGAAATTGGTCATGGTAACCTGGCTTTGCGCGGTATCAAGAAAATGGTACCCAACGATGTTCCCTATGTATTGCGTATTGTGAGCGACATTTTGGAGAGCAACGGCTCTAGTTCTATGGCGACTGTTTGTGCCGGTTCAATGGCACTTATGGATGCGGGTATCCCGATTAAAAAGGCAGTTAGTGGTATTGCCATGGGGCTCATCAGCAAAGATGGATCTGATAAGTATGCCATTCTCAGTGATATTTTGGGAGATGAAGACCACTTGGGTGATATGGACTTTAAAGTAGTGGGAACTACAGAGGGTATTACCGCCTGCCAGATGGATATAAAAATCAATGGCCTGAAATGGGATATGGTTTACCAAGCATTGCAACAAGCCCGTGAAGGAAGATTGCATATTTTGGGAGAAATGAGCAAGGCCATCACCGCTCCACGTGCGGAAATGAAGCCACACGCCCCCAGGGTTGAAGTAATTGAAATTGAGAAAGAATACATCGGGGCGGTGATAGGCCCAGGTGGTAAAGTTGTTCAGGATATTCAGGCAAAATCCGGTGCCAAAGTAGCTATTGAAGAGCGCGATGGTAAAGGGTTTGTTGAAATATTCAGCAGCAACGGCGAGGCTATGCGCATTGCCAGCGGAATGGTAAAAGCCATTGTAGCTGTGCCGGAAGTGGGTGAAACCTACCATGGAACCGTGAAAAACATCATGGATTTCGGAGCTTTTGTTGAATTTATGCCAGGCAAAGATGGTCTGCTGCACATCAGCGAGATTACCTGGGAAAGGCTGGGTAGCATGGAAGGTGTGCTGAAAGAAGGCGACAAACTGGATGTGAAACTCATCGAAATTGACAAAAAAACCGGCAAATTCCGTTTGAGCCGTAAGGTGTTGCTTCCAAAACCAGAGGGATATGTAGAGCCTGCACCACGCGAAAGGCGTGAAGGAGGCGATAGGGGGCCGCGTCGCGAAAATCGAGACGACAGAGGCCCTCGCAGGGATTCTTAATCATACAAAAAGGCCGCTTAAAGCGGCCTTTTTTATTAAATAACTATTTAATATCGCAATATTACGATTGTTAGCGTAATATTGCGATAAATTATTGTGGGAACCAGTAAAACAGAAGAATTTAGTTACAAGGACAACAAAATCGCTGATTTTGCCGACGCCTTGTCGCACCCTGCGCGTATTGCCATATTGAGGGTGTTAATTGAAAAAAATGCCTGTATGTGCGGTCAGATTGTGGATGAACTGCCATTGTCGCAAAGCACAGTAAGCCAGCACTTGAAGGAACTGAAAAAGGCCGGTCTGATCAAAGGAACCATCAGCGGCCCGAATATTTGTTATTGCATAGACCCCTTGGTTTGGGAGGATGCAAGAAAAACCCTCAGAAAGTTTTTTAAGACCTTGGATATAGAAAATTTACCCAAATGCTGATGAAAACCAGGATATTGGTGTTGTGTACCGGAAATTCCTGTCGCAGTCAGATGGCCCACGGATATCTGGCAAAGATGGGAGGAGATAAAGTGGAAGTTTACAGCGCCGGGGTGGAAACCCACGGAGTAAATCCGGGTGCCGTAGCAGCCATGAAAGCAGATGGTGTTGATATTTCCGGCCACACAAGCAACCATGTGGATGAATACAAGCAAATTGATTTTGACCATGTAATTACCGTTTGCGATCATGCACGGGAAAGGTGTCCATGGTTTCCTTCTAAAGCGATGCTGCATCATGAGAACTTTCCCGATCCGGCCAAAGCTGTTGGCACCGAGGAAGAAATAAAGGAAGCTTTCAGGAATACCCGCAACATGATTAAGACGTATTGCGAGAATTTTATTCAACAGCATTTAAAATAATAAATAATATGCCAGGAAATAAACGACTAGGTTTTTTAGACCGCTACCTTACCCTTTGGATTTTCGCAGCCATGTTGCTCGGGGTATTTCTAGGAAATGGAATACCTGCCATTCCCAAAATGATTAACAATATGGGAAGTGGCACTACGAATATTCCGCTGGCCATCGGCTTGATTTTAATGATGTATCCTCCGTTGGCTAAGGTTCGATATGAAAAGATACCCGCACTATTTAAAAACAAAAAATTATTTATGGCCAACATGCTCATCACATGGGTTGGGGGTCCTTCGCTGATGTTTTTGTTGGCAAACATATTTCTTCATGATTATCCCGAATACCTTTCAGGACTTATTCTAATAGGCATAGCACCTTGCATTGCCATGGTGATCGTGTGGAATGAACTGGCGGGCGGAAGCCGGGAATACATTGCTGCTTTGGTGGGGATTAACAGCATCATTCAGGTATTGATTTTTAGTATATATGCCTGGTTTTTTATGGAAGTTTTACCCCCTGTGATGGGATTGAATGCCATCAACATTGATATCAGCATTTGGCAGATTGCAGAAACAGTGGGTATTTACCTGGGTATACCATTTTTAATGGGCGTGGTAAGCCGCTATGGTCTTATCGCTGTAAAGGGGGAGGATTGGTTTGAACGAAAGTTTATTCCCCGGATATCGCCTATTACCCTGGTAGCATTATTGTTCACAATAATGTTAATGTTTTCGCTAAAAGGAGATTTGATTGTAGCCCTTCCGCTGGACGTAGTGCGGGTGGCTTTGCCTTTGGTGTGCTATTTCATCATCATGTTTTTGCTCATGTTTTTTATTGCAAAGGCAATGGGCGCAAGTTATGAGCAAACCGCATCGGTTGCTTTTTCGGCATCCGGAAACAATTTTGAACTTGCCATTGCCGTGGCCATTGGCGTTTTTGGTTTAAATAGTGGCCAAGCGTTTGCAGGAGTTATTGGCCCTTTGGTAGAAGTGCCGGTGCTGATTATGATGGTAAGGGTGGCCTATTTCTTTAAGGCGCGCTATTTCTGAAGCTGTTTGTTTAACCCTGATAATACCAGTTGACCCATGCAAACACACCATATTACGATGCATGGAAATACTTTTAGCTGCCAGTCTTCTACGATAATTGATCGCCATGCTTTGGGATAAATATCGGAAGGTCCGAAACAGGTAAATAGGATTACCGGTAGCAGCAAGGCTATCTGCCATTTATACCGGGATTCTTGTGAAAAATACCAAAGCAAAACACCGGTCACAGCAATGATAAAAGTGGCACTCTCGGCCATATGGTTGAAAATCACCATCCAAATAAGCCAGGAAGCAGTGTAGATAGTACGAAATAACGGTTCATTAAATCGCTTGATCCAAAGTAGCGGTAAAAGCTGAACCATCAACCCCAAAATTACCACCCAATTTTTATTGGGCTGCAACCCAAACCAGGACTGAAGCCATCCCATCACACTATATTTAACAAAATATCCGTGGTCGCCGACCAGCAATGCCCCATATTCTCGGTAATGTTGCCACAGTCTTTGCCATCCGGCAACCGGCAATACCATAAAAAACAGCAATGCCATGCTGCCAATTGCGGGTAACACACAACGCCAGCGTTGAGGATACAGAAGTACCAATGCAAAGAACAATACCCCAAAAAGCTTGATGAAAACGGTGATGGATATCAGAAATACAGGCAGCAGGGTTTTTCCCTTTTCCAGATTAACATATGCCAGTATGAGCAAACCGGCAATGAGCATATTGCTTTGGCTGTTGGCGGTGGTGGTGAAAGCCTCCTGAAGTCCCAACAGGCCGAAACCCATTTCGCGGATGGGGGTAAGTTTTAATTGCTTAATGGCAAAAACGAAAACAAGTGCATTCAATCCGTTCCATAAAATCAATCCAAGGCCTTTGGGTAGTGCGGCAAATGGGCCAAAAGCCATGGCAAACGTAGGTGAGTACTTAAAAACATCATACTGTTCCGAGGGATAGCCGGCATATAAATTTTTTCCGTCTGTCAGATGTCCAAAGCTGTTATGAAAGAGAATATAGTTGTTGTATGTGGTTACCTTACCCTCAAAACCCGGCATGGTTTTCAGAGGTTGATAGTAACTGCGTATACTGATAAACAAAGCCATGACGGCATATATCAGCCATAAGAACCAGGTTTTTTTTGCTATACCGGCAAGGGCATTCATTCTAATGGCAAATTAAAGCAAAATGACGGGAACCCTATTAAAACGACAAAACCCGGCCGCAAGACCAGGTTTTATCGGTTTTGAAAACTCAAATCTACCCTGTTGCAAAATTGATCTTTTTAAGAATAACAGCAAACAGTTATGGTTAAAATCCATGCAGTTTTTATACCGTTGGAAAATGACATTGTAGAGCAAATATCATACGCAGTGAAACATTTGTTACTTTAAAAATACATTTTTAAAGCCGAAATTTGCGGTTGATTGAAGTGATAAGAACATTAAAAGCAATTAAATGTTAATAAGCATACCAATACTATATCTATGGAAAACAACAATAATATGAGCGGAGAGAGTAAGTGCCCTTTTTCCGGAAAAACCGTAAGTCCCAGCGCTGGTCGTGGTACCCGCAACCGTGATTGGTGGCCCAATCAAATTCCCTTAAGCATACTGCGCATGCATTCAAACCTTTCCAATCCCATGGAGGAAGGGTTTAATTATGCTGAAGCATTTAAATCATTGGATTTGAATGAAGTAAAAAAAGACATTAATGATCTGATGGTTACATCTCAGGACTGGTGGCCTGCAGATTATGGGCACTATGGTCCTCTGTTTATCAGGATGGCATGGCATAGCGCCGGCACCTACCGCATTTCCGACGGAAGAGGTGGAGGGGGAGCAGGAACACAGCGTTTTGCACCCCTAAATAGCTGGCCTGACAACACCAACCTGGATAAAGCACGCCTGCTGTTGTGGCCTATTAAACAGAAGTATGGCAACAAACTTTCTTGGGCAGATTTAATGATTTTAGCGGGTAACTGTGCGCTTGAATCTATGGGTTTCAAAACCTTTGGTTTTGGAGGAGGTCGTGAAGATGTTTGGGAGCCGGAAGAAGATATCTATTGGGGTTCTGAAGCCGAATGGCTGGCTGATAAGCGCTATTCAGGCGACCGCGACCTGGAAAACCCGCTTGCTGCTGTGCAGATGGGTCTGATTTACGTGAATCCGGAGGGCCCTAACGGAAACCCTGATCCGATTGCGGCTGCTAGAGACATTCGTGAGACTTTTGCCAGAATGGCCATGAACGACGAAGAAACTGTTGCCCTGATTGCAGGTGGACACACATTTGGAAAAACCCACGGAGCCGGAGACCCAAGTAAATATGTAGGAAAAGAACCTGCGGGAGCTCCCATTGAAGAGCAGAGCATGGGCTGGAAGAATACCATGGGTTCAGGCAATGCCGAAAACACCATCACCAGCGGTCTGGAAGGTGCGTGGACTACCACCCCAACCCAATGGAGTAACAACTACTTCGAAAATCTTTTCGGTTATGAATGGGAATTGACCCAAAGCCCAGCAGGAGCCAAGCAGTGGCGTCCCAAAGGCGGTGCTGGTGAAGGCACTGTTCCCGATGCCCACATCGCAGGTAAAACCCATGCTCCGATGATGCTGACTACAGATCTTTCATTGCGAATGGACCCAGCATACGAAAAAATTTCTCGTCGTTTTTACGAAAACCCCGATGAGTTTGCCGATGCCTTTGCCCGCGCATGGTTTAAGCTCACCCACAGGGATATGGGGCCTAAAAACCGATACCTGGGACCAGAAGTGCCTGCAGAAGACTTAATATGGCAGGATCCCATTCCCGCGGTAAACCATGAATTAATTAATAGTGCTGATATTGCCGATTTGAAGGGTAAGATACTGTCTTCAGGACTTACCGTTAGTCAGCTGGTTTCTACTGCCTGGGCTTCTGCTTCAACTTTCCGGAATTCTGATAAACGCGGTGGTGCAAACGGTGCAAGGGTTCGTTTGGCTCCCCAGAAGTTTTGGGAAGTGAACAATCCCGCTCAATTGAGTCAGGTACTTGACAAACTGGAAAGTATCCAAAACGAATTTAATGCTTCGCAAAGCGGAAATAAGCGTGTTTCATTGGCTGATTTAATCGTGTTAGGTGGATGCGTTGCCATTGAAAAAGCGGCTGCAGATGCAGGCCATTCGGTAAGTGTTCCCTTTACACCCGGACGCATGGATGCAAGTGCCGAGCAAACAGACGTAGCATCTTTTGCAGTGCTTGAACCCATGGGTGACGGTTTCCGTAACTATAAAAAAGCCGGTTTCCGCGCCTCAGCTGAGGAAATGTTGGTAGACAAAGCGCAACTGATGACCCTTACAGCGCCCGAAATGACCGCATTGGTAGGCGGTATGCGTGTGCTGGGTACCAATTGGGATCATTCCAAGCATGGTGTGTTCACCCAAAATGTAGGTAAGCTCACCAACGATTTCTTCACGAATTTGTTGGATTTTGGAACCACCTGGAAAGCCACAGACCATAGCCAGGAAACTTTTGAGGGTACAGACCGCAAAACCGGCGCTGTGAAATGGACGGCCACACGTGCGGATCTGATATTTGGTTCAAATTCTGAACTGCGCGCCATTGCCGAGGTGTATGCCTGTGCAGATGGGCATGGTAAATTCATCAAAGACTTTGTTGCTGCATGGAACAAGGTGATGAATGCCGACAGATTCTGATAATTACTGTTTTAATGTTTTCAAAAGGGAGTCCGAGGGCTCCCTTTTCTTTTGGTATCAATTTAAACTTTTGCATTCCCCTATTTTTGCATCACCACAATCCATGCGAAAAGTAATTTTGAGCTTTGTTTTGCTGTTGTCAGCAGGGCTGATAACCGCCCAGGACACCCTGCAGATTGATACGCTGATGTTGTTTGATGGCCGTACCTGGGGAAATATAAACCAGTCGGCGCGCATGCTTAACTTGGTAAATTCCAAGGATTTGCAGAAGGCCCCGGTTCACAGTGTAGAGGATTACCTGGATTATTTGCCCTGGCTGGATTTACGCAGCCGCGGGGGGCTTGGTGTTCAGGGAGATTTAAGCGTTCGCGGGGGTAATTATGAGCAAACCCTGATTATGCTGGATGGTGTGCCCATGTCTGATGCTCAGACGGGACACCATAACCTGAATTTGCCCTCGCCGCAGGAATTATTTAGCGGGGCTGAAATCAGTGCCACCGGGGCTTCCCGGATTTATGGCCCCAAAGCCATGTCGGGAGTGGTTAATTTTACTACCCAGCTTCCCGATAGAAATGGGGCATTTGCCTCTGTATTTGGAGGTGAAAACGGATTTAATCGTCTTGCTGCCGGTGCTTCGGCATATCGCAATGGTTGGGGTGTGGGTTTGTCTGGCCAAAGAATAGCGCATGACGGATATATTAAAAACACGGACATGGAACAAAACAACCTGTTCGGCCAGATTTACCGCAAGGACAAGGTGGGCAAAATATGGATGAATGCCGGAATTGGTAACAAGCGTTTTGGGGCACAGAATTTTTACAGCAGCCGATTTCCTTTGCAGCAGGAATACACCCAAACTCGCATGATCAACGTGCATTGGGAATACCAGTGGGGAAAATGGCAATGGGTGGGCAATTCATACTATCGCTATAATCATGACCGGTTTGAGCTTTATAGGGAAGGCGATGGGTGGTTTGTCAAAACAGGCAGTCGCTATGTAATGGGGAAAGACACGGCGCCTTCATGGTACGCAGGCCACAACTACCACCAAAGCGTAAACCGCGGTGGCATGACCAATATCTCTAGGAAATTTGGAATTCACACAGTGGCGCTGGGCTTGGAATACCGCAGTGAATTTATACGCAGTAACGTATTAGGCGAGCCGGGCGATACCCTCAGTATTCCTTTTGGTCCGGAGGGAGCGCGTTTCACCCGCAGTGCTCGCAGGGAGAACTGGAGCGGCTATCTTGAAGATAAAATTCAATGGAAAGACTGGGTGGTGTCCGGTGGAATTTTGTTTAATCATAATTCGGCTTTTGGAAATGGCATTTTCCCGGGTATTGAAATGGCAAAAAAGATGGGTAATTCAAAGGTGTTTGCCTCAGTCAACAAGTCATTTAGATTTCCAACCTTCACAGACCTCTATTATAATGTTGGAGGTGCCAAGGGCAGCAAACTGCTAAAGCAGGAAGAAGCCATCTGCTATGAGCTGGGAACACAGGTTCGATTTAAACAGCATCAGTTTAGGCTGGCGGCATTTAGCCGAGATGGTCTCAATCTTATTGACTGGGTGCGTTTTGCCGGCAGCGCAGTTGATTCAGCGGCCAATTTAACTAAGGTGCTTTATTATGGTGTGGATGGATATTGGGAATATAAACCCCAAAAGCCCATAGCAAAGATTTTACAGCGCATTGCGGCGGGGTTTCTAATTATGGATGCCGACAAGAAAAGTGAGGGTTTTGAAAGCAATTACGCACTGGATTTTATTGGCAGAAAATTCACCCTACAGGCCGATTGGAAGCTGCACAAGCGTGTAAACCTGACCACATTGGCATATTTGCAAAAAAGAATGGGCGGGTACAAACCTCCCGGAAGCACAATGGAAACGGCTTATCCTTATGCCCTGGCCATGGATGTGCGGCTTACGGCCAACCTAAAAAAACTAAATTTATTTGCAGAGGCCACCAATGTCTTTGACAGCCCTATGATGGATTTGGGGAATGTGTTGTTGCCGGGCAGATGGGTTAAGGCGGGAATAACAGCACGTTTAGGTAGGTAGTTCTTCGCGCGCACGCGCGCGAAACCTTGAAGGTCTTAGACCTTGAAGGTGTATCCCCGTTGTTAAAAAATACTCCGTAACTTCGCAACGTGACCCGCCAAGAACTGGTATACCAAATATTTTCTAAGCAAAGCTACCTCTGCACGGGGCTCGATACTGAAATGGCTAAACTACCTATGCATTTGCCCCAAAACGGCGATGCCATGGTAGAGTTTAACCGCCAGATTATACAATCAACCTTGCCTTTTAGTGTTTCTTATAAAATTAACACAGCATTTTACGAACAATATGGCCCCAAAGGGTGGTCCTGGATGGAGGAAACCTTGCAGTATTTGCCCAAATCGGTTTTTCGTATCGCCGATGCGAAGCGCGGTGATATTGGAAACACCAGTACCATGTATGCCCGGGCATTTTTTGAAGCCATGGATTTTGATGCGGTTACAGTAGCTCCCTATATGGGGGAGGACAGTCTTAGGCCGTTCCTGGAGTTTAAAGATAAATGGATAATTTGCCTCGCATTGACAAGTAACCCGGGCCATGCAAATTTTCAATTGCACGAATACCAGGGACAAAAACTCTATGAGAGGGTAATAGAAACGGTTTGTAAATGGGGCAATCCCGACAACCTGATGTTTGTGGTGGGTGCTACCCGCGCCGAGCACGTGGCCGCCATTCGTAAACAAATTCCTGAACATTTCCTTTTGGTGCCCGGTGTGGGTGCCCAAGGAGGCAGTCTGTCTGATATAAGCCATGCCGGACTTAACTCCGATGCTGGTTTACTTGTCAATAGTTCGCGTGGTATTTTGTATGCCTCTTCCGGCGAAGATTTTGCCGAAGCAGCCGCAAACGAAGCCCAAAAGCTGCAGATTGAAATGGCCATGCATTTATCAGCACTGAAATGATATGGAAAGCCGCATCACCAAACTGTTAGGCATTCAATATCCCATCATTCAGGGAGGAATGATATGGTGCAGTGGCTGGGAACTGGCATCGGCGGTAAGCAATGCCGGCGGACTGGGCCTCATCGGCAGTGGAAGCATGTATCCGGAAGTATTGCGAAACCATATTCAGAAATGTAAACAAGCCACCCAAAAACCTTTTGGAGTGAATGTGCCATTGTTATATCCCAGCATTGAAGATCACATGAATATCATTGCCGAAGAAGGGGTTAAAATCGTATTTACCAGTGCCGGCAATCCTGTGACCTGGACCGCCTGGTTGAAAGAACAGGGTATTACGGTGGTTCATGTGGTTGCTAATACCAAATTTGCCAAAAAATGCGAATCAGCAGGGGTGGACGCCATAGTGGCGGAGGGTTTTGAAGCAGGTGGTCACAACGGCCGTGAGGAAACGACCACTATGTGCCTTATTCCCATGGTGCGCGAAGTATGCAGTTTGCCGCTGATTGCCGCTGGCGGTATCAGCAGCGGTAAAGCCATGGCCGCGGCATTGTGTCTGGGCGCTGAAGGTGTGCAGGTAGGGAGCAGGTTTGCTGCCAGCAGAGAAAGTTCTGCCCATGATCATTTTAAACAAGCCATTGTGGATGCTGGCGACGGTGATACCCAGCTGACTTTGAAAGAACTTACCCCGGTTCGTTTGTTAAAAAACAAGTTTTACCGCGACGTGATGGAGGCATACAACAAAGATGCTACAATTGAGGATTTGACTTCATTGTTGGGCCGCGGAAGGGCAAAAAAAGGCATGTTTGAAGGCGATATGGATGAGGGAGAACTTGAGATTGGGCAGGTGAGTGCGCTAATTCATCATATTCCATCAGCAGCCGAAATCGTTGAACAAATGATGGCGGAATACAGACAAACCCGTTCGGACTTGCCGGCATTGTGACCCATTTTCGTTATTTTCGCACACATGCAGTGGATTTCACAAATCCTTTTTGCCCTGTGTCTAGGCACTGGCATCTGGTTTTTTGCAGGCAGGGTGCGGTTTATACGCCGCAATATCCTCACCGGTCGCGACATTGATCTTTCCGACAACCCCGCAGCGCGATGGAAACAAATGCTTTGGGTTGCCATGGGTCAGAGCAAAATGACCAAAAGGCCTGTAGCTGCTGTTTTTCATCTGTTTGTTTACCTGGGTTTTGTGCTCATCAACATAGAAGTTCTGGAGATTTTGTTGGATGGGTTGTTCGGCACACATCGGTTGTTTTCCTTTATGGGTGGACTTTACAATGTTGCCATAGGTTTTTTTGAAATTCTTGCATTGCTGGTGATTATTGCCTGTGTGGTTTTCCTTGCCCGTAGGTTTGTTGTGAAAGTGCCCCGACTGAATGCCCCTGAACTGAAGGGTTGGCCGATAAAAGACGCAACCATTATCCTGATTGTAGAAATTATATTAATGGCAGCCCTACTAAAAATGAATGCTGCCGATCAGATTTTGCAATCGCGTGGAGCGGAACATTACGCAAACGCAGGCAGTTTTCCGGTGAGCCAGTTTTTGGTGCCCATGATGGATGGATTTAGCACCGATTTTTTAGTCTTTACAGAGCGTGCCGCTTGGTGGTTTCATTTTATAGGTATTTTGATCTTCTTAAATTATGTACCCTATTCCAAGCACTGGCACATTATTATGAGTTTTCCCAATGTGTATTACACTCCGTTGAAACCCAAAGGGGAATTCACAAACATGGAAAGTGTTACCACTGAAGTAAAATTAATGATGGACCCTTCAGCAACACCACCCGAAGGGTATCAGCCTCCGGCTGGTTTTGGTGCCCGTGATGTGCAGGATTTGACATGGAAAAACCTGATGGATGCATACACCTGCACAGAATGTGGCCGCTGCAGCAGTGTGTGTCCGGCTAACATTACCGGCAAAAAGCTCAGCCCCCGAAAAATTATGATGGATACCCGCGACCGTCTCGAAGAGGTTGGAAGAAATCGCGATGCCGGAAAAACAGACGAAAAAGACCTGCATTCTTATATTTCATCCGAAGAATTGTGGGCATGTACAACCTGTAACGCATGTGCAGAGGCCTGTCCGGTCAATATCAATCCGGTAGATATTATTTTGCAGATGCGCCAATATCTGGTGATGGAAAAAAGTGCAGCCCCCTCAGAGCTCAATAACATGTTCACCAACCTGGAAAACAACGGCGCTCCCTGGCAAATGAGCCAGATGGACAAAGCGAACTGGACCCAATCCTAATGCAAATAGAGAACTATACCGCACACCCTACAGCTATTGTTGATGACGGGTGCCAGATTGGCGAAGGAACCAAAATCTGGCATTTCTCACATATCATGCCGGGTTGTGTCATTGGAAAAAACTGTAATATTGGGCAAAATGTGGTAATTAGTCCTGAAGTGGTTTTGGGGAACAATGTAAAAATTCAGAATAATGTGAGCATTTATACCGGTGTAACCTGCGATGATGATGTTTTTTTGGGTCCAAGCTGTGTATTTACCAATGTGGTTAATCCACGGAGTGCGGTAAACCGCCAGGGCAGTTATGCAAAAACCCATGTGGGAAAAGGAGCTAGTATCGGTGCAAACGCTACCATAGTTTGTGGCCACGATATTGGAAAATATGCATTTGTTGGTGCCGGATCAGTTGTTACCAAAAACATCCCCGATTATGCTTTGGTGGTGGGTAATCCGGCCAGACAAACCGGCTGGATGAGTGAATACGGTCATAAGTTAAAATTTGACACACAGGGAGTAGCTGTTTGTCCGGAGAGCGGGCAAATCTATCATTTACAAAACGGTAAGGTGGGCCGTGCGGATTTATGAAGAATATACTGGTTACCGGAGGGTTGGGTTTTATTGGTTCACATACGGTAGTTAGCCTGCACGAGGCCGGTTACAATCCCATTATCCTTGATAACCTTAGCAATACCCGCATTGATGTGCTGGATGGCCTTGAAAAACTAATGGGTAAAAAACCCGTGTTTTTTCAGGGTGATGTAAACGATGCAGCGGTATATGATCAAATCGTGTCTCAAACCGGAATCATCCATGCTGTTATTCATTTTGCGGCGTTTAAGGCGGTGGGAGAAAGCGTGCAGCAGCCATTGAAATATTACCATAACAATGTTCAGGGGCTTATTACTCTGCTGCAGGCTATGGAAAAACAAGGTGTTGCAAACATTGTTTTTAGCAGCAGCTGCACCGTTTATGGCGAACCTGACCAGGTTCCGGTGAGCGAAGTAGCCCCCATAAAACCGGCAGCTTCACCTTATGGCGCTACCAAGCAGATGGGAGAAGCTATACTGCATGATTGCGAATGGCTTCAAACCCAGTGCCTGCGCTATTTTAATCCCATTGGGGCCCACCCCAGCGGGCTGATTGGCGAATTGCCTTTGGGCGTTCCCAGCAATCTCATTCCGTACCTGACCCAATCGGTGGCCGGATTGCGCCCACCACTTACTGTGCATGGTGGTGATTACCCAACACCTGATGGCACTTGCATTCGCGACTATATCCATGTTTGTGATTTGGCCGAAGCCCATGTGGCTTCTCTGAACCGCCTGCTGGAAGATAAGCAACAATCGCATTTTGAGGTGTTTAACATTGGAACCGGACAAGGATATTCGGTGCTAGAGGTATTGAAGGGTTTTGAAGCTGCAACCGGCGAGAAACCCGCCTATCATATTGGCCCCCGCCGTTCCGGTGATGTAGTGGCCGTTTGGGCCAATGCAAGTAAAGCATCGTCTGTGCTGGGTTGGCAGGCCCGCAGAAACCTCGGCGAAATGCTGCGCGACGCCTGGAACTGGCAATGTAAGCAGACCTAATCCGTCCATTTTATTGGAATTCTGTATGCCCTACTGTTTGGGTTTACCCACACTATCCACATTTAGACTCTTTTTATAAGTGTTAAAAAACCCTTACTATCAATGATTCTGGGTATTTTAAGGGGCTGACACCCACTAAAAAATGTGAATTAAAAAACTTTTTCCACACTTTTATCAACAAAAAACATACCGGTTGGTATATTTGCAGCCCCGTATGACAAAAATCACCAGAGAAAAGATCTTACATCGTTGTTTCGAAGCCATTTGTGAAGGTGGATTTGCCAACTTGCGAACAGACAAGGAAATCAAGCGTTTGAGGATTACCAAAGGCGCCTTTTACCATTATTTCCCCGGTAAACTGGATTTAGGATATGCTGTTATCGATGAAATTCTGATGCCTATGTACACAGAGCGCTGGGCCACGCTGGAAGAAAAAACCAGGGGTGTTGCCGTTGCCTTGAATGATATCATTGAGAATATCAAAGTAAGCAGCACAGAAATTTCTGTTAAGCGTGGCGATGTGCTTGCCAATCTCATGGTGGAAATGAGCAATGAAGATGAAGGTTTTCGTCTGAAACTGGAAGAAGTGCTGGAATCTCAGGTAAAATTAATTCAAAGGGCCATTTTAAACGGCAAAGCAGCAGGCGAAATGAAGCCTCAGATAGACGCACGCAGTATGGCATATAGCCTTATCGGTCAGCTTCAGGGTTGCTACGCTGTTGCAAAAACACGCAATAGCCGCGATGTTTTCACCTTAATGATGAATGCTTTGCAACGACAGTTAAAAGAAGTGTTGTTTGTGTCTGCCGGGACAGAACCCACATCAGGAACAGGTTTCCAGCGCATGACCGCTTAAGCTGTTTGCCTATACAACGCCTTTAAAAGTAAACCGAAAGGTTTCATGAGGCATCAATTCAAATAAACAAGAAGATGACAATTCAGCGAAACGCTGATGGATTAAATCATTGTGACGAAAAAGGCAGGGGTTATTACACCCAATCCATGGCCATTACCAGACCACCAAAGAAAGTGGGCAGTCCCAGCCAGAATCCCTGAGGCAGGAAAATGGTTAGCAGAATTAGTGCTATTGCCGAAATGGCGGTGATGGTCCAATATAAACCGGTGTTGCGCTTAGTATCTGTCATGGCAAGGCAAAATTAGCATAATTTATGGTTGTTGTCAAAATAAAAAAGGCATTTATCAAGTATTTCCTCACAGTGGTATATAATTTGCTGCCAATATTGTAGATTATATTATTTTTTTATGAAATGGAAAATTGGTTTAGTTGGTTTTGGTAAAACAGGTAAGGCAGTGGCTAATGTAATATTGGCAAATGAGAATTTCACCTTGGAATGGGCATTGAGGAAATCACAGACCCTTGAAGATCGAAATATTGCAGAATTTTTGGGTAGTAATGCACAGCAGAGCGGTAGGATATATTCTATTGATAAACAAGACATTAATGAACTACTTACCACCCACCCGGTAGATTTTATTTTTGATTTCTCAACGGAATCAGGTATTTATAATTATGGAATAATTGCGGCTGAGAAAAACGTTAAAATTGTATCAGCTATCTCTCATTATTCTGCTAAAGAGATTGATTTACTCAAGCAGCTATCACTAAAAACTGTTGTTTTTTGGTCTCCTAATATCACTTTGGGGGTTAATTATTTGTTGTTTGCCTCCAGATATTTAAAAAAAATTGCCCCATGGGTGGATATTGAAATTATTGAGGAGCATTTTAAGGAAAAACAAGGGGTTTCAGGCACAGCGATTAAAATTGCAGATGCACTCAATGTTAGTGTGGATGAAATTAATACAATCAGGGCGGGTGGAATTGTCGGCAAACATGAAGTCATATTTGGATTTCCATATCAGACTGTAAGGTTAATCCATGAGAGTATTTCAAGGGAAGCATTCGGAAATGGTGCCATTTTTGCCGCCGCAAACTTATCAAATAAGACGCCGGGTTTTTACAATTTTGAAGATGTATTGCTTCCGTATTTTTCGATGTAGCGGAATATTAAATATCAGAATTAAGTCTGCCCCTTTATCAAAAAGAATTTGCAGGTTAAATAAACCACGATTTTTTTTAAACCAAAATCAATAACTTGCATCATAGTTATTGAAAACGAATGAAAAATCTATCCATAGCCCCGATTTATAAAATTTCCTTATTGTTGGTGTTGTTAGTTGGTTCATGTAGAAAACAAACCCCAGACAACCAAGATCAATCCACTATTCAGTCGGTGTTCAAAGGTAATATAGACCTTAATAACCTTGAAAAATATGCCTTTCAGTTTATACCCTTGTACATCAACAAAGACAATGGACTGTCCAATCCGGTAACTGATAAAGGCGCTACGCTAGGCCGGGTTTTGTTTTATGACAAACAGCTTTCTGTAAACAATACTATATCCTGTGGTAGCTGTCACAGGCAGGAGTTTGCATTTGGAGATACTGCTGTTGCAAGTGCCGGGGTTAATGGTATAACCAGCAGACACAGCATGCGCCTGGTAAATGCCCGTTTTGGCCAGGAAGCAAAGTTTTTTTGGGATGAACGAGCCGCTACACTTGAACAGCAAACCACCCAGCCCATACAAGATCATGCCGAAATGGGTTTCAGCGGGCAGAATGGTGATCCCGGTATTTCCGATTTGATAACCAAAATGAAGGGTATCGGATATTACCGAGAGCTGTTTTCATGGGTTTATGGCAGCGAAGAAATCACCGAACAAAAAATGCAGCTCGCATTGGCGCAGTTTATAAGAAGCATTGCCTCATTCGATAGCAAATACGATGCAGGGCGCAGCCAGGTTGCCAACGATGCTGTCCCTTTTCCAAACTTTACGGCACAGGAAAACAACGGTAAGAACTTGTTTTTATCTCCGCCAACCTTTGATGCCAATGGCGTAAGAATCGGTGGAGGGCTTGGTTGCGGAGGTTGCCACCGTGCACCTGAATTTGATATAGACCCAAACAGCCGCAGCAATGGTATTGGCGGAAGCCTTGCCGGTGGCCCTGATTTCACCAATACACGCTCTCCTTCATTGAGAAACCTCACCAATGTCCAAGGTGTAATCAATGGCCCCATGATGCATACTGCCGTTATAAAGGACTTACAGGCTTCTATAGGCCATTACGGAAACTTGGTGAATGCCGCTATTAACAATCCCAACCTGGATCCCAGATTAAAACCCGGTGGCAAGGGTCAGCAACTTAATCTTAATGCACAGGAAATAAATGCGGTTATTGCCTTCTTGAAAACCCTTTCGGGAAGCGAAGTTTACACCCATAAAAAGTGGAGCAATCCGTTTCCTTAAGTAAAATTCACAATTGCGTGAGTGGTTATTTTTATCTATTATTGAAATAATAACACCACCTGATGCAACGACTTAAGTTTAGCAAGGACGAAGGTTCCGCATTTCTGGTCTTTAAAAAAAGAAGCCGTCCGACACCATAAATCAAATCGAAAAACAGTGTAACAATATGCTCTAGGACGATTAAACTTGATTGTTAAAATATCGTCTAATAACAAATTAAATCATGAAAAAAAGTGTACTTATTATATCGTTAATGCTGATTGCCATCGCTTCATGCAAAAAGAAAACCACCGATTCGAAGCAAACTTTAAACGACAGTGCATATCTGATAACCAAAACCATTGTTGATGATAGTATTTCTGTGGATGTGGTCATTGATAAACCCAAAGGTGTTGCGTTCGATGTACTCATGGTATTTCATGGCACTGTGAGTTATGACAGTTTAATATTAGATGCTGCCTACAACACCCTCGATGGATTTAAGCGCATTATGGACCGCAATGACATGATGATGGTGAGCGTGGCTTATCCAGAGGAAAATTTATTGTTTGGCGATAATGTAAAATACGCCGAGGCAGCGCTATTATGGATAAAAAACAAGGCCGCCACAGAGTTGGGAATACAGATTAACAAGGTGTTTTTGGCCGGACATTCTCAGGGTGGATATGTGGTAACACGCCTCAACACCATGCACGAAACCAATGGGGTTGTAGCCAATGCGCCGGGTCCGCTCAATCTGGTGTTTCGCTGTCAGCTGGAAGAGGATGGCAAAATAGCACAAGGGGCAGTCTGTAATCTTTTAAGAACAAAGTATGGCACTACTACTGTGAATCCTGAGGCCTATCAGGCGCGGTCATTGTTGAAGTTTACGGAAGGATACAAGTCAGACATTCTATTTGTGCAAGGACTCGATGATAGCCCTATTCAGATGAATTCATGGCCAACATTCAAGCAGAAAGTCACAGCATGCACCGATTGTAAAGACGTGCTTGTTCATGAGGTTCCCGGTTTCGGCCACCCCTCTCTATTCGAAAATTCGAATGCAAAAGCGGTGTTTAACAAATTTATCAATGACCGCAGGTGATTTTTAAATTCATCTGTCTGCAAATTAGATTGAATCAACAATGAGAAAAACCATACTGTATATCGCTTGCAGCCTTGATGGTTTTATTGCAGGACCCCATGATAACCTGGATTTTTTAAATGCTGTTCACAAAGAAGGCGAAGATTATGGGTATGGCGAATTTATAAAAACCATAGATACGGTGATTATGGGCAGGAGAACCTATGAATGGGTGATGGATAAGGTTTCGGAATTTCCGCATGCCGATAAAAAAACCTATATCATAACACGCCAAAATCGGCCTTCCCAAGGGAATATAACCTTTTATAGTGGTAGCATTGAAAAACTAATACATGGGTTAAAGCAGGAAGCCGGCCTCAATATTTTTATAGATGGGGGAGCTCAAATAGTAAATATGATGTTAAAACATCAATTAATTGATGAAATGATTATTTCGGTAATACCGGTTATTTTAGGCAATGGAACCCAGCTGTTTCAGCGTGATATTAATACAATAAAATTGGAATTAGTATCGTCGGAAACCTTTGATACAGGACTTCAGCAGTTACACTACCGCTGCGTAAAAATCTAAAACGCCAACAATAGGCGTGTCAATTATTGATTATCACGCCATTCGTAAACCCATTGTGCCTGAATCATTTCCAAATGTCCTTCGTTACACTCTTCTCTGGTCCCTTTAAAGTTTGGAATTTCCAACACCCACTCAAGTAGTTCGGTAAAACGTATTCTGTAAATTTTACTTTCATTGAAATCATCGCCGAATCGCTCATAAAGCTTCATGGCAATATCCTCGTGGTCGGTCCAGTGTATAGGGGGTTCAAACATGGTTATGGGGTATTAAAATTGAATTAATGGCCTATGATGCCGCTTTGGTCAGGGATGGTAACCACAAGATCGCCGTTTTGGGTCAGTTTACACTGGCAGGCCAGGCGGGAGTTGTATCGGGGGTTTCTGGCGCGGTCCACATAATCTTCCTCACGGTCGCTCATTTCGGGTAGCAGGTTTTCTCCTGACTGCACATAAATATGGCATGTGCTGCATCCACAAACGCCACCACAGTTGTGGTTTAACTGTATTTCGTTGTCTAGTGCCACCTCCAAAACACTCTCACCGGCTTCAATACTAACGGTAACCGGTGGTTGAGTCTTGTCTTCAAATTGAAACGTGATATTGCCCATATTCTTTGCAAAAATAACAATAGAAAGGCGTTTCGGTTTGACTTTTCTGGGTTATTAACAGGGAAATCTATTTTGGCGGTGAGCCTTTCGCGTGCGCGCACGTCGCGCGCTAGACCTTGAAGGTCTGAGACCTGGAAGGTGTACTAAAAAAAATCAAGCAAAAAAATTATTCTTTCATTACCATCTTTGCAATCCATGAAATTGCTATATGGTCTGCTCTGGGTGTCGGTTTCTTCATTAAATGCGCAAACCCTCATTCAAAAAGTCAACCCCTTTATTGGCACCGGTGGGCACGGGCACACCTATCCCGGCGCCACAGCCCCGTTTGGCATGGTGCAATTAAGTCCAGATACACGCCTTGATGGATGGGATGGTTGCGGCGGCTACCATTATGATGACAGTGTTTGTTATGGTTTTTCGCATACGCACCTCAGTGGAACAGGGGTTTCAGATTATGGTGATCTGCTGGTGAGACCATCGCTACAGCCGTTATCTTTTGAACATGCTAACGAAAAGGCCTCTCCGGGATATTATTCGGTAACGTTTAACAATGGGGTTTTTGCTGAAATCACCGCAGGCAATCGTGTTGGTATGCATCACTATCGGTTTCCAGCAGGTATAAAACGTGCAGTAGTAATTGACCTTGAGCACCGCGATTATGTTACGAACGGACATTTAGATGCCATTAATGTCACCCATACAGACAATCAACAAAAGCTGCATGCCTATGGACATCGATTTAGCAAAGCATGGGCCGAAGATCAGCAGTTCTTTTTTGACATGTGGTTTTCTACCGCAGCTGACTCGGTCGTAACCCTTAAGCAAAAAGACAAACAGCAGCGCTCAGTCGCCATTTATTTTCCAGCAGACATTACCGATCTTTACGTTGCCACAGGAATTTCTTTTTCAGGGTGGTTAAAAAACTCCGGCAGTCTGCAAAACGAGATACCGACTATTGCGGGGCCTGAGGCTTTTGCATCGTTGAAAAAACAAACAGAAACCGCTTGGGAAAAACAATTGGGTAAAATAAAAGTGAAAGGAACACCCGAACAGGAACAGGTATTTTATACTGCTTTATACCACACCATGATTGTGCCCAACCTGGTTTCTGACCCGGATGGCTCTTACCACGGTCTAGACAAGAAAACGCATGCCGGAAAAGGCAACCATTACTCGGTTTTTTCCTTGTGGGATACCTACCGGGCTACTCACCCGCTGTATACGCTCATTGAACAGCAGAGAACCCAAGATTTTATGAAAACGTTTCTTCGCATGTTCCGCGAAAGCGGCCGCTTGCCGGTGTGGGAGCTTGCTGCCAACGAAACCAATTGCATGATTGGTTACCACGCGGTTTCGGTGATTGCCGATGCCATGGCAAAGGGAATAATGCCCGACAGCGCTGAAGCCCTGCTGGAAGCGGCTGTTAAAACCGCCAATACCCCGGTTTTTGGGCTGGATGATTACATCAAATACGGTTTTCTTAGCATGGAAAACGAAAGCGAATCGGTGAGCAAAACACTGGAATATGCTTATAACGACTGGTGTATTGCCCAAATGGCAAAAATGCTGGGTAAGGACAGCCTGGAAAAAGTATTTTTGAAAAGGAGTGAGGCCTGGAAGAATGTGTTTGACCCAGAAACAGGCCACATGCGACCTCGTAGCTATGGACGCTGGTTGGAACCGTTTAACCCTAAGGAAGTGAACAATCACTATACGGAGGCCAATAGCTGGCACTATTCATTTTCAGTGCCTCATGATTTGCAAACATGGATGGGATCTATGATTTCGCATGGTAAGAAAACACCGGAAGCTATGCTGGATAGTCTATTCTCAACCTCGTCAAAAACCACTGGCCGCGAGCAGGCCGACATTACCGGAATGATAGGTCAGTATGCCCATGGCAATGAGCCTAGCCACCATATTACATATTTATATAATTCGGTAGGTAAGCCGTATAAAACTCAGGAAAGGGTAAGACAGATTCTGGAAACCCAGTACAGAAACAGTCCGGATGGACTCAGCGGCAATGAAGACTGTGGCCAGATGAGTGCCTGGTATGTGCTTAGCAGTCTGGGTTTTTACCCGGTTTGTCCTGGTGATGCCCGCTACAGTATCGGTTATCCATTATTCAAGCAGGCCACACTTTCTTTTGAAAACGGGAAAAAGCTGCACATAGAGAAAAAAGGAAAAGGACATTACTTAAGCCTTATAACCCTTAGTGGTAAGGCAATTGAAGATAATTATCTGTTTCACAAAGATTTGTTGAAGGGTGGAAAGCTCGTTTTTACCATGTCAGAAAAGCCCACACATTGGGGTAGTGGAGATAAAAACAGCTTTCAAACCGCAGAAAAAACGTATGGTGCGCCCGCACCTGTACTGTTTTTTAAAGACATTGCGTTTGAAGACAGCATGGCTGTAAAAATTGAAGGCGGTGGAGGGTTTGAATTAAACATTGCAGCAAAGAATAAACCGGAAATTACCATGTCGGTATCTGGAAATGATACAAACATTATGTTGAAGGAAAGCGGTTGTTTATCGACTACATCGCGGCCCGGAGGCAGTATTGCCAAAGCCTGCTTTTTCAAAAGACCCAATCACTGGAAAGTGAAAGTTTTAAATCCCTTACATCCCCAATATACTGGCGGTGGAGAATTGGCCTTATGTAATGGCATTTTGGGCGATGCCGAATGGCAAAAAGGCAATTGGCAAGGAATACAAGGGCAGCCCTATGAAGCAATTATAGACCTGGGTGATACACAAACCATCTCGTCGCTTCATGCAGGATTTCTGCAGGATACACGCAGCTGGATCGTGTATCCAAGAAGTGTTAGTTACAGTTTTTCGCTTGATGGTCAAACATGGGGCAATGCCTGTGGCAGTATGAACGCCATTCCTTTGGATAGCCTGGGCTCACAAAGACAAACGCTTAGCACCAATACCAAACCAGTACAAGCGCGCTACATCAAAATGAGGGCATCACAGTATGGTGTGTTGCCTGAATGGCATCCCGGCTCGGGAGGAGCAACCTTCATTTTTGTGGATGAGCTGGAAATAAAATGAAACTTTGCCCCTGAATAAGGGCGGGCTGTGTTGTTTTTACGTCGCCTATTATTTAGTAGAACAATAGCGGGTTCTTAAATTGTTCTACAAAAATTAATCGTTATTTTATAAAATAGATAAGATTGTTGTCATATATCTATATTTTTGAGTATTATGTAAATTTAAAATAGTCCAATTTCGCAGCGTAAAATTATTGACATGAGGGAAAAAAATCATATAGGTCAGCGCATCAGACTTGCCAGATTGTCCAAGGGGTGGACACAAGAGGATTTAGCAGAAAAGATCAATAAAACCCGTCCTATGATTTCCCACATTGAGAGAACGGGCAGCATTACATTTGACACACTTGAGCAAATCGCTAAGGGATTGGGGATTGAGCTCACAGACCTTCAGAATGTGAGCAGTGACCAAATTCTGGCACCCTCTACCATGGACAGCCCCGAGTGGAAAGCGCTGGTGCGTGAAAACGAATTACTGGCTGAACTTGTAGAAAATCAGCGCGTACGCATTCTGTATCTCGAAACAGAACTAAAACGCTGGAGAGAAATCCATTAAATCTATACTTAAGGTTTTAATCGACCGTACATTCTGGGAAATGGTATGCTTTCACGCACGTGTTTAAGACCGCAAACCCAAGTCACCATGCGCTCCAGACCCAAGCCAAAGCCACTATGAGGAACAGCGCCAAATCTGCGTAAATCCAGATACCACTCGAATGCCTCCATGGGCAGTTCGTGTTCAGTAATTTTTGCCTTTAACAGCGCCACATCGGTTTCCCTTTCACCCCCGCCCACAATTTCCCCATATCCCTCAGGTGCGAGTACGTCAACGCCCCTTGCAAATTCAGGGTTTTCAGGATTTCGTTTCAAATAAAACGCTTTCACGGCATGAGGCCAGTCGTATACCATAATGGGTGAATCGAACAATCGGGTTATAACGGTTTCATCACTCCCCCCAAAGTCATTTCCATATTCAAATTCCCTGGCACTCTTTATCCACTGTGGAATATTGCGGTTGTCCTCTTCTAAATCTGCTTTTTCTTGCTTTAGGGAATCAATTTTTGTTTGAAAAAAGTTCATTTCTCCCTTTTTCATTCCTCCACCGGCAATTTTTGATTCGCGTTCGGCAATTTCGGTATTCACCTCTTCCAAACGCAATTGTACGCGTCGCAACTCATCCTCCAGACTGCCAATGCCGTTTTTCCCATTAACATCCTGTTCCCCCTTAATAATACGAACGGCCTCGTCGTAGGTAAGTCTGGGAAAAGATTGTAGGCTGCTTTCCAGCACAGATGTATCTCGGCCAATGGTTTTTAACTCTTGTGCACAATGAGCAAGTACATCCTTGATAATGGCGTGCAACATCCCTTCTATACAATCCATATTCTGGAAAATATCATAAAACGCCATTTCCGGCTCTATCATCCAAAATTCGCTCAGGTGCCTGCGGGTTTTGCTCTTTTCGGCCCTGAAAGTAGGACCAAACGTATAAATTCTGCCCATTGCCATAGCCATTGCCTCGCCATACAATTGACCACTCTGGCTCAGATAGGCGGGCTCACCATAAAAATCAGTTTCGAATAAAGTGCTTGTTCCTTCGCAAGCATTTCCGGTGAAAATTGGAGCATCCATTTGCACAAAACCCTGCTCCTGAAAATATTGGTGAATGCTGAATATAATACGGTTACGTATTCGCATAATGGCCCATTGACGTGTACTTCTAAGCCAAAGATGACGCTGATCCATCAGAAACTCTACCCCATGCTCCTTTTTGGAAATCGGGTAGTTTTCACTTTCTCCTACAGGTACAACAACTGAAACCTGAAGTTCATGTCCCCCAATTTGTTTTTCATCCGCAATTACCAGTCCTGTTAGTTCTACGCTGGACTCCAAGGATAATCCCTGCGCGTTTTCTAACCCTGCAGAGCCCGCCGTTTCTTCTGTTACCACGCATTGGCAATAACCGGAACCATCCCTCAATACGATAAAAACGATGCCTTTTCCTTCCCTTTTATTGGAAACCCAACCTTTAAGTGTGACGGTTTTGCCTACCGCGCTGTGCAATTCCTCTATATACATACCGTGTAAATACGTTACTTTTGTAGTGTTATTGCAAAGGTAACGCAAACAAGGTAACGCAAAAACTATGAGTTCGCTGAAGCAGAATTTAAGCCAGAAAATGTTGCAAAAATTAAGTCCGCAACAGATTCAGTTTATTAAACTGCTGCAGCTCAACACCCAAGACTTTGAGGAAAAAGTAGAACAAGAGTTGCTCGACAACCCTGCATTGGAAGACAATCGCAGTGAAAATGCGGAAGATAACTTTGATAATACAGACGATTTTGGTGATGACGAGTATCTGGGCAATGACGTAGATGTAGACGAATTGTTGCGGGTTAATGGCAGTGATGATGATGGGGGGTTTCGCCTGAACGAAGATTACAGTGGCGATGAACAAAAGGAAATGCCCCTGGCAAGTCAGGGCAGTTTTCAGGAGTACCTGACAGAACAAGCCAGAGCAACCTTTTACAATGAAGAGGATCTTCAGCTGGCCATTCATCTCATCAATTCCATTGAAGAAGATGGGTATCTGCGCAGAGAATTGAGAAGTATTGTCAATGACCTGGCATTTAATGAGAACATTATCACCACTGAGGAACACCTCGAAAAACTTTTAATAAAAATTCAAAACTTTGACCCTGCCGGGATCGCGGCCCGTGACCTACAGGAATGTCTCTTGTTGCAATTATATAAAAAGGACTATGGTGATAATCCCGCTATTTCTTTGGCCGAGACTATTATTTCTGATCAGATGGAGGCGTTTAGTAAAAAGCACTACGACAAAATCAAGCGGTCACTAAAAATCAACGATGAACAGCTAAAAGAAGCCATTTCAGAAATTGTCAAACTCAATCCCAAGCCCGGAGAAACCGGAACAGGTTCCAATAAAACCCAATACATCGTTCCTGACTTTATCGTAACCGGTACCAATGGAGAAATTGAAGTGAGGCTCAATGCCCGTAATACCCCCGAATTGCGCATTTCCTCATCTTATGCCGAAACGCTCAGGGCTTATGAGCACTCTGGGAAGAATGATAAAAATCTGAGAGATGCCGTTCAATATATCAAACAAAAACTGGATGGAGCCAAGTGGTTCATTGACAGTGTAAAACAGCGCCAAAACACACTACTCAGCACCATGCACGCCATTGTTTCCCGGCAAAAAGATTTCTTTGAGGAAGGTGATGAAACCTACTTAAAACCCATGATTCTGAAGGATATTGCCCAACAGGTAAATCTGGATATCAGCACCATCAGCCGTGTGGCCAATAGCAAATATGTGGAGACAGATTTTGGCATTTTTCCCTTGAAATACTTTTTCAGCGAAGGAATTGTTACAGATGAAGGAGAAGAAGTAAGTAACCGGGAAATCAAGAAAATACTCTCTGATGCCATTGGTGCTGAAAATAAAAAGAAACCCCTAACCGATGAAGCATTAATGGAATTGCTGAAAGTGAAGGGGTATAACATTGCAAGGCGCACAGTGGCCAAGTATCGGGAACAACTCAACATACCGGTGGCAAGATTGCGTAAAGAATTGTAATTGACCCTCGTTATTTTTCTGTTAAATCTAACACAGTGATGTGTAGGAGTTTTTTCATCAGAATACCTTTGGAGTGTGGTTTCGGAAATTCTGAGAAGACTTGTCACGCCCGGAGATGAGGTGTTTTACACACTATTCAATGAAGGTGCAGACATCGCTGTAAAAATTTCATCCCGTTTAAGTGATCTTCTCATGGCATACGATGAAGGAACCGAAATGAATGGGTCTTCAAGGCAGGAAATTAAGATGCTGTATGCCAAAAGTCAGAATCATTATCGTGAAACCGTAAAAAGACTTTCCCGGGTTTTTATTACACCCATAGACAGGGAGGCGGTTCATGAACTGTCAACCAATCTGCATGCCATCTCTCGTAGCTTATATTTGGTACCCAGGTATATTCACAGGGATAATGTGATGAATGATACTCACATTAAGCACCTCAGCCATTTAATAGAAAAATGTGTGTTCGAATTGAAACAGATGGTGGAAGAGATTGGAACACCCCGACGCAGATTCGTGATGAAACATGCACAACAGCTGCATGCATTGAGACGCGAAATGGAGATAACCTATGATCACGCCCTGCAAGGCCTATACAAGAATACCGTTACCCCTGCATTGTTCATGCAAAAAATAGAAGCATACAATGCGCTGCTTGATGTTGGAGAATGTTGTCAAAACGCCGCCCATACTGCTGAGGGAATTGTGCTGACACATGTGGGTTAACTTCCAATGTTATGTTATTGTTAATTTTGTTTTAAAGTGGTATTCTTAAATTATAACCAAAATAGCTTTGCATCATTAAATATATTTCAAAATGGCATTTAACAACATCATGAAAATTTTTCTACCAAAGGATAGGGTGTTCTATAGTTTATTCGAGCAGGTAGCTGAAAAAGTAACCCTGATGGGAAAACTTTTAGAGGAGTTTGTTTACGAGGCAGACGAGGATAAAAGACTGGCTTTATCCAAGCAGATAGAAGACCTTGAACACCAGAATGATGAATTGACGCACCAGATTTTTCAGGAATTGGGCCGAAATTTCATTACCCCCTTCGACCGTGAGGACATTCATTACCTGGCAGGTGCCATGGATGATGTGGCTGATTACATTTATGCAAGTTGCAAGAAAATTCAGTTTCACGGCGTGAATCCTAACGATCAGGGCATTCAGAAAATGGCAGAAGTAATCAATCAGAGCGCCATTGAAATTGGAAAAGCAGTCATGCAGTTGAGAGAGTTAAAGCGCCCCGAAAAAATATCTGAGTGCCTGGTTAAAGTAAATAGTCTGGAAAACCACGCCGACGACATATTCGATATGAGTATTAAAAAGTTGTTTGATACCGAAAATGATTTCAAGGAACTGATACGCCGCCGCGAGGTTTATACGGTTATGGAGGTTGCAACAGACAAATGTGAAGATGTGGCCAACGTAATAGAAACCATCATAGTCAAATACGCTTAAAAACGCATAAACCACTAAACTTTTCATGACACTTGTTATTGTCATTATTGCCTTAGCCCTCATCTTTGATTATATCAATGGGTTTCATGACGCTGCCAACTCTATTGCAACAGTAGTAAGCACCAAAGTACTAACGCCACTTCAAGCAGTATTATGGGCTGCATTGTTCAATTTTGCTGCATTTTTTATTTTTAAAGACCATGCTGTGGCCAATACCATCGGTAAAACCGTGGTTGATACCTATGTAACCCTTCCAGTTATCTTGGCCGGCCTAATTGCCGCAATTTTTTGGAATCTTCTAACCTGGTGGTATGGCATTCCCTCTTCATCTTCTCACACCCTGATTGGGGGGTTTGCGGGTGCCGCTGTCGCTCATGCTTACCTAACCAAAGGATTTGTAGCTTTTAGCAGTGTAGTGGAAATGGAAAAAATTGTCAAAACACTTCTGTTTATCTTCTTAGCGCCAATGATAGGTATGCTCATATCCATGTTCATCAGTCTGGTTACCATTCATCGAAACACATGGATAAAGCTGGGAATTATTGTAGCTACTACAATTGGAACTTGGTTTATGTTTTTGCATTTCCAGCAAGGCAAAATAGAAGAGAACGCCAAAAAGTTTTTTCGCGTAGACAAATATAAAAAGGAGGTAGAAAACAATCCGGGAGACGGAAAAGCTAAAGTAAACCTTGAAATTGCACTGGCAAACTATAACACTGCTGCGCCTTATCTCAGTCAATATTCTAATTGGGGTGCTGAAAAGGTTGCACAGCAAATTGCCGTAGCCGTATCCTTTAATGAACTTGAAACGGCTAAACTTAAGGAGATTGTTAGAAAAACAGCCAAGCTGGATCGTTTGAAAAAGGAAGTTTTCTATGATGAGACCAAAAAACCTCAGTTGGATTTGCTCAACGCAAAAATAAAATCTCTTGAACCGCTATTGATTCAGCATCGGCAAATAGGGGCAGATAGTCTGGCAGTAGCCGTTTCGCACACAATGGGATTTACGGGTTCTGATGAAGATAAACTTAAAAAAGCCTTCAAAATTGATTTGACCCGTGATTTGATCAAAGAAATTAAAAAAGCGGACAACTCGTTCATTCGGTATGCCCTGTTAGCCGTGATAGCCATTTTTATACTATCCTATATTTACATCGAAAAACTTCGTAACCCCTCAGCCAATCGTACAGCCAATATGTTCAAAAAATTGCAGCTTCTTTCATCTGCTGCCTTTTCATTGGGTCACGGTGGCAACGATGCCCAAAAGGTTATGGGCATCATTGGTGCAGCGCTCATAGCCAATGGAAATATCAGTGATTTTAAAGACTTGCCCAACTGGGTGCCGCTGGCGTGTTATGGCGCTATTGGGTTAGGCACATTAAGTGGTGGATGGAAAATTGTAAAAACCATGGGTACGCGCATCACCAAGGTGACGCCTTTGGAGGGTGTGAGTGCAGAAACTGCCGGAGCTTTCACCTTATTCATGACTGAACAAATGGGTATTCCGGTTAGCACAACGCACACCATTACCGGTTCTATCATCGGGGTGGGTGCTACCAAGCGCTTAAGTGCCGTTCGTTGGGGGGTAACCCGCAATCTTTTGGTGGCATGGTTGTTAACCATACCGGTTAGCGCCATTGTAGCTGGCCTTTGCTACTGGATTATACGGTTCTTTATGTAAATAATTGAAATTTTGTATACAGCTGGTTAATAGCCGGCCTTTTTATTGTGTAAGGATTGAGATGAACATATATATATTGTTTTTTATAAAAGTTATCCACATTTATTTGAGTGCTCAAAGAGAACAATTTACGGATGGCTGAAAGATAAAACGTAGTAAAAATAGCTCATTGAGCGGGGTCCAATAAACATTTTTAATATGAATTCAATATTAAAATGGCTAAAATTGTTGTGATAACAGTTATGGGTTTTTATGATAATTGTTAATTATTTGTTACGATTGCAAATCAAAATTAATCCCATACAATATGAGAATGAACAAACTACTCATGGTCATTTCGGCTGCATCCATCGTTCCGGCGGCGTTTGCACAAGCCGGCCCGGGCGGAAGCTCCGGCAGTGACACTGTGGACGTTGGAGCCGTAACCGTAACCGCCATTGGTACCACCAAGAATGTGCGCAAAATCGGCTACTCCGTTTCACAAGTTCAAGGCAAAGGCCTCGTATCATCTGGCGAAAGCGGTGTGATTCAGGCATTAACAGGCAAAGCATCAAACGTGCAGATTACGCGTTCTGCGGGTGATCCCGGCGCAGGTGCTTACATCCAAATTCGCGGACAAAACACTATTACAGGTAGTAACCAACCTCTCATTGTTGTGGATGGTATTCCTGTGAGTAACTCTAGCTTTGGTGGCGGTGTTGACGGGGTTGTGCAACAGTCACGTCTGAATGATTTAAACCCTTCAGATATTGAGTCGGTAGAAGTACTTAAAGGTGCTGCCGCTGCCGCTGTTTGGGGTACACGTGCAGCCAATGGTGTAATTGTTGTTACCACCAAAAAAGGTAAGCGTGGAATGAGCATAGAGTTCTCCTCTACATATGCAATAGACCAAGTTAACCGTGAATACGAAAAACAAGGCACATTTGGCCAGGGAGCTGGCGGTAAATTCACAGCGAACAATGCCAATTCATGGGGTGACCGTATTGCACTGCGTAGCGGAACAGATACCATTGATCCTACTGGTGCCCGTTTTGTAGCCGATGATGGTACCGTTTACGGAACCATCCTTAAAAAAGGTGACAAAACCGTATACAACGACCAAAACCGTGATCAGGTGTTCCGCAATGGTATTACCTGGAACAATAACCTCTCAATTTCGGCCGGTAACGATAAGAGTAACATGTTTTTCTCTTTAAGTGACTGGAATCAACAGGGTATTATGAAGGGTCTGTCTGATTATAGAAGGACTACCGCCCGTTTGAATTTTACGCAAAATGTAAGCGACAAACTCACTGTAGGGTTAAACGCCAACATGGCAAAAACAGTTTCAAATCGTGTACAGATGGGTTCTAACCTAGATGGACTCTACCTTGGCTACCTTCGTACTGCGCCTGATTTTGACAACAGCGATCACAAAGGCACTTACTATTCTGCGGCAGGCATTCCCAAGTTCAATGCTCATCGTGGTTATCGCAACTACCTGGGCTCATCTGCCCCCACTTACAATAACCCTGGTTGGACACTGAATGAACAAACTAACACTTCGGATGTAACACGCTTTATTTTAACCCCTGAAGCTTCCTATAAGTGGCACGAAAACCACAAGTTGATTGCTCGTTTGGGCCATGATATGTCTACTGACCGTCGTATTACTTACTTCCCAGTAAATTCTGCAGGCAGTCAGGCAAATGGATCATTTGTTGATGATCACATTCAGGAAACAGAAACCAGCCTACACTTCATCAATCAAGGTAGCCATAAGCTGGGCAGTGATATTAATTTAAATTCTACTGTGGGTTATCTGTATACATACAAAAGCCTATATAACATAGGCGGTAGCGCATCTCAGTTTATCATTCGAGACCAAGATAGATTTGCTTTTATCAACTCTACCTCAGCCAATAAAAACCCCTTTAACTCTTTCTCTGAGTTAATCAACAATCGCGCATACGGAATTCTGGATTTTGATATTAAAGACAAAATCTTCCTTCAACTGACCGGTGCATCTGAAGCATCTTCTACCTATGCTAACCGCTTCTTTTCACCCAGCGCAAGCTTGGCATACGAACTCACCAAAGACCTGAAGCCAAACGACGTTCTCAGTTATGCCAAACTTCGTCTCTCAGCCGGTCGCGTGGGTGTAGCGCCCCCCGCTTATATCTGGAACACAAACTACGTAGCCGCCGGCTCATCTTCAGGATGGGGCGACTATCTGGATGGTTCTCTGTATGGTGGTTCAATCTACCGCAGTTCTACTCAGGGCAACCCCGATATCAAGCCTGAGATTAAAACAGAAACCGAAATGGGAGCTGATATCAAACTGTTTAAAAACAAAGTTTCCCTTGGTTTCACTTATTACCAAAACAAGATAGAAGGTGCCGTATTGGCCATTGCAGTTGCCAACTCTACAGGGTACGCAAACCAGTGGAAAAATGCAGCTGATCTTTCCAATAAGGGTATTGAAATCGATATGAATGTTAATCTGATTAAAACAGATAACTTCAACTTAAACCTGTATGGTAATTTGGGTAGCAACCGCAATACCGTTGATAACCTGAGTGGTGCAGCGCCAATTTTCCTTGCCGGATTTACAGGAACTTCGTCGCGTGCTGTCGAAGGCCAGGCCATGGGCGCACTCTGGGGAGGTAAATGGGCTAAGGATGAATCCGGTAAACTGATTCTTGACGCTGATGGCTTTCCTACTGCCTCTTCTGAAGAGGGCGTGATTGGTGATCCTAATCCAGACTGGCGCGGTAGCGTAGGTCTGAACGGCAATTATAAAAACCTTAACTTCAACCTACTGGTTGAAACCTGCCAGGGCAATCAGATGTGGGCTGGTACCTATGGTGTGTTGAACAACTTCGGCGTTACGCCTGAAACAGCCACAGAATTTACCGTTTCTGCCGCTGATGCTGCCAATATCGTAGATTACCGCGGTGTTACACTGGCTACTGCCGCTGCCGCGGGTGCAAATGGTCTTGCCACTGTTAATGCTGATGGAAGTATCACTGCCCGTGGAAGTCTTAAAGACTTTGGTGCAGGTAATGTATGGCTGAACCAGTACTGGTACACCAGTCTGGGTGGTGGTTTTGGTTCGGTTGCCGAGCAGTTTATCAAGGACGCTTCATGGACCCGTATCCGTGAACTCAGCCTGTCTTACCAGCTTCCCAAAGCTTGGTCTGACGCAGTTCATATCCCCGGTGGTATTACTGTTGGTTTCACCGGCAGAAACCTAGCGCTGTGGACCAAGTTTGACGGTGTTGATCCCGAAACCAACCTGACTGGTGTTTCTAATGGCCGTGGGTTGGATTACTTTAACAACCCCGGAACCAAGTCATACCTGTTCAACATTAAGTTTAACCTCTAAAAATTTCAAAGGAATAATAACATGAAAAAGATTTCATATATCCTTGCCCTGTCATTGGCTGTAGGCTTTAGTTCCTGCAAAAAAGACATCAAGGAAATAAATAAAATTAACCCCGGTCAGTTCAGCGATTCAGATCCTGTGCTGATGATGCCGGGAGCACAATTGGCAAATATTTTGGTTAATGAAGGCGAAGCTGCCAGATTAGCTGGGATTTTCTCAGGTCATCACACAGGCTGGGACCGTCAGTTTGTATCCTATAATGATTATGTAGTGACCGCAGGTGATTTTAATACACCTTGGGGAAACCTATACACTGAAGGTATTGCTCAGTGTCGCATTATCCGCGCAAAAGCAGCTAAGGCAAACAATAAGCAGCTGAATGCTGTGGCTTGTATTACGGAAGCCAACCTATTGCTTACCGCTTCAGCGCTGTGGGGTGATATTCCTGACACAGAAGCCTGTGTTGATGGTATCACCAGCCCCAAATTTGACAAGATGTCTGATGTACATAAGCATGCCATAGCGCTGCTAGACTCGGCTTTGTCATATGGTGCCAACCATGCCAATTTCAGTGGTGCATACGCAAGTAAGCACAACTGGGCTCAGGTAGCCAATACTTTGAAAGCTCGTGCATACCTGCGCATGGGTGATTACACTAACGCTACTGCTGCTGCCACTAATGGAATTGCTGCCGGTAAGGACCTGTTGGCTAACCACAGTCAGATCTCCCCGGGTGCATGGAACCTATATTACGACTTTCTAGATTGGAACCGTGCCGGCTATATTTCTGCCAGCGGTTCACACATGCAAAAACTGCTTGATTCCTCGACTTTCTTCCGCAACAATGCGAAAACCGATGAATCTTCTCGTTTTTCCTATTACTTCCTTGAAGATTACTACACACCGCTGGACCCAAACTTTGATGATGGGATTTTTGCTGCAAATAATAACTTCCCCATCGTTTCTTACGTGGAGAACCAGTTGATTCTCGCAGAATGCGCAATCCGTGGCAATGACTTGCCAACAGCACTTACACACCTGAACAATGT
Organism: uncultured Flavobacteriaceae bacterium; assembly: GCA_964475595.1. Lineage (GTDB taxonomy): Bacteria > Bacteroidota > Bacteroidia > NS11-12g > UBA955 > RGEC01. Next base: position 43,774 of record CAYYXG010000004.1, read on the forward strand.
TCGTTCCCAAAACGCAACTGATTTGGGCGGCCAGTATGATGATTATGTTGTGGGTGATTTTGGCCCCGGAAACATGGTTGACGGCACCAAAGTGGGTGTGCCCTCAACAGATGCAAATGATGCTATGTTAAAGGAAATACTGGTAGAGAAGTACACTTCTTTGTATGGACAAATTGAGCCTTGGTGCGACTTGCGCAGAACCAAAAACCTGATTGGTTTGGTTCCTAACAAGGGCACTCAGTTGCCACAGCGCTTCCTGGTACCTCAGGAAGAAATCAATGCAAATAAAAATGCTCCTGCTGCCGGATCATTGTTCGATGCACTGGAACTCTTCCCTCAGTAAGGAAGATTATCAATTAACATAATAAAAAGGGCCGTCATTGACGGCCCTTTTTATTGTATGGATGCAACAAACAGATTGAATTCAGCTGTTGCGTTATATTAATCCTTCAATACATCCCTGCTTATTACCACGCGTTGTACCTCACTGGTGCCCTCGTATATCTGCGTAATCTTGGCATCGCGCATCAGGCGCTCTACATGGTATTCTTTCACATATCCATATCCACCGTGTATCTGAACCGCTTCTACGGTTGTTTTCATGGCTGTTTCACTTGCAAATAACTTAGCCATAGAACTGGCTCTTCCATAATCCATGTGCTGGTCTTTTAGCCAGGCAGCTTTCAAACACAGTAAACGCGCAGCCTCAATTTCCGTTGCCATATCTGCCAACTTAAATGCAATGGCCTGATGATTCATAATTTCCGTTCCAAACGCTTTGCGTTCTTTGGAATACTTCAACGACAACTCATAAGCACCGCTTGCAATACCCAGCGCTTGTGCCGCAATACCAATTCGTCCACCGGTAAGGGTTTTCATAGCAAACTTAAAACCAAAACCATCTTCACCAATACGGTTTTCCTTAGGAACCTTCACATCCTGAAACATGATGGAATGCGTGTCGCTACCGCGTATGCCCAGCTTATCTTCTTTTTTACCTACGGTAACACCGGGGCTGTTTTTTTCAACGATTAATGCATTGATGCCTTTGTGGCCTTTGGCCGCATCTGTTTGTGCCATTACCAGGTAAACACTGGCGCTATTGCCATTGGTAATCCAGTTTTTCGTACCATTGAGCAAATAGTGATCGCCTTTGTCCTCTGCAGTAGTGCGCTGACTGGTGGCATCGCTTCCGGCTTCAGGTTCGCTCAGCAGAAATGCTCCGATAATCTCGCCTTTTGCCAGTGGAACCAGGTATTTTTGCTTTTGCTCTTCATTGCCGAAAGTTTCCAAACCCCAGCATACCAGACTGTTATTTACGCTCATTACAACAGAACAGGAAGCATCTACCTTGGAAATTTCTTCCATCGCCAATACATAGCTGATGGTATCCATACCAGAACCACCATATTTAGGGTCCACCATCATTCCCATAAAGCCGAGTTCTCCCAGCTTTTTTACCTGCTCTGCAGGAAATTTCTGGTGCTCGTCTCTTTCTATTACTCCGGGAAGGAGTTCGGTTTGGGCAAAATCGCGGGCAGCTTGCTGCACCGCCAAATGTTCTTCGGTAAGCTCAAATTGCATAAGGTTGCAAAAATAGGTAAGGATGGGCAGATTTTATGAATGGGTATTTTGTGTAGGTTTTTTTATGGAATTCTCATAGCTTCCAAGCATTTAAAACCAGAATTTTCGTTCGAAACCCCCATATTTTTCCTCTACTGCACCAAATTTTCGGTAAAATGTGGCCACATCCGTTATTTCTGAGCCCTCAAAATCAAGATGCAAGGTTGAACCGGCATATTTTTTGGCAACATAATCAATGATGGTGTGCATCACCCCCAGTTTTCGGCCTTCTGCAGTGGGCGCGCCACACACATAATGCGTGTAATGCGGGGAATAAAGAAAAATGGCATAAGCCACCGTATTTGAATGATGCATAGCGCGCAGACAAATGGCCTTAGAGCTTGTTTTTAGCTCTTTACATGCATTTTCAAATGCCCGATAATGGTTCTCCCTCAAAACGCCATTAATCGACCCCCAAACCTCTTTATACAACGAAACAGCAGATTCAAAATCATCACATGTTTCCACCGTAACCGCTGCTTCGCTGCACTTGCGCAGATTTTTTCGTGCATCGGCATTGTATCCTTTTTTTATCTGATCATAGGAGGGTTTTAGGTCCAGCAATAAATTGCAACGCTGTCCTACATAGCTAGGTAATGCAAAGGATGGGTTAAGATTCAGGCCTACCCGAATAAACTTGCGGGGAATTGCCTTTATAAAATCTGAATATCCGAGATGAAAATCATTGGTGGCAAACAAACCGAGCTGCTGACAAAAAAACGGCTGATATACCACGGATAGGCCCCACCGGCTTTTAACAGGCAAGGGGAACACCGCTTCATAATCGCCGTAAACCAGTGCATCCCAGCCCTGTTCACAGATCGCATTAAGGTAAACCGATTCCGCATAAACCAATGGTCGATGGCATGCGGCAATGCATCGGTCCCATGCAACCATATCAATATCCTTGTGCTTGATGTATTTTATGCCAGCCATGCTTCAAAAACGCTGTTCCAACCATTCCACGCTGCTTGTGAACCCAGCGACTCATTGTGAAAAATAAAACAAAAATCCCCCCCTGTTTCGCGCAATCCTTCCTTGATTTTGTTTCCGGCCTCTATCGCCTCTGCCGGGGAGTATTGCAGGTAGTGTTTGCAGCTAGCCTCCATAATGCAGAATGGGTGAATTTTGAGTGAGGTGGCTTCTTCGGCAAATAGATCGTACCAGAAAAATGATTGTGAGGTGCCGGCCCTGAAACCCGGAGTATCCGGATAGCCCATGGTGTATTCATCGGTGATGCCGGCATTCAGCAGACTGCGATAGGTATCCGGCAACGACAGCATAATGAAATGCATACGGCTGTCGGTAACTGCCCGGTTTAGGATGTGTTCCAGGTATTGTTTTTCCTTCAGCAATGCATTTTCGTCATTGTATGCAGCAAAGCTTGGATGTAGGCCACAACGCGCGAATTTATCCATGTTTCTTAACGCTTCCTGAAAGGGTTTGTAATCCAGATTCACCTGTTTGTCGTAATGGTTGGTCTGCATCCCGCAATGCCAGAAAATCCGTGTTTTGGGGTGGTTCTCTACCAAACGCTGAACGTAGGCATAAGAATTGTTGGGGTCTGCCCCCGGATTAATCATACTTTTTAGCCGTTTCGATAAACCCAGAGGACTTCTTATTGCAGCACCCAACGTGCGTAACCAGCTCCTTCCGGCATGGGCAAATGCAATGTCAATATCCAGGGTGGGGGTAATGTTACAGTGTTTTAACACCGGCAGATTCCATGCTTTAAAGAGGGTGTTTATCGCAATATCACACACCGGTTCTTCTAGAACCCCCTGCTGTTTTAGTAATGATGCCGCAGCAGGAAAACGACCGTGGTTGTCCGGCTTAAAAGACTGATATTCCTCATACCTTGAAAGGCACCAGAATACCATGGCCAATACATCAAATTGTAGTTTTGATTCATCCGGAAAAAGGCAAAACATCCCATCTATGTGGCAGCAATTCGGCGTAAAGTCATTCTGAATACCGCCCTCGTCTAAAAAACCAGACCGGAATAATGCAATGCCGGGTACATTTTCTATTGAATAGTGAAACTTGAAATGAGCGTCAGACGCAACATATTCCGATACATTATCCGTGTATGTTACCGATAGTCCCGCCCTATGTTCGAAAATCTCCTCAGCGGCATATCGAATGCGGGGGTGGGGATTGGGGATATAAATGATGGCTGGTTTCAGAATATGTTAGGTGCAAATTACGCGGTTGATGTCTTTATTGCCCAATCAAAATCATTAAAAACAATCTCAACAGGGATTTGAAACAATCCAACCGCTGTTTTTTGTCAGGGTTGAGGGTATAGAATCGGGCTAAGTTTGAAAATAAAAACACCTATGAAAAGAACATGGATTATGGCAGTTTGCCTAATGGCACTGGGCTTGCATGCCCAAAAGCCCGAAGAAAAAAGTATTACCACCGAGCTGGGTATATCGCTTGGTAATGGGGGCAATACCGTCAACACATTTGGCATTAATGGCCGCTATTTTGTTAAAACAGACCTGGCTTTGGTATTGGGATTGGGGGCTTCCTACGCACAAGACATTGATAATTTTGCAGAAAATGCAGATGGTACAGGAGAAGAGGGCTCGTTTACCAGCCGCAGCCGATATGCTGAACTTTCACTGGGCATTCAAAAACATTTTTCCGGAACCTCGCGACTCAGTCCCTTTATCGGGGCTGATGTATTGGTCGGTGCAGATGGCTCCCACCAGGAGGGGGATGATGCAAACAACAATGGATATATTAAAAATTATAGCTATGAGCGAGATGCCCAGTCCGTGCAGGCGGGAATAAGGGCAACCATTGGATTTGATTTTTGGGTTGCTAAAGGGTTATATGTTGGTGCTATTTATCATCCATTAACCCTCATTACCCAAATTCAGGACGATACTGAAACAACATCCGGAAGCAATGGATCTACCATTAAAACGGTTAATCCCGGAGGGATTTACACGTCACTGTCCACATTCGGACAGTTGGGCAGTGTGCGTGTTGGATGGCTGTTTTAAACAGCCGAAATCCTCATAAAAAAACCCCGGTGAAGGCCGGGGTTTTTTGTAATTAGTAAAAAAATTATTTGCCGCTTTCTGCTGCTGCCTGCATCAATGCCCTTGTGGTTTTACAGCTCACAATCGCATTTTCTTTAGCGTCCAGAATCTCATAGTTTCCTGGGGTTACGTTTTTCACTTTAACGCTCTGTCCAATTTCAAGCGTATCGATGTTTACGTCGATATAATCGGGCAGGTTTTTCACAAAACCACGCACACGAAGGCGGTTGATTTTCTTAACCAGCTTACCACCGGCGCGGACACCGGGAGAATTGCCCACAACCCTTACCGGAATTTCCATCACCACGGCGCGAGAAGCATCCACCGCCATAAAGTCGGCGTGGATAATGGCTTCAGACACAGCATGGAATTGTAGATCCTGCAAAATGGCATCGTAAGATTTTCCTTCCAGGTCAATTCTTACCTTGTAAACATTGGGTGTGTACACCAGGTTTTTGAAGTCGGATTCATAAATGGTAAAATGCAGATTTTCTCCTGCACCATACATTACACATGGCACTTTACCCGCATTTCTAAGGCTTTTGGCATTCGAAGTGCCGCTGCCTTCTCTTTTTTCTGCTTTGAACAAAATGGTTTTCATATTCAGTAGTTACGCTTATTTGTTATTGTTTAATTGCTTTTTAAGTCTAGGTTGGTTTGACTGTTGTGAATCTGCTTAAATAGTGAGCTGATGCTGCCGTTTTCATGCACATTGCGGATAGCGCGTGCAAACAGGGGGGCTACGGATAGCACCTTGATTTTGTCTGAATGTTGCTTTAAGGGAATGGTATCAGTCACTACCAGCTCAGTGAGCACGCTGTTGGCGATATTTTCGTATGCTTTTCCGCTAAGGACCGGGTGACAGCACAGGGCTCTTACGCTGCGTGCCCCTTTTTCCATCAGCATGGCTGACGATTTGCAAAGGGTACCGCCGGTATCGATGATGTCATCAATCAACACAACGTCCTTATCCTGAACGTCACCGATGACGGTCATGTTAGCGATTTCATTGGCCTTCTTTCGCTCTTTATCGCAGATAACCATGGGAAGATTGAGGGCTTTGGCCACTTCGCGTATTCTATTACTCGCTCCCACATCGGGTGCGGCAATGACCAGGTTATCCTGAGGCAGGCTGCGTATGTAAGGAACAAAAATGATAGATCCTTCCAGGTGATCCACCGGTACATTAAAGAAACCCTGTATTTGGGGGGCGTGTAACTCCATCGTCATCACACGGTTTGCACCGGCAGTGCTCAGCAGGTCAGCAATCATTTTGGATGCAATCGACACGCGGGGCTTGTCTTTACGGTCTTGCCTTGCAAATCCATAATATGGAATTACCGCAGTGATGTAATTGGCGCTGGCTCTTTTTGCAGCATCAATGGTCATCAGCAATTCCATGAGATTGTCGGTAGGAGGAAATGTGCTCTGAATTACAAAAACATCACAACCCCTAACACTTTCATTGAAAACGGGCTGGAATTCTCCATCACTGAAGCGGTTGACAACCAAATCGCCCGGTTCCAGGCCATAGTAATCGCAAATTCCTTTGGTAAGTGAGGCAGATGCACTGCCAGCGAAGATTTTTACGGTGTTTAGTAGTGATGACATAATCTCTGTATTTTACTGTCTCGGTGCCCTACAAAAGTACAGCACAGATATCATCAAATCAGCGTTTTGTTGTCCGACTAGGGCTCGAACCTAGACTCTTCTGAACCAAAACCAGACGTGTTGCCAGTTACACCATCGGACAATTTTGGGAGTGCAAAGGTAGTGTGGATTGTTTAATAATGCAAACCTTGTCGGTTAATTATTAAGTAGGGATCCAACACTTTTATTTGGAATTGTAAAATCTTTTTGCTATATTCGTAATCATGATGTAGTATAGTTACACCTCCCTATCACCGGAAACCGTGGCTCAGGCCCGGGGTTCGTTCTTTGACAGGGAGCACCGTAACAGCAAGGGATTGCAGGGTGCGTATTTATCATTTTTATCACCCCGTTTCCGACTTTATTAATCCCATTACATCATGAAAACCCATCCTTCTATTTATGTTCCGCTGTTTAAGCGCAGCGTTACCCTTAAAAACCCGGTTAAAAACGAACGTTTCCTTTGGCATGTCACTTATAACCAAAAAGAAACCAACTTGCTCATTACCCGTCAGGGGATAACCTTACCGCTGTGGGGTGCTGTTTATGCCCACCATGCCTTACCATCCTTCGATTTTATGTATCCTTACTTTGTAGATCGTGTAGATTGGTTTTATCATAATCTACGTGATGATGGTGCCCAGTTTGATGACTATGCTTTTTGGCGCATTGACACCCGCTTTTGTGGTTTTACCTGGTATCTGGATCCGGGAATGGAACGCGACAGCCAATACCTTCAAGTACCCCATTATCATTATCTGTGCACGCCCAATGCTATTCCCCCGCATGCGCTGCGCCTGTATCGTTTCAATCTGGATAATTACCGATTTCGCAACCCAAGAATTATTTATAAAAATGGATGTGCCTTGATTCGTCCCATCCGTAGTGATTTTGACACCCTTGAGCCCGCAGATGAATTCAATCAACATGTTTTGAGGGTGGCTTAAACAACAAAAAAGAGGCCACAGGGGCCTCTTTTTTGTTTTAAAAACAGACAGACTATTTTATTTGGCTACGCCAACACTTCTTTTTTCCCTGATAACAGTTATTTTCACCTGTCCGGGATATCGCATCTCAGTCATAATGCGATTGCTGATTTCAAATGCCAACACATCGGCCTGGTCATCGGTACTTTTTTCAGCACTCATGATAATGCGCAGTTCGCGGCCCGCTTGGATGGCGAATGCCTTTTCTACACCGGGGTAGCCCAAAGCCATGGTTTCCATGTCTTTAATACGCTGCACGTATTGCTCATCACCGCGTCGTGCACCCGGCCTTGAGCCCGAAATAGCATCACAGGCCTGAATGACAGGGCTCAGGAGACTGGTCATCTCAATTTCATCGTGGTGGGCACCTACTGCATTGATTACTTCGGGGTGTTCACCATACTTTTCGCACAGTTTCATACCCAGCAACGCGTGTGGTGTCTCCTCGTCGGTATCGGGCACTTTGCCAATATCGTGGAGCAGACCGGCCCTTTTGGCCAGTTTCACGTTCAGACCCATTTCGGCAGCCATGGTGGCGCACAAACGGGCCACTTCGCGGCTGTGTTTCAGCAGGTTCTGACCAAAGCTACTACGGAAGCGCATTCTGCCCACATAGCGAATCAGCTCGGGGTGCAGGCCGGTAATACCGAGGTCTACCACCGTTCTTTCGCCCCATTCTACCACTTCTTCCTCAATTTGCTTTTTGGTTTTCTCCACCACTTCCTCAATGCGGGCGGGGTGGATACGGCCGTCCTTAATCAGTCGCTCCAATGAAACGCGTGCAATCTCCCTGCGAATGGGGTCATAACAGCTTAGTACAATGGTTTCGGGGGTGTCATCAATCAGGATTTCTACGCCTGTAGCCGCTTCAAACGCCTTAATGTTTCTGCCCTCACGGCCAATGATTCGACCTTTAACGTCATCGTTTTCCAGCGGGAATGAGGTAACAGTATTGTCTATGGCGGTTTCTGCAGCAGTACGCTGAATGGTTTGCAGTACAATGCGCTTGGCATCGCGGGTGGCGCTGAGCTTAGCCTCCTCTACAATGTTTTTGGCAATGGCCAGCCCTTCAGTGTGGGATTTGATGCGGATGTTTTCCAGCATTTGTTCTTTGGCATCGGCGGCACTCAAACCGGCAATTTTTTCCAGTTGCTGCAGCTGTTGTTCGCGCATGGCCTCTACTTCACGCTGTTTGGTTTTCAGCCCTTCCATTTGCGCTTCAAAAGTCTCGCGGGCCTTGGATAGCTCATCTTCTTTCTGCTTCACGTTCTGAAGTTTCTGATCCCAGCTCTGCTCTTTCTGGCGAATGCGGTTTTCGGCATTGGCCATCTCATTGTTGCGGCGGTTGATTTCTTTTTCATGCTCGGACTTCAGGCTCATGTACTTTTCCTTGGCCTCTAAAATCCGGTCCTTTTTTAAATTTTCTCCCTGCAGTTTGGCTTCTTCAATCAGTGATTTGCGCTCGGCTTCAATTTGTTTTCGTCTCAGCGAAACAAATACGACATATCCAAGAGCCAGTCCGATTAAAATGCCGGCAAGGCTGAATACTACGATTTCCATGTGTTTTTTCTCCTTCTTTTTTGTTTTGGTGAAGGTGAATCGAACGCATTAATCAAATAAAACGGATGGTTGGATCAATACCCATGCAACAGTTGCTCAATGTGTTGCAAATCCTGTTCCCACGCCGGATTTTCTTCCTGTCTTTCCGCTCTTAGGCGCAACAGGTCTCCGGTAAAGTCCAGTGCCGCCCATGCCAGGCGGTCGGTTTCATCTCCTGCATGAAAGGCCCTGAAGTCTTCCATGCGATTATTCAGCATCCGTGCGGCTGTTTTTACAAATTCTTCATCACGTGGCGCCACTCTTAGTGGCAGGACTTTCCCTGCTATGGCAACGCGTACTGGAATTTTTTCTTCAGGTCGCACTCTAACGTTTTATTCGTTTAACAGATCAATACACCTGTCAATTTCCCTTATCAATTCGTTCACCTTGTTTTTCATTTCTTCGGTATCTGAATCTTCCGGGGCTAAATTCTTTGCAAGTTTAATCAATTTATTTTGTTCTGTAAGCTCCGACAAGGTATTTTTTTGCAATTCTACCGTTCTTTCCAGCCCCTCAATGCGATCGCGCATGGATTCATTCTCGTTTTTTAGCAATTGGTTTTCCTGTATCAGTTTTTCAACCTTAATGCGAATTTCCGAGAGTCTGGCTGTGAGATTTTGCATGACTTACTTTCTAATGTGCGCTCCGGCGCGGTTTTCAAATGCATTCATCAATGTGCCCATGGCAGCATCTGCCTCTGTGTCGGTGAGGGTTCTGTCTGCTACACCCAGCAAAAATGAAATGGCGATGGCTTTTTTGCCTGCCTCCAGGGGTTTACCTTCAAACACATCAAACACATTCATTTCCTGCAAGATAGCAATATTTTGTGAAACGGCTATTTTTTCCAATTCTGCGTAAGGGACACTGCTGTCCACTACCAGACTCAAATCCCTGCGCATTCTGGGAAAACGAGGGGGTTCAACCACCTTGAATCCTCCGGTATTAATGCCCGCTTTGATCGTTTCCCAGGCAATTTCGGCATACCAAACATTGCCTTCCAGGTCATAAGACTGCATCGTTTTCCCTTCCACACGGCTGATTTTCCAGTTGCCGTCGTTCAAACGCGCGCCTACAGATTGCATCACCAGTTGTGTGGCTTCTTTGATGTGGTAGTAATCCAGTATTGTGGGTTTTTTACGCCAGCTTTCCGCACTGTCATTGCCCATCATCAGCAGTCCCAGCATTTCGGTTTCCTGAAATGCCCCATTCTGGCTCTGATAAACCCTGCCAAATTCATAGAACTTTACATCCGTGTTTTTGCGGTTGCGGTTGTATTGTGCAGCCAGCAACATGCCTGGCAGCAAAGAGGCGCGCATCACAGCCATATCAGCGCTCAGCGGATTGCTGAGCATGGCGGGTGCGTCGATAAACGCCCTGTGCACGGATTCAGCACCCAGGCTATTGTTGATGATTTCATAAAAACCATGGGCCTGAAGTGCTTTGCCTGCGCGGTTTTTCAGCAGTCGATTCTGGTTGCCGCCAAATCCGCCGAGCGAAACCTGCATATTGCCTTTTAGCGGAACCTGGTCGAACCCGTAAATGCGCATGATTTCCTCAATCAGGTCTACAGGCTGCCCAACATCGTTGCGCCAGGATGGAACGCCCACCTGTAGTGCGTCGTCAGTAAGGGCAGTTACCGTAAAGCCCAGGTCCGTAAGAATCTGTGAGCAGGTAGCATTGTCAATATCTACGCCGGCAAAGCCGCGTACTTTGTTCAAATCCAGCGCAAGCTGCAGCGGTTTGTAGGGTGAAGGATAAAGGTCGGTAAGGCCTGTGATGCTTCCGCCTGCAGTTTCCATGATGAGGGCGGCTGCACGCAGTGCGGCGTTCAGACACATTTCCACGTCAGTGCCCCGCTCGAAGCGGAAAGAGGCATCGGTATTCAACACATGCTTTCTGGCGGTTTTTCTCACTTTTCCCGGGTGAAAACAGGCACTTTCCAGCAGGATGTCAACCGTTTGGTTCGTTACACCGCTTTCCAGTCCGCCAAATACACCGGCCAGGGCCACAGGACCGGATGCATCGGCAATAACCAGGTCATTCTCACCCAACGTTCTAGATTGCTTGTCGAGCGTAACCAGGGTTTCTCCCTGTTTTGCCATGCGCACATGAATTTGATTGCCTTTGAGGGCATGTAAATCAAATGCGTGGAGGGGTTGTCCCAGTTCATGCAGCACATAGTTGGTACAATCCACCACATGGTTAATGGGCTCAATGCCGATGCTGCGCAGGCGGTTTTGCATCCATTCGGGGGAAGGCACCACCTGAATGCCTGAAATTTCCAGTGCTACATAGCGTTTGCACAGGTCGGCATCGGTAATTGCGATGTTTGTTTTGGCTGCAGCACCTTTAAAATCGGCGGCATCCGGCATTTGGATTTCTTTGTTGTATAGGGCAGCCACATCCCGAGCCACACCCAGGTGCGATGCGGCATCGCCGCGGTTTGCGGTAAGGCCAATTTCCAGCACGGTGTCGGATACCACCTTGAAATATTGGGCTGCAGGCATGCCTGTGGGCGCATCTGCGGGCAACACGCGAATGCCGTCATGCGAACTACCCAATCCGCACTCATCATCGGCACAAATCATGCCGCGGCTGATTTCGCCTCGTATTTTGGCCTCGCCAATGGTAAAAGTGCCTTTACCGGGCACGGTCACTTCCGTTCCCGGCAGCGCCACGATTACTTTTTGTCCGGCAGCCACATTGGGAGCGCCACAAACAATGGGCTGGGCCTCGCCTGTTCCTATGTCTACGGTGGTAACGTGCAGCTTGTCTGCGTTGGGGTGTTTTTCGCAGGTGAGCACATGCCCAATCACAAATCCACGCAATCCGCCGGGTATGGAATCGGTATTTTCAATGTGTTCCACTTCCAACCCTGAAACGCTTAAGCGCTCTGCTATTTCAGCAGCGGTAAGGTCATTGCCCAGAAAGTCACTCAACCAGGAATAGGAAATGCGCATTGCTGCAAAGATAGGAACAGAGCAGCATGTTCGAAAAGGGAGTGTTGATTACATAAAATCCAGCACACAGTTATGCCGGTAGGAGCTGTGCGGCTGTATGGATATACCTACCACACGGTAGCCCGATGAGAGGCAAATATTCCGGTGTCCCAGACTGGGAACGCCATCGTCAATCAACAGCATTAAAATAATACCCAACCCATCGCTGCTGCCATAGGCACAACATTCTCCCATAAAATAGCTATTGCATCTGCTTCCTGTTTGAGGGTCCTTGTTGCGAGAATGGCCAATATAGCCGGTTTTGCCGGATTTGAGTGCATGGCACCAGGCCGACTGATAGCATTGAAAATCAGGGAAAATGGGGTTCACCGGTTCCATTTTCATCATGGTTTTTACCAGGGAATTGTGGTAGCTGTTTTTTTTATCCCAGTAGGGGATTACAAATTTTTCGCAGAATTCACGGGGTTTGGTTCTGGCATAATTCAAATAATGATACGTATCTTTTTCATCGCGGGTTGCAAATGAGCAGCGCTCTATTTTCATGGAATCAGAAATGAAATGTTGCTGAAAAACCTCAGTCTTTTGCTTGTAGGATAACCTGTCTGTGTAGGATTTTAATTTAATGAGGGTGTCCTTTAATATTCTTTGTGAATCTAAATACCACTTGGTTTGTTTTTTAATCCAGTTGTTTTCCTCTTTTATTTCATCCACCTGATGCTGAATAACCAATAGTTCCTGTTTGCTCACACAGTGCGAAAATATTAAAATGATAATGGCATAAAAAAATAAATATCTCATGGTTTTTTAACATTATAAAAATTCTTATAAACACGAATACTGTCTCTCATGGCATCAAGTTTTCGTAATTCAGTATCCCGTTTTTTCAGTAGCCGCACATTTCTTTTTTGCTCAATAGCCAGTTCATTCTTCAGTTTTTTGGATTTGTGATAATTATAAATGCCACAACCCTGCAGCAAGGGAAGGAGAAACAAGGATAATATCAGCAGTTTAATGTAGCGCATTTATGCAGTAACGTAAATAGCGGTGAAAATTATATGTAATTAATATTTTTAAATTTGGCTTGATGCTTGTTGATGTTGCATTCGGTAAATCTATGTTAAATTTGCAGTATGAACCTGGCAGAACAAATCAATGAAGGCATTAAAGAGGCGATGAAAGCCCGCGACGAAGTCCGTTTGAGGGCGTTGAGAAACATAAAAAGTGCATTTTTGCTGCTGGACACGGCGGGCGGAACTGTTAGTGATGACGACAGGGTAAAAGCCCTGCAAAAAATGGCCAAACAGCGCAAGGACAGCATTGAGATTTTTGAAAAAGAAGGCCGTCAGGATTTGGCCGATAAAGAAAAAGAGGAGTTGCTTATCATTGAAACCTTTTTACCTGCCCAACTGGGCGAGGCTGAAATAGAGGCCAACATCCGCGCCATTATGGCTGAAACCGGTGCTGAGGGCATGAAAGACCTGGGCAAGGTAATGCCCTTGGCCATGAAGGCCATGGCCGGTAAGGCCGATGGCAAACTCATCAGCGAAAAGGTGAAGGCCTTGCTGAACGGGTGAGGGTATTTAAAAAATATCAGTAGTTTGAAATGGGCTACCCAAAGTCGGGTGACTTCGGATAGCGGATTAATCCAACTATTATTAACCCAAGAATTATTATCAAAATATTTTTATTCATAAACTCTAATCATTCATTTTTCATGCACCATAACGTTTTGGGGCTTTGCGAAGAAGCGGATTTCGGAGCACTAAATTGTCAACATAGCACAAAAGTTGATGCGAGGTAGAATGTTCAATTAACCACTGAACCCGCCATTGAGCCAAACGCCTGTTAGTGGCTGGCATTCTGTCCTGTCGTCTGTTGGTTAGCATAGTTGTCAATTCGTTTGTTACGTGCTTTTATGAAGTCTATTACTCCTTTTTTGTAAGTCAAATATTCTTCAATATCTGCAAATGCTGGTCTTGTTTTAAAATTGTCAAACGGCAAGTAAAACTTAATATTTTCATTCTCGTCAACTAGGTCGTTGAGTAAAAAGAAGTCAATGTAACCTTTAAAATTCTCGAACAAGTCGAAGAAGTCTTTGTAACGTTTAAATGTGTCGTAAAGTGGGCTTTGTTGTCCTGCGTAAAAAAGTCTGATACATTCCAAAGTTAGGTCAAACCTGTCGTCTATGAAGCTGTTAACTCCACGAGCTTGATTTATTGTGTGTTGTTTGTCAGCACGGTTGTTTGGAAAAAGTGTGTATGCTCCAATTGTCGAACCCGTGTCAAAGAGTTCTTGAACTTCGTATTGGATTTGTTGTGTCAGCCAAGTTTTGCGTTTATGATTTCTATATGAATGTGTAATTGCATCACTTCCTAATAAATATTCTCCAAGTCCTGATTTATGATATAAATATGTTCCGCTTTTTTTGTCTGTCAATTCAAAGAGTTCTCCGTTTGGTAATTTTTTACTCCATAACATTTTATGGTAGGAGCGAAGTGTTGGACTTGTGCTGTCCGGGTCGCCACCATTTGCATCTGAGTAAACATTAAATGTAATATCAATCATCATTTCTTTGCTGACTTGACTTTGGGTTGAACTTCATTTTTCTTTTTCATTTCTTCAAGTATTTTTTCACTTACTATTTTTGTTTGCGTGCCAATACTGTCAAGATTTGAATTGATTGCTTTTAAATCTTCACGAATAGTATTAACCTGTTCTTGTTTAATTTTTGTCCCATCAGAAAGTTTAGTTAAAGTATTAAAAACAAAATTTGTAAGTGCTGCAAATAATGCGACACCAATTGCAATCCATTGGTTTCTGCTTTGTTTCCTAAATCTTCTTTCGTCTCTTGGTATGAATTTGTTTTGGCAAAATTGTCGAAACTCTTCTGTTACAAAAATTTCCTTGTCTACAAAATCAATAAGCAATTTTGAGATTGTCGGGTCTGAAAAATTACTTGAAATTGAAGGGAGATTAACCACACCTTGCCCAAAAGCAGAATGATTTGGGATTGTCGTTGCTCTTTGAAGAAGCATAATATAATTATCCTTCTCTAACATTTTCAGCAAGTTCACAACGTTCAAAATGAGGTAAGAAATTTCTTTACTTCGTTGAATTGTCATTTCAAGTTCTTCGTCAGTCGGTTGAGCATTTTGAATAGTAAAAAGTAGGTCAACATTTTGAGGATTGCGGGTAATTGAAATTCTTACACCCCAAAGTTTGTCGTCAATTATATTACCTAAATAATTATTGTCTCCATCTCCTTCAAGGATACGTCTGCAAAAATCTTGTTCTTCGCTATTTAACAGTCTCATTGTGTCTGATTGTGGTGTGTTATGCTTGCCACTAACGTTTTGCAGCTTGCCGAAGGCGGGGCTTTCGGAGCACCATCTGTCAAGCTACCACTAAAGTTTATTCGGAGCCGAAAAGTTTCTGCCACCACGACCGCCCCGCTTTTGGCAAGGTGCTGTTAGCAACAGTTATTTTCTTTTCAACTGCCGTCTCAGATAATTCTGATTCCTTAAATTCTAATATTTCACCAAAGAGTAAATCAATTTGCTCGTTAATCCTTACGCATATTTTATTTACACCGTGGTGAGAGTCATATTCCTCTCTTATTTTATAATATGTTGAACATTTTGAGCATTGGTAAATTTCAATTTTGACATGGTTTCCTATCGCTTCAATAAATGATACATCTTTAATTTTGGTCAAATTTTTAGGTACACATGATAAACCATGAAAATTGTCAATCTTTTTAAATCTTCCGCATTCTAGCTCTAACCCACATTCGATTGCTTCTGATAAATTGAAAAAAGTAAGAGGAAAGTTGTTTAATTGCTTTTCTTTGAAATCTTCTTGGTTTCTTTCAAAATATTTTTGGTCTGAAACTTCTCCTATTTTTAGCCAAATTTCTCTATTCAAATTATCATAAGATCTTTTCCAAAATCCTTTACATTCATCACATTGATAAATTTCTTCTTCAGTGTTTAAATATGAATAATTTTCTCCTTTGGCACGTTCTACCTTTTTATAACTTAACTTCTTAAGTTTTTCTGTTTCACAGCTAACATTAAATTCAATAGCATCTTGAGAACAATATAAAAATGGTTCTCCTCCTAATTGTTCTTTTGAATAAACGTAATTCTTAAAATCCAAAATAATTCTCTTTATTTCTGATTCTAAGTTTACACCCATAAAACCATAAATATTGCCTTTTTTTAATCTTAGTTGATTTGGTAAACGGATTTTATCCCAGTGTAATTTGCCATCGTTTGATTCACAAATTAGTGCGCCATGGTCGTAATCTAATCTATTTGTAGAAAATGTTAGCAAATGATTTGATTGTCCACTTTTTGAAATTATGATGTTTGTTGAATCTCCATTTGTTAATGTCTCAAAATTATATCCATAGTCGTTTAGAAGACGTGAACCAACTTTATTAAAAGTGTCAATATATTTTTGGTGTATTTCTTCCATAATTGTTGCTAACTCGCCTATACACGGAACTTTCTTTCGCCAATCGTGCCATTGTGGGTGCGCTTGGCGAAGTTTTGTAGCATATTATTTTCAAACATAAACAATGGCTACAATAATTACAAGTATTCCTTAGGGGGCTACCCAAAGTCAGGAGACTTCGGATAGCGAGTAGCGAGTTAGCGAGACTTCGGGCAGCAGATTTATTTAAACTTTAAACCCTGTGAAAAGCTGCCGGAACTTTCTTTGCCCTGGTAATTAATCTGTATGTTATATTGTTTGTTTTCTATAAAGTTATCTGATTTTACCCTAAATAAATTCAATCCTTTTGTTGTTTTTGCTTTTATGGTTGCAATGGTTTTATCTATATCATTATCCTGAATTTGTATTTCAACCTTGGCTTTTTCTGTAAAATACAACTTTATTCCAATCTCTTTTTTATTCAAGCAAAATATATCCCTGATGTTATTTCTGTCGGTTATATAGGTTCTTGCTCTTTTTTGGCCCTTTTCTATGCCTTTAATTTTAGTATATGTAATGATGCCCTGAACGTTGCCAAATTCAATGAATGGCATCGGAAAAAAAGGTAATATGTAATGTCTGTATGGACCGCTTTGGGCCTGCACAATTTTGGGATACGCATTTCCATTAATGGTATCAAACGTAACGCCCTGCAAAAACAAATCTTTTCCTCGTTCGGTCTCAACCAACTTTAGTTCGGTTTTATATGTTTGAAAAGGTACAAATTGATAACCGCTGTAATAACCGCTATCGGTTAAATATATATAAATATTTTCAGGAGGGTCATAAGATCCACTTAAATAATTGTACCCTTCGGTTTCCATAATCATCGCTTGGGTGTTTTTTAAAATAGTATCTCCGATATACCTAAAGTTCTTAAATTGCTTGTTTTCATATTCGGCTAGATTTGTCTGGTCATCATACCATTTTCTGCGATAAAATAATTGAACCTCATCGCCTTTCTGAATGTCAAATTTGGATGTTGCGGTATAGTTGTTTTTAAATCCGTTGGTAATCGCATTATAATTATCACCTATTAACTGTTTGGTATAGAACCGTCCATTGTTTGCTACAACCAGCGATTGCAGGTCCGGAATAATAATTAGGTAAATATCAGCACTGTCTTTCTGGTAATACTTTCTGGGTGTTTTAACTGTTGGCATCAAACTATCCCTGGGATAGCTTTTTCGTGTATCAATAAATTCAAGCAAAATCGTGGATTGTTTACCGAAGATGCTACCTGTCTGTTCGTTATTGATTAGATAATTTATTTTATGAATTGTGTTTCGCCTATAGTCCAGCAATGTATAGATGCTGTCTGCAAATGATTCATAATACGTGTTCAATGTTTTATTTCCATCATAATCCGTAAAATCAGCTGTCTGAAATTTATGGTAAATTACATGATTTATGGTTGTATCAGCCAGGTCAGTTCTGGTTTGTAGCCCTATAATATCATTTTTATTTTCGATGTATGTGGCCCTAAAATAGATTTTACTTTGGGCAAGTTCGCTGCGGGAAGATTGTGCAATAGCGAAATGGCATAATAAAAATGTCATTATTGTTAAAAGAAATCTCAAGAGTTTAAACTATTATTTTTTTATAGTATTTTATATTATGGATTTTTCATATAATCCCATTAAACTTTTTATAATTTCCCAATATTAAATATGTATAATATTTATAATACAAAACCAATGGCGAAATTGGGTAAATAACTTTTATCTAAGGGAACACTCTTAAATGGTTTTGTTAATCCAAATCTCAGGCAAATAGGGTTAAGCACCAGTTCAAGACCAAAGTCAACAGAGGGAGTAGTAACCCGCTTATCTTTGTTTTTTACCCACTCGTCATAATCCACGCTACCCGGTTTCCAGTAAAACATTTTATACTCTTGAAAATGGGTAATTCCAAAATTGGTGTAAAAAGCCAAAGGATGTATAATCCGTTTGGTAATGCCAGCATGAACACAAAACAACTTATAGTCGCTTTTCCCTGAATAGCGGTAGATCGATGTGTTTGACGAATTAATGGTGTTATTGTTGTCTGTTTCCCAGTAAGTAGAGGAGCTTAAAAACGGCTTTTGCAAGAGCACAGAATAATTAAAACCCAAATTTCTAGTGTTTTGAAAACTATTAAAAATACCGTACACTATATTAGGGTTGGTTTGCCAGCCAAGTGAAATGTGATTGGACTTTCGTTGTAATTTGTCTTTGAATATCATCCTGTTAACCATGTTGGTTTTCACTTCAGCATGATTGCAGTTTAGGGCGTTCTGGTAGTATTCTGCAGCAGTTGCAAAATTCCTTTTGTTTTTATAATAATTTCCGGCCTCATAGTTTAGCTGGCATAATTCCCGTAAAACATTCTGAGTCTCAGCGCCCGATGAAAAGCGATTCAAGTATTTGTTATAATAATTTGTTGCATTAATGTAATCACCAGCAATTTTATATTCTCTGGCAAATCTTAAATAATTACTTTTAAGTTTGTTATTTACTTTTTCTGAGTGTATACCAAAGGGGTATTCGTTAACATATCCCTCAAGGGCGCTAATGGTATTTGTTTTTTCAGCGTGGGTATAAGCAATATAATCCTTACAAATATTTATTTTGTTGTTTACATCATTTTTATCAGGAAATGTAGATAGGCATTTCTCATAATAGGAAAGGGCTGTTTGGTAGTTGCCCGAATTAAAATTCCTGCTGGCATTGTCATAATTTTTATTATATTGAATTTCAGTAGTAACTTCCGGAAGCAAATTGAGTTTGGTATTTATGGTGTTGGCCATTTTCTGTACCTCTTCTCTTTTATCTTTTGATAGTAAATGATTCAAATCTATTGCTTTTAAATATAGCTTCTTATCCAGTAGGTTTTCCATCAACAATACAGCACATTCCAGGCCTTTTTCCGGATAATCTCTATACGCTTTCATCATTAGTAAATAAGCGCTGTCATCTTTACCTTCCTTGAATAATTTAACACCCTGTTCTAAGGCGTTTTGAATGGTTTTATTTTCCACTAATTGTTTTTCGATAACATCGGCACAAAAGTCTATATCTGAGCAGGGATATTGCCTGGATTTTTTAATATACTCAGAGGCTTCTTCCAGTTCTCCAATTTGCATCAGTGCTGCTCCAAAAACCACATAGCTTTCCTGGTTTTTGGGTTCAGAAAACATAAGTTTCATTCCTTCAGATATTACACCGGTGTAGTTGCCTTCCATATATTTATTTCTAATATTTAGGTAGGCGGTATCCTGGGCAAAAATCCCTTGTAAATGAAGGGTGAAAATTAAAATAAAGCCATGTTTTTTCATTTGAATCTATCCTCCAAAGCCTTCATTCTGCTGGTTACAGCTGCATTTTTCATGGTGTTAAAACCGCTTGATTTGTCTTCATTGCAGGCATTTAATACATTCATTGACCAAGCTCCTCTGTCAAATCCCTTGTCTACATTATTGGTTAATATGGGTTCAAACATTCTGCCGCTTCCAATAGCAGAGTTCGCAGCGTCTATTAATGAGGTTTTTATATTCTCAAACACCGACCATTCCTGGTATTTGACCACACCATAATTGCTATACATTCCTATTTTTCCTAAAAGGGAGGAAATTTTTTCTTGCTGCATAAAAGTAGTTTGATTAAAAGAGGCCACATCATTAATTAGTGATTTTTTGGATTGTTCAATTTCCCTATCAATCCTTTCAACCTGTTTTTTCATCGCAGAAATGGCTTTAATAAAAAGCGAATCACCTTTTGATTTTTTTAGTTTTAATTGGTCTTTGAATGACAATACCCTCGAAAATTTTTCTTTACGAATCAGATTTATGGAATCTGTGAGATATTGTTCTTTATGGAGAGATTCTTTGATTTTACCATTATTCCATTCAGCCTCAATCCTTTTGTATTCCACTCTTTTGGATTTTATTTCATAGGCAATATCTGTTATTTTGGTTCTGAAATTAAAAGAGTCTACGGCTTTTTTCAAAGGCGTTTTATTAAAATCGTTTACATAATTGATTGAATCTTTTTTGCGCTGTTCAATTAATTGTAAAATTTGTTGAAGTGCGTCCTCTTTTTGCTTTTTTAGGCGCCATGTTTCTGCGATTTGTTCATTTAAACTAATACCGGTTCGTGAAATTTTATTGTCGATAGATCTTTCAAATTCAATGCCCAAGTTCCAAATCATTTGATCAGCATTTGACAAAAAATCGGAGTGTTTTTTTTGCAGTTTTTTTGTTTGACATTGATTAACAACAGATTCAGTGATTGGAGGAAGTACCATCCGCACCCATTTTGCGTAGGAATCATCGTGCTCTTTTTCTCTGGCCACTTTCCATAATCTACAATGCTCATATATTTTTTGTTTAAGCGGCCCAATTTTTTCTTCCAAGTCCAATTGCTCTTGCTTGATAAATACCCATTTGTCTTCCTCTTCCATTTTGGAAGCTTGCAGTTGCGGAAGCCGAGCTTTTACTGCAGCAATCCTATCATCAAATGCTTTTTCTTTTTGTTTAATTTTATCCTCAGGCATTGCTACCGCACGGCCTGAAACCCGTTTCAAATGCTGAGAAAAAGTCTCTGTTCCTTTAGATTCAATTTCGGATTTAGAATTATTACATTGATCACAATAATAACCATTTCTACATTCGGCTATCATTTTTTGTTTTTCCGCCTCGATGTCGGCAATTTCTAAGGGAATATTGGCAATGCTTTTTTTAATAATCCCCACTTTTTTCTCGTTTTCTTGAAGCCGTTTTTTTATCCCCTCAATTTGATTGTTGATTCCCAGTATTTGATTGACAATAGACTCTATGGTTAAAACCTCTCCACTGGAACTGCTTTGTGCCTTTACTTTCAGTAATGAAATAATAACGATACACAAAAAAAGCAAATACTTTTTTGCCCTAAACATGCATACAAACATAGATGTTTAGTTGTAGTATGGCAATTTAAATTTATGCCCAAATATTTATTTGAACCTTATTTAAGTTTGCTTACCAATTTTCTTTTCACGTGCATAACACTATTCAGTAGGGTATAAATACTTAGTTAAATCTATTTATGCAAGTATGTTAGATTTTCAGTTTTCTAAATTGATTGATTCCAAAATCAATTCTGTCAGTATTTTTAAGTCTCCTTCAATTGTGCCTTTCATATACTTGTCATAAACATCTTTATTATCAGGTGGATTGAGGTTTAATGTTAATCCTTTTTCTAAAGCCAGCAGTCTTAAAAATTCTCTTTGTGTTCGTCCATTTCCTTCTCTAAATGGGTGCAAAAAGTTTATATTATCTAAAATTTCGGATAATTTAGAGGCTAATGCTTCCTTATTCAACTTTTCTATATTGCGATAGTCATTAATCAATGTGTCTATGTATTGAAAACCCATAGAAAATCGCTCTCCATTAAAAAATGGTTTCCCGTCCTTGTAAATATTAACAGTTCGGACTTTTCCCGCCCATGCATAAACATACTGAAATAAATAATGATGAATTACCAGTAATGAATTTGAGTCCTTAATTTCTATAGGGTTTTCTAATAATTCTTCAATTCTTTTAGAAACCTTTAAACTTTCAAAAGCTATAAGTACTTTTTCATCTTCAATATTGGCTAGATTATGTAGTATCCCTTTCTATTGGTATATTTTAATTCTGGATCTAAATAATGATAGTTATTTTCCATAAATGGAGTATAACTTAGTCAACAAGTCAGATTCAGATATTACACCTGTTTTCCAATCTACATAAAGTTGAACCAATTCTTGTGTTGGTTCAAATCCCTCAAACATATTACTGCCCAAAGCATGTGCTGTACTTTCCAATGTTTTTAAATCAGCAAATTTTACACCCATTATGGTAAGATTGGCTTTGTCGATATCAATGCTTTTAAACATATATTAGAAGGTAAATACCTTTTACGAAATTACAGTATTAAAACTTGATATTTTAAAAATAATTCTCCAAATGCTACCCAAAGTCGGGAGATTTTGGGCAGCATTTAGGTACAGATTTTACACAAAAAAGGCCGCCAATTGGCCGCCTTTTCTATGGTTTTTAATGGGTTTAAAATCAGTCTCTGTCTTGCATGAACTTGAACTGCCTGGGCTCTTCGCCCACATAAATCTGGCGGGGACGGGCAATGGGCTGCTTTTCCCTGCGCATTTCCTGCCACTGGCTGATCCAACCGGGCAGGCGGCCCAGTGCGAACAGCACGGTGAAGAAATCGGTGGGGAAGCCCATGGCACGATAAATGATGCCGCTGTAGAAATCCACGTTGGGATACAACTTGCGCTCCACAAAATAAGGATCGGTGAGCGCCGCTTCTTCCAGCTTTTTGGCAATTTCCAACACGGGATCGTGCACGCCCAGCTTATTCAGCACATCATCGCAGGTTTTCTTGATGATTTTGGCGCGTGGGTCAAAGTTTTTGTAAACGCGGTGTCCAAAGCCCATCAAGCGGAAGTTGTCGTTCTTGTCTTTGGCTTTGTTCACCCATTTCTGCACATCGCCGCCATCCTGACGGATCAGTTCCAGCATTTCCAGCACTTCCTGGTTGGCACCGCCGTGCAGGGGCCCCCACAGGGCGTTGATGCCGGCTCCGATGCTGGAATACAGGTTGGCCTGGCTGCTGCCCACCATACGCACGGTGCTGGCACTGCAGTTTTGCTCGTGGTCGGCGTGCAGAATCAACAACTTATTCATGGCATCCACCACCACAGGGTCGGGCGCATAGTGGTCCATGGTTACCTGACCAAAGGTCATGTTCAGGTAGTTGGTTACGTAATCGAGGTTGTTTTTGGGATAAATGATGGGGTGCCCGCTGCGCTTTTTGTAGATCATGGCGCAGATGGTTGGCATTTTAGCCAATAGGCGCAATACCGTTCTGTTAACGGCATCTTCCGGCCTATTTGGATTTAAGCTCTTTGGGTAAAATAAGCTCAGTGCGCTAATCATGCTGCTCAGTTGTCCCATTGGGTGTGAACCGGTGGGGAATGCCTTAAACATGCCTTCCAGGCCTTCGTTTACCAGGGTGTGTTCGCGTATGGCTTCGTCGAAGTCATGAAACTGCGCTTTATTAGGCAGGTCGCCGTGAAGCAACAGGTAAGCCACTTCCAGGAAGCTGGCCTTTTCTGCGAGGTCTTCAATGGAATATCCGCGGTGGCGAAGAATGCCCAGTTCACCATCCAGGAAAGTAATGCTGCTGGTGGTGGCACCGGTGTTTTTGTAACCAATATCCAGGGTGATATAGCCGGTAAGATCCCTTAATTTGGCTATATCGATGGCTTTTTCACCCTCAGATCCTGTGATGACAGGCAATTCGTACTCTTTTCCTTCAAGAATAATTTTGGCAGTTTCAGACATCTCTTTTTTCTTCGCTTAGTATAACCGCAAATCTACCTTTTTGGTTTGCATATTGCAAGAAAACACGGGCTATTTATATGGATTTTTCCAATTCTTTAACAATCCAAAGCATTCCTTAACATTCATCATAATATTTGGGGTTGGGCCGTATCTTTGCCCAAAATCTATCTCATCTGCATGCGTCCTGTAAAAATGCTTGATCTGAACGCCCAATATCTGCGTTTTAAAGGGGAAATAGATCGTGCCATAGCCAATGTTTTGGAGCGCACTGATTTTATCAACGGACAGGACGTTAAGGAGTTTGTAAAAGAACTGGCAGCATACCACGAAACTACCTATGCCATTTCCTGTGCAAATGGCACCGATGCCATACAGATTGCTCTGATGGCCATGGATTTGACCAAGGGTAGTGAGGTAATTACCCCCGGTTTTTCCTATGCGGCTATAGCCGAAATGTGCCATTTGATTGGGTTAAAGCCGGTTTACTGTGATGTGGACCCCAAAACGTACCTCATGGATGTTGGGCAAATTGAGTCCCTCATCACGCCCAATACCCGCGTAATTGCACCGGTGCATCTGTTTGGTCAGGTTGCACCCATGGAAACCATTATGGTTCTGGCAGAGAAGTATAATTTGTATGTATTGGAAGACAACGCTCAGGCCATTGGTGCCGAATATACTTTTTCCGATGGTAGGGTTAAAAAGGCCGGTAGTATAGGGCATATCAGCACTACCTCGTTTTTCCCCAGCAAAAACCTGGGCTGCTATGGCGATGGTGGCGCCATCATCACCGGTGATGAGGTCTTGGCAAAGCGTTGCAAAATGATTGCCAACCATGGACAATCGGTAAAATATTACCACGAAATCATTGGTATGAACAGCCGCCTGGATACCTTGCAGGCAGCGATTTTACGCGTAAAACTCAGATACCTGAACGGATTTACTGCCGAAAGGCAAGCAGCGGCTGCAACTTACGATGCTGCGCTGGGCGATTTGCCCGGATTACAAATTCCTGCCAGGGCTCAGCGTAGTAACCATGTTTTTCATCAGTATTGCTTTGTGCTGGATACCCCGGAAATGCGCACCGGACTTCAGGTTGCACTCAAAGAAAAGGGTATTCCCAGCATGATCTATTATCCTCAGCCCCTGTACAGGCAAAACGCTTACAGACAAGACGTTTCCTTGCCGGTAACCGAATATTTGTGTGACCGCATCATGGCACTTCCCATGGGCACCGACATGGATTCTGAACAACTTGATTACATTACTTCCACTATAAATCAATATTTTAGCACTTTAAAATGAACATAGCAGTCATAGGAACCGGATATGTGGGCCTGGTAAGCGGCACATGCTTCGCCGAAACCGGCAATAACGTCATCTGCGTAGACATTGATACCCAGAAGGTAGAAAAATTGAGCGCAGGCCAGATTACCATTTATGAGCCCGGTCTTGAAGTGATTTTTAAGCGAAACCTGAAAGAAGGCAGACTAAAATTTACCACCAGTTTGCAGGAAGCTATCAAAGATTCCATGGTGATATTTCTGGCATTGCCAACCCCTCCAGGCGAAGATGGCAGCGCCGACCTGAGCTATGTGCTGCACGTGGCCGATCAGCTGGGGCAGATGCTTACCGATTACAAGGTAATTGTAGATAAAAGCACTGTGCCCGTAGGTACCGCTGACAAGGTGAAAGCCGCCATCGCCAAGCATTATACCGGTGAATTTGATGTGGTTTCAAACCCCGAATTTCTGCGTGAAGGTGTGGCGGTGGAAGACTTCATGAAGCCCGACCGCGTGGTAATTGGTGCTGAAAGCCAACGTGCGCGTGACGTGATGAACGAGCTGTATGCACCCTATGTGCGCCAGGGCAATCCGGTGCTGTTTATGGATACACGCAGTGCGGAACTCACCAAATATGCGGCCAATAGTTTTCTGGCCACCAAAATCTCATTCATGAATGAAATATCGCGCCTTTGCGAATTGCTGGGTGCCGATGTGGATATGGTGCGCAAAGGCATTGGTTCTGATGATCGCATTGGCAAACGCTTTTTGTTTCCCGGCATCGGTTATGGGGGGTCTTGCTTCCCAAAGGACGTGAAAGCCCTTATCCATTCTGCCTCAGAAGTGCAGTACCCGTTTGAAATTCTGAATGCTGTTGAAAAGGTAAATGCCTCTCAAAAGCGTCTGCTGGTGGATAAAATCCGCAAGGAATATAGCAATCAGCTGCAAGGCAAAACCGCAGCAATTTGGGGACTTGCCTTCAAACCCAATACCGACGATATCCGCGAGGCACCTGCGCTTGAAATTATATCTGAACTAAGGGCCATGGGCGTGCAGGTAAATGCCTACGACCCTGAAGCTATGCCGAATGTAAAAGCCATTTTGGACAGCGATATTCAATTCCATGAAAACCCCTATGAGGCAGTGCAGGGCGCCGATTTTCTGATCATTGCCACAGAATGGCCTGAATTCAGAACCCCTGATTTTGCCAGACTAGGGGCGGCTTTGAAAGCCAAGGTAATATTTGACGGCAGAAACGTATTTGAAACAGAAACCATGCGCAAAAACGGTTACCGCTATATCAGCATAGGCAGGGAGGACGTAAATCCGTCATGAAAAGGGTTTTAATTACCGGAGCTGCCGGCTTTCTGGGCTCACACCTTTGCGACAGGTTCATCAAGGAAGGTTACCACGTTATAGGCATGGATAACCTGATTACAGGGGATCTTAGGAACATTGAACACTTATTTCACCTGGAACAGTTTGAGTTTTACAACCATGATGTAAGCAAATTTGTGCATGTACCCGGGCAACTGGATTATATACTGCATTTTGCCAGTCCGGCCAGCCCGATTGATTATTTAAAGATTCCCATTCAGACCTTGAAGGTGGGCTCTTTGGGCACGCATAATTTGCTTGGACTTGCAAAAAGTAAGGGTGCGCGCATTTTAGTGGCTTCTACCAGCGAAGTGTATGGCGATCCAACTGTGCACCCACAGAATGAGGATTACTGGGGCAATGTAAACCCCATTGGTCCCAGGGGTGTGTATGATGAGGCCAAGCGTTTTCAGGAGGCCATTACCATGGCCTATCACACGTATCATGGTGTAGAAACACGTATAGTGCGTATTTTCAATACGTATGGTCCCAGAATGCGCCTGAACGATGGCCGTGTGTTGCCTGCGTTCATTGGGCAAGCGCTGCGTGGCGAAGACCTAACCATTTTTGGCGATGGTAGCCAGACCCGCAGTTTCTGCTATGTGGATGACCTGGTGGAAGGCATATACCGCCTGTTGCTGAGCGACTATGCTTATCCCGTAAATATTGGAAATCCCGATGAAATCACCATTGCAGAATTTGCCGAAGAAATCATCAAGCTGACAGGCACTACCCAAAAGGTCATTTACAAGCCATTGCCGGTGGACGATCCCAAGCAACGGCAGCCCGATATCACCCGTGCCCGCAGCATTTTGGCCTGGGAGCCCAATGTAGATCGTGCAGAAGGATTGCGTATCACCTATGATTATTTCAAAGGCCTTTCGCATGATCGCCTGTATGAAGAGGCACACCACAAGGATTTTGGGAAGTTTACGAAATAGTGTTGAGGTTGCCGGGGTTATGGGTTAATCATTCCCCAGATCCATCACGATTTTTAGGTTTTCTTTCACTTTTTTGGAAAGAGATTCCCCAATTTGTCCGGTTTTTTTGATTAGTCGTCTGTTATCGATGGCCCGTAGCTGATCAATCATGATATCGCAGTTGACTTTCATTTTTGCCGTGCCTTTTCGAATATGCACCCGCAGAATTTGGCTGCTGGGTTTAATATTGGTGGTAATCGGGCAGATGAGGGTAGAGGGATGAATATTGTTCAGCAGGTTGGTCTGAATGATTAGTACCGGTCGGGTTTTAGCTGCTTTGGTTCCAAACTGTGGGTCCAGGTTGGCAAGCCAAATGTCATCCTTTTTAATCTTCATAAGCGTCGATATTTTCAAATTCATTCAACACTTTCATGGATTCTGCCGCCACCATGGCCGACTCTTCTTTGAGGGATTTGGCCAAAAACTTCCTTTTTTGAATGCGATTATAGTATTCCAGGGCCTCGTTGATGTAGCGGTTTCGGGGTTTTTTTAGTTGCTCAAGCACGTTTTCGGTATCCTGAAACACATCCTCATCGATTTTTAGGGATATAATTTTCATATATTTAAAAAGTATATACCAAAAGTATATACAAAAAAGGAAATATGCAATTAAAAAATGATAAAATAATGAAGGTTTTTTTGGAGGGATCATGCAGAAATAAAGGAATGTCTGAATCAATTGCTACATGCAGTATAGCCACAGAATGGGAATTAAAAAGATTATTTTGCATATCAGGCGACAAGAAGGTTGACTCTGTGGTAATGGGATATTGTATCGAACAGTTTGACAGTATTCTGCATAATTACTATTTTTGAACCATGAGCTGGATAAAATACACCATCGAAAAGCGCGCTTTTGGGGTTTGTGAAACCTTGGGAGATAAGCTGGGTATATCCTCTGGCAGAATACGCCTGTATTTTATCTATACCTCCTGCCTCACCCTGGGTTCGCCCGTTATATTTTACCTGATTGCCGCATTCTGGCTGAACATCCGCCGCTACCAGCAAGAAGGACGCTCAAGGGTGTGGGATATTTAGGGTTTTTTTTGATTGGTTTATTAGTTTAATAGTATTTTGGTTTACTGGAATATTAGTCTATTGGTAATTTGCATTAACCAAATAAACCAATAAACGACTAAACTGGGTACAATTAATACAGCACGGTAGCGGGTATATTGGTTTAATGGTTAATTAGTTGAATAGTTTATTGGTAATCCGATTTTACCCAATAAACCAATCCACAATTAAACCCAATAGCTACTTAAAAATTCGAACTCACCGTAAAGCGAACCCCACTAAATGCCGGCTCCAGACGGCAAATACCGCCCGAGCAGTTCACGCCCTGTTGCTGCTTGAGGTATCCGATGGTGTAAACGCTGTTGCCCTTCGTATAACCCATGTAAATCATTGGATAGTGAAGTACTTCGTTGGCAATAACCATGTTTGAATAACGGTGGGGGTCAATATTGACCATGTCTCCGGCACCCACATACCAAACCGGATTGAGGTAGAGCTCGGCGATAAGATTGGCAAACGATCCCTGATCTTTTTCGGTATGCAGGTATTGCGTTTCTATACGTAGACTGCGGTGTTTAGGCAGTTTTAGGGTGAGTTCTCCGAACGGAGTGAGGGTAAAAACATCGTCATAAGCGTTTTCCTGCTCATAACGCGCCTGGTTGTACTGAATGCTTTGCATACCCAGTTTGAGCTTGGCTTTTTTACTCAGCGTCTGGATGATTTCACCGTAGTATTCTCTGAAAAGCACAATCTCCTTGTTGTTTTTACCATTATTTTTTAGGGATTGCACGTAACTTCCGTTGAGCGTTATCTGGGTGCCCTTACGGGGTTTGATATCCAGTTCGCCCTGTATTCCATTTTCACCCAATTCCTGTGCAGGGGCATTGTATCTGGCCAGCAATCGATAAGTGTTTTGGCGTGTGAGCGACGGCAGGTAAGACATCAACCCATTCAGCAATTGTTCGTTGGGTGTGATTCTCAGCGGGAATTTGTCTACATGGCGGGCCTGAAGATTCAATCCGATACTGGCCTTGTGTTTACCCCATTTCATGCCGCTTTTTCCCCAGCTAAGTGATGTATAATACACTTTTCCATCGGAGGATATCAGCCGGTTACTCATATCGCGAATGGCTTCAGGGGTTTTGTAATTCACCTCGGCGTTCCAGGTAAGATTTCCCAAATTGTAGGTCAAATATCCATTAAACCCATAAACATTGTATTTGGGTATGAAACGTTTATCAATATCGTACGTGTTAATTTCAGCCACAAGCCCGTCTATGGTTCCGCGGTCCAGCGTGCGGTTCAGGGCGCTGCTTCCAATTTGCAGTGTTCCAAATTTTGCATCAGTGCCCAGGTTGATGTTGCCTTCCAGGTTGGCACCGGCAATTACCTGCTTGCTGTAGCCAAACCGGTTTTCCAGATAACCCTTCTGATTGCCTCCAAACCCTTTCAGTTTCCAGTTGTCGTTGAAAGCGTATTCAAGTTTAACCCCCTGCAGCGCGTAATCAATACCAATCTGACGTTGTTCATAGGCACGAAATAAGATACCAGAACCCAGCTGATCATAGAAAGAGCCGGCGGTAATCGTCAGTTTGTCAATCTGCTTGGACGCCTGCCAGAAACCAATACCATGACTGGTGAATGATCCTTGTGGATTCAGCAAGGGCGAATTGTTCAGTGCATCATATCTCACCGTGAAACTATACCCTTTAATGCGATAATTCATAAACAGCCACGCATCCACACTGGCGCTATTTTCCTGATACACTTTGGTGCTTGCACCAATTTTATCATCTCGCAAATATTTTTGATAATTCAGTAAAAGATTCCCACTGAATTGTCCTTTATCGTCATTGCTTTGTGCCCAAAGCCAGGAGGGTGCGCATACAAGGAGGCAGTACAATACTCTTTTCAAAGCACTGCAAGTTTAAGACAAATCCTTGGAATATCGGCACAGGTAAGCAAGCAAGGTACCCATCTATTTACTAAATTTGCAGGTCTGTGACAGAAACAGCCACCCAAATCGCCGCAAGAAAACTCTATATTGAAAGTTATGGCTGTGCCATGAATTTTAGTGACAGTGAAATTATCGCCTCTATCATGGGCGAGCATGGTTTTGCCACCACCAAGGACGAGTTTGATGCCGATGTGATTTTTTTAAACACTTGTGCCATCAGGGATAATGCTGAACAGCGTATCCGTGAGCGACTTAAACACCTGCGTGCCAACAAAAAACAAAACCGCGATCTGATCATCGGGGTGTTGGGCTGTATGGCAGAGCGCCTGAAAGATAAGCTGCTGGAGGAGGAAAAGCTGGTGGATGTGGTGGCGGGTCCGGATAGTTACCGCGAACTGCCCAAGCTGGTAGCCGAAGTGGATGAAGGCGGGCGTGCCATCAACGTGCTGCTGAGCCGCGAAGAAACCTACGGCGACTTAAACCCGGTGCGGCTGAACAGCAATGGGGTTACGGCATTCATCAGCATCATGCGCGGTTGCGACAATATGTGTAGCTTCTGTGTGGTGCCTTTCACCCGCGGACGGGAGCGCAGCCGAGACCCTGAAAGTATTTTAAGGGAAGCCCGCGAACTGGCGGCTGCCGGTTACAAAGAAATCACCCTGCTGGGCCAGAATGTAGACAGCTACCTTTGGTTTGGCGGTGGGCCCAAAAAAGAATTTAAACATCTTACCGAAGAGGAAAAAGCCCAATCGGTAGATTTTGCCGATTTGCTGGAAATGACGGCTCTGGCCGTTCCTGAACTTCGCATACGCTACAGCACCAGCCACCCGCGTGATATCACGGAAAAGGTGGTGCATACCATGGCAAAATATAAAAATGTATGCAACTACATACACCTTCCGGCTCAAAGCGGAAATAGCCGTGTGCTGGAGGTGATGAGCCGCAACTACACCCGGGAATGGTACATGGATAAAGTAAGCATGATCCGTTCCATCCTGCCGGATTGTGGCATATCCTGCGATATCATAGCCGGATTTTGCACTGAAACTGAAGAAGAGCACCAAGACACCCTTTCACTGATGGAATGGGCCCGTTTCGATTTCAGCTACATGTATAAATATAGCGAACGCCCCGGTACACCGGCTGCTAAAAAACTCACCGATGATGTTCCTGAAGACGTGAAAGGCCGCCGTTTGCAAGAGATCATTGCACTGCAAAATGAGGTGTCAAAAGCCAAAAATCTGGAATATATTGGCAAGGTAGTGGAGGTTTTGGTAGAGGCGGAAAGCAAGCGCAGCAGCGAGGAGTGGATGGGCAGAAATGACCAGAATGTGGTAACGGTTTTTCCGAAGGAACATTTCAAAAAGGGAGAATTGGTAAAAGTGTTGGTGCACAGTGCCAGCACCACCACCCTGAAAGGCACAGCGGTATTATAGGTTGCGGTTTATCCTTTAAGAATTATCAATAGGCACGAATGGGCCACACATAGTAGCGGTTACCTTTTCCGCTGCCAAACGTAGCATTTCCAATGTCAAAGTTTACGCCATAGGCACTGCTGCCACCCGATGTTTCTGTGCTGCTCCAAACGCTAGTTTCATAGGGCATGGTTTTAGCACCGGAAATGGTGGCTAGGGTTCTGTTAACAGCAAGGTTGTTTTGCCACAACAACAGCAGTTCATATTCAGCGGGCAGATACCAGTCGCTGAAGCCACCGCTTACCAGGTCAATGCATAGCTTAGCAGCACTGTTTATGTGTCCGGATTGACCCACTATGGCTAGTGAGTTGCTCAGGCCGTTCGAATAGCTTTTCGCTGATGGGGAAACGGCGCTGGTAACATTACTCCAAACCTCAGAACTTGAAAGCCAGGTGGTTCCCACTACCAGGCCATGCTCATTGCCCAGTGTGTCTTTCCATACATGAAATACAACTCCACCCCCAAATTTTTCACCTACGAAATGGGTAAAACCACTCCCTGATTTAACAGAGTTGGAAGTGATAAAACCCATTTTAGCAATGCTTGCTGAGTCGATTTTGGGCAACACTACAAAGCCGCCCCTGCTAAGAAATAAGGTGTCGCTTTTTCGGCTAATTACCTGAAGTTCATTGGTGGTATCTGCATCTGTTTCTTTGGGCAACAACACGTAATTACCCTTACTTAAAAAGAGGGTATCCCGGTTTCGGCTCAGCAATTGAAGCTCGTTGGTAGGGTCGTCATCCTTGGCTTTAGGCAAAACCACAAATCCTCCTTTGCTCAGAAATACCGTATCATTTCTGCCGGATAGAACCTGAAGTTCATTGGCGGGGTCGCTGTCGTTGTCTGTTGACAGCACTACATATCCGCCACGGCTTAGAAAAATGGTGTCGCCTTTGCGTTCAAGAACCTGTAATTCATTGGTGTTGGAGGTGTCTTTCACATTGCCTGCATACAGCGCATAGGGAACGCTCAGCAGCTGGGCTATGCCTTCCAAGGTGTATTGATTACCTCCTTTTAGGTCGGTTTCAGTCTTGAGAAAATAGGGCCCTTTTGCCCAGTCGATGTTGTTAAATACACCACTAATAACATTTCCACCACCAATTTCTAACGTAGCCAGCCCGTTTATATTGGTTTTTACGGAATGGGTTTCCTTGTATACCGCGTTGCCTGTACTACCACCCTGCAAAATACTTAGCTGAACGCCAATTGAATTGTTGGCAAGAATTTGCTGTGAAGCATCGCGAACCACCATCTGATAACTGATGCGTGAGGGAGGTTGGGCAACAACGGCTGTGCTCAGACAAAAAACCAATCCTACTATTGTTTTTCTCATGTTTTTTTCGTATATTTATGTTACTGTTTCACCAATGCTGTTGTTGTGGCGTACCCGGTTGCTTCATCCACAAATCGGGCCCTGTAAATGCCTGCAGGCAGCTCGGAAAGGTCAATTACAGTTTTTCCCTGCACAACTTTTGTTGTAACCATGTTTTTTCCCGAGGTGTTGAATATGGCTAAATGGCCCACAGTCAATCCCGAGAATGCAAAAATACCGGTCGATGGATTGGGCTGCACCTGCAGACTCAATACGTTTTTGGTGGCGTATGAGTTTGTTACAATCCCCGTGCTAAATATCAGATTGGACATGGGTGAATTGTTTACACCAGACAGATTGCAGGGGGTCGCAAGATCAAATGATAGTTTGTAACAGACATCCCCGCTAGGTGCATTGTTATCGGTGAATGTGTTGTTGAATGGGGAAATTACGGCAATGGCGGTCATGCTGTCTTTGGATTTACCTCTCCAAACTCTGATGT
The DNA here is from genome assembly GCA_964475595.1 of uncultured Flavobacteriaceae bacterium. Lineage (GTDB taxonomy): Bacteria > Bacteroidota > Bacteroidia > NS11-12g > UBA955 > RGEC01. The sequence continues at coordinate 77,408 of CAYYXG010000004.1, forward strand.
TGTTTACATTCAGGCCTTCATAATTGTTCCAGAACAGATTCCATTGTCCGGTTACACCAGGGGTAATACCCAAATGCACCGTTCTGTGGTAGGGGCTTTGACCTGTAGACAGGCCACACTCATCTTTCAGTGAAATTCGGTATCTGCGGGAGTAGGAGCCGGCACCGGATTGCATATCAGTGAATATACCCGCTGCTTTACCTGATACCACGCCTATTTGCTCAAATGCACCACCGGCAGCATCTCTGAAAACGTAAAATGAATCGGCCGAAGCAACAGCTGCATTATCCCAAACTATCACATTCCGATTTTGACTGTCCGTAGTTACCAAACAAATGGAAGGATTCGGCTGTGCCTGCAGCACCAAAGTTACGTCATCGGAGGCGGAGCAGCCATTTGAGGTCTTCACAACCAGTCTGTAGGTGCGTGTTTGGCGTAGGGATGCTTCAGGTTGTTCTACGGTGGTATCATTGAGGCCGTTGGCAGGAGACCACCTGAAAGTAAGGGGTTTACTGCCGGAATAATTGGAGCTCGGCTTGTTTAGTTTTACTGCGTTGCCGCAATAGGCCGCCCTGTCAGGACCTGCACTAATGGTAAGCGGGTTTACATAAACAGTGGCTGAGGAGTTCGCCACACAAACACCATCGGTTACCCGCACAAAATAATCGCGCTGACTGATGGGCGAAGCTTCCGGCTGGGCAATGGATAGGTTGCTCAGCGTGGAGTCGGCCATCCAGCTGTAGCTAAGCGGTTGGTTACCCGTATAGTTAACATTGTTTTTAAGCGCTGCGCTGCCACCGCATATAATGTTTGCTGTGAAGTGCTGAACACTAAGGGAGTAAGAAGAAACTACCACACGCGCTGATGTGTCCTTGCAGCCGTTAAAATTGCTGGCAACCACATGGTAATGCCCTGGATTGGTAATGCGGATTGAGTCAGAAGAATTACCGGTAGGGCTGTTGTAGTAGAGCCAGCTGTATGCACTGTTGGGTGTGTTTTTTGCGTATAACATGGTTTGGCCCCCAACACAAAAATGGGTAGAATCCTTACCCAGAATTTCAGCTTCTGCCATGGCATCCTCAGAGTACCAGCTTTCATTACCATCGGTCATGTCGTTTTTCCCGTCTGCCTGATTATCGTAGGCCGTTATGCGGATTAAATCTGTTGTTTTCGCTCCTGTGAGGGTGTAGAAGGTGTCCTTGCCTAGTTTTATTGAGCTGTTGAAAGTAATTCCGTCGTTGCTGCCATAGTAGATTTTATAACCGCTTAAATCACTTTCTCTATTGGCATTCCACGTTAATTTCACACCACCCCCAACGGCAGTTTTGGATAATCCTACCGGTGGGCTCATGGGGCAATCAGTGCGCGGAGAGGCAACAAAACCGGTGTAATCTACCTTGCCAAGGTTAGGGTCATCCCAATAGTCAAAAATCCGGTTGCCGATTTCGGTACTGTTGTTCGTACCCCAATAGCTTCCGGATGCAATGATATTTGTGGTTCCCGTGTATTTTAAATGAAATTCGCTATTGCTCCAGAAGTTGCTGTTGTTAATACTTGTAGCCCTTCCTTTTAGCCCAATCTGGTTGTTAACTACCGTAATGTTACTGGCCGAGCCCGAGAAGTCGTCAAGGCCGGTTCCGGAATTACAGTGTCTATTGCCGATAAATGACGATTGAGAAATTTGGGTGCTGCCCAGATTTAACGTGTTGTCCGGACCATATTTAAAAATACAGTTTTTAATCGTGCTGTTTTGAATGTCGGTTATGGTGGTGTTGATGAATCGGGTGTGCTCTGCTACAATGTAGCCACTGCCCGAAACCAGTTTTCCATTGACTACGTCGGTTTGATAAAAGTGCAGATTCCCGCCACAGCAGGCGGCTTGCAGGTTGTTTGACCAAAGTTTACAACCATAAAAACGAATCCCGTAATTGTAGGCATCGGAGTTGATTCGGGTAGAATAGAAAGTGCTGTTGATGAAATAAATGGGCTCACTGCGGGGGTAATATCCGGTCACATTTCCCCGTGTCATGGTTGTATTTTTCACTACCATGCCGGCATTGGTCATATATCCTTTACTTCGAATATCAGCGTCGGTGAAATTGGCATTACTTATTCTCAGTGTGTCGGAGTTTTTGGGGTTGTCTTGTACATATTCTGTTTCATCTCCGATTTGAACATGGGTTTCAACGGATGTAAAATACTCGATTTGCGATTGTGACAGCGTCGCCCTTCTGAAAAGAATACGTCCGCCGGTAGAGTGTATGGGTGCAGTCTGAGTGCCTTTTGCCTGCAGAGCACCGGAGATGGTGATGGTGTAGTTATCAGTATTTTTTATTACCACCCCGGGTTGTATGGTGAGCGTTACGCCGGCTGTAACGGCAATATTCCCTGTCACCGTGTAGGGACTGCCGGAAAGTGTCCATGTCTGGTTGGTGAAATAATTACCGCTTACATTGGTCTGTGCCGCCAATCGTGCTGCAAAAACAACAAGAATTATGGCTACAAATTTGTTTTTCATACAAATCATAATAATTTTCGAATAAACACCCTATTGCTTTCGTTTACAAAAATTTGGCATTAAATTATGATTAAAACCAAAATGCTCATTAAAAGTAAGTATTGATAGTTCCAGTTTTTGTCTTAAATTAAAACATATAAAAATAAATTTATTTATTACAAACCAATTAAATTAATAAATATGTTTAAAAGATATTATTTTAGAATTTTACAGCATGATAAATCAGGCAAAACAATAAAAAAACACTTATTAAAAAGATTTTTAATAATGCATATAATATTAAAAATAAACATCAGAATAGGTTTTCATAATGTTCCGGTTTCACTGATTCATGCCAGTGGTGGTATAGCCCTTTGCATCTTGTGCGCAAAGGCATAATGCCGCTTTTGTAGCATCGAAAAAACATATCCCAGTCTTCGCCTCCCCAGCTTTGAAATTTTTCATCATAGACCATGGCTTGTCCATGCCATTTTTTATGGGCCGCAAACAGACCTGTACCCGCACTCAGCCATTTCCAGGAGGGGGTTTCAGGGTTTAACTGCCATTGGCATACCGGAAACCATGCGGTTTTGGGTCTCACATACCTGCGAATGGTGTTTTCCAGATCCGGGGGTAAGGTCATGTCGGCATCGCATGCAAAAATTAGGTCGCCGTTGGCTTGCGCAATTGCCCGGTTAAATGCGACTGAACGCGTAAAATTTGCATTTTCGCTTTTCCATACCAGCGCTCCGTTCCAATGCTTTTGCAGCCATACGTGCAGTGCTTCACAATCGGCACTACCCTGATCATATATCGATAAGCCAAAAGCGCCTGTTCCGTTTATGGCAGAGAGGGACGATACCATCCTCTTTAAATTTTCTGTACGGTCTTTAATACCTACGCAAACCCAAATGGTTTCATGGCTTTTTTTCGAACCCATCAAGCCCAATAAACCCACCAGGTCGGTGATGATGGTTTTATAACCCAATTGCTTTCGCTGCGGACTTTTCAGCCAGAACCATGCAAAGCGTTTTAGGGCAGTTAACACGTTTTAGGGATTTTCGTGGTGGTTGATAAAATCGGTATGATCCTGTTGTCTATCTACCATACTTCGGTAGTAACCATCCTCTTTATTCATGAGGGTTTCGTGGTTTCCTTGTTCAATAATCTTACCCTGCTTTAGTACCACAATGGTGTCAGCATGCCTAATGGTGCTGAGGCGGTGTGCAATTACAATGCTGGTGCGGCCCTGCATCAGGGTTTTTAAGGCATTTTGTACCTGTTGTTCGCTTTCTGTATCTAAGCTGCTGGTAGCTTCATCCAAAATCAATAGCTGCGGGTTTCTGAGCATAGCCCTGGCAATGGCGATGCGCTGACGCTGCCCGCCACTGAGCTTGATACCCCGGTCGCCCACCACGGTTTCATAGCCCTCCGGAAATGCCGAAATAAAATCATGGGCATTGGCCATGCGGGCTGCCTCGTAAACGGCATCCTTTTCGGCAGCAGGATTCCCGTACAGTATGTTTTCATAAATGGTTCCCCCGAACAGCAATATTTCCTGAGGAACCAATGCCAGTTGCTTGCGCAGCTTGAATAAATCCATGTCGGCAATGGCCTGTTCTCCAATGCTTATTTTTCCTGAATCCGGTTCATAAAATCGGTATAGCAGATTGATGATGGTGCTTTTTCCGGCACCGCTCGGTCCCACAATGGCCAGGCTTTTTCCGGCATCTACCGATAGATTCACCCCATTTAAAACTGGGTATTCTGGCCTACCGGGATAGCTAAAAGAAACGTTGTCAAAAACCACCCTGCCATTTACCGGTTCAAGTGTTCCCCAGGTGGGCAATGCTTGTTCGGAGGGCTTTTCAATCAGATCCAAAACCCGTTCCACGGCACCCAGTGTTTTTTGAATCTGCACAAACTGCTCGGCCATGCCTCCGATGCTCCCGCCTATAAATCCGGTAAAAAACATGAAGCTGATGAGTTCTCCAAGGGCCATTTCACCTGATCTTACCATGCCCAAACCCAGAAAAATCAGCCACACAATGCTGCCAAACAGACACACGATGATAAAACTGCTGAAAGCCCCCCTCATCAATCCACGATAAATACTTTTTTTGCGAAGCTGCTCCACATCATTGCCGTAGCGTTGCATTTCAAAATTCTCATTGGTAAAAGCCTTCACGTTCTGAATGCCGGTAAATGTTTCTTCAGCAATCACGCTGTTACGACCGGTTAAATCCTGCACCTGCCGGCCTATCTTTCTGATGAATCTTCCAAAAAACAGTGAGATCACTACCACCACAGGAACCGTTCCCAGCATGTAAAGGGATAGGGTATTGCTGGTAATAAACAGATAAACAATTCCGCCAATGATGACCATCAGTTGACGCAGAAACATGGCCAGATTGCTGGTAAATGTATCCTGTATTTGCCCAATATCAGCGGTAAAACGGCTCAGTAAATCACCGGTGCGGTTTTGGTGAAAGAAGTCCATGTTTTGCAGAATCACGGACCGGTAAAGCTTGTTTCTCAGGGTGGCTGTCAGATTTTCTGCAACCCGCACGTACAGCCCAATTCTCAGGAAAGAGAAAACAGCTTGTGCCATAAACAGGTACAAAAAAACCATGGCGCTTTCCTGCAGACGGTTAACATCGGTGTAGGCATCCACCATTCTGCCCAGCAAATCAGGAAACAGGAGGGCTGTTGCAGCAGTAACGGCCAGAAAAAGCGTGCCCAGCGCTAGTAGCCATTTGTCGGAAGCCGGCATAAGTCCAAACAATCTCAGGGATTTACGAATGGCATTTTTACTGATTTTGTGTTTGGGTATATCTCTTCGATCCATGGTTTGCACTGCAAAGTTCATCTAAATTATGAATTATTTGGAAATCTCTTAAAAATAGATTATATTCGTTGAATTAATAGTCACAATATCGTTTTCATCTTCAGCAGTATTAGGCGGCTGTTTTACCCCAGGGTTTGTGTGTTGTGTCACTTGGCGCTGGTAAAATCAGAACGGCAGTTGTGTGGTTATTGTCTGCAAAAACTCCCCAAAGCCCGGATGGTGAATTCTGTCCAAAATCCGGTTTTTGACATATTCAGGGGCCGAATACCCATACGCAATGCGGGGGCCTTTTTGATTTTTAGACGGGGTGGTATTACCCGCCGTTTGTTACATGAAATCAAGTATAAAGACAACCGGGATCTGGCAGTATGGCTCGGAGAAACATATGCCGCCGAATTGTCCGCTCAGGGTGTTGAATCTGTAGACATGATCATTCCCGTGCCGCTGCACCCCCGCAAACAAAAACAGCGGGGCTACAACCAGAGTGAGGCATTTGCCGAAGGTTTGGGTGCAAAATGGCAGGTACCCGTGAATACCGAAATCCTGATGCGAAAAACATTTACCCAAACACAAACCCGCAAATCAAGGTGGGAGCGATGGCGAAATGTGGAGGAAGTTTTTGTGGCTGCGAATGGTAATACATTGCAGGGCAAGAAAATTCTATTGGTGGATGATGTGGTAACCACAGGCGCCACCCTGGAGGCGTGTGTCAGGGTATTGATGCAGGCAGGTGCCCTTTGCATTGATATACAAACCATTGCATTTGCTAAAGAATAAGCCCCTGAATTATCTTATTTTAAATTGGCAATAACGGTCTTTTTTGGTATTTTTGCCTCTTATCCTATCCATCATGAAAAAAATCACCATATTCGTGCTGTTATCAGTTGTTCTGCAGCTTTCAGCGCAGTATTCTTCCACCCGGGTTCAGGGCCTAATTGTTCCCAAGTATATGGGTTCAGGGTCCGGCCGGCTGCCTGTAATGTGCAGGTTGCGCATAGTCGGACTTGACGCGAATACCATGTATCAGTATTCAACCCGGGGCATGTCTGCCGCAGACCTGGCTTCATCTTCTGATTTTACCGGCGCAGGGAATGCCTTGATGGTTGATACCAATGGGTTTAAATACAACTCAGCCGGAACGTTTCCCACCTGGACAAATAATGCTACTATAGACACCTTCTACACAGATAAAACCGGCTCCTATGAAGGGTGGTTTGGGTTTGTGTATACATCCAATTCCCGATTTGCATCAGGAAAGCACGTTTATTTTGGAATAACAGCGCGTGGTGGAACAGGACCAACAACCCACCGCATGTATTGCGAGGATTCGATGCGGGCACTTGCGTTTTCATCTACCTCCAATACCGGGGATAGTTTCTGTACTGCATTATGGGGCAAATCCATGACTGCTGCCCGCAATTTTGTTGCGACCTATGATGATGTGGTTGGCCTGGATCGTCCCTTGTCTCTTACCTATGCAGAATCAGAGGGCATTACGATTAATTCAGTAGCTGCTTATTACGTAGACAGTGTAAACGGGAAAGCCGGCCACTGGGGTGCTATCATGCCCAATACCAATAGCAACGGTGTGCGCCGCGTGGTAAGCTATGACTTTAAAACCGCCCGCGAACTATATGCCAATACCGACGCAGATGGTGTGTGGGGACCGAATGCTAAAAGCACGGTAAACCCAAAAGGCGGACTAACTCCTGTAGGGTTAGGGCTGGATGAAGCCGCACTCACTTCGCCTGTCGTAGAGTTCTGGTCCAGATCTTCCACCACAACAGAAAATCTGGGAACGACAGAAGTTTACGTAACGCGCAAATACAGCAATGATGCCGATCAGACGGTTCGTCTATTTGTGAATGGGGGTGACGCTGTTAAAAATACCGATTATACCCTGAGTGAACCTAAGACCATTACCTTCAAACCAGGCGGTCAAACATCCGATACTACGGTAATTACCCTTGTGGATGATAATTCTTCAGAAAACACGGAAACCATCCTGCTTAGACTGGATCAGGCATCCAATTGCGTAATAGGCACTGAAGTAGCCCATACGGTGAATGTGAAAGATGACGATATCCCCAACATCGTGCTCGGCCCAACCCGAGTAACGGTAAAAGAAAATGCAAACAGAGTGGGGGTGAAAATCAAGATGGATAAAGCACTTTCCACCATTAGCCAATTAAGACTTTTTGTAAAATATAAAGGAGACAGCACCCTCATTCCGGGTGAATTTTCATTGGGAAGCAGCACCACAGATTCAGTGTTTAATTTGGGTAAAACCACCGGCCCCGATAGCGTGACCATTTTTGCTAAAATCACTGACGAGTTCAAAACTGACCCCAACGATACGGTTATTCTTTGTGTTCGTCAGCTATCCGGTGTTGCTACCTTGGTAGATTCTCTCTTCACCCTGGTAATGACAGACAATGATGGTCCAGCCCAAATTCGTTTTGTCGGAACTGCACAAACTGTTCTGGAAAAAGATCCCGAGGCTATCCTTAAAGTAGTGGTTAACTCTCGTTCAGACGCATCTTCGGATTTTACCCTCCGCGATTTGTCTTCATTGTCTTCAGCAACTGATGGCAATGATTATACATTCGGTACAGCAAAAATTACGACCATTGATGAGTTCACCCCCGACACCATAGAGTTCCGGGTTCCCATTATCAACGACAATGATTTTGAGCCACAAGAGAAGATTTATTTTGTGATTGAGAATCTGTCCAATACCCGTATTCTTTCTCCCGACACGTTTGTGGTGACCATTATCAATGATGACTTGCCGCTGTATCCCATTGGCACAGTAAACACCCAAAGTGGATCTGCGCTCACAGCCGATTCTTTGAATGTAAAATGCCGTGTGACAGGAACCGTTTTGAGTGGTAATCTGAGAGCTACCCCGGGACTTAATTTCGCCATCAATGATAAAACAGGGGGAATTTCGGTTTTTGCATCTACTAGAAATTTTGGCTATTCACCCAAGGCGGGCGATTCATTAATGATTCAAGGCACTGTGCGCCAATTCCAAGGGACTGTTCAAATGGACTTCTTAGATACCATCATCCTGATTGCGGGAAACAGAAAATTGCCTGCAGCTGTTATAGTCAATGATATAGTTGAAGCAGATGAAAGTAAACTGGTGCAGGTTCGCCGGGTAAAACTGGTTGACCCCTCAGAATGGCCTACCGCGGCGCTCAATAACAATCAATTTAAATATGTACGTTACCAAAACACCGATGGTTCTATCGATACGCTCAATATTGATGCTGAAACAGAATTGGATGGAACAACCGCGCCATCGGGTTATTTGAACATAACTGGGGTCTGTATGCAATTTGACAACTCTAGCCCTTATAGTTCGCGTTATGTGCTCACACCCAGAAGCCTTTCTGATTTTGAAAAGGCCACCCTGCCTAAAATCAACTTTATCAAAACAAGTGATACCGTTACAGAGTTGGCAGACAGCTTCCGTTTTGAGCTTGAGGTACTCCCCACCGAGGAGAATTTCACCTTCGATGTGGTTGCCATTGGAGGAACGGCTGTGTCCCCCAGGGATTATGATTTCTCTGGCCGTACCATCAACGTGCTGAAAAACAATAGCTACTTCTCAGGCAGATTGAATATTAGTGATGATAATGAGTCCGACGGTGAACAAACCCTCAAACTGGGAATTCGCAATATCAATGGCCCCGGAGAAGCTGGCAAAGATTCAGTGCTGACGCTGGTCATCAAAGATAACGAGGCCTCTGCTACCCGTAGTTTGAACCTCGGTAATATCCGCATGTTCCCCAATCCGGCTTCAGGCAATGTGTTCTTCAAATCTTCGGAATCAATTCAAAAAATTGAGGTATTCACTATCGATGGTAAAAAAGTATCTCAGATCAACCCCGGAACCAACCGTGCCCAGCTGAGCCTGAATCTGCCTGCTGGTATGTACAGTGTCACTGTGCAAACCATGAATGGTGTCTTCAGCGATAAGCTGATGGTAAAATAGTTTGTTTTCTGTTTTTCAATGGTCATGCCGGCTTTGCCCGGCATGACTGTTTTATAGCCCTACCTTTGCAATATGAAACAGACCGATTATGCATTGTTTACGCTTCCCAACGGTATGCGGATGGCCCACAAAAGAGTGGCCGGTACCCGTTTGGTGCATTGTGGGTTTGTAGTTGGTGCCGGTAGCCGAAATGACCTTGAACATCCCGGTCTGGCCCATTGTTTGGAACACATGTTGTTTAAGGGTACAAACCGCCGTAAAACCGTTCATGTGCTCAATTTTCTGGAGGTTGTGGGGGGAGAGATGAATGCATTCACTACCAAAGAAATAACCGCTATTTATGCAACGGTGCAGGCAAGACACTACGTCAGAGCCGTAGACATACTTTGTGATGTTACATTCAATAGCAACATTCCGCAGGCAGAACTAATCAAAGAAAAAAAAGTAATTGCCGATGAAATTAGCATGTACCTTGATACCCCGGAAGAGAATATTTATGATGAATTTCAGGAGCAGGTATTTGGTTCTCATCCATTGGCCCATAATATTTTAGGGAGTTTAGACACGCTAAAAAATATTGAGCGCAATGATATTATCGAGTTCACCGAAAAACACTACACCGCCGATAATATGGTGTTTGTGGTGGTGGGAAATATCGCAGCCGAAAAGGCCATACAGTATGCCGAACGATTTATGCCGGAACTCAAAAATCGTAAAACGCCCCCAAAAAAAGAGCATGTCCTAAACTATAAGCCCACTTCAGCCACTGAAAAAACCGATTTTAGCGGGGCTTATACCATCATGGGTGCGCCTGCTTATCCCGAGAAAAACCCCAAAAAATGGCCTCTGTTGCTTTTAAACAACCTGCTTGGAGGTCCAGGGTTAAATAGTCGGTTAAACCTCGGCATACGCGAAAAGTATGGCTATACATACCATATTGAGAGCGGTTATCAATCCTATCAGGACGCAGGGTTGTTTCATTGCTACCTGAGTTGCGATGCCCAATACGTGCAGAGAAGCACTGAGCTCATTCAAAAAGAACTGAAAAAACTCCGCGAAGATAAACTGGGTATTAGGCAGCTGTCTTCTGCTAAAAAACAGTTTCAAGGCCAGATTGTGATGGCCGATGAAAACCGCAGCAGTCTGCTGGTCCATATTGGAAAAGGAATTCTGAGACACGGCAGGGCAGAAACCTTGCATGAAGTACTCAGGAAAATTGAAAATATTACCGCATCAGACATACTGGAAGTGGCCAATGAAATTTTACAGGAGGACCGGTTTAGCCATCGCACATTTCTGCCCTCATGATTCCATTGTTGCGCAAATATTTAAAGGATGGCGAAAGCACTACCCTGGATTTTAAGCAATCCGTGAGCAGTGCGGCTAAAATAGCCAAAACCATGGTCAGCTTTGCCAACACACGTGGCGGTGTTTTGCTGATGGGCGTGCGAGACAATAGAACCATATGCGGGGTTCGGAGCGAAGACGAAAAATACATGCTGGATATGGCAGCCAATTTTTACTGCAGACCGGAAATCCATATTGAGATCTTTGAACATATTGCAGAGGGAAAGACTGTATTAGAGGTAAAAGTTCCTGTAGGTGAAGATAAACCCTACTATGCGAAGGATGAAGAAGGGAAATGGTGGGTGTATGTGAGGGTGAACGATAAGAGTCTGCTGGCCAGCAAAACCACGGTAGATTTTTTGAAAAGACAAAAGCAACAAAATCCCGGTACTATCCCAATGGGTCCGATTGAGCGCGGTATTTTGGATTATTTAAGCAAAAATGAACGGATAGCCCTGCCTCAAGTGTGCAAAATGTTCAATATCAGTCGCCGCAGGGCTTCGCGTATACTGGTGAATCTAATGAGTCTGGATGTGGTTCGCAGCCATACCACAGAAAAATTGGAATATTATACCGGGGTGTAAAATATTTAAGGTACTTGTATAGTTATGATGGTGATGGTTTGAACTTTACTCCTTTTGTTGTATTCTCAATTTGAATGCCTTAAAGGGTTAATTATTAATGTATTAAAACCATGAAAACAATGATTATTCTCCGGCCGACCGACCATGTCGTTAAAAAATGGATGCTCTTAACAGGTTTGTTAATGTCTTTCTTCATGCTTCGTGCGCAGGACACCTGGCCCCAACCCGAGCCCAACACCGATTCATCAGCAACAGTTCCCGACTGGGAGGAAGCGAACAGCGCCTACGAGACTGAAGAATATGGGTTATTTATCTTTCAGTTTGGGAATGGAATGATTGCCACACTGGATGAAGCATCCGCTCGTGATATTGGCCATAGAGTGGGTGTTTCCAATCCGGTTCGAGGAATCAACAAAACAGGTGATTATTATGCTGAGCTTCAGAGGGTCAATATGCTGTCGGCAATGACCAATGGGGGTAGCACGCAACCTGTATTGCTGAAAGGATTTTTAGCGCCTAACGGGAAGGTTTATAAGAGCCGGGCTCAATATGACAGTCAGCCCCACAAAGCCATGATTGATCCTTTCGCATACGGCCGATATCATATTGAGCAGGGTGGACAGTTGAAGGTCTTTACCCTGTAATCAGGGCAGTCGGTAAACATGGGTGTTTTTCTGATGGTACACCGCGCGAGCTCCGGTTTTTAATCGGGGCTCGTAGCGGCTGAACCATAGGCCGGTATCATTGAGTACCAGATACTGTACCCGGGATTTACTGAGTATTTCGGCAGTGATTTCGGGTCCAAAATCCCTGCTGATGCGCACGCCCCGCTTTTTTAAAAGATAGAGTGCCGTATTGGGGGTAATATCAAAAGCGTAAAAAACCCTGGCCCCATCAGGAATTACCTTGCTTAGGGTGTCTGCCTGTTCCACCAGTTCTGTCGTCTCATTAAAGGCATTTTGGTGGTAATAATCTCCTGTGGTGTACCTTCTGTGCATCATGTGTGCTGCATGTCCGGCGTTCATGAAGGGAATTACCCAAAAAGAAAGGCCCATTATCACTGGTATGCATCCCAAAAGCAAGGTGCGCTGTTCTTGAAACAACTGCTGCAAAAAAAGCCACCCAAAGAAAATCGCCGGGTACAATAAAATGAAATAATAATCGTGGTATAAAAACTGTCGATTAAACAAAACCCAAATCGCACCGACCCCGAGAAACATCAATCCGGCAGCCAGTCCTGGGAGTAACGCCTCGCGCATTCTTAATAGCAATACGATGCTTAAAACGGCCAGAAAAACCATAAAAAAACCCGGCCTATACATGCTTTCCTGCCAGTTATTGAGCGCGGTTTGTGAATTTTGTAGGAACTCACTCAACGTCTCCGCAGGATTCATGGATTGTAAAAAATGCATGTTGGATGTTTTGCGGGTAAGCCAGCCGGAATAACCATACCATGCCGTGATGGGAATTGCAGGTATAAGCATCCAAAAAAAATCCTGACGGGTTAACACAACCTGCAAGGTCTGGTTCTTAAAAAAACGCCAGAAAATCAAGAGTAAAATCCCCGCGATTCCATATATCAAAAATGAAATTTTCAGCAAACCTGCCAAACCCATCCATAAGGCAAACCAGCGCAGGTTACGAGCGGGCTCCCTGCCGTAAATTCTCAATATTAAATGATACCAAGCCATAATTACCAATGACATGGCTCCGGCATCTGCCAAAAAATTGGGAGTGTAAAAAGCAAGAATGGGTGAACAATACCATCCAAAAACCAACAACAAACGATGTATGTTGCGCTGAATAAATAGGCCCGAGATTTTCCAGGCATGAAAAATACCGGCACTGACGAGTAAGTACAATAGCAACCGATAGATGATGTCATGTGGACCAAACACCTTGTAAAGCAGGGCCGCGGTATAGGGAACGATGGGCAATTCCATGCCGGTAATTCCTTCAGATTGCCGGTCTTCCGATACCCTCGGTAAAAAGAAATTCATGTCTTCATGGTAGTAATTCCAGGCCACGCAGGCACGGTCGCATTGTGCCCCCTGATGGACACTTTCCGGGGCCTTGGGTAAGGCCTTAAACAGCCCCAGATAAGCACTTAGGATGATCCACGTCAACCAGAAGCCATATACAGGTTTAATCCGTTGCATCGGCAATATTGCTGTCTCTAACAATGTAGTGCGGACGATTCTTTACATTGTCGCTGACCCTGCCAAGATACTCTCCCAGCATTCCAATGCCGATGAGTTGTATGCCGCCCAGAAACAGTACCGATATATGCAAACTGGTCCATCCGGGTTCAGTGGTTCCAAAAAACTTTTGATATAAGCTGTATACAATCAATATAAAAGCAACAGCCGAAACCAAAAATCCGGTAATCGTGGCCACTTTTAAGGGCCAGGTGCTGAAGCTGCTGATGCCATCTAGGGCAAAACGCATCATTTTGCGATAGGTGAACTTGGTCGCCCCTCCCATGCGTTCTTCCCTGTCGTATTCCAGAAAGGTCTGGTTAAATCCTATCCAGCTGATTTGCCCACGGATATATTTGTGTTGCTCGGGCATTTTACTCAAAATGCGCTGTATTTTACGGTGGATGATCCGAAAATCGCCCGTATCAACCGGGATTTCAATGTTGGTGATTCTGGCCAGCAGCCGGTAAAACATCCTTGCAGTGAACTTTTTAAGGAAGTTTTCGCCATCCCGTTTTCGCCTGCGGGCGTAGACCACCTCAAACCCTTCCTGTGCTTTTGAAAGCAGGTCCGGTAAAAGTTCCGGAGGATCCTGTCCATCTCCATCCATAATCACAATCCATTCCCCTCGGGCATGCTCAATTCCTGCAGTAATGGCTATCTGATGTCCAAAATTTCTGGAAAAATCGATATATTTAACATGACGATCGGTTTCGGCCAGCCCTTGTAAAACCAGTAAAGAACGATCCTTTGAACCATCATTAATGTACACTACTTCCCAGTCAATATTCAGCGGTTGCAGCGCATTTTGGAGCCGTTGATACAGCTTTCCAATATTCATTTCCTCATTGTATACCGGAATAACAACCGATAATGTGGGTGTGGATGTCATATTGGCAAAATTATTGCATTAGTTGCACTAAATTTGTGCTAATATGAAAAAGAACCTTTTCCGCGTCCTTTCATCGGTTGCTATATTAACCGCTTCTTATGCTTTATATGCTTGTCAGGGCAATTCATCCGAAACCCATGAAGATGGAGTAGAAATACGGGAACCTAAGGAATCTGCAATGGAAGTTTCCGGCATTCCGGCAAAAAAATTCGACAGTCTTATTGCAGGCAATAAATTGGTTATGGTTGATTTTTATGCAGTCTGGTGCGGTCCATGCAAGCGCATGGCTCCTTTTGTTGAGCAGGTTAAAGAAGAGAAAAAAGATGTGGTTACGGTGCTAAGCATCGATGCGGAAGCGCAACCCGAAATCAGCAGCCGTTACAACCTGGAAGGTTACCCTACCCTCATTTTCTTTAAGAAGGGACAGGTGATTGCCAATGCCATAGGATATCATGATAAAAATCAGATACTTGAATTAATCAATAAGTTTAAGTAATTGTATTTAAAATATTGACCGGTAATAAAAAGGATGCAATCATGCATCTTTTTTTATGCTTGTGGATGATCAAGAAAATAGAAGAAACTATCGCCCCGCAAACCCAGTCTGAGGGTTTCAAGTGGGAGAATTTCGTTCGGTGCAATATTGCCCAGATTTACATTGGCGCCATACAGTTTAATGAACCATACTTGCTGAGATTTTAATGGGGCTTCCCAAATGATTTTATCCTGAGGGATTTTGCGGATAATTTCTGCTACAAGGCCACTTCTCACCTCTCCGGTACCCCTGAATATACCCACAGTGCCGCTTTCTCTGGCTTCCGCAATTACTTTCCACACACCGGCGCTGATTTCACTCTCCATTTGCTCTATCCACTCATACGGAGGAATGATTTTTTCAGCATCTTTACTTCCCACCTCGCTGAGTACAGTTGCTTGCTGAGATAATTTTCGGATGTATTCACACTTGGTGTCATGATGCATTTCAATGCTGCCGTCACTTACCTCGGCAAAGTCAACACCGGTTTTGTCCAACAAGCGCAGGTAGTCTTCAAACTGATTCCGAACTACGTATGCTTCAAACAAGGTTCCACCAAAGTAAACGGGTATCCCCGCAGATTTGTAGAGATTGATTTTATCCTGTAGTCCGGGTGTTACAAAACCGGTTCCGAAACCCAGTTTAATAATGTCAGTATATTGTTTTCCGGTACTGAGAAAGTCTTCGGCTTCGCGCAGGCTTAGTCCCTTATCCATTACCATGGTGAGCCCACGGTCTCGGGGTTTTGAACTGCGCTCAGGCAGTTGTGAAAGGTTGAATAGTTCTTGATTCATGTTTGCAATCCGGGATTGGTGAAGCGGGCGATGAGTCTTAATAAGCTACCCGCTTTTTTCAATTCCGGTGCAAAAATAAACATTTGTACATGTTCTTCTGCATTAATAGACAGGGCTGTTTCCAATAAGTAGGTAGCGGCTGCCTGTTGGCCGGTTAGGTAGCATAGTGCAGCCATCCGATACAACAACCGGGTATTTCCAGGATTGTGTTTGATGCCCAATTGGGTGATTTCCAGCGCCCGGTCTGATTGGCCCGTTTCATGGAGTGCTACCCCCCAATCAAGCCAAACCTCGTCTTCGGCTGGGTAATCTTCGGATAAAACTTCATAAAGGGGCTCCCACTTTTCAGATTGATCGGTGCCGAAATAGGCAGCTGCAAGCACAATTCCATAATCCGCTTCGGTAGGATTTAATTCCCATGCTTTTTCTAAATAGGGGATGGCTTTGGCATATTCTTGCTCATAATGCCAGGTAAGTCCCATGCTGTACCAACTTTCACTATCGTCAGGATTGTTTTTAAGAACCTCATGGTATAGGGTTCTTGCCTCTTTTACTTTGCCTGTTTCATAGTGACTCCAGGCAAGCAGACCTTTCAATTCTTCAAAAGCACCTTTGTGAAACCTTTCTGATTGTTCAAAATAATACCGAATAAAACTGGTGTAGTCTTCGTGTTCGTACAGCGCTTCCATGTAACCCAACCATGCTTCCAGAAAATTCTCATTAATGGTAACTGCGAAATCAAATGCTTCAATGGCCCTGGGGTATTGCTCCAGATCAGCATGGGCATTGGCCAGTAAATACCACGCCTCTTCTGAATACGGATCCTTGTCTACCAGTTTTTCCAACATGGGCATCAAGGCTTGCACATGGTTTTTATCCTGTGTTTGTCCCAGCCATTTCTCCACAATATAATGTACATCCCCGCCAAGTTCGAGGCATCTATCGAGCAAAGGCAATGCCAGCTCAAATTGGCTGTAGTGAATGAGTAGCTCCAGAAAATCTTCCATCGCCTGTTCGTCCTCCCCAGCCAGTTCCAAACCTTCTTTAAGCATTTCCATGGCCTTATCCTTTCTGCCTTCTAGGCCGTAAATAGCAGCTTCTACCATGAATAAGGCAGGTTCAAATGCACTGTATTCTTTTGCTTTGGTAATGTAACGCCTTGCCATTCGGTAATTTTTTTCGCGCATTAGCACCTCTGCCATGTGTATCGCAAAAACCGGTATATAGGGAAATTGATCTATACCCTGCTCCAACACATTTTTCATCATCTTAAAGCCTTTAACGCTGTCGCTGGTCATCAAATGGTTGTAAGAGTAGTACCGAAAAATTTCCAGTAACTCCCGTGGACTAAAACTAGCATCCTTGTTGGATTCAAATTCGCGGACAAGCTCCTCTACATTCCCACTGAACTCGTCTTGCTCTTCATCATCCCAATCACTTGGAAAAAAACCCATCGCCGTCAAAAATAATCAGCCAATTGGTCGAAAAATCTGTTTGGATGAAAGAACCCCCGTATATTTTTGCACAGTTTGTATACAATGTACCCTGTTAATGCGTCAGCAAAGCGTTTCCTGACAAGGATTCTAATCCTGTTTCCATGGTGCCTGGCTGCACAAAATCAGTCTTTGAGGCAGGCAGAATGGCAGCAACGTGTTGATCATGAAATTAAGGTAATTTTCAATGAGCAACAAAAACTCCTGCAATGCTTTCAAACCATCCATTACACCAATAATAGTCCCGACGCCATTTCAAAAATCCCTTTTCATGTATGGCCCAATGCATTTTCAGGAATTCATACTGCCTATGGAAAAGAGGCCATTATCAACGGTAATGAAAAGTTTTTTCACATGAAGCCGGAGGAGTCCGGTGCTTTGGATAGTCTGGATTTTTCAGTAGACAACCAAAAGGCCAACTGGGAGTGGGATAAAGAGAATCCGGATATTCTCTATTTGAACCTTCCCCATGTTTTAAATAGCGGCAAAACAGCCGTAATCACCACTCCTTTCCGTGTCAAGATACCCTGGCTTTTTAGCAGAATGGGGTATAATGGAGACCTCTTTTCGCTCACCCAATGGTATCCTAAACCCGCTGTTTATGACATAAACGGCTGGAATGTCTTTCCTTATGCAGAACAGGGAGAATATTACAGCGAATTTGGTGATTATACCGTTAGCCTGAATGTGCCATCCAACTGGAAGATTGCGGCTACGGGCGAACTGCAGGATTCAACAGAATTGGCCTGGTTGGATTCGCTGGCAATGGGCCGGACATCAACCCGAGATAGTGGGCGTAAAACCCTGGTTTATAAACAAACTAATGTGAGTGATTTTGCATGGTTCGCCCATCCGAATTTCCGAATTGCCAAGGGAAAATCGATTCTTCCGGGAAATCATATAGTTACTAATTATGCCTTTTATCATTCATCCAAAAAAGCAAACGGTCCGGATATTCTTTCATCCATAGACAAGGCACTTCAATATTACTCCTCCCGTGTGGGTTTATATCCTTACCGGTACTGTACAGTGGTAATCGGTCCACTGCAGGGTGCTGGCGGGATGGAGTATCCCATGATAACCATTTGTAATGATGCTACTGAGGGTACCATCATCCATGAAGTTGGACACAACTGGTTTCAGGGTATGCTCGGTACCCAAGAACGCAATTATCCGTGGATGGATGAAAGCATCAATACGTTTTATCAACAACAGGCCGAGGGTAAAGGGGCTGAAGAATTTGCCGCAGGCGATCAATTTAATGTCAACAGCAATTATGCGGCCTTCCGACTTACCCATGACGTTGGTCAGTTTCAGTGTGGTCATCTGCATAGCCGAAATTATACCGGGGTTAATTATGGCGCGATTATTTATGCCATTAATCCGCAGCGATTTCTATATCTGCAGGAATTTTTAGGCAGAAATATGATGGATAGCTGTTTTCGCACCTATTTCCGAAAATGGCAATACAAACACCCTTTACCCCATGATTTGCAAGCCGTCATGGAAGAAGTTAGCGGTAAAAAATTAGGATGGTTTTTTGAAGGACTCCTCGCCGGTCCTGCTCCAGACTTAGCCATTCAATCGGTGCATAAGTCGAAAAAGGGTTATATCGTAAATATCAACAATAAAACACCTTATCAACTCCCGTTTAAACTTCAATGGCGCTATGGAACCCGAAAAGAGTTCTTGTGGTTGCAATCTGATACTGTGGTGGAGCTAAAAGGAAAAATGCAGGAGATTTCTCTCAATCCTACCGGATACTTACCGGAAAAAAATCTGGCTAATAACGATGCCAGAGTGTCCAAAGCCATCCTAAAAACATGGGGTAAAGTCCGTTTCGGGCTTCCCGGTTTGTACACCCGTGGTCAAAACAGGCACTGGGTATTTCCCATGTTCTTTATGTGGAACAAATATGATGGCTATACCCCCGGACTGGTATTTTCAAATCTCACTTTTCCCCGCCGCAACTGGGAGTATTGGGTAGCTCCACTGTATGGTGTAAAATGCAAAGAGGTGGTAGGTTTTGCAGGGTTGCGCAGAAATGTTTTTCATCAGGGTGGTCCTTTTGCACTCACCGAAATCGGTTTTAATCTGCGCCGTTTTAACTTCCTTCCTGTTTCAGTATATGCCGAACCTGCCATATACAACCGTTGGGCAATCAAAGTGAATCAATATTTTCGGGTGTCAAAACCATGGGTGTCAAACCGCATGGAAACGGAAGTTACCCGTGTTAGATTGAATAGAATAGTTTCCTTGACTGCCTCAAACTGGGAATCAGATGTGGCAAGAATTTCATGGATTAGGGAGTCTTCAAAAAAACTGTTGCCTTTTAATACAAAGATGGATGTTCTGGGTGGAGGAAATAGTGGTCCCTACAGCATTGGCCATTTTTTAATGGCCAACGCCACAGCAGAAATCTATATTCCTTATCCCAATAAATCCAAAAAGAACATAGGTTTCAGGGCCAAGGGTTTTGCCTCAGGAATGATACATAATTATGGTGGCAGCACCGGCAATTTTGTTATACCTATTAGTGCCCCGCAGTTTGTACCCAATGATCCTACATTCAGTCACATGGCCGTAGCACGCAGCGCAATGTTTAATAATGGCAATGGCTATTGGAACCATGTGTTGGTTAATGGAGCCAACGGAATCCGCATGTTTCCCAATATCAACACAACAAAATGGGTAGCCGGTGTTAACCTAAACACCCATGTGCTACCGTTTATACCCATACAACTGTTTTTTGATGCTGCCTTTATTCCCAAAAGTGTGGGTTTACAGGAACAATTGCCCTATGCAGGTGGGATTAGTTTTTCTACACGCCTGGGTAAAAGCGCCGGTTTTGAAGCAAATTTGCCTTTATTTTATAGTCGTACATTTACAGACTTTATGTCACTTAATCCTAGGTATAAGTGGTATGAATTCGCCTCTTTCCGCATGAAACTTGACCTAAATGATCCTTTCGATATCGTAAGGAATTTTATCTATTAATCAATAAATTCAACCAAATAACGCAATTTTGCATAACATGAATCGAATACTCGCCATCTTCTGTCTTACATTGTTTACCATAACCGCCTGTAAAAAATACAAAGACGGGCCCGTTGTTTCCATTTGGAGTCGCAAGGAGCGAATTGAGGGCAAATGGGTGGTAGCATACGCGGAAAAAAACCAGCAACAAATAACAGCATCCTACAAAGACCTGATTTGGGAGTTTACGCGCAATTTTGCAGTCATTGAAACAACTGATACTTCAAAGAGAAATGGTATATGGGGTACCATGACCAATGACAAGGATTTTGTGATTGATTACGATAATGGAAACCGAAGTATTTATGAAATCATTAGGTTAACCCGCAAACAATTCTGGCTAAGAGATCGGCAGACTGAACTGGTATTGCACCTGAAACCCTATTAACATTGTACTGGATCGCCCCCGCGCTTTACGGTCTATTGGCTGGCTTTATGATGAGCATACTGCTCGGGGTGGTTTTCTTTTTGCTCATACAGGCCGGAATTCAGCATGGAACAAAGAAGGGGATGATTATTGCTGCCGGAGTGGTAACCGGCGACCTGATATTTTTGTCATTGTCTATTGGTTTTACCGCAGCAATATCCGGATTTCTGCAGCAGCACAGCCATACAATCGCTTTGGTTGGAGGTTGTATTTTGCTGCTGATGGGAGGGTGGATGTGGGTGAAAAAACAATTTGCAGACCAAGGACTTAAAGCGGCGAAAGGACTGCAAACTGCCCGCGATTTTTTTGTAAAACCTTTTATTATCAATGTTTTAAATCCGGCTAACGCTGCATGGTGGTTGGGTCTTTACAGTTTTCCACCCGCTTCAGGCTATGAGCTACAACAGAAAATAGTCTTCGGTGCTTCTGCCATAATCGCTATATTCAGCACTGAGGTTGGTATTGCTGCAGGGGCATCTTTATTAAAAAACTATATACATGAAAAATGGTTAAAAAAAGTAGATCAATTAGTGGCAATTATTATGTTTTTAATGGGATTAAATTTACTTTTTAGAGGATTTATATAATCTAATTTTATTTTTGGTTAAATTAATTTTTTAATTTCATTAAAAATCCACCAAAAACAACAATAAACGAACCGTCTAATAAACCAATCAACCAATCCGCACTAAGTTTAATGGTAAATACGGATTCCCTGGATAAACCAATCAACCAATCCACAATAAGTTTAATGGTTTAATAGTATAATGGTAAATACGGGTTCCATTAATAAACCAATCAACCAATCAACAATAAGTTTAATGGTTTAATAGTATAATGGTGAATACGGGTTCTATTACTAAACCAATCAACCAATCCACAATAAGTTTAATGGTTTAATAGTATAATGGTGAATACGGATTCCCTTACTAAACCAATCAACCAATTTACCAATCAACTAATATACCAATAAACCACTAAACCAACAAATCAATCACTTCTTTTCTTCACACATTTCCACCAATACATTTCCTGTACTTTTCGGATGAAAAAAAGCAATCTTTTTATTGTCTGCTCCGTCTTTCGGTTGGGTGTTAATTAATTCAAATCCCAATGATGATTTTTCTTCCATTGTTTGTAGGATATTATGCACGGCAAATGCGATATGGTGAATTCCCTCACCTCGCTTTTCAATAAATTTCGCAATGGGACTGTCCGGTTTGGTTGCCGCCAATAACTCAATTTTGGTGTTACCGGCATCGAAAAAAACAGTTGTAACCCCTTCAGATGCAACCTCCTCTGTTTTATAGGGTTTAACCCCAAGCAACTGAGTATATAGGATTATGGCCTCTTCAAGGTTTTTTACCGCTATGCCAATATGTTCCACATGATTCATAACAGCAAATTAAAGCAATTGTGAAGCATTGAAAAAATTCATCAGTTCTTAAAACAGAATTGGCTTAAATGGTGTTACTTTTGCAAATTAGAATTAATCTAAATAAGCAAATGAAACTGCCCGTATACCTCGACAATAATGCCACCACCAAGGTTGACCCTCGTGTGTTAGATGCTATGATTCCCTTTTTTACAGAGGATTTTGGTAATGCTGCCAGCCGCAATCACCCCTTCGGATGGAAGGCGGAAGAGGCTGTAGATTACGCCAGGGAACAAATTGCAACTTTAATAGGTGCCAATGAGAAAGAGATAATCTTCACCAGTGGTGCAACTGAAAGCAATAACCTGGCATTGAAAGGTGTTTTCGAAATGTATGCGGAGAAAGGCAAACATATTATCACTGCAGTCACTGAACACAAAGCCATTCTTGATACTTGCAAGCATCTTGAAAAACAAGGTGCAGAAATCACCTACCTGCATCCTGGTGAAGATGGCTTGCTGACAGTTGCACAGGTTGAGGAAGTGATGCGCCCTGATACCATTTTGGTGACCATCATGTTTGGAAACAATGAAATCGGGGTTTTGCAGCCCATTCGTGAGATTGCCGCAGTTTGCAAAAAACATGGTGTGCTGTTTCATTCAGATGCTACACAGGCTGTTGGTAAAATCCCGGTGGATGTTTTGGCTGATAATATTGATTTAATGAGCTTTACCGCCCACAAAATGTATGGCCCCAAAGGCATTGGAGCCCTTTATGTGCGTCGCAAAAATCCACGGGTTAAGGTAACCGCACAGATGGATGGCGGGGGCCATGAACGTGGAATGCGCAGTGGAACCTTGAATGTTCCCGGTATCGTTGGTTTTGGCAAGGCAGCCGAACTGGCTAGAATAGAAATGCAAAGCGACACCGCTCGCATTATAAAAATGCGCGATAGACTGGAAAATGAACTGTTGAAACTGGAGGAGAGTTATTTGAATGGAGACAAGGAGCATCGCCTGCCCCATACAACCAATATCAGTTTTAAATACGTAGAAGGAGAAGGGCTGATGATGGCCATCAAAGACATTGCGGTTTCTTCCGGTTCTGCTTGCACTTCTGCTTCTCTGGAGCCCAGCTATGTGTTGAAAAGTCTGGGTCTTGACGATGAGCTTGCCCATAGTTCTCTGAGATTTGGACTAAGTAGGTATACCACCGACGAGGAAATTGATTTCACCATCCAATGTGTTTCAGATGCAGTAAATCGTCTTCGCGAGATGAGTCCTCTTTGGGAAATGTTTAAAGATGGCATTGATCTCAAAACCGTTCAATGGACCGCTCATTGATTTAATTTGGAAAGATTCTAAATAATTTATAACTTTGTAATAAAACCCAATAATCCAAAAGATATGGCATATAGTGAAAAAGTAATTGATCATTACAGCAATCCCCGCAACGTAGGAACGCTTGACAAGGGAAGCCCCAATGTTGGAACAGGTCTGGTGGGAGCACCGGAATGCGGTGATGTAATGCGTTTGCAGATCCAGGTAAATCCTGAAACCGGCGTAATTGAAGACGCCCGATTCAAAACTTTTGGCTGCGGATCGGCTATCGCCTCTTCTTCATTGGCCACCGAGTGGCTCAAGGGGAAATCCGTAGACCAGGCATTAACCATCGACAATATGGATATAGTGGAAGAGCTGGCGTTGCCTCCCGTTAAAATACACTGTTCAGTATTGGCAGAAGATGCCATCCGCGCTGCCATCAATGACTACCGTGTAAAACAGGGGCTTGAGCCTATTGTTGAAGAAAAATCACACCATTAATCTATTATGCTCACCGATACCGCGGATATCACCATTACCGATAAAGCCCGCAGCAAGGTGCATGCTTTGATGCAGGAGGCCGGCATTAGTGCCCCTGAATATTTTGTTCGAGTGGGCGTAAAAGGAGGTGGCTGTTCCGGATTAACCTACCAACTTGATTTTGATAACGAGTCTCAAGCCGGTGACATGGTCTTTGGTGACGATGATTTGAAGGTGGTTTGTGATATGAAAAGTTTTTTATACCTGTGTGGCACTGAGCTTGATTTTAGCGATGGCCTAAACGGCAAAGGATTTAATTTTATCAATCCAAACGCCTCCCGAACCTGTGGGTGTGGAGAGAGTTTTGCTGTATAGGCATAATGCGACTTTGGTCACTTTCATAGTGTACATCATGACATAGCTTTGTATGGCTATGTCAAATACCATATATATTCACGAGTTGCATGCCATTCATGGCGAATGGATTTCTGCATTAAACCTTGCACAGGATGAGCTGATTTCCTACCAGAACCGATTACAGGAACTTAATAGTGCCAACACATCAAAAGATATTCTGGCACAGGTTGAGGGTTTTCAAAATCGCTTTATTAGGCAGAAAGAAGTCATTGATATTCTCAAGCACGACATTCAGGCTGATGAAAAAAGGATAGTTGAAAATGCGAGAGATAACAATGTGGCAGTTGAGCACAGAAAAGTTGAAAAAGATTTTGCTCTGCATGAAAAAATGGAATCGTTTGAAAAATTATTTAAGGAAATGAAATCTGAATATTTGCATATATTAGAAAAATATTTGTAATATAAGTTGTTGTTAATACCCATAAAATCGGCAATAATGGCCGATTTTTTTTGTTTTTATAAATGTAAATTATTTTTAAAAACAGGACTAAAAAAACATTATATTTTTTAGAAAATTTAGAATAATTCATGAGAAAAATCATACCACTAACCTGTTTATCCACAATATTTCACCCCAAATATTTGCTTTTTTAGAAAATTTGAGTCAATTTTACAACCAAATTGACTTAAAATTAGATGAAAAACGTATACACCTTACTAAAGATTTCTCTTTTAGTTCTCATGATTGCTTCTAGGACCCAGGAAATAGCAGGGCAGTGTGCCACAGCGCCAACCAGTATTTCTTCTTCGGTTGCCGGCTGTTTGCGATCTGGTAACTCAACCACACTTACCCAGGTTGGGGGTGCATTACCCGGAGGTGGAAATTATTTTTGGTATGTAGGCGGCTGCGGAGCAGGCACAGCCATTGGCACTGGCACATCAATCACTGTTTCTCCAACCGTAACAACCAATTATTACGTTAGGGCCGAAGATGGTTGTGGCAATACCGTGTGTGCAGACATTCGTATTCAGGTTGGTGACTCCAGTGTAGCACCGACCTCAATTAGCAGCATAGACTCAGTTTGTCAAAATGTGCTATTCAAATTGAAGCAAGTAGGTGGTACACTCGGAACTGGGGCAACCTGGCAGTGGTATAGAGTTGGTTGCGGTGGGTCAGGTATACCGTGGGTGGGCCAGGGTGACAGTATATTCACTCAGATGAATCCCGGCATTAGTTATTACCATGTCAAAGCAATTGGTGTATGCAATACAACTTCTTGTGCCATTAAAGCAGTAGTAATCAGAGATTCCAGCGTAAGGCCCACAGAAACGCAAACAGCAACCATTTGTTTGGGTAATACTAAAGTTTTTGGTATTAACGGAGGAACCCCCGGTGGCAGTCTTGGATTTAGAGCACAATGGAAATGGTACTCCGGCTCTTGTGGCGGAACATTGGTTGGTACGGGTTCTACTCTATCTGTTTCACCCTCGGCGACTGGAACTTACACCTATTACAGAAGAGCTGAAGGTCATTGCAACACCACCACTTGCGCAGTTTATACATTGACTGTTACCGACTCCAATATTACTCCAACATCTATCTCTGGTCCAACAGCGGTTTGTGAAAGAAGTGCACCCCTCAAATTTACTCCTGTTGGCGGCACTTTAAGTCCTGGTGCTTCTTGGACATGGACCAGAGTGGCTTGTCATGGAAGTCCGGGTCAGGTTGGTTTGGGATCAGGTGACACTTTAACCCTTACAACCGCAGTTTTGGGCGTTGGAACCCATACATTTTATGTAAGAGGTTTGAATGGATGCAACACCTCCACCAATTGTGTTAGTTTAACATTAACAATCAGCGATACTTCTGTACCTGCTACAAGTGTATCGGGCACAAACACTATATGTTTAGGCCAAAGTACTACATTAACATCTACTGGTGGCAAACTGGGTGCCGGTGCTAGTTGGAAATGGTATGAAGGCAGTTGTGGCGGCACTTCCGTAGGGACAGGAACCAGTCTGACGGTGAGCCCAACAGTAGCAGGTACATACACCTATTACTTAAGGGCCGAAGGAAACTGTAACAACACCAATTGTATTTCTTACATTGTTACCGTTCGTGACACATCCAGCAGCCCTACTTCTGTTTCCTCATCTGCAACAACCATTTGTTTAGGCCAAACGGTTAATCTGACCGTAAATGGAGGCAGTTTGGGCCATGGTGCCAGCTGGAAATGGTATAGCGGCTCTTGTGGTGGTACCAGTATTGGTACAGGATCCAGTTTGACTTGGGGGCCTCCTTCCGCCGGAACCGTTAATATTTACGGCAGAGCTGAGGGAACATGTAATAATACCCTTTGTAAAACCATAAGCATAACAGTAAGGGACACTTCTATTCCTGCGATTGCTATTATCGGTATTGACACAATATGTCAAAATGTAGTTTTCAAATTAAAGAGATCAGGAGGATCACTGGGTTTTGATGCAAAATGGAATTGGTATAGAACTGCCTGTGGTGGATCTGGTGTTCCATGGGTAGGTACCGGAGATTCAATTTACACGCAAATGGATCCCGGAACCAGTTACTATTACCTTAAAGCTGAAGGTAATTGCAACAATACTATATGTGCAGTCAAAGCAGTCGTTATCCGTGATTCTAGCGTTAGACCAACTGAAACCCAGACTGCGACTATTTGTTTGGGAACTTCCAAAACATTTGGAATAAATGGGGGTACTCCCGGTGGTAAACTGGGGGCCGGCGCTCAATGGAAATGGTATTCAGGTTCTTGTGGTGGCACATTGGTTGGCACAGGATCCACCCTTACCATTACTCCCCTAGCTACTGGCACTTACACTTATTATCGTAGAGCGGAAGGTATATGTAACACCACAACCTGTGCTACCTATACTTTAGTAGTAACGGATTCCAGTAAAACACCAACATCTATATCAGGTCCCACAGCAGTATGTCAGCGCAGTGCGGCTATGGTGTTCAAGCCGGTAGGAGGAATATTAAGTCCTGGTGCTTCATGGACCTGGACGCGTGTGGCGTGTCATGGTAGTTCAGGACAGGTGGGCTTGGGCTCCGGTGACTCTCTGTCATTAACAACTGCCGCGCTCGGATTGGGAACACACACAATTTATGTGAGAGGATTGAATGGATGTAACACCACTAATTGTGTAAGCATTACAGTAACTATAAGTGACACTTCAGTCCCCGCTACTAGCATATCAGGTACTAATACCATTTGCGTGGGACAAAGTAGTACCCTGACCTTTAGTGGTGGCAAACTCGGAGCAGGCGGCAGCTGGAAGTGGTATGAAGGTAGCTGTGGCGGTACCTCCGTGGGCACCGGCACCAGTTTGACTGTAAGTCCTACCATTGCAGGTACCTACACATATTATTTAAGAGCAGAGGGCACCTGTAACAATACAATTTGTAAATCATTTACGCTTACCGTAAGAGATACCTCCGTTCCTGCTATTAGCGTAAGTGCATCCAAAACAACTTTCTGTCTATCAGACACCAGTTTATTAACCTTATCAGGTGGATCATTAGGTACTGGTGCTACCTGGAAATGGTATGTGGGAGCTTGTGGTGGCATTTCCATTGGTTCCGGAACATCCCATGTGGCAAGTCCGAATAGGGGAGGAACATTTACCTATTATGTAAGGGCGGAAGGCACATGTAATAATTCTATATGCAAAACTGTAACCTTAACGGTGAGAGATTCTTCGGTACCGGCCAACAGCATTAGTGGTACATCCACCATATGCAAGGGTCAGAGCAGCACATTGTCACTCAACGGAGGCAGCTTGGGTACAGGCGGCAGCTGGAAGTGGTATCTGGGAAGCTGTAGCGGTACATCGGTGGCTACGGGTAGCACCTATACTGCAAGCCCCACTGCAGCGGGTACTTATACATACTACGTGCGTGCAGAAGGTACCTGCAATACAACTGCCTGTCGCAGCTTTACGCTGACTGTAAACGACACTTCGGTACCGGCCACATCAGCCACAGCGACATCAACTACAATCTGTGAAGGTCAAAGTACTACGCTTTCAAAGAATGGCGGAAGCCTCGGAACAGGCTCAACATGGGAGTGGTATAGCGGCAGCTGCACCGGTACACCTGTAGGCAGTGGTAGCAGTCTGAGTGTAACACCGACATCAACAACAACTTATTACGTAAAGGCAGAAGGTACATGTAATAATACGACCTGCCAAAGTGTAACCATCACTGTGCGCGATACCTCAGTGCCTGCAACCAGCATCAGTGGAACCACAACAATTTGCCGCGGACAGAGCAGCACA
Organism: uncultured Flavobacteriaceae bacterium; assembly: GCA_964475595.1. GTDB lineage: Bacteria > Bacteroidota > Bacteroidia > NS11-12g > UBA955 > RGEC01. The sequence goes on from CAYYXG010000004.1 coordinate 105,910, forward strand.
TTCACACTGAATGGAGGCTCACTGGGCACCGGTGGTAGCTGGAAATGGTACAATGGATCATGCGGAGGAACTTCTGTGGGCACAGGAACTACCTTGACGGTGACGCCTTCAGCAGGAACCTATACCTATTATGTAAGGGCAGAAGGTACATGTAATAATACTGCATGTAAGAGTGTAACACTTACAGTTAATGATACGTCAGTACCGGCAACTTCTGCCACAGCTACATCAACGACAATCTGTAAAGGTCAAAGTACTACACTTTCAAAGAATGGTGGCAGCCTTGGAACAGGCGCAACCTGGGAGTGGTTCAGCGGCAGCTGCACCGGAACACCTGTAGGTAGCGGCAGCAGCCTGAGTGTAGCACCGACATCAACAACAACTTATTACGTAAAGGCAAAAGGTACGTGTAACAATACAACCTGTCAAAGCGTAACGATTACCGTACGCGATACCTCAGTACCGGCTACAGTGATAACTGGAACAGCCTCCACAATCTGTAAAGGAGAGTCAGTGACACTGACACTCAACGGAGGTAGTTTAGGGACAGGCGGTAGCTGGAAATGGTACAGTGGCTCATGTGGTGGTACCTCGATTGGAACAGGTACATCGTTGACCTTGTCACCTCAAAGTACAGTAACGTATTATGTGAGAGCAGAAGGTACCTGTAATAATACAGTGTGCAAAACATATAGCGTAACCGTACGCGATACTTCAATTCCTGCTACATCAGCCAATGCCGGCTCTACCTCAATATGTTTGGGCCAGAGTACGACTGTGAGTGTGTCAGGCGGCTCATTGGGAACCGGAGCGACATGGAAATGGTATAGTGGTTCATGCAGCGGTACCTCAATAGGTTCGGGATCAAGTCTGAGTGTTACACCAAATACTACCACTACATATTATGTGCGTGCAGAAGGCACCTGTAATAATACGGTATGTAAGAACGTAACGGTTACAGTTAAAGATACAAGCATCCCCCCAACCTCAATATCTGGCCCAACAAGTGTATGTCAACGTAGCGCAGCTATGGTGTTCAAGCCAGTGGGTGGAACATTAAGCCCCGGAGCATCATGGACATGGACTCGCGTTGCATGTCATGGCAGTTCCGGACAAGTGGGCCTGGGATCAGGTGATTCATTAGTACTCACAACCGGTGTTTTAAGTGTTGGAACGCACACGATATACGTTCGTGCACTTAACGGTTGTAATACAACTAACTGCGTAAGTAAGACATTTACTATCAGCGATACCTCAGTGCCTGCTACGAGCATCAGCGGTACTTCTACTATATGCGTAGGCCAGAACAGCACGTTGAATATCAGCGGTGGGAAGCTGGGTGCAGGCGGTAGCTGGAAATGGTATAGTGGCTCATGCGGAGGTACTTCGGTGGGCACAGGATCAAGTTTGAGTGTGTCTCCGACCACCACCACAACCTATTATGCACGAGCAGAGGGAAGCTGTAATACTACGACTTGTCAGTCGTTTACTGTTACGGTGAGAGACACCTCTGTGCCCGCAACATCAATTAGCGGAAATACTACCATTTGTAAAGGCGAAAGCACAACATTTACCTTGAGTGGAGGATCTTTGGGTACAGGAGGAAGTTGGAAATGGTACAATGGAAGTTGCGGTGGAACAAGTGTCGCTACGGGTACTACACTAACGGTTACACCATCTCCCGGCACATATACCTATTATGTTCGTGCAGAAGGCACATGTAATAACACTATATGCAAAACCGTAACCTTAACGGTAAGAGATACTTCGGTACCTGCTAATAGCATTAGTGGTACATCTACTATATGCAAAGGTCAGAGCAGCACATTATCACTCAACGGAGGAAGTTTAGGTACAGGCGGCAGCTGGAAGTGGTATCTGGGTAGCTGCAGCGGTACATCGTTGGCCACAGGCAGCACTTATACCGCAAGCCCCTCGTCATCGGGCACCTATACATATTATGTGCGTGCTGAAGGTACTTGTAATACAACAGTTTGCCGAAGCTTTACGCTTACAGTAAATGATACTTCTGTACCTGCTAGTACAGTAACGGCTGGTTCAAGCAGTATCTGTCTGGGCCAAAGTACAACTTTAAGTTTATCAGGTGGCTCATTAGGCACAGGCGGCAGCTGGAAATGGTATAGCGGTTCATGCAGTGGTACTTCAATAAGCACAGGAACGAGTTTGAGTGTTACCCCAAATACAACCACTACGTATTATGTGCGTGCAGAAGGCACATGTAATAATACGGTATGTAAGAATGTAACGGTGACGGTGAGAGACACTTCAATTGCCGCAAATAGCATTATTGCTGCTGATACGTCTTGCGATGGTCAGAATATTATGCTTCGTGTAAATGGAGGCAACAAAGGAACAGGTGCTGTTTGGCAATGGTATAGAAATGCTTGTGGCGGCAGCGGAGTTCCATTTGTGGGGAATGGAGATACAATTTACGTAAAACCCGGCGCAGGTAATCATAGCTACTATGTCAGAGCGTCAGGAATTTGTAATACTACAAACTGTGTCAATAAGACTATCGTTGTTACTGACACAGCACAGGCGCCTTCAAATACCACAGCTAATTCCATTTGCCTGGGTAGTTCAGCTACCCTGTCGGTTTCAGGAGGTAGAACTGGTTACAAAGGAGTTTGGAAATGGTATAGCACGTGCGGAACGGGTAGCGCCCTTGCTACAGGCACAACCTTGACTGTTACACCAGGTTCAGTAGGCAATAAAACCTATTATGTGCGTGCAGAGAGTGCATGCAATACCACTGCTTGTGGTTCTGTTAGCATTGTGGTGAATGACACCAGTAAACCTGCTACAAGCATATCAGGTCCTTCTTCAGTATGTCAACGGAGCACGCCTGTAGTGTTAAAACGTGTTGGTGGTTCTTTAAGTGCAGGAGGAGCATGGAACTGGTATAGGAATGGTTGTGGAGGTAGTGGTATTCCATGGATGGGTTCAGGAGACTCAATTTCTTTCACCACTAGTAGCTTGAGTGTTGGTACACATACATTCTACCTTAAAGCTATTGGTGGTTGTAATACTACAGCTTGTGTATCGTTCAACCTGACAATCAACGATACAAGTATAGCACCAAGCACGGTAAGTGCTTCTGCAACTACAATCTGCGCAGGCGAATCAACAACCCTGACTTTGAGTGGCGGTAAACTTGGTACCGGGGCTTCATGGAAATGGTATACCGCCGGTTGTGGCATTACAACAGCCGGTTCTGGTTCTAGTTTAGTGGTTTCACCCTCTTCTTTAGGAAGTCATATTTATTATGTCCGTGCGGAAGGTACATGTGGTAACACCATTTGTAAAACCATTACTATAACCGTTAGAGACACCTCGCACCCTGTTGTAAGTATTAGTGGAAATAACACCATTTGCAAGGGTACGTCAACCAGTCTCAGTGTTAATGGTGGCAGCCTTGCATCAGGAGCTAGCTGGAAATGGTATAGTGGCAGCTGCGGAGGAACATCAGTTGGAACAGGCAGCAGTATATCTGTAAATCCTTCAACCAGCACCACCTATTATGTGCGTGCTGAAGGAACCTGTAAAAATTCAGCATGTAAAAGCCAATTGGTTACTGTGAGGGATACCTCTGTTCCTGCCAATAGCATCACGGGCACTACAACGATTTGTAAGGGTAGTAGCACGACATTGAGCGTGAGTGGTGGAACATTGGGTAGCGGAGCAAGTTGGAAATGGTTTAGTGGCTCATGTTCCGGAACACCCATAGGTACCGGTAGCAGCATTTCTGTAAGTCCTGCTTCAAATACTACCTATTATGTTCGTGCAGAAGGTACATGTAACAATACCATTTGCAGGAGCACTTCAATTACTGTGCGCGATACATCTATTCCCGCATTGTTTATCAGCGGTAATACTACAATTTGCCGAGGTCAAAGCAATACCTTCACATTGATTGGTGGAACCTTAGGTTCTTCTGCTTCTTGGAAATGGTACAGCGGTGGCTGTGGAACGGGCAGCAGCATAGCTACTGGCACTACATTGTCAGTGACCCCGTCTGCGGCAGGAACTTATACGTATTACGTTCGTGCCGAAGGCACTTGTGGTAACTCGGCCTGTATTAATGTGTCTCTCACTGTAAGAGATACTTCTGTACCTGCAAGCAGCATCAGCGGAACGACCACCATATGCAAAGGCCAGAGTACAACATTATCTGTGGTAGGCGGATCGTTAGGTCATGCAGCGTCTTGGAAATGGTATCAGGGAAGTTGTTTTGGTTCATTTGCAGGAACTGGTTCAAGCTTGACGTTGAGCAATCTTGCTCCCGGAAATTATACCTATTATGTAAAAGCTGAGGGAACATGTAATTCAACAATATGCAGAAGCATTAGTATCACGGTAAGAGATACTTCAGTGCCTGCAACCTCAATCATTGGGACTTCAACAATATGCAAAGGCCAAAGCAGCACGCTTACCCTTACCGGTGGTAGTCTGGGAACAGGTGCTACCTGGAAATGGTATGAAGGAACCTGTGGAGGAACCTCGGTTGGCAGTGGTACATCTATAACTGTAACACCCAATGCCGGTTCATATACCTATTATGTTCGTGCTGAAGGATTGTGCAACAATACATCTTGTCAATCATTCGCACTGACAGTTCGCGATACTTCATCTCAGGCAAGTTCTGTAACCGGTACATTAAGTACCTTATGCGTAGGTCAAAGTACAACCATGACGGTTAATGGAGGTTCTCTTGGCACAGGAGCTTCATGGAAGTGGTATCTTGGAAGCTGCGGTTTCACTACGTTATCACACACCGGTTCTAGTTATACGTTGAACCCAACCGTTGCCGGAACCTATACTTACTATGTGAGGGCTGAAGGTGCATGTAATACAACACTTTGTAAGAGTTATACAATCACAGTAAGGGACACATCTGTAGCTCCTTCATCGATTTCCGGAACTGCCACACTTTGTCAGGGTCAGCAAACCACTTTGACCATGAATGGTGGGTATCTTGGTACTGGTGCCGTGTGGAAATGGTATCTTGGTAATTGTGGCGGTACACCTGTTGCAACAGGCGTAACAAGCCTAACAGTTAGTCCGCCCAGTGCTGGTTCTTACACCTATTATGCGCGCGCAGAAGGCATTTGTAATAACTCCATTTGCCGCAGCTTCACCATCAATATGAGAGATACTTCCGCATCGCCAATTTCTATTAATGGTCCTGATACCGTTTGTGAAGGGTTAGCAATAAATCTTTCAAGAAATGGCGGTATCACCGGAACCGGAGCAACCTGGAACTGGTACCGTGTAGCTTGCGGTGGCAGTGGTATCCCTGCCGTTGGTAGTGGAGACAATATCTCCGTAAAAATGGGTTCAGGTGTACACTATTTCTATCTAAAAGCTACCGGTGTTTGTAACACTACCAATTGTATCGTTAAAAAAGTTGTGGTGGTTGATACCAGCATCAGAAGTGGTAATTCGGTGCTATCAAATCACTGCTTAGGCAATAGCAGAACCATTTCAGTGAATGGTGGCCGACTGGGTTATAAAGCCAACTGGAAGTGGTATAGCAGTTGTGGAACCGGTCTCCTTGGTTCGGGATCTAGCCTCACTGTTACACCAACTGCAGTGGGTACTTACACCTACTATGTTCGCGCAGAAGGGCCTTGCAATACAACGCCTTGTGCGACTGTTACCTTTACTGTTATCGATAGCAGTAAGCCTGCAACATCTATTACCGGTCCTTTGTCTGTGTGTCCTGATAACACACCATTTACCCTAAAACGTGTGGGTGGATCACTAAGTCCAGGTGCGCGCTGGGATTGGTATAGAAATGGTTGTGGAGGTAGCGGAATTCCTTGGGTTGGTACAGGCGATAGCATTACATTGACTCCTCAAATGTTGAGTGTAGGTACTCACAACTTCTATTTGAAAGGTAATGGAGGTTGCAATACAACTGCTTGCACGGTATTTACGCTGGTGATTCGTCAGGCACCTGCAGCGCCCTCTCACATAGCCGGTAATACCAATATATGTGAAGGTCAAAGTACAACGCTTTCAGTTAATGGCGGAGTTCAGGGTACCGATGCGAACTGGACGTGGTACAGTGGAAGTTGTGGTGGTACTTTGGTGGGAACAGGTAGCAGTATCGTAGTTTCTCCTGTTGACACTACCACTTATTATGTTCGTTCTGAAGGACCTTGTGGTATAACAACTTGTGCCCAAGTAAGGGTAGATGTTATCCATACTCCAGCAACACCTACAGCCATCATTGCCAACTATAGTTCAGCATGTGCAGGCACACCCATCAAGCTGTATGCTAACGGTCCTGCGCTACTAAATGGTGAAAAACGTCACTGGTATATCAATAATGGTGGCACATTAACTCCTATTGGTACAGGTGATTCGATCATAGTAACCCTGAATACCACCTCTGACATTGAGTTGAGAACCGAGAATCGCTGCTTCAATAGTGTTTCTGTAACCAAGCAGATTAATATTCAAAACTCACCTGTTGGAACTTGGGTTGGTGTTAAAAATAGTAGCTGGCATGAAGCTGACAACTGGTGTGGAGGTATACCTACTTCCTCAACAGATGTTGTGATTCCTGCAGGAACACCAAATCAGCCTGTGATTACAGTGGTTGGACAATCAAGAAATCTGACCATTAATTCAGGAGCATCTCTCACAGTTTCTTCAGGTGGAGTGATTCAGCTCAATGGTTCGTTTGTTCAGTCCGGAACGTTTACCTCTGCTGGTAAAGTGGCATTCCTCTCTGGCGGTGCAATAACCTCGGATGGTTTTGTAACCAATGATTTGGATGTAAACTTTACAGGTGAAGTCACCTTGAATGGAAACATTACGGTGAATGGCACTTTAAAATTGGGTAAAGGTTCTGTAGTTACCGGTTCATTTGAAGTGCTTGTCACCAATGATAATCCTGGAGCTATCGTTTCAATATCGGGTAACACCAACTTCAAAAATGGCTGGATCGCCGGAAATCTGCGCAGAAATATAAAATCTGTCGATAGTATATATCATTTCCCTGTAGGAAGTATTTCCGGTGGAAACAATGCGGAATTCATTAACCACAATGTATCAGGCGTTAGCAGTATTCTTGCTCATTTCAGGCCCAAACCCGGAAATGATGTTGGGCTAGATGTTTTTGAGACCGCCACTGCGAATCCATATGGCAGCGTAAATAATGGTGGTGTATGGTTCCTAGAGCCAAATGGAACCATCAGTTCCGGCAACTTTGATCTTAAGCTGTGGTTCCATAATCAGTCAACGTTCACTACCGGAATGGTAAATAACGCATTCTCAATCTTGAACAGACCTGCTTCCAGTGCCTTGGCATCTGACTGGGTGAAGCCGGCGACCAATTCTGTTTATGTTGCAGGCAATGTTTCTGCAGGGCATGTGCAGAGAAACGGAATAAATGCGATGGGTCAATTTGGTATTGGATTAACATTATATCCGGTAAGTGTTAAGTCTACAGCATCAAACGGTACTGTAAACATCCTCCCCAACCCCTTCAACGCGGAGTTTGCTGTGAACATGAACATTCCGAGGGCCGTTCAGGTGACCGTGAATGTTTATGATCAAGCGGGCCGACTTGTGGTTCAGCAGAATGCCGGAAAGCTCTCAGGTAATAACACCCTGAAGGTAAATGCCGGTAACTTGTCCGAAGGTACTTACACCGTTGTGGTGAAAGGCGACGGTCAAACCCTGCACACCGAGAAAATGATTAAAATCTTGAAATAATCAGGATTTGATTATATGAAAAAGGGGGCTTCATTGAAGCCCCCTTTTCTTTTGGGATCAAAAAAAATTATACAACTACATTGATGATGCGGCCTTTAACCAGAATGAATTTTTTCAACGGTTTTCCCTCCATCCATCGCTGCACGGTGGCATCGGCAAGTACCGCAGTTTCTATTGTTGACTGTTCTGCATTTAGGTCAAATGACATGCTTGTTCGTGTTTTTCCATTAATAGATATCGGATACTCAAAATGGGTTTCAACCAGATATTGTTCATCCCAAACGGGCCATTCGGCAAGGTGAACACTTCCTGAATGACCGCAGTTTTGCCATAATTCTTCAGCTAAGTGTGGTGCAAAGGGTGCAATAAGTATGATTAACGGCTCTAAAACAGCCCGTTTTTTGCACTGTAGAGCCCCCAGTTCATTGGTTGCTATCATAAAGGTGCTAACTGCCGTATTGAAGCTCATCTGTTCAATATCGGTCGTGATTTTTTTGATGGTTCTATGCAGAATTTTCAATTCATCCTTTGATGGCGCTTCATTCGATATTGAAAATGATTCCTCTTGTTCAAAAAGTCGCCAGAACTTATTTAAAAATCGGCTTACCCCCTCTATGCCGTTTGTGTTCCATGGCTTGCTGTCGGTGAGTGGCCCCAGAAACATTTCATACATGCGCAGGGTATCGGCACCATATTGTGTGCAAACATCATCCGGATTAACCACATTGCCCCAACGTTTGCTCATTTTCTGACCATCTTCACCCATAATCATGCCTTGATTGACCAGCTTTTTAAATGGCTCATCCACAGCCAGGTGTCCCAGGTCAAACAGAAACTTGGTCCAAAACCTGCTGTAAAGCAAATGCCCGGTGGCGTGTTCGCTTCCACCTACATATAAATCCACCTGTTTCCAGTAGTTTAAGGCGGTGGTATCTGCAAATGCATGTTTGTTGCCGGGATCCATGTACCGTAAAAAATACCAGCTACTGCCGGCCCAACCGGGCATGGTGTCAGTTTCACGGCGCCCCTCTGGCATTTCTACCCATTCCTGCACCCCGGCCAGTGGACTCTCACCGGTTCCAGTGGGCTTGTAGCTGTCTACCTTGGGCAGTTCTACAGGCAAATCAGCTATTAATTGGGGTATTTGATCTTTATCAAAATAAATCGGGAACGGCTCTCCCCAGTATCGTTGTCTGCCGAAACCGGCCTCCCTTAATTTATAGTTGACTTTGCGTTTGCCAAAACCATCAAGTTCCACTTTTTCTATGGCCTTTTGAATCGCATCTTTAACACCTAATCCATCAAGAAAACTACTGTTGAAACACACACCGTCTTTAGCAGAAAAAGCTACGGTTAAAGGTTCTGAAAGATTTTCATTTGCCGGTTTTATCACCGGAACAATGGGTAAGTTGAAAGCGACGGCAAATTCAAAATCCCTTTCATCATGGGCCGGCACAGCCATGATAGCTCCTGTACCATATCCGGCCAGTACGTAGTCGCTAACCCAAACAGGAATGGGGTTTCCGGTAAACGGATGTTTGGCGTATGCTCCAGTAAAAACCCCCGTTTTATGCGTATCTGCCATTCGATCAATCTCGCTTCGGTTTTTTGCTGATTCAGCATATGCCAAAACAGATTCTCTCTGCTCCGCAGAGCAAAGCGTGCTCAAACCTTCGTATTCCGGGGCCAATACCAGAAAAGTGGCACCAAACAACGTATCGGGTCGTGTGGTAAATACCTCGATAGTAACTATTTCATTCACTGTAGACTGTAAACTATCCACTGTAAACTGTATTTCCGCTCCCTCACTTCTGCCTATCCAGTTGCGTTGAATTTCTTTAATACTATCGCTCCATTCCAATTCATCCAGGCCTTTTAGCAGGCGGTCTGCGTATGCGGTAATTCGCAAGGACCATTGTTTCATCTTTTTGCGAACCACCGGGTAGTTGCCACGCTCACTTACAGGACCTTTCTCCGGGTGGTTTACCACCTCTTCATTGGCTAGCACACAACCCAGTTCCTGACACCAGTTCACCATGGTGAAGTCGATAAATGCAAGCCGATAATTATTCAGTACATCAGCCTTCATTTTGGGGCTCAGTACATTCCATTCTTTGGCAGTGAAATTCATAGGTTCGCTGCAGGAAGCATAAATGCCGCTGCTTCCATAGGCGCCGAAATGCTTTTCCAGTTCACTCACATGCCTGGCTTTTTCAGCAGATTTATCATACCAGTGATTAAAAAACTGCCCAAATATCCACTGGGTCCAGCGGTAATAATTAGGTTCACAGGTGCGCACCTCACGACTCCAGTCGTAGCTAAAACCCATCAGGTCTAGCTGTCTACGGAAGGTTTCGATATTAGCCGCTGTAGTCTTGGCGGGATGCTGACCGGTTTGAATGGCGTATTGTTCGGCTGGCAATCCAAAGGCATCATACCCCATAGGGTGAAGTACATTAAACCCATTCAGGCGCTTATAACGACTTACAATATCGCTGGCGATGTAGCCCAAAGGATGTCCTACATGCAATCCGGAGCCACTGGGGTATGGAAACATATCAAGCACATAGTATTTGGGCTTCTGAGGGTCCTCAAAAACCTTGTAAAGGCCGGTTTTGGCCCATTGTGTCTGCCACTTTTTTTCAATTTCACTGAAAGGATACTGCGCCATGATTTGTGTCGCGAAAATAACGATTAAGCCCGTATTTCCCTGTCAGTAAGGCAAAACCTGCCATTTCCTGTTGTACCTTTGCAATTGGCATGGCTGAAACCAATTTTATTGACTATGTAAAAATTTGCTGCAAAAGCGGAAAGGGCGGTGCCGGAAGTCATCATTTTCACCGCGCCAAAGGAAACCCAAAAGGCGGACCTGATGGTGGTGATGGGGGAAAAGGAGGTGATATTGTGTTGCTGGGTAATAGCCAGCTTTGGACATTGCTGCACCTTAAATATCGCAAGCACATCATGGCAGAGGACGGCAAGCCCGGCAGTGAAAACAACAAAACCGGCGCGAGTGGAAAATCTGAAATTTTGGAAGTGCCGCTGGGAACTGTCGCCCGGGATGCAGAAACCGGTGAATTTTTATTTGAAATTACCGAGGACGGTGAAAAGAAGATTCTGGTTCCCGGTGGACGTGGCGGGCTGGGCAATAGCCACTTTACCAGCAGCACCAACCAGACACCGATGTACGCGCAGCCCGGAGAACCGGCCATAGAGCAATGGATGATTTTGGAATTGAAAGTGCTGGCAGATGTGGGTTTGGTGGGCTTTCCCAACGCCGGAAAAAGCACCCTGCTTAGCGTATTGACCGCAGCCAAACCTGAAATTGCCGACTATCCATTTACAACATTGGTTCCCAACCTTGGGGTAGTAAAATACCGCGATTTCCGCAGTTTTGTAATAGCAGATATTCCCGGAATTATTGAGGGGGCCCATGAAGGTAAAGGATTGGGTCACCGTTTTTTGAAGCATATTGAGCGCAATGCCGTTTTATTGTTTTTAATACCTGCAGACAGCCCGGATCACAAAAAAGAATATGAAACGCTCTTGCATGAGCTCAGAGAATTTAATCCGGAAATGCTACATAAACGCCGCATTGTGGCCATTAGCAAAAGTGATATGTTGGATGATGAATTAAAATTGGCCATTAGCAATGAATTTTCTGATGTACAACCTTTGTTTTTCTCTTCGGTGGCCGAGCAAGGACTTACAGAGCTTCGCGATGTGCTTTGGAAGGCCATAAACGATGAGATAACTTAATATTAATCAATATGCCCGTTCGTAATAAAATTTTATTTGTAGTGGGCTTTATGATGTTTTTTGCAGTACCTGCATTATCTCAGGTTGATTCTGCGGTTGATTTGTCTGAACTGGTGCTGACAGGCACCCGCACGGAAACGCGCAGATCGGAAAGCCCTGTTCAGGTGACCGTTGTAAGCGGTCAAACTTTGACCCGTCTTCAGGCCAGTAATTTATACGACGGCTTAAAATTTCAGACCGGTCTTAGGGTGGAGACCAATTGTCAGACCTGTAATTATAGCCAACTAAGAATTAATGGCTTGCCCGGTGGATATTCACAGATTCTGATCAATGGAAGGCCATTATTTGGCTCGCTTACCGGTATGTATGGACTTGAGCAGTTACCGGCTTCTATGATTGAAAAAATTGAAGTAGTAAGAGGCGGTGGATCCTCATTGTATGGCATGAGCGCCATTGCAGGAACTGTCAATGTGTTTACCAAGAAACCTGTTCAAAATGACTGGGAAGTATCAACGCGGCTGCAGCGAGTGGGTCGACATACACTCGATTTAATAAACACCATCAACCACAGCTGGATTTCAAAGAATAATAAACTTGGAGGTTTTTTGACATTGGGATCGCGATACCGACAACCATTTGATGCGAATTACGACGGATTTACAGAGTTGCCGAGTCTGGATAATTTGAATGCAGGTCTGAACATCAACTACGACCCTAATCCCAGACAAAAACTTACGGTGTCAATTAACCAAATTGTAGAAAATCGTTTTGGGGGTGAATTAGCTGCAAAGCCCATCAATGAGTTGTTGCAGGCAGAATACCGAAAGCATAGCATTTCCCTGGGCAATGCGGAATACCGCTTTCGTTCAGTCAATGGATTTTCAGATGCTATTTTCTATGCGGCTTTTCAGCAGACTTCCCGCTCTCATTTTACCGGTGTACTTCCCGATTCTTTATCTGACATTAAAAATTATATGGCTAATCCGCCCAATGGTGAGGCCATGATTGGATTTTTGCAGGGCGGGGTTCAATTTAACAGACGTTTTCAGCACCGCGGACTAATGAAGCATACCCTTACTGCAGGCGTTGAATGGATAGATGAATTTATCAGAGATGAAATTCCGGCTTACCGCTACCTGATAAAACAACACATTGTGAATCCAAGTGCATTTGTGCAGCATGTCTGGAAGCCGCATCGGTTATTTGGTTTTTTATCTGGCATCAGGGTAGATAAACACAACTGGATCGACAAACCCGTCTGGAGTCCGCGTATGGGTATGTTATATTCACCATCAAAAAACGCACAACTTAGATTTGGATATGGCACTGGTTTTAGGGCTCCACAGGCCCATGACAACGACTTGCATATTGCCTTTGCCGGCGGCGGTGTATCCAGGGTGCAGCTTTCTCCGATCCTCAGGGAAGAGCAATCACGGAGTTTTAACCTATCATGGAACTATGACAGAGCCAAGGAGCATTATATAATGGGTTTTACCCTTGATGCATTTTACAATAGACTTCAAAATCCTTTTGTGCTTGAAAATGCCGGTGCAGATGCGTTTGGCGAAATTTTTGAAAAACGCAATGGTCAAGGCGCGCAGGTTCAGGGTGTTTCAGCGGAATATCGGTTCAATTTCAGAAAAAAAATGCAATGGCAGGCAGGATTGACATTGCAGCAAAGTCGCTATGATACTGCAGTAACGCTTATTTCAGGCCAAGACCCATTAAGGACATTTTCCCGCACACCCAATGCATTTGGTTATGTATATGGATGGGTAGATGTAACAAAAAAAATCAATGTTTCACTGGATGCTGTTTATACAGGCTCTATGTATGTGCCCCATTTTGGGGGGGCTGTTAATTTTTTAAGAGATAGTATTGTTAAAACAGCCCCTTTTTTGGAAATTAATGCGGCCTTAAACTATAAGTTTGTATCAAAAAAAGGACTTGTGTGGACACTGTCTGTGGGTGTCAGAAACATGTTGAATGCCTATCAGCATGATTTTGATATCGGGAAAAACCGCGACAGCAACTATATCTATGGTCCGGGAGCGCCCAGAACCTATTTTATTGCCTTACGATTAGGAAAAACCGGTCGCTGATATTATTTTGGTATCATGAATGCTTTTTTCCAGGGTTTCACTGCTTTTTTCAGGGGAATGGGTTTCTCTGTCTCCCGACTGGGTGTTTGGTATTTTGTTCCTATTGTTTTGTGGCTGATATTAATTCTGGGCTTTTCTTTTCAGCTCAGTCAAGGGTTAATTCCCTATGTATATGAATGGATTGAGATACAAACAGGACTGGATTTAAATGGTGCTAGCGGCAATAATGAATGGAAAGAATTATTAAAGACCGGCTTGCAATGGGGAGTGATTATTGTGGTAAAGGTGATGGTTTGGTATGTAATGGGGCGATATATGAAATACATAGTTTTAATTTTGTTATCACCTTTGTTTGCCTACATATCCGAAAAAACCGAAGCATTGATTTCAGGGGTTTCCTATCCATTTAATGCTAATCAGTTTTTAAAAGATGTATTGAGAGGAATAGGTATCGCCCTGCGCAATATGCTGTTGGAGACGCTCCTTATTGTAGCTGGTGGTATTGTTGGTTTTTTCATGCCCCTTTTGTCTCCCTTTATTCTGGTGTTTCTATTTCTGGTTAACAGCTATTTTATGGCATTTAATTTTTTTGATTATGTGGTGGAACGAAAGAAAATGGGCGTTTCTCAAAGTGTTCGATACATGCGTTCCAACATGCCAACACTACTCGGTTTTGGTGTTGCCTACAATATTATTGCATGGTTTCCATTATTAGATTGGGTTCTGGCACCTTTGAGTGCGGCTTCGGGTGCGGTTTTAGCTGATGCTGATCTTCCGTCGGGTAAAAGTTCTGCCACATTTATCGGATAGTCAGTAATCATCGTCTAATCGGGAGGTATTGTGGCCCAATCTTTGTATTTTTGCACTTCGTGGTAAAAATTACACATACAATGAAACACTTTTTCACACTGATTTCGATTTTAATGCTTGTCTTGCAGGTGGCCGCCCAGCCTGCTAGTGATGTTCTGTTCAACTATGCCGGCGATAAAAAGGTTACCGTAGATGAATTTGAACGTTATTTTAAGAAAAATCTAAACATCGTGAACCAGGAAATGACCCTGGAAAAAATCCGTGAGGATCTGGATCTTTACATCAGATTCAAACTTAAAATTCAGGACGCACATGATGCCGGAATGGACACCGCTAAAAGTTATTTGCAAGAGGTAGAAATGTTCCGTGAGCAGCTGGCACGCAGCTATCTGTATGATCGTGAAGTAACTGATGAATTAATTCGCGAGGCTTACAACCGTTTGTCTGAAGAAGTTGAGGTATCACACATCCTCATTGCTGTGAATAGCAAAGCCAAACCGGCAGATACGCTATTGGCCTGGCAAAAAATCAAAGGCATCTATGACCGCATCATGGCAAACCCAGCCACGTTTGCAGCAGAAGCTAAAAACTCAGATGACCCCGGAACCAAAGACAATGGCGGAAATCTGGGTTATATGACAGCGCTTCAGGTGGTGTATTCTTTCGAAAACATGGCCTACAATACTCCTGTGGGCGGCATTTCACGAGTTTTTAGAACGGATTTTGGATATCATATTCTCAAAGTAACGAACAGACGGCCTAATCGGGGAGATATCAAGCTTAGGCATATATTGCTGCGTGTTGGTATGACTCCCGAAGGAACGGAGGAAAATCAGAAAAGAAAAATAGATGACATATACCGTAAAATCAAGTCTGGAGAATCTACCGTAGCTGATATGGCCCGCAATTTTAGTGAGGATTTTAATAGCCGCAGTAATGGTGCCGGAGGTGAAATGGACTACATTAACGTTGCGATGTTTATCGGAGATGCTGATAGGCAGTCTTTGGTTGACCGAGGTTTTAACCTGAAGAATCCCGGAGATTATTCAGAACCCTTCCGCACTTCTCTAGGTTGGCATATTATTCAGAAAATGGATGTGAGGCCGATAGGATCATTTGAAATGATGAAATCGACCCTGAAAAATCAGGTTCAAAATAACCAAAGAGCCCAGAAGAGTGTGGATGCTTTGGTTGAAAAGGTAAAGAAAGAAAATGGGTATAAAGAATATCCTGAAAACATGAATGCTTTGATTGCAGTGTTGGATTCAAACTTTGCCAAGGGCGTTTTTAAGGCCGCAACTTTACCCGAGTTTGCCGCCAGCAACCAGGGTAAAAAAGGCAGGGTATATGTGAAGCCCAGCGCTGCTAAAACACCGCTTAAGTCACTGCCACTCTTTAATCTGGGTGGCGAAAAATACGACGTAGGACAATTTGCCACTCACCTGGAGGCCAGTATGCAAAGCATGAATGGTGACTACATGGATTTTGTCAATGCCGTTTTTAAGGATTGGGTGAAGAGTAAATGTGTTATTTATCAGGATCAGCATCTGGAAGAAAAATCACCTGAGTTTAAACACCTGTATCAGGAGTTTAAAGAAGGCATACTGATGTTTGCCCGCATGCAGCAGAAAGTTTGGGACAAAGCCAATGAAGATACCGCAGGCCTAAAAGCGTTTCATGAGAGTAACAAAACCAAATACATGTGGAATGATCGATTTGACTGTGAAGTGTATTTGTGTGCCAATAAAAAAATGGCAGGTTCAGTGGCGAAAATGGTGAAAAAGGGAATACAGCCGGATAGCATCCGCAGAAAGCATACCCGTTCTAATACGGTGAGCATGGATTACCGAATGGGGAAATACGAGAGCACAGATACATTCCTTTTCCCTGACGGCCGCATACTTTCTACCCTCTTTGGTAATGCAGAATACCGCGAAAAACCCGGTAAAATTTATAATCTCAATCAGATTGGTGCCAATTGGGTAATCGTAAAAGTGAATGCGTTTATTCCTTCAGGGCCAAAAAAGCTGGAAGAATGTCGTGGTCTGGCTGCCAATGACTATCAGACATTCCTGGAAGAACAGTGGCTGAAAGATTTGTTGAATGCCTATCCCTACAGCGTAAATCAGTCTGTGTTTGACGTTTTCAGCAAGCGTATGCTGGAAGAGAAAAATGCAGGAAAATAAGACTCATGCAAAACTGCAACGGGCATAATTCACTTCGCTTTCTGCTGATGCTGGTTTTACTGGCGGCCGCAGGACTGAAATCCCAGCCCTTGCATGTGGATGGTATCATGGCCATTGTGGGTGACAAGGTGGTGCTTCGCAGCGATTATGAAACGGAGATGGGTCAACTGGCTCGGTCCGGAAATTTTAAGGATAGCCAACAATTTTCCTGTCTTGTACTCCGCAAACTGATACTCCGTAAACTGATGCTGAATCAGGCAGAGATAGACTCATTGCCTCTGTCTGAGGAGCGGATTGATGCAGAAATTGATAACCGTTTGCGCTACTTTCAGCGACAGGCGGGTAGTCAGGCAGATTTGGAGCGGTATCTGGGAAAAACTTTGTCTGAGTACAGGGAAGACATCCGTCCCAAAATGAAAGAGCAGTTGCTGGCGCAGGAAATGGAGGGCAAAATCACCTCCCCCGTAAAAATAAGCCCGCAGGAGGTGAAGCAGTTTTATGATAATATTCAGAAGGATAGTCTTCCTGTTATTCCTGCAGAGGTGGAAGTAGCCCAATTGTTGATAGAACCCCCTGTTTCTCCTGAATCGAAGGAGTTTGCCCGTGAACAACTACTGATGCTTCGCCAACGTCTGCTGGCCGGTGAGAGTTTTGAAAAACTGGCCAAAACCTACAGTCAGGATCCCGGCTCTAAAGACAATAATGGATTATTGCCTGAATTCGGTCGGGGTGAAATGGTACCTGAATTTGAACGGATGGCCTTTAAACTTAAACCCGATTCCATCAGCCCTGTGTT
Organism: uncultured Flavobacteriaceae bacterium; assembly: GCA_964475595.1. Classification (GTDB taxonomy): domain Bacteria; phylum Bacteroidota; class Bacteroidia; order NS11-12g; family UBA955; genus RGEC01. The sequence goes on from CAYYXG010000004.1 coordinate 123,312, forward strand.
TGAAAGCCCTTTTGGCTTTCATCTTATGAAAGTGACCAAACGCCTGGGAGAGCGTGTGCTTGCTTCACACATTCTCATTCGTGCAGAATATACCACCGCCGATTTTACAGCTACCCAGAAACGCATTGATTCGGCCTACGATTTATTATACGAGAAGAAAACAGACTGGTGCACCGCCGTAAAACGTTATGCCTCGGCTGATATAGGGAATAAGGGATATTGCGGTTTTTTTACCGATGAAACCACCGGTAGTCAAAAGATGATTTTTGATGAATTGCCGCCGGAAATCAAAATGATTGTTGATAAGCTGAAACCGGGCGAATTTTCAGAGCCCGCACGCACATTCACCCCCGATGGGAGAGCCATTTATCGCATGGTTTATCTGAAATCATTTACACCACCCCATCAGGCCAATTTATCTCAGGATTATGGTCGTATACAACTGGAAGCAGAGGCCCGCAAAAAACAAAAAGCCATTGATACCTGGGTGAATAAAACCAAAAAAGACACCTATATTAGGGTGCAAAGCAGCTTGATTCAATGTCCGGATTTGAAAGAATTGGAGGCACCAAATTGATGAACGAAAAAGAAATGGCAGAAACGTTTTCCGCGTCAGTCGCGGAAATCAAGAAAGAGATTTCGAAAGTAATTGTGGGGCAGGAACATGCCGTAGATGCGGTGCTAACTGCCATTTTCTGCAATGGCCACGCGCTGCTGGTGGGTGTTCCGGGGCTTGCCAAAACCCTTTTGGTAAAAACCGTGGCCCAAAGCTTGGATTTAGAATTTAACCGCATACAGTTCACACCCGATTTGATGCCCGGTGACATTACCGGAAATGAAATTCTGGACGAAGACCGCAAGTTTCACTTCGTGAAAGGCCCACTGTTTGCCAATATAGTGCTGGCTGATGAGATTAACCGTACCCCGCCCAAAACCCAGGCAGCGTTGCTGGAAGCCATGCAGGAAAGGAATGTTACCGTTGCAGGACAACATCATGCATTGCCTAAACCCTTTTTTGTGCTGGCTACCCAAAACCCCATAGAACAGGAAGGAACCTATCCTTTGCCAGAGGCCCAGCTAGACCGTTTTATGTTCAATATCTCACTGGATTATCCCGGATATGATGAAGAACTCCTTATCCTGAAAGGAACTACCGGTGCGGGAGAAGCCAATGCCAACAAGGTTTTGGGTGCTGCCCGTATTTTGGAATACCAGCAACTGGTGAGGCAGGTTCCGGTAACTGATGCGGTTTTTGAATACGCAGTTTCACTGGTGCGTAAGACTCGTCCCGGAACAGCACATGCCGATGCCGTTGTGAACGATTACGTGAGTTATGGTGCAGGCCCGCGAGCCGGGCAATTCCTGATTTTGGGCGCCAAGTGCCATGCCCTGATGAATGGTAAGTTCTCACCCGACAGGGAAGATGTGCAGGCCGTTGCCGAAAATGTGCTGAGGCACCGCCTGGTGCGCAACTATAAAGCAGAAGCCGAAGGCATCAGCAATGATGATGTGGTGAAGCGCCTTTTGTAAGGTATAGATTACCTGTTTGGTAGGGTTGCTGCCTACTTGAATTGTCTATTGTTGATTGAATTTGGCTTTCAAGATTATTTACTATATGCTAGTATAAATAGATTAATATGGTAGATATAAAAATAAAACACTCGATGTTTATTTTTTATTTGTAAATTAGCTGTCGGCAGTATGGCAAAAAACAAATCATTCGCGGTTCAAGGATTAAACATATCTATTTTTAAAGAAGGAGATTTTGACTTTATCTCGCTTACGGACATGTTAAAAGCCAAAGATGGTGATTTTTTCATTTCTGATTGGCTAAGGAATAGAAATACTGTTGAGTTTTTAGGCATTTGGGAAACTGTTTACAATCCGAATTTTAATTATGGCGAATTTGCCATAATTAAAAGCCAGGCAGGTTTAAACAACTATAAAATCAGCGTTAAGGAATGGGTGGAAAAGACAGGCGCTATTGGGCTTAAAGCAACAGCAGGAAGATATGGAGGAACTTTTGCCCATAGTGATATCGCATTTGAATTTGGAATGTGGATCAGTGCGGAATTTAAAATTTATCTAATCAAAGAGTTTCAGCGATTAAAGGCAGATGAAAACAATCGACTGAAATTGGAGTGGAATCTTCAGCGCACACTTGCTAAAGTTAATTATCATATACATACGGATGCAATAAAGGAAAGTTTATTACCGGTTACTTTGACAAAAGCCCAGATTAATTATGTCTATGCCAATGAGGCCGACATGCTTAATGTCGCTTTATTTGGCATTACATCAAGGGAGTGGAGAGATTGCAATGCCGATAAAGCCGGGAATATCAGAGATTGGGCAACGGTAGAACAATTGGTTGTTCTTTCAAACCTTGAAAGTATCAATGCTGTTCTTATTCAACAAGGTTTGCAACAGCATGAAAGGCTGCAGCAACTGAATCTGGTAGCTATAACACAAATGAAATCATTATTGAATAATAAACAACTGGGGAAGTTAAAAAAATAGCTGATTCTATACACGAGTAACATTTAAAGTATAATTATTAATCGTGGGGTAAATGCGTTTGGATTATGGCATTTTTATTGGGTCAAATCCGCCCGCAAATAGGACATTCCTCAACCTTGTGCCCCCTGGCCGGGCAATATTTCCTGCCAAAGAAAATAATCTGTAGGTGCAGTTTGTTCCAGGTTTCTTTCGGGAACAGTCGTTTCAGGTCTTTTTCAGTTTGCTCCACACTTTTGCCGTTGCTGAGTTTCCAGCGCTGGGCCAGTCGGTGAATGTGGGTATCCACCGGGAAAGCAGGGTGTCCGAACGCCTGACTCATGACCACACTCGCTGTTTTATGGCCTACCGCAGGCAATGCTTCCAGTGCCTCAAAAGATTCCGGTACGCGGCCTTCGTACTTCTCAATTAAAATCTGTGACAACCCATAAATCCCCTTGCTTTTCATGGGGGAGAGACCACAGGGCTTGATGATTTCCCGGATTTCTTCTACGCTCATTTTAACCATGTCACGTGGGTTGTCTGCCCGTTCAAACAAATGGGGTGTAATTTTATTGACCCGCTCATCGGTGCATTGCGCGCTCAGCAATACCGCTATCAGCAGGGTATAGGCATCGCTGTGATCCAACGGAACCGGTGTTTCAGGGAAAAGCTGTTCCAAGGTTTCGGCAATAAATGCCACGCGCTCCTTTTTGTTCATTTTCAAAACAGGCAATAATGATATTCTTCCGTATAGGGAATATTCAGTTGTTGGAAAAAGGCCTGTTCGGTTTGTACGTTCAAAGGTTTGCCGACAAGGCCCTGAACAGCTACATCCAGATTTTCAAGGGCATGATCGTTGCAATTCCCCTCCGTGATCGTTCCTTTATGCACGTTCAGTTCAATCGTTACAGACTTATTGTATAAAACCAATTCTTTTTCAACACGATAGGCAGGCGAATAACCCAATATCCATGAGTCAGTGGCGTATTTGTTGTTTTTGAGTTCCTGTGCAGATGCAGTTTCTTCCGCAGTCAAAATTGAGGGTGAATAACCATATTTTGCTGTGAAACCTGTTGACAACGCTTCCATAAATGAAGATACGGTTTCAAATTCTGTGTATGGCATAAAATTGCATACCGCACTGCGCACACTCTTCACTGCTTTGCTTTCATAGTTTCCTTTGCTGTGCAAAGCGTCACCAAGTGTATTCAGTTTGCTGTTAAAAAGCAAGGTTCCGTGATGCAATACCCTTCGGCTTTGCTGATGTAAATGCTCGGCATTACCGCTGATTTTGAATCCATTTAGGAGTAAATCGTTCCTGCCGCTGTATTCCGCATGAACCCCAAAATCAGCAAGTACGTTTATCACAGGATCAAGAAACTTGCGAAAGTTGATGTTTAGTTCTTCGTGGGGTTTTAAGTTTTGAATGAAAGTGAAATTCACATTGCCTTCATCGTGATAAACAGTGCCGCCGCCGCTTAATCGCCTGGCCAGGTTGATATTGTTCTTTTTACAATATCCATAATTGGCTTCACCGCAAAGATTCTGATGCTTGCCGCACACCACCGCAGAATGGCTCTGCCAAAGCATCAGGATATCTTCATTGGTGCCATGCAACAGTACTTCTTCCAGTGCCAGGTTAAAATAAACGTCTTGGTTATGGCTGATAATTAGGCGCATGGCCTCAAGATTTTGCAGGTACTTTCCTGCGGAGTTCAAAGTTCTTTCCTAAGTACACCTTTCGAACCATTTCATCATTGGCCAGCTCTTCCGCTGTGCCTTGTTTGAGGAGTTTGCCTTCAAAAAGCAGGTAGGCGCGATCGGTAATGGACAGGGTTTCCTGCACGTTGTGGTCGGTAATCAGAATGCCGATATTTTTGTCTTTCAGCTTGGAAACAATGCCCTGAATGTCTTCCACCGCAATGGGGTCAACACCGGCAAAGGGTTCGTCAAGCAGAATGAACTTCGGGTCTGTAGCCAGGGCCCGGGCAATTTCGGTACGTCGTCTTTCACCGCCTGACAGCACTTTACCCTTGTTTTTACGCACTCGGTTCAGGCCAAATTCATCCAGCAGGGATTCCAGTTTTTCTGCCTGTGCGTCCTTGCTCAATTTAGTCATTTGCAGAATGGCTTTTACGTTGTCTTCCACGCTGAGTTCACGGAATACAGATGCCTCCTGTGGAAGATAGCCAATTCCTAACTGTGCCCTTTTGTACATGGGCAGTCTGGTAATGTCATTCTCTTCCAGCCGTATAAAACCCTGGTCGGGGCGCACAAGTCCAACTACCATATAGAAGGTAGTAGTTTTACCTGCACCATTGGGTCCCAGCAGGCCCACAATCTCACCCTGGTTCACTTCCACAGAAACATCATTCACCACTTTTTTGGAGCCATATTGTTTCAATAGGTTGTGACTGCTAAGCCGCATGCCACAAAAATACAACACAACATTGGCAAACCCGATGAATGGCATACAAAAAGCGTAACTTCGCAGAACAGCACCCATGAAAAAAAGTATCTGCCACCTCAGTTCTGTTCATGTGGCGCTGGATACCCGCATTTTCTATCGTTATTGCAAACACCTTGCAAAATCGTTTAATGTAACCCTGATTGCGGTTCATCCTCAAAATGAGGTTTTACAGGGCATAAACATCATTGCTTTCAGGCGTTTCCGCAACAAGCTGCTGCGTGTGTTGTTTACCTGGTTTTTGATGTTTTTTAAGGCGATAAAGGTTCGGGCCGACATCTATCATATCCACGACCCTGAACTCATTCCCTGCGGCCTCTTATTGCGTTTTATGGGCAAAAAAGTAGTGCTTGACATCCATGAAAATGTGGCAGAAGACATTTTTGATAAACCTTGGATTCCCGCCAAGAAATTATTGTACGCCTGTTTTCGTTTTTTTGAAAAAAGTGCGGTTAAAAATATACCCATCATTTTGGCAGAGCATAGTTATGAAGCGCGTTACCAAAAAATGGGAGCCCAATTTACCACCATACTGAATTATCCTGATCTTGATTTTTTTAAACCTTTCAGGGCTTTAGAAAACCGGACGTCTCAACGCATTTTTTATATGGGGATTTTACTGGAATCCCGCGGGCTAAAGCAAATTGCAGAGGCCTTGTATTTGCTGAAAAAAAGGGGGCATGTGATTCATTTTGATGTGGTCGGTGAGGTATATTCTTCGCTGGAAAGAAAGCTCCATCTTTTGCCTTTCTGGGCCGAAATTTCAGGACAATTTCACTTTCATGGTCGTTTGCCTTTGGAACAAGGCTATGCCATAAGCAAACTGGCTAGCATTGGAATGTGCATAATTCAACCCATGAAAAACAGCATTGGCAGTTACCCTACCAAAATGTTTGAATACATGGCCATTGGTTTGCCACAGGTAATCTCCGATTTTGAGCTCTACAGAAATATCGTGGAGCATGACGGTTCCGGCATTTGCGTTAATCCTGCAGATCCTGCGGCTATTGCCGCTGCCATTATTGAGATATTGCATAATCCTGACAAGGCAGAAATGATGCGTCAAAACGGTTTAATGGCCTCAGAAAAATACCGGTGGTCAGCAGAAATGGAAAAAGTAAATGCCTTGTATGGGCGTTTGTTGTCTTAAGTTTACTTCCCGATGCAAGAAATTCGCAATATGTGGTCTTACCTTTGCGTTATTGTTCCGGTGCGAAAAATTCTGCCCATCATAGCATTTATTTTGTTGCTGGCCTCTTGCCGCAAAGAGCGTTTTTTTGAGGGCCAAACCACCCTAAAACTCGCTACAGATACCGTATGGTTTGATACGGTTTTTACCCGTCAGGCAGGTAGTACTTATCCCATCAGTGTTACACAGATTACCTGGATAAAAAACCCGGAAAGTCAAACAGTGAAGGCATCGTTCAGGTTAGGAGGCGGCATGCAGTCGGCCTACCGAATCAATGTGGATGGCATTCCCGGTCCAGTCATAAACGAAGTGGAGATTCCGGCCAAAGACAGTGTGTTTGTATTTGTGCAATGCAGTCTGGAGGCCAACGGGCAAACAGGTCCGGCCTTGGTACTTGACTCATTGATGATGCAGGTGAACGGGCGTGAACAGAAATTATTATTAGGCGCTTATGGCTGGGATGCACATTATTTCAGGGCGGCTTCATTGCCCTGTGGCGGTTCATGGAATGATCAAACCAAGCCGTATGTCATAGTGGATAACGCGCTGGTACCGGCCGGCTGCACATTTACCATTAAAGAGGGGGTAAAGGTATATTGTTCTGCACGGAGTGCGCTATTTGTTGCCGGCAGATTGTTTGTGGAAGGAACGCCCCAAAACAGGGTGCTATTCACCGGTGACAAGCCGGTTTCTGCGGCGCGAACCCTGCCGAATCAATGGGTGGGATTGTATTTTGCGGTGGGCAGTGCAGGAAACAGTATTAAATATGCAGATATTCAGAATGCTTCCATTGGGATCCGAGTAGATTCACTGCCCGTGGGAAGTCCTGACAACCTGGTGCTGGAAAACACCAAGATTCAGTATTGCGGACAGGCTTGTCTGGCGGGTATCACAGCCCATATACGTGCCACCAACTGTCTTTTTGCCCAATCCGGCAGCTACAGCTTTTTGGGATTGCTGGGCGGCAAATATGACTTCCGGCACTGTACGTTTGCTTCCTACGTAAATTATACCACAAGGCAGGATGGACATTTTGCCATAACCAACGCCTTGCGAGATGGCAACGGAAATATACTCGATACAAAACCGCTGGAATGCAATACCTATAATTCTGTTATTTATGGTGATTTAGAGGAGGAATTATTGATCGATAAAGGGGGTAGTGCTGCATTTACAACCGATTTTTTGGGCAATCTGATGAAGAGCAAATCAAAACCTTTTGCAGCAACTTCCAACACCTATAATCGTGATCCTCGTTTCAGGAATATAATTGAAGGTAATTTTGCCCCTGATACCCTTTCTCCGTTGCACAATGCGGGCATAACACTCACACCACCAATAACCATTGACCTGGAAGGGAAGCCTCGCATTGGAGTCCCCGATATTGGCGCGTTTGAGCGACCGGAATAATCAAATTCTTTTCTGTTTGAAGAAAAGTTGCATGAGGGCTGCGCTTTCTTCTGCCATCACTCCTCCTAAAACCAAGGTTTTTTTGCCTAGCAGCTTCGTGTCTATTCGGGTAAATCCGGTTTTGGGCTCTTCTGCGCCAAACACAATTTTGTGAAAACGTGCCCACTTAATGGCCCCGGCGCACATCAGGCAGGGTTCAATGGTCACGTACAATGTGCATTCGTCTAAATATTTGCTATTGAGGTAAGTGGCTGCAGCCGTAATGGCCAGCATTTCTGCGTGCGCTGTGACATCGTTGAGTTTTTCGGTCTGGTTGTATCCTTTGCCGATGATTCTGTTTTCATAAACTACCACCGCACCAATGGGTATCTCATCCTCGTCCATGGCTTTTTGGGCTTCTGACAGGGCTTTTTGCATGAAATATTCGTCTGTAAACACTTCCACGACACAAAGATGCGCCCAATCTTGAATTTTTTAACGGATTTTGAAATCTTGTCGCTAACATTGTTGTTGTTTTTACATGAACATAGGAATTGTGTGTTATCCCACCTTTGGTGGAAGCGGGGTTTTGGCTACAGAACTGGGTAAAGCCCTTGCCACACGAGGACATCAGGTTCATTTTATCAGTTACAATCAGCCGGCACGGCTGGATTTTTTTACCGAAAACGTTTTTTATCACGAAGTAAGCATACTCAAATATCCGCTGTTTGAATATGCTCCCTATGAAACAGCCCTTGCAGGCGTGATTGTGGATGTGGTTAAAACCGCCAATTTGGATGTGTTACATGTACACTATGCCATTCCGCATGCTTCTGCTGCGTTGCTGGCTAAGTCTATCTTGGCTGAGGAAGGCCGTGATATTCCTGTTATCACTACCTTGCACGGAACAGATATTACGCTGGTGGGCCGTGAGGCAACATTTGAGCCCGTAGTCAGCTGGAGCATCAACCAGTCGGATGCCGTGACCGCTGTCTCACAAAGTCTGAAAAACGATACCCTGGAGCATTTTAACATTAAGCGCGAAATAGATGTGGTGCCCAACTTTATTGATTTTACGAGATTCAACAAACAGCCCAAAGAACATTTTAAGAAAGCCATAGCACCCAATGGCGAAAAGATCCTGGTGCACACCTCCAATTTTCGGAAAGTAAAGCGGGTAGAGGATGTGGTCTCCGTGTTTTGCCTGGTGAATCAGAAAATTCCTTCCCGGCTGTTGATGATCGGCGATGGCCCGGAGCGCAGCCACATCGAAAAAATAAGCCGTGAAATGGAATGCCACGGCAGCATTACCTTTTTGGGCAAGCAGGAGGCAGTGGAGGAAATTTTATCGGTTTGTGATTTGTTTATTCTGCCATCAGAAACTGAAAGTTTCGGGTTGGCAGCGCTGGAAGCTATGGCCTGTGAGGTGCCTGTTATCAGTAGCAATGCAGGTGGTATTCCTGAGGTTAATGTGCATGGAGTTACCGGCTATTTAAGCAACGTGGGTGATGTGGCTGATATGGCTAAAAACGCCATCAAAGTGCTAGAAAATGAGGAGGTATTAAAAACTTTCAAACGCAATGCGCTAAGTCGGGCTAAAGAATTCGATCTGGATAAAATTATGAATGATTATCTGGATATTTACCGACGTTGTATCCGGTCTTAATTTAGCTCCGGCTGCCCATGGAGCGGGTGTTTTCTTTCAAAAACTTCAGCGCAATACCAATCTGATTTTCCACGGTTTTGGCGCTAATGTCCATAATTTCTGCAATTTCTTTATAGCTCAGATCAAACATACGGCTAAGCAAAAACACTTGTTTGCATTTGGTAGGAAGTTGATCAATAAGCTGATTGATATGAATTTGAAGCTCTTTTCCTTCCAAAATTCGGTCGGCCGAGGGTGCGGGAGATATCACGCTGAATTCATCAGGCATATCAGCAAAAGGCAATCGGGCTTTTTTGATGTGGTTTAAACAACGGTTTTTAACCGATTTAAAGAGATAGCTTTTTAAGGAATCATCCAAAATCAATGCATTTCGCTTTTCCCAGATGCTCACAAACACATCATTCACAATTTCATCGGCATCATCCGAATTTTTTACAATGGCTGCAGCAAAGTTGCTCAAACCGGGCCTGAAGCGCAGATAGAGCTTGTGAAATTGATTTTGCTGTACAGACACCGGGACAAATATACGATAGCCCTTAAAGTCCAATACAATTAGTTACCCATATCGCTGAGGAACTGTATGCGCATCAGCTGCAATTCTTCATGGGTAAATTCACCGTCAAAATGTTTAAACGCTTTTTCCAGATTGTCTTCCTGCGCACCGTGGAAATAATCAAAAATTTCATCTTGTAAATCCTCATCCAAGAACTGGTTCAGAAAATATCGCAAATTTAATTTAGTGCCGGTATTCACAATCTGTTCGAGTTCCTCCACCAGCTCGCCAAATTCAATCCCGAGCTGTTTGGCCATTTCCATCAAGTCAACCTTTTTGTCAATATTCAGAATAATGCTGACTTTTTTGGCTGACTTTTCTGCATTGCCTTTCAGTACAATATCCTGAGGTCTTTCAATTTTGTTTTCTTTAACAAAAGTATCAATGTACTGCACAAAAGGTTCTCCAAACTTGATGGCTTTGTTTTTGCCTACACCATTAATATTGGATAGTTCTTCAAGGGTGATTGGGTATTTGGTGGCCATGTCTTCCAAACTGGGGTCCTGGAATATAACATAGGGGGGAAGCCCTTTTTCCTTGGCAACTTTTTTGCGCAAATCTTTGAGATGGCTGAATAGCTCTTCATCACAGATACTCTCCATTTTGAAGTTTTCAAAATCATCTTCGCTAACGCTTTCAAACTCGGTGTCTACCGCCATTTCGTGCTTAGTGGGTTTGGTCAGAAATGCCATACCCTGCTCCGAAACACTGAGTAAACCATACTTTTCGATATTCTTATTGAGGTAGTTGTGCACCAAAGAAAGGCGCATCACCGATTTCCAAAATACTTTGTCTTTGTCTTTGCCGCAGGCAAACAAAGGCAGTTCATCGTGCTTGTAATCCTTAATGCTGTCTATCCGTTTACCAATGATAAAGTTAACAATATGGGTCATGGAGAATTCCCCATTCAGCGACTTAAGTGCGTTCAGTGCCTTGGCCACATCCTGGGTCACTTCTGTTTTGGGCTTGGGATGAGCACAGTTGTCGCACATGTGGTTACAATCTGACTCCGCAAAGTTTTCTCCGAAATAGTGGAGCAACAATTTACGTCTGCATTGACTGCTTTCTGCAAATGCAGCTGTTTCCGCAATCAGCAGTCCCCCAATTTCCTGTTCAGCTACCGGTTTGTCCTTCATGAACTTTTCCAGCTTTTCAATATCGTTTGGGTTATAGAAGAGCAGACAATCACCACGAAGGCCATCACGACCACCACGCCCGGTTTCCTGATAATAACCTTCCAAACTTTTGGGCACATCATAGTGGATTACAAAGCGCACATCGGGCTTGTCAATACCCATTCCGAAAGCAATCGTAGCAACAATAACATTGCAGTCTTCCATCAGGAATGCATCTTGGTGACCTGCGCGGGTTTTGGCATCCAGGCCTGCATGGTAAGGTAACGCCTTGATACCGTTCATTTGCAGCATTTCTGCAATTTCCTCCACTTTTTTGCGACTCAGACAGTATATAATTCCTGAACTGTTTCCTCTGTTTTTGATGAAGGTTAATATATCCTTGTGTACCTGGTCTTTTCTGCCTTTTGGACGAACCTCATAGTACAGGTTGGCGCGGTTAAATGAAGATTTAAACAATCGGGCATCCAGCATGCCCAGGTTTTTCTGAATGTCATGCTGCACTTTGGGTGTAGCAGTAGCAGTAAGGGCGAGAATAGGCACATCATCAATGGCTTTCACCATTTGTTTGATCCGGCGGTATTCGGGCCTGAAATCATGGCCCCATTCACTGATACAGTGGGCTTCATCCACCGCAACAAAAGAAATTTTAATGCCGCGAAGCAGCTCCAAAGTTTCGTCTTTTTTAAGGGTTTCAGGAGCCACGTAAAGCAACTTGGTGCTGCCGGAAGTAACATCCTCTACCACCTTAGTAAAATCCGCTTTACTCAGGGATGAATTTAAAAAATGGGCCAGTGCGCTGCTGCTGGAAAAACCGCGGATGTTGTCTACTTGGTTTTTCATCAGGGCAATCAGCGGTGAAATGACAATGGCAGTGCCATCCATCATCAAGGCAGGTAGCTGGTAACATAGTGATTTGCCTGCCCCGGTTGGCATGATAACAAAACAATCATTCCCCTGAAGTATATGATTAATAACCGCTTCCTGATTGCCTTTAAAGCCATCGAAGCCGAAGAATTCCTTAAGTGTGCGTTTTGCGTCTGTGTTGGTATGTTCCGCAACGCCCATTGCCGTGCTCATAGATAAAGTAAGTGCTTTCAGTGAGTAAATTTAACGCATAGGCGGCAATTTTGTTAGCTTTATATTAATTTTTTTTAATCTTCTTTACTTGTCAAATCCACATACTAAATGCAAAATTTAGGTTAGTTTTGCATTTATAATCCTGTCCACTTGAATCAGACTAAGGCAAATTTAATAAAAAGTTACGGAATTCAGGCCATTACAGACGAATTAAATTCGCTGGCCAAATTACCTCAATATGTGGACGATTCATTTTCCCGTCTGATAGAATTGCTTTTAGATTCTGCCGGAAGGGCAGTGGTTACAGGCATTGGAAAGAGCGCCATTATTGCCCAAAAAATGGTGGCTACCATGAATAGCACAGGCCAGCCCGCAGTGTTTATGCACGCCGCTGATGCCATTCACGGAGATCTGGGCATTATCCAGCCGGGAGATGTGGTGATTGCCATTTCCAAAAGCGGCAATACACCCGAGATTAAGGCCCTTGCACCCTTGCTCAAATCATTTGGCAATCCGCTGGTAGCCATGGTGGGCAATGTTGAAAGTGAGCTGGCCGCGCAGGCCGACATTGTGATTAACACCACCATAGATAAAGAGGCGTGTCCGAACAACCTGGCACCTACCAGTAGCACTTCCGCTCAATTGGTTATGGGAGATGCTATTGCTATTGCCCTTTTGAGGATGCGCAATTTCAGCGGCAGTGATTTCAGTAAATATCATCCCGGAGGAGCGCTGGGTAAGAAATTATACCTTCGCTGCGGTGAAATTGCCGCCAGAAACGAAAAGCCGGCTGTTGTGCCTTCGGCCTCCGTTAATGAGGTAATCGTCTGTATCAGCAAAAACCGACTGGGGGCTGCCGCTGTGGTGGATGATTCCGGTTTGCTGGGTATTATTACTGATGGTGATATACGCAGAATGCTCGAAAAACACAGCAACCTGGCAGGGCTAACTGCCGCTGATATCATGTCTCATTCGCCCAAAACCCTGGACGCTGAAACCCTGGCCGTGGAGGCAGTTGATTGGATGAGCCAACAAAAAATATCTCAAATTATCATCATTCGCGAGGGAAAATACGCAGGAATGGTACATTTGCACGACCTTAATAGGGAGGGATTGTTATGAGCGAAAATAAACATCACTATGTGCTGATTATGGCTGGCGGAATAGGCAGCCGTTTTTGGCCGGTAAGCCGTAAAAGCCTGCCCAAGCAATTTATTGATATACTGGGTACCGGTGATTCGCTGATTTCTCAGACCTATAAACGCTTTTGCCAGGTGGTACCCAAAGAAAATATATTCATTGTTACCAACCATGAATATACTTCGCTGGTGAAAGAACATGTGCCCGGCATTGCAGATAGCCATATATTAAAGGAGCCCCAGGCGCGCAATACGGCACCTTGTATTGCCTATGCAAGCCAAATCATCCATAGTATAGATCCTGATGCGGTTTGTGTGGTGGCGCCCAGCGATCATTTGATTACGCAGGAATCTGAGTTTTTTCGCATCATTAACGAAGCGTACGCATTTGCCGGAAACTACAATCACTTGCTTACCCTTGGCATCAAACCTACCCGTCCTGATACAGGTTATGGATATATTCAATACAATACCGTGCCGGGTGATGCAGGGTTTTATGAAGTAAAAACCTTCACGGAAAAACCCAATGAGGAACTTGCGCAAACATTTATCGAAAGCGGAGAGTTTTTGTGGAATGCAGGTATTTTCGTCTGGAATGTGAAAGCCATTTTGAAGCGGATTGAAGATTATTTACCCGAAATACACCAGTTGTTTTCAGAAGTGGATTTTTCGCAGGATCATTACTTTGACACCCTGGAAGTGGCCTATGGGCAGTGCCCGAGCATTTCAATCGATTATGGCATTATGGAGAAAGACGACAGTGTCTATGTCTATCCGGCTACTTTTGGCTGGAATGACCTGGGTACATGGAAGAGTCTGTGGGATGTGAGCCGACATAATCAGCATGATACGGCCTCAATCGGCAAAGGCATACATACCTACGAAACCGCCAATTCGTTGATTTTCTCTAATACGGACCGCATCGTAATAACCCATGGCCTTGAAAATGTAGTGGTGGTTGACAGTCCGGATGTGGTGCTGGTGATGCATAAAGACAAGGAGCAGGAACTTCGGCAGATTGTGATTGACATGCGCGACAAGTACAAGGGTAACCTCACCTGATTTTCATTGGGGAAAACTTGTGGGTTGTGAATACCAAAAACCTTTTTTATATTTGCATTGCTACCGTGCTGATAGCGGTAGCCCAACTGTTACGCGCTTCTATATACCAACATCCTGGCCATGCTTCACAGCGTGGCCTTGATTTTTTAAGGGCATCCCAACCATGAAACCCCGCGTTAAAGCCCTGGCATTCCTTCATATTGCCGTTTTTCTCTGGGGATTTACCGCCATCCTTGGCAAGCTTATTTCCTATGGTTCTTTTAACTTGGTATGGCATAGGATGCTGATTACCGCTGCTGTTTATTTTTGTATACCTGCCGTTTGGAAAGGCATAACACCTTTAAACAAAAAAGACTGGCTGATTTTTCTGGGTATTGGTGTGATTGTGGCCTTTCACTGGCTCACATTTTACGGCAGTATCAAGCTGGGAAACAGTGCCAGCTTAACCCTTGCCTGCCTGGGCTCTGCGAGTTTTTTCTCTGCACTGCTGGATCCGTTGATAAATCGTAAATCCCTTCAAGCAAGGGAATTGTTACTCGGATTGCTGGTGGTGTGCGGTATACTCATTATTCATGGGTCTTTTCAGGCGAAAGATGGTGTAAAAACCCATTACACCATGGCTATTCTCACCGGGATTGTGAGTGCTGCGCTGGCTGCTCTTTTTACTGCACTGAATAAAAGAAATATTGAGCGGGCTTCTTCCCTGAGTATTTCTGCTATCGAAATGCTGGCGGGTGCGGTATTGCTGAGCGTGGTTTTTCCTGTAATGGCGGATGCTTCAGCCGTTTGGATTCCCGAATACAACCCTGAAAGTGACAATTATGATCTGCTTTGGGTATTGTTGCTTTCGTTGGTTTGCACCAACTTAACCTTCTATCTGGGAACCGTTGCCCTGAAAGAAATATCGGCTTTCACCGCCAATCTTTCAGTGAACCTGGAGCCCATTTATGGAATCATACTCGGGGCGCTGATATTTAAAGAACATGCCTCATTAAATATCCAGTTTTATCTGGGCGCAGCCCTGATTTTGGTTTCGGTTTTTTTGCAAACTTTTTTGGAATATCGCCAACGTAAAAACAACTCATGAATACCATAGACGACATCATACGTGCTCGAAGGAGCCATTTTGTAAAAGAATTTAATGGTTTGCCGGTCCCTGAAGATGTAATTCAACGGGTGTTGGAAAACGCCCGTTGGGCGCCAAGCCATAAGCTTACCCTGCCCTGGGTTTTCCGGATTTTCGAAGGAGCAGAAAAACATACCTTATGTCAGGCCATGGAACGATATTATCTTGAGAAAACCCCGGTAGAACAATTTAATGAGGGCAAACTGGCCAAAATCCGCACCTACGCTTCCAAAATATCCCATATCATTTCCATTGGTTATGTGCCCACAGGTAAAGTGCCTGAATGGGAAGAGCTGGCTTCCACAGCCATGGCGGTGCAGAATATATATTTAACGATTACTTCACACCCGCATGCAGCGGGTTACTGGACTACCGGTAATGGTGCAGGTACTGACTTTATGAAGCAGCAGACCGGTTTGCCAGATAATGGTAAACAACTCGGGTTTTTCTTTTTGGGCATGGTGGACGAAAAGCGCTACCACGCGGAGCGCCCGAATCATCAGTAGGCCTTGGCAAATACCACCCGCTTTTGGCTGGGTTTGCCGCTTAATATGCAGGTTCCGGCCTCCTCAATCGCATCCAGCGGAATGCAGCGAATCGTGGCCTTGGTCATGTCCTTGATTTTTTCTTCGGTTTCGCCGGTTCCGTCCCAATGGGCCAGGGCAAATCCATTGCGGTTCTCCACGATGTCCACAAACTCCTCCCAGGTATCTGCCTTCCAGGTTTTGCCTGCACGCAGCTCCAAAGCCCTGTTGAACAGGTTTTGCTGTATTTCGTCCATCAGTGCAGTTACGTGGCTTACCAACGCATCCAGGCCAATGGTTTCTTTGGTTTTGGTATCGCGGCGGGCCACTTCGGCGGCATTGTTTTGCAAGTCGCGGGGGCCTATGGCTATGCGCACCGGCACGCCTTTAAGTTCCCATTCGGCAAATTTGAAACCGGGTTTATGGGTATCGCGGTTGTCGAATTTTACGGTCAGGCCGGCTTTTTCCAGTTCTTTTTTGATGCCGGAAACCTTGTCAGTAATGGCACTCAGTTCTTCTTCGGTTCTGTATACCGGCACGATCACCACGTGGATAGGAGCCAGTTTTGGGGGGAGCACCAGGCCTTCATCGTCGCTGTGTACCATAATTAGGGCACCCATCAGGCGGGTGGAAACGCCCCAGCTGGTGGCCCACACATAATCCAGTTTGCTGTTGCGATCTTGAAACTTCACATCAAATGCTTTAGCGAAATTTTGCCCCAGGAAGTGGCTGGTGCCCATTTGCAGGGCTTTTCCGTCCTGCATCATACCTTCAATACAGTAGGTATCATCCGCACCGGCAAAGCGTTCGTTTTCCGATTTTACGCCTTTGATGACAGGCACGGCCATGTGTTGTTCGGCAAATTCTGCATACACATCCAGCATTTTGCGGGTTTCTTCCAGTGCCTCTTCCTTGGTGGCGTGGGCGGTATGGCCTTCTTGCCACAGGAATTCTGCGGTACGCAGAAATAAGCGGGTACGCATTTCCCAGCGCACCACGTTGGCCCACTGATTGATGAGAATGGGCAGATCACGATAGCTCTGAATCCAGTTTTTATAGGTATTCCAGATGATGGCTTCGCTGGTAGGGCGCACCACCAATTCTTCTTCCAGTTTGGAATCGGGGTCTGCCATCAGACGGCCCGGTTTGGATGGGTCGGCCTTTAATCGGTAGTGGGTTACAACGGCACATTCCTTGGCAAATCCTTCGGCATTTTTTTCTTCCTTTTCAAACAGGCTTTTAGGGACAAATAATGGGAAATAAGCATTTTGGTGTCCTGTTTCCTTGAACATTTTGTCCAGTTGTTGCTGCATTTTTTCCCAAATGGCAAAGCCATAGGGTTTAATGACCATGCATCCTTTCACGGCGCTGTGTTCGGCCAAATCAGCGTTTTTAACCAGATTGTTATACCACTCGCTGTAATTTTCTTCTCTTTTTACCTTTTCAAATGCCATTTTTGGGGGAATATGGAATAAATTTTGTATATTTGATTATGCAAAGTTACTACCTTTAGGGTAAGTGCTTAAACAAAATACAGACAAACCATGTTAAACTGCAAAATGAAAATCACGTTTCCCATTCTCACTGCTGCGTTGATGTTGGCTTCCTGCTCCGGTCTCAAGACGGTTTCGCAGGCGGGCAATTACGACGATGCCTATTTTACTGCCTCTGACCTCAAAGGCCGTGGGTATTATGCCGAGGGTATTTCGGTGAGTACCTACAATGCAACTTCTGCCCAGCGAAGCGGCAGTTATGGGCAAACGTATGCAGAGCGGCTGCGTCATTTTGGCGATGGACGCATGCAGCCCGTGCACAGGCCCGCCATGATGACACAGTCCTGCCGTGGTTTCCGCTATGGTTTTGCGCCTATGACTCCTTGGGGTTTTAATCCCTACATGGGTATGGGTTACACTCCCATGATGATGGGTAACCCGTGGATGATGGGAAATGCCTGGGGAAATCCCATGATGGGGAATCACTGGAACAACCCGTGGATGATGGGAGGATCAAGCTGGAATAGCTTCAATGATCCATCGTGGATGTATTACAACCAGATGTATAATCCCAATATGTACTGGGGTGGTGGCTGGGCCGGCAACGGCTGGAACAACAATGGCTGGAACGGGGGATGGAATAATGGTTGGAATAACGGCTGGAATAACAATAGCGGCTGGTCGAATAACAATAACAACAACAGCAGGCCCTCCGGCGGTGGATTTATTAACAATCCCAAGCCCGCTTCAGGTTCTTCCGGGTTTACCAACAGCGGCGTGCGCCGCAATACCTACCAAAGCGGCACGCCCGCAACTACTACCCGCAGAAGTTCTTCATGGAGCAGCAGTGGTAGCACCTCATCGGGCAGCAGTAATAGCAGTAGCTCAGGTAGCTCCAGAAGTTCTAGCTGGACGCCCTCCGGCAATTCTCAGCAGGGTTCGTTTAAAAGTAGTGGTAGCAGCCGCTCATCCAATGCGGTTCAGGGCACTTCAGGTCGCAGGCGTTAATTCGGTTTCTTCCAGCGCATGAAGTGGTCTTTTTGCTTAATTCCCCTATGCTTTGGGGTTGTTGTTTCTGTATCGGCGCAAAACGAATTTGATGCCTTGCGATACAGCACCATTGGTTCAGGGGGCACGGCAAGGACCATGGGCATGGCGGGTTCGTTTTCTGCCATAGGGGCCGATGCCTCAGCGGTGATGACCAATCCGGCCGGAATTGCCACATTCAGGCGCAGTGAATTTAACCTGGGTGCCCAGTTTCAGAATACCATTAACAAAGCGGATTACCTGGGTGAGAATATTCGTGAAGCTCGACTCAACTTCAATCTGCCTGCCATCCACTACATTAAGGCCAAGGTGAAATATGATGTCTCGGGAAAACCTAAAACCCGCGGACTTAGTGCTGTTTGCTATGGGTTTCATGTGAATCGGCTGGCCACTTTTGGCGGTAGCATGGCCTTTCAGGGCAACAACCGTAGATCATCGGTAACCGATTTTTTTGCAGAGGTTGCCAACCGCGACGGTAATCCCGGGATGCTTTCTGAGGGGTCTTTGTCTCGCATGGCTTATGATGCCTGGGTTTTGGACTACGACCGTGGTGGAACGGGCCAATACACCTCCGCCTACAAAGACAGCGTGCGCAACAACGACCAAACCGGCGAAATTGTGAGCAAGGGTGCCATTTATGAATACCAGGGTTCAGTAGGGCTCAATTTTTCCAATAAGTTGATGCTGGGTTTTGGTTTGTCGTACTCATCGCTGCGCTATAGTGAGGATTTGAGTATGCTGGAACGCGACAAAAGGCCGGTTAATCCCTCTGACCTGCGCACACAGGATATGGCATCGCTGGATTACCAGTATAAATTTTCTGACCGTGGTGGGGCATGGGCCGCCCGTGTGGGTGTGATTGTGCGGCCCACAGAACAGCTGCGTTTGGCGGCATCGGTGCATACCCCCAGAACGTATACCTTGAACAGCGAGTACGGTTATTCCATTGCCCCCAAGGCCGATCCCGGGGCTGTGGGTGACTGGACGGCACAATTCAATGATCCGCTGAATACCTACAAGTATAAAGTTACCACACCTTCTCGTTTCAATGCGGGTATCGGTTTTGTGATACAGAAGTTCATGCTTCTGAACGCTGATTTTGAGTTTTACAACTATGGTTCGGCGCGCCTGCAGGCCGATGACGTGTTTACCTTCAATGCCGAGAACAGCGCCATACGCCGCAATTACCGCAATGTAACCAATGTTCGCATCGGGGCAGAGATGAATTTCCCCAACCCGGAGAACAAGGATCAGGCCTACCGGGTGCGTGGTGGTTTTGGGGTATTGCCATCGCCCTACAGCCCCAATGTGGTTGGTCTGGACGCTACCCTTAAGAAAGCCAATACGGTGCTCTCCTGCGGCTTCGGATTGCGCGACAAGGACTATTATTTTGATTTTGCCTTAAGCTCCCAATCGGCGGCGGGATATTACACACCCTACCAGATCACCGAGCCGGGTTCGCCCTTTGCTTCCGAAGACCAGGAACTCACCTACAAACGCAACCGGGTGTTTTTGACCTTCACGATGGGGTTGAATTTGGATTGAGCTTTGTAGTTAGTGATCATGCTAAATATTATTGTTGGTGGTAAGCGTGGACTATTCCCTTGTCTGAATCGCAGATTTTAAGGATGGTTGGATTTCGCTGATTGTTGAGGGAGCTTGAGTCGGTGAGAAGCGGTGCTGTTTTGGCCAAAATCACCCTTCGTTCTTCAGTTCTTTTTCTATTTCTTCTATAGTTGGAAGACTGCTCTTCAAATCCTGAGGTATTGAGTTGTCTAGGTCATTTTCCCAATTGGCTACTCCTATCGGATTGGTATAACCACTTAAAGTGTATTCAACCAACAGCTTATTTTTGTTTTTCACTAACAATAAACCTATAGATAATTTATCATCCGGGTGGCGCAATGTATCATTGACAACATTCAGATACATATTCAGTTTGCTGATATAGCCGGGATCAAATTTTCCGGCTTTTAATTCTACCACCACGAAACACCGAAGTTTTAAATGATAAAACAATAAGTCTAAATAAAAATCATCTCCACCTAATTCTAAATGAACCTGACGCCCAACAAATGAAAAGCCCTGACCCAATTCCAGCAAAAATTTCTGAATATGATCCATTAATTTTTGTTCAAGCTCGGCTTCTCTTCTAGGTGGGGCTGTGCCTATAAAATCGAATACATAGGGGTCTTTAAATATTTGATTGGCAAAATCTGATTCGGAGGGAGGGAGTGATTTTTCAAAATTTTGGACTGCCGAACCTTGCCTTAGATGCAGTTGAGATTCAATTTGAAATATTAGCATATCCTTTCCAAACCCGTTCTCGATAGTCTTTTGTGCATACCAAAGTCTTAATTCAGGGTCTTTTAGTTTGTCCAGAAGGGCAATATTGCTTCGCCACGGAATTAGTGCAACGCAGCGTTGCACTACTGCTATTTGGGGCCAGGCCTCGGCAAATTTTCGCATATACTTGAGGTTTCTGGGGGAAAAACCTTGCATATCGGGAAAGGAGTTTTTTAAATCGTACGACATTCGGTCGATTACTTTTGCTCCCCATCCTTCATTTTGCTGTCGTAATAAAATGGCATTTCCTATTTCCCAGTAGAGGAGAATCATGGCAGTATTGGCTGCCATTAAAGAATCGAGGCGAGTTTTGGATATGCGTTCTTTGATCTCTTGAATAAATCCGTGATAATTTTCAGGCATCTTTAACAATGTTTCTGCCATGGGAAAAACTACCTGATCTTTTGGCTTACCACGTTGTTTCCTTTCTTGTGAAGATTTTTGTTTTGTCATATAGTGATGTTGCTAGTTCACTATTCAATACTATTTTTAAGAGCCCAACGCTGCCGCTTGTTTGATGGCTCTGCCAACAATTATTAAATTATTTAACCAATCGGTACTTGAACAAACATAGTTAAAAACTGCATAAAAAACAAAATAGTTGTAGATAATAAACTAAAACACAGCTTCCTATGCAAAGGTGTTTTGACCTTTACGCTTGGCTGAATTTGGATTGAGGAAGCCGTTAGGTTGGCGTCCTCGCCAACCACTTTTCTTTTTCTGTATCGGGGATTCATATATGATGCAGCAAGGCCTGTCAGAGGTGACGCCTACCGGTGGGTAATAATGAGGGTGATTTACCAAGACACCTACTGAGAAAAAATATTATTTGGGCTGTTCTGCTACGTGAAATCTATATTGATTTATGTTAAATATCCGGTCATTTCCTGATTTATAACGAAATAGTTCTTCCAAACTTTTTCCTTCGTCACTGCAACTATTCATTTTTTGTATAACTATAAGTGTGTTTTTTATTGAGATTAGTTTTTCTGTGTATAATTCATTCAATATGAAATTATTACTGCTTAATACTTCGTTAAATATGGCATTTTCTTTAAAAGTAGCTATTAATGACAAGTTATTAGGTTTTTTTAACCCTGTGGCATAAACCTTGACAAAATCGATTGCTTTCAAATTACCATTTAAAACTAAAACATACATGCTATCCCCAAAAATAAAAAACTGAATTATCCGGTTTTTTCTTCCTTCAGAAAGCGTGTTCAATTTGTTAAATTGCTTGTAAGTATGGGTCTTCAGATATGCAGCACTCATTTTTTTAATTTTAGACAGTTCCAAGTCTTTATGAAGAAATTGGCTTATTGTAAAAATAGTGTCTCCAATTAAATCATAAATATCTATGGCTCCTGAAATAAAATCAGTGAAAATAATTAAATTTCCTTTAACTTCAATTTGCCGATTTTGAAATGGAGATATGGCCGCATTAAATGCGTTGTAATTTAAAGATTTAAATTCAACTATTCTCTCCAGACTGAGCGTTGATTCGTTATATATTGCCAGCTTTGGTGTGTCAACTCTTCCGTCATTGATGAAGTTTACAATAATCAATTTGTTTTTTACAACATCAATTTGGGTTGAACTGCTGCCATTTTCAATACTGAAAGAATTAATGTTGTCAAGATTATTTAATTTATATTCTACACCATAATTTCCATGGAGAAAATATATAATCTCCATCTTCGCATTGACCGCAAAATCCCAGGGTAAATCTCCATATACCCCCAGTAAAGTATCTGCACTTTCTGCGCTTAAATGTATGACTAAATTTAATTTGGTTTTTTTATCATGCCTAAGCATGAATAATTCATTATTACAATTTTTTAATAAACAATTGAAATTCTTTACATCATTGTTTTTGAGGCAAATTAATGATTTATCATAGCTGATAATCTGGCAGTGTAATTGACTTTCTATAAATAAAATCAGGGGAAGCAGTAATTTATTTAATACTATCTTCCCCCGAAAAGAGCAGCTAAACACCATCAGTTTAATGGAGTTATCTTTATATTTGAGTTTTGTTCCTCGCCAGAAAGGAAATTGGCACTCCATTCAGTTTTAAGGATTTTTGAAGATCCATCTTCCATTATGTATGTACATATTTTTGTTCCTGATGTATTGCCCATATTAATTTGTTTCTGTGAATATTCACTTAAATTTTCGTAAATATTGACAGACCATTTTTCAATATCTTTGTCTGGTCTTGCCGCAACCTTGTGAGGACAATGTGAGATCCCTGCTCCAAAACATTGTATATCTACGACCCAGCCCTTACCTGGCTTCCCATCTGCAGTTGTAATATCCACCATGTCTTTTTGATGCTTTACGGTGGCACATCCAATACCGCATCTATCTCTGGTGCGATTGTAGCTCACTATTGGATAAGCTGAAATACTAGTAACTTCCAGTAGAACTGCACAAACTAGCAGTAATTGTTTTGATTTTTTCATAATATATAAGAATTAGATTGTACAAAAAAAACGATAAAACATTTTCTTTTTATCAAAGTTTTGTCAACAAAAAAAGGGAAGCCATTCAGCTTCCCTTTTCTATAGGTTCTAATTAATTCGCTTAGCTGCAGCCCAGACTGTTACCGCAGTTCAAACATTTGTAGCAAGTGCCGCTGCGCACGGTGATGTGACCGCATACGTTGCAGGCGGGTGCATCGCTCTGTACCTCACGCAGATGGTCCTGCATGTTTTTCACGCCGCCGCCGGTTTCCAGCATGGCCGCACTTTCGGTGGGCATGGGCTCGGGGGTGAACATGGGCACAAACTCACTCACAACCGGTGCTTCGGCAGCATCGTTGCTGGTGTATGCGCTGGGTTTAACCTGCACCAGGTCTTCGCGGCCCAGGTATTCATAGCCGAGCAGGCGGAAGATATAGTCAACAATGGAGGTTGAGTTTTTGATGTTGGGGTGACCTTCTACCATGCCACTGGGTTCGAAGCGGGTGAAGGCAAACTTGTCTACAAACTCTTCCAAAGGCACACCATACTGCAGACCCACGGAGATGGCAATGCTGAAGCAGTTCATCAGTGAGCGGAAGCTGGCACCTTCCTTGTGCATGTCGATGAAGATTTCACCCAAGGTTCCGTCGTCGTAGTCGCCGGTGCGCACGAAGATGGTTTGTCCGCCAACCTTACCCTTTTGGGTAAAGCCCTTACGCTTGTTGGGCAGACGCTTCTTCTCCACGATGTTGGAGAGCTGGCGTTTGAACTTGGTATCGGGACTCTCATTCAGGATGCGCTTGGCGGCTTCCAGCACGATTTCAGGGGTCAGCTCTTCGGCATAGCGGATAACCTTGGTTTCGGCCGCCGGTGCTGCATCAGAGGATGCCTCTGCTTTTTCCTTGTCTTCGCTTTCGCTGGTTTCGGACTTGTTGCTGAGGGGCTGGCTCAGTTTGCAACCGTCGCGGTAAAGGGCGTTCGCTTTCAGACCCAGCTGCCAGCTAAGTTCGTAGCAATCTTTAATGTCTTGCTCGTTGGCTTCGTTAGGCAGGTTGATGGTTTTGCTGATAGCGCCTGAGATAAAGGGCTGTGCAGCAGACATCATGCGAATGTGTGCAAACGGATGAATATAGCGCTGACCGATGTTTCCGCACTTGTTGGCGCAGTCAAACACATCGTAGTGCTCATCCTTCAGGTGGGGTGCACCTTCGATGGTCATGGTACCGGTTACGTAATCGTTGCAGGCACGGATTTCATCGCGGGTGAAGCCCAGGGCTTCCAGCATGTTGAAGCGGGGGTTGTCGTACTGTTCGGGGGTGAAACCGATGCGCTGCAGGGTCTCTTCACCGAGTGAGTATTTGTTGAACACGAACCCAATTTCGAAAGCCATGGGGGCTTCGGATTCTAGTTTTGCCAGGTCGGCATCGTTGAAACCTTTGGCTTTCAGGGTTTCGTGGTTGATTCCGGGGGCGCCTACGAAGGTCTGGTAACCTTTGGCGTAGTTTACGATGGCATCCACTTCCTCGGGGCTGTATCCCAGGTTTTTGAGGGCAATGGGAACGGTGTTGTTTACGATTTTGAAGTAACCGCCACCGGAGAGTTTTTTGTATTTCACCAGCGCGAAATCGGGCTCGATGCCGGTGGTATCGCAATCCATGAGCAGACCGATGGTGCCTGTGGGAGCGATAACGGTGGCCTGCGCATTGCGGAAGCCATATTTTTCACCCCACTGCAGGGCTTTGTCCCAAGCGCTGCAAGCAGACTTCAGTAGGTAATCGGGGCAGAACTTTTCATCGATACAAACTGGTTTGATGCCCAGATTTTCGAATGCCAAGGGTGTATTGTAGGCCGCATAGCGATGGTTGCGGATAACGCGAAGCATGTGCTTCTTGTTTTTCTCATACATGCGGAACGGACCTTTTACAGCGGCCATTTCGGCGCTGGTAGCGTAAGAAACACCGGTGAGGATGGCAGTGATAGCTCCGCAGATGGCGGTAGCTTCCTTGCTGTCATAAGGAATGCCGGCGCACATCAGCATGCTGCCGAGGTTGGCATATCCCAGACCCAGTGTGCGGTAGTCGTAGCTAAGTTGTGCCACTTCCTTGCTGGGGAACTGTGCCATTAATACGGAAATTTCCAGCACGGTAGTCCACAGGCGGGCGGCGTATTCAAAAGAGTTAACATTGAACTCGCGGCTGTCTTCATTGAAGAACTTACGCAGGTTCAGTGATGCCAGGTTGCAGGCGGTGTTGTCCAAGAACATGTATTCGCTGCAGGGATTGCTGGCGTTGATACGGCCACCTTCGGGGCAAGTGTGCCACTCGTTGATGGTATCGTCGTATTGTACACCGGGATCGGCGCAGGCCCAAGCGGCAGAGCCGATGGCATCCCATACCTGGCTTGAGGGCATGGTTTTCATTACCTTGCCGTTGCTGCGGGCGGTGAATTCCCAATCTTCGTTGTTTTTCAGTTTTTCGAAGAAGCGGTTGGGTATGCGGATGGAGTTGTTGCTGTTTTGACCGGAAACGGTTGCGTAGGCATCACCTTCGTAGTCGTTGCTGTAGCCGGCGTCAATCAGGGCAGACACTTTGCGTTCTTCGTCTTTTTTCCACTGAATAAACTCCATGGCTTCGGGGTGATCCAGGTCTAAGCACACCATTTTGGCAGCACGGCGGGTGGTTCCACCGCTTTTGATGGCACCTGCTGCGCGGTCACCAATTTTCAGGAAGCTAAGCAGACCGCTGCTGGTACCGCCACCGGAAAGTTTTTCACCGGCACCGCGGATGCGACTAAAGTTGGTACCCACCCCTGAACCATATTTGAAGATACGGGCTTCACGCACCCACAGGTCCATGATACCGCCTTCGTTTACCAAATCGTCATCTACGGAAAGGATGAAGCAAGCGTGTGGCTGAGGGCGTTCATAAGCCGAGGTGCTCTTCATGAGCTTCTCGGTGTCGGGATCTACGTAGTAGTGGCCTTGTGGTTTACCGGCAATAGCGTAGCTGCTGTACAAACCGGTGTTGAACCACTGTGGGCTGTTGGGCGCAGATTCCTGGTTGAGCATGGAGTAAACCAGCTCCTCGTAGAAAACCTGTGCATCGGTGGCCGATGCGAAATAGTTGTATTTTTCTCCCCACTGTCTCCAGCAATTAGCCAGGCGATGTACAACCTGCTTTACGCTGGTTTCGCTTCCCAGACTCCCATCGGGCTGAGGAACGCCGGCTTTACGGAAATATTTTTGCGCAAGAATATCCGTTGCTACCTGGCTCCACCCCGCCGGAACCTCTACATTTTTTAATTCAAAAACCACACTGCCATCGGGCTTTTTAATGACCGAGGTGCGGTGGTCGTAGGTGAACTGGTCGAAGGGACTTACACCCTCAACGGTGTTTTGCCTCTTAAATTCGAGACCTTTAGTGTTTACGGTAGTTACTTGCGTCATATTTGTGTTATTAGAGGGGGTTGTGATTACCGGCGTTTCTGTAAAACGGTCGGGAGTTCAAATGTATTTTAAGTGTAAGGGCATTTCCGAATTGGCTTTTCCACAGGTTTGGCCGAAAGCCATAATTTATTTGGGCCTGAGCGTGTTGAAAAAGCGTGTGATGCCCGTTGTTGTTGGTTTTGGGCTTGTGTGAATTTCTTAAACCCTTATGGGGTGAAGGTTCATAAATAAAACATCAAAAATGGGCATGAATAGACCTTAAATTTACTACAAAAATCTTAAATAAACAAATAAAACATGACGAAATTCATTTTTAGGGGTAGAAATCATCGGTTGTCATTTTTTCTGTGTTTCTTTGCAATGAGTGGGAAACGTACAAACCTGGCTTAGGGATCAGCGTTCAGCGGGCCAAAAGGCGCTGGTGGTGTTGTTTGATCCGGATGATGATGCTGCTTTGCGCGATACGGTGGCTCAGCATGCACTAAGGCATGGGGTAGGTTTGTTTTTGGTGGGGGGCAGCCTGCTTACCGAAGGCAATACCTATCGTTGTGTGGAGGAGTTGAAAAAAGGGGGCGCTAGCAGGGTGGTGTTGTTTCCCGGCAATGAAATACAGGTGGTTTCCAATGCCGATGCCATATTGTTTATGTCGCTAATTTCGGGACGCAACCCTGAGTACCTCATATCCAAACAGGTTGCTTCAGCTCCTTTTATCAGACGGTCGGGTCTGGAAACCCTGCCCACGGGCTATTTGCTGGTGGAAGGCGGAAAAATGACGGCCGCACATTACATCAGCCAAACCATGCCAATACCGGCAGACAAGCCGGAAATTGCAGCTACCACAGTGTTAGCGGGCGCCATGCTGGGCATGCAGGTTATGTATCTGGATGCAGGCAGTGGGGCTTCAAAACGCATATCGCCGGAAATGATCAGCGCGGTTAGGCAAGTCTTTGACGGAATCTTGTTTGTGGGTGGAGGCATACGCGATGCCGCTGCCGCAGAAGCGGCATGGAACGCCGGCGCAGATTTGGTGGTGGTGGGCAATGCGGCTTTCGAAAACCCCGACAATCTTAGGGAAATTGCTGAGGTGTTGAATAAAATAAACATCCATCAGGTTTCGGTGTCTTAAATAGTAGTCAAATAACTGTATGTTTTTATATCCATTTAAAACGGTTTGGCTGAGAACAGAGGGAAATCGCGCAGAATTATCCGAATTAATACTTCAGCAAACTTATTTGAGTGATGCCGATTACCGCAAAAAAGATCAGCTTACCAAATTCTTTTATGGCTTGGTGAATGACAGGGAGTTTGTGCTGGAAAATATCAAAAACACCAGATTGCCGGGATTTGTGGAGGGCGATATACTGGGTGTGGAAGATGAAACCTATGTAAAACTGAAGTTAGGCGCCCTAAAACATACCCGTATGTATGTTTTGTATCTCATCATCTTATTGGCAGGCCTGTTTTTCTGGGCACGTGCCGCCTTGGGGATAGATACCGTGGATTCCACCGTTTTTCTTACATTCAGTGGGGTGTTGTTGGCATTAATTGCCTATTGTTTATATTTCCTCTTTCAGTTTTCAAGAAAAGCGGCTGCCGGAGTGGATTTTTTCCGGGGGTTGCTGCAGGGTGAAGTAATTAGCAAACGTCAGGTACCTGCTATTTTTCTCATACAATGATTAGCCGCAATCAACTTCTAATATGGTGTATGACCGTGATTCTATGGATGATGGTCCATCCCGGAAATGCCCAGGATACGATTTTGCTTAAAAATAACACCCGAGTGGTTTGTACGGTTACCAAGATTTATTTGGCAAGGGTTGAATACCGGAGTTTTGACGATACCACCGACAAGCAATATTATTCCTATCCGAAGCATGAAATACGGAGGATTCATTATGTGGATGGTCGGATTGATACCATAGAATTGGCGGAGCGTGTTAAGCAAGTTACCGATACCATCAAGGAGGACTATACAACCGCTTATCAAAATGGTTTTAACGACGGCTATCAACATTATCAGCCCAACACGGAAAGACTGACCGGGGTAACCCTATTGGTTTTTCCTTTTGTTACCTTGCCGGCATGCATTTATTTTTCTGTGGTGAAGGTAAAACCCGGTGATGTGATGAGAGATTACAAATACAATCAATCAAAAAGTGAAATTTACAAAGAGGGATATTTGGATGGTGCTTCTAAACGCAGACGGGTAGCGGCCTGGAGTTCTTTTGGCGCTGCTGTCGGTACGATTGGTGTAATAGGCGTTTTGTATATGTCAGGAAGCGGTCAATAACCGGATTTCAGAATTTCCAGCAAGTGATTTTCCCATGATTTTTTGGGTGTTTCCACGATTTCGCCTAACAGTTTACCGTTTTTGAAGATGAATGCGGTGGGTACCCGTTTCACTTTGTGTGTAGCAGCAAAATCATTGTTCAGGGCTTTTTTGTCTTTGTTTACGAGGTAGTATCCAAAATGCTCAGCATTGGCGCCCACGGCATCCAATACTTTGCAGAGTCGCGGGAGCTGCTGCCGGGTATCGCTGCACCAGTTGCCGCCAATTACCCTAATTTCAATGCTATCGGACCAAATTGATTGTAAACCTGACAGGGCTGCACCATCCAGGTGGTAATCGTTATAATCGGCGGGGATGCTTTGCAGGAATCGCGAGGCGATTGAACGCTCCAGCGTATCCGTTGATTTCAAATCGGGTTTTAGTGTAGCCTTCAGCTTGTCTTGGTGTAGTTGTGTAAACGGCATGGTGGTTACCCTGGGACGGCTGCAGTATTTGGCGGTGCCGAACAAGGCAATCATCATCATCAGGGTTTTCATGCCACAAAATTAGTGGCTTTGGGTGCAACACGCATTAAAAAATTGTACCTTCGCTCCGCAATTTATGGGCATTACGGTATCGTCGCTAAAGGAGCCTATTTCCGCAGAACTGGAGCTGTTTGAGAAACAATTCCGGGGCAGCATGAAAACTTCGGTTCCCCTGCTGGATACCATCATGAATTATATTGTGCGCCGCAAGGGCAAGCAGGTAAGGCCCATGTTTGTTTTGTACAGCGCATCCCTGTTTTCAGGTATTGGCGAAAGAACCTACCGTGGAGCGGCCTTGGTGGAATTGCTGCACACCGCAACCCTGGTGCACGATGATGTGGTGGACGACAGCTACGAGCGACGTGGGTTTTTCAGTATCAATGCCCTTTGGAAAAACAAAATAGCGGTGCTGGTGGGTGATTTTCTGTTGTCCAAAGGCCTGTTGCTATCTGTAGAACACAAGGATTTTGATTTGCTTGAGATTGTTTCCAATGCGGTCCGTGAAATGAGTGAGGGTGAGTTGTTGCAGCTGGAAAGGTCGCGGTTTATGGACGTTACCGAGGATGTTTATTTTGAAATTATCCGCAAAAAAACGGCCAGTCTCATTGCTTCTTGCTGCGCCATTGGTGCTGCATCGGCTGGAGAATCAGCTGAAACCATATCTGAAATGAAGCGGTTTGGTGAACTGATTGGCCTTGCGTTTCAGATTAGGGATGACCTGTTTGATTTTGGCGACAATAAATCGGGGAAGCCCGCCGGCATTGATATTAAGGAGAAGAAGCTTACACTTCCGGTGATATACGCCTTTTCAAAGGCGCCGGCATCGGAGGTAAGGGCCATTAAACGGCTTATCAGAAGCAAAACCCCGGATAAGCAAAAAATCAGGGAAGTGGTGGCGTTTATTGCCCAATACGGCGGCCTTGATTACGCGCGTGAACGTATGTATGCCTTGCGTGATGAGGCATTCGGGGTTTTGGACCAGGTTGCTCCGGAAACAGCATTTCGCGAACATTTGCGAAATCTGGTTACTTTTGTGATTGAAAGGGAAAGCTAAAGCATGAAAGCCATTATTCAAGGACAGAAAACCGCATTGCAACTACAGGATGGTGTATGGAAACCCGGAACCCATAGCGATGCAGAACTAACGGTATTGCCCGATGGCAGAGTGCTGATTCATGTGGCCCAGCAGGTTTTCACTGCAAGGTTGCTGGAAATCAACAAGGCCGACAAAACGGTGATTTTGTCATTGAATGGGAAGTCTGTGACGGTAACCCTGAAAGAGCCATTGGATGACCTATTGCATTCCATGGGGCTGGATAAATTAACCACAGCCAAGGTTACGCATGTAAAAGCGCCTATGCCCGGACTGGTACTGAACGTGTTGGTTGAAGCAGGACAGGAAGTGAAAAAAGGCGATAAGCTGCTGGTGTTGGAGGCCATGAAGATGGAGAACATCATCAAGGCGGCGGGTGATGGCAAGGTAGCCCGTATTGCAGTAGACAAAGGTCAGGCGGTGGATAAGAACCAGACGCTGGTGGAATTTGAGTAAAGGTAGGAAGAGGCGGAAAATGAACCGCCTGTACAGGCAGTCTGCGTTTGGTGGAAGATAGTTTGTGAAATCGCAGCAGCTATATAATTTAAAACCTTTAGTAGTATTCAATCACCCGCTCATCTATCCAATACAACTTATCATTGATATAGGTGGTTTTTCTTATCCAGTTATTTTTCTTATCGTATTCCAATTTATATTTACTGGATTTGATAATATTTCCATTTTTATCAAAATCTGTAACGGCTGTATCGTTTCCAAAACCATCAACGTTAAATTTGGTAAAACTTGAATCATGGTTATCTATAACCTTAGCTATTGCATTGTTTTCATATACATAAGAGTACCATAGCCATATACCACTGTCTGAATAGAATGATTTATACTCTGTTATATTGCAATTGGCATCATATTTATTGTATTGAAAATTATCAAGTTGATCTCCATTGTAAAATCTACTCTCTATTTCATTGCCGGATGCGTCGTAAAAATATGCTATTTTATTCTCAAGTTCATTTTTAATATTATATCGTTTCTCCATTACCCTATTGCCTTTTACGTCAAATTCAAAATCTATATTGGCAGGATTTAAATTATTATATTTACTGGCGAAAGTACAGCCCAAAGCTTGCCCTTTTTTGCTGTAATTGGTAGTTTGTATATGGTTAATTTCTTGGGTATCTTTCTCTGCATATATTCCTGTTTCAATTACTTTTTTTACAGATCCTTTTAGGTTTTCTCTGTTTAAATCTGTTTTGCATTGTGCATAATCTTTATTTGAAATAAAAATGGTTGCAGACAGCATTAAAAGGCGACAGGGGATTGAAATTTGCATGGAAAAAGGTTTGAAAATTTTTACTAAGGTACAGAATTATTTAAAAAGAGTATTTTCAAAATATAAATAAATCCAAATCCCTTCGGTTTTTGGGCAATGTACAAGCTGACAGTAAAAACAACCCTTAAACATTTTTCTTAATAACCACACTACCGCTTTAATTTGCAAACAGAATGCAAATGCTGGCAAACAGGCAAATAGCAGAAAAAGTATTTTATGGCATTTTGCTGGTTTACCTGATTCTGGGGCTCATCAACCTGGATGTAATTCCCATTCCCTGGCTGGATGAGGCGGCATGCCTGGAGCCCGCGGTGTTGTGGCAACGCACGGGAAATTATATCAGCAAGGCCTGGCCCACGCCGGGCACCGAGGATATATTTCTGAGCTATCCGCCGGGCATTATGATGTTGCATCGCTTAACCCTCAGCATTTTGCCCTGCGAGGTGTTTTGGGTGCGGCTACCGTTTCTATTGATTCATGTAGCCGGCATTGCGCTGGTATTTCATTCATTTCGTAAATACATAAAACTCGATGTGCCCTGGGCGGCCCTAATATGCCTGTATTTTCTGTTTGACAAGGCAGTATTCGAAATCAGCCGTTCTGTGCGCAGTGAAGTGCTTGAAGTGGCCCTCATCAGCATTTTCTTTTGGCTATATACCCGCAGTGCCACAAACAAAAGCTATTCCCGCCTGTGGATGGGTTTGGTATGCGGTGCACTGCTGCTCACCCACCTGAAAGCATGGCCCATGGTGGCGGTGATGGGCTTATGGATGGTATGGGAAGATAAGAGCTTACGTGAAACGTTAAAGTTTTCGGTAGGTGTATTGTTGCTCCCACTATGCTTTTTTGTCTTCATCGATTTTCGGTTTGCGGAGCTGTATTCGCAACTGTTTCAGCATAGTATGGAACACAGTGCCGGTGGCAACGTGTTTGAGCGCATTTATGCGTATTTCATCGGGCGGTTTTATCCTGTTTATAAAGAGCAGCCCTGGTTGCCCTTGCTGCACCTGTGGGTTACCTGGCTGGCGGTTAAACAATGGCGAAATCATCGTTCCAAGGCCTTGCCCGCTGCAGTGTGGCTGTTTGCCGGAACGTTGTGGATGCTATATCTGGGCCCCTATTACCGCTATTTTTTGCCCATGTATGCGGTGGGTTTATGGATAGTGGCCCTGCATATCGCTGAAAAGGGCTGGTCGTTTCCCAACCTCAGTCGCTGGTATTATTGGCCAATTTTGGGCATGATGCTTTTTCCTTTTATGAGCAGGCATGCACTGGGCATCATTCAGCGTCCTGAGCGCGACCCAGAGGCTTGTTTGCAGTTTCTGGAAAATCAGGTTCCCCGGCATGGCAGAATCTTGCTGTATGGCAATGAAATTGGGTTGTATTATGCTGCCAAACATCCCCATGTAGATTTCACGCATATTACCTCACCGGATCATTTTGATTTTAAGGAATACGACTCCATTTATTATTTAACCGACAGCAGCTTGGCCGATTTGCAGTTACTCGGCATCTATAATCCTAATAGTAGGGCCTTGCCACAATGGATGTATGCGTTGGGCCGGGGAGGGACCTTTGCCAATATGCATATGTATGCCATACGCAGTGAGGCCGAATGGAAACGTGTGGCCAAGCCGTTTTATGGGTGGAATTGATTTCCTTTGTCCAGAACAAAGGGGAGTTATTTATTCCTTTTTATTAACCAACATTTTTACCTGTTCAAGTAACTGTCTATTTTGTTCTTGAAGTGATTCAATTTCCTTTTTTACATCTTCTATTGCATGACGTTCTTTCTCCTCAATTTGTTCTTCCATTTGGGTCATTTGATCAATGAAAATAGAATTGATGAGAGACAGACCCAGTATGCTACCGGTGAATACAATAAATACAAAGTAGAATTTGGTAAAATATAAAAACGGCCCTGAACAATTGTTCGAAATATCTGCTACCACATCAGAATAACCATCACCGCTAAATATTTTAAAAATGGTAAAAAATGCATCGAAAGCATCGTGAAAATGCATGGGAGCTACATTTTTAAATAAGCTTACAGAAATAATAGAAATGATGGTGGAATAAACCACAAAGGCAAAAATGATAAATGAAATGGATTTTAGGGCTTTAAATACCTGTTTGCTAATTCTTTTTCCATTGGGGATATATTCAATAATTCTTAAGAATTTAAAAACCCTTAGTGTTCGCAAGGCAGTAAATCCGGCAAAATATTCGAAGTGGTGTGAAAACAATACCCCAACGCTGGGCAATGCTAGCAGCACCGAGAAAAAGTCTATTTTATTCCAGTGGTCTTTTAAATAATATTTCAATTTATTTTTCCCTTTCTGGTCATATATCTTAATCGATATTTCGCATAAAAAAACCCCGGTAAATAAAACATCCATCCAATCTAGTAAAAGATAATAGGGTTTAAATAGATCGAAGGTATGAAAATAAATAACGCCTACATTCAATAAAATAATGATAAGTAGGAGTTTTTCGTTGTAAAGGTATTTGCGCATAACTATAGAATAGGTCTGTAAAAAATAAATAATTTTATATAGTTAGATTTTATTTACAAATAAACCTCAAAATGCGGGTTAATGCGCTTCCGTATAGGCCTTATAATTGTTCAATATGGCCTGCCAGCCGTTTCGCTGCAATTCAATTGGGTTTTCATTTTCCGGGTCGAATGTTACGCTTACTTCTGTTTTGTCTTCTAATTCTTTGAAGATTACGCTTACATTTCGTCCGCCCATCGTGTAGCTAAATGATTCGCCTTCCTCTAAGGCTGTATAGATGGCTTCAAAGTCGAAGCCAAAGCTGCCGTCTCTGGCTTCCATTCTGGCAACATACCGCCCTCCAACGCGCATGTCATTGGATGCGGAAGGGCAGTGCCAGCTGGGATCTGCAAAGTTCCATTGGGTGATGTGTTCGGGAAGGGTGTAGTAATCCCAGGCTTTTTGTTTGTTTGCAGCCACCAGGGCGTTAACGGTTATGGTGTGGGTTGTCATGAATTATGCATATTAAAGTGAACTTAATTAAATTGGCCATTTATGAATGAATGGTGGTCAAAAATACGGAAAATATAACGCCCGGTTTCTCATTGTATCTCGCCCCATAGGGTGGGGTTTTAATCCGACCCTATGGGGCGAGGGAGGCACATACCTAAATGGGATTTAACCAATCACCAGATATTTTTTTAAAAAGGCCTTATTCAATGCCTGTCTGGGTTTTAGCGCGGAAATATTCATAAAGAAAGATGCTTATAATTTAAAGAGGGAAGGGAATACAAAAAAATAAAACAGTGAAGAGGGCGGGGCTAGAATTATTTTTTTAATTAAAAAAGAAGTCGTAATGTAGCTGATGTAAACAACAACGATATGAAAAAGTACATCGCAATTCTAATCGCAATTCTACCAATCTTAGGATTTGGACAGATTTCATACGAGAAACTCCCACAGTCTTTTGGGAATTCTACTGACTACTCATTATTCAGAGTGAATTGCAATTCTGTTTATACGTCAGCGCTAAACAAGGATCGTGCTTCGGTTGGTAAATCTCCGGTGGTAAATGACAATGTGTTAAATGCTTACGCATATCAAAGAGCAATAAAATATGCAGAAAAAATAGTAAACAATCCGGAGGCTTACTTTGGAGAGGATACTGATGGTATTTTCCATTATAGAGATTCCTTCGGTAATCGATACGGAAGAGCACATGATGGCTTTGCCGAGATAAGCGGAAATTGTTCTAATTTTAAATCGGAAAACTTTGCACCATCTGCCGAATTTGTTTTGTCATACGGAGGAAATTTATCCGATATGAAATCTGATTTCTTGCTAGAGAACAGGATGTCAGTTCTTGGAAGAAGGATAACATGGACAGAATATATTACTAACGAATGGATCACTGGGCTTTATCAAAACTCCCCTGCCCATTTGGCTAACCGAAGAAACACTAACACTACATATAAGGGGGTGAAAATCGAGTGTGGTAAATACAACTGGAAGAAATACGGATACGCTATGATTATGGTTAACGTTAAAGTTAAGCATCCATACTATGAGGGATTAATGATAACTAAATCAACAATAGTGTCATACGAGTTGTTTAGTGAATAAAAAAGAAAACACAAAAACCCCGGACGGATTCGAATTCGTCCGGGGTTTATAGTTAATAATTTTATATTATCTGGCAAGATCTTTTTGCCATTTTGCAATATTTACCTTCTTGATTCCAAATCCGATCGAAAGAGATGTCGTCTCCTCGAAGCTTGGACAATCTCCGGGTTTAGATCCTTTACCAACACTCTTAGATCCTATTGATATGATTGGGATAGGTATTCTTATAATTTTAGTCGAGAACCTAGAGGGGAGACTAACCTTAATTGGATATGTGCTGCCAAAGACACCCTATGTTGAGATTTATGACGTAGCTTAATATCGTACAAAAATATACATTCATTCCAATTTTCCAACACTTTTTATTTCCCCATTCCTTCCCCACATTTGTAAGGTGAAATTTCTGTTGTTGCTTTCCACGCTGTGCCTGCTGGCCTGCACCACCCCTAAACCCAAGAAAATGACCGTTAAAAACCATAGCTTTTCCAATTATGAAGAGGTGAAACTGAAGCACCTGAGCTTACACCTGAAGGTGGATTTCAGCAAAAAAGAACTCTGGGGCTCCGCTACCCTGCAAATAGCGAATACAGCAGGGGCTTCGCATATAATACTAGACCATAAAACCCTGAAGGTGGATCATGTGGCTGTGACCGATGTGAATGGGAAAATCAAAGAAGTTTCGTTTGAAATTGGGCCGGAAGACAGCGTGCTGGGCGCAGCCCTCATCATTCCCATAGAAAAAGATACCCGAGAAGTGTCTGTGGCCTACCACACCACCCCCGAATCGGAAGCCCTGCAATGGTTGTCGCCCGAACAAACCCACGACAAAAAGAACCCGTTTTTATTCTCGCAAAGCCAGGCCATTCTGGCCCGCACCTGGATTCCCCTGCAGGATTGTCCAGCCGTGCGCTTTACCTACGATGCCAGCATCGAAGTGCCGACCCACCTGATGGCCATGATGAGTGCCGAAAACCCTACCAGCAAAAACGCTGAAGGCAAATACATATTCAAACAGACCAAACCCATTCCCAGCTACCTGATGGCACTGGCGGTGGGTGATGTGGAGTTTACCTCGTTGGGGCGCAACAGTGGCGTGTATGCCGAGCCGGGTATGCTGAAGAAATCTGTGTGGGAACTGGCCGACATGCAGAGCATGATAGACAGCGCCGAAGCGCTCTACGGGCCCTACGCCTGGGGCCGCTATGATGTGCTGGTGTTGCCCCCGAGTTTTCCGTTTGGCGGCATGGAAAATCCCGTGCTCACCTTTGCCACACCCACCATCATTGCCGGCGACCGTAGCTTGGTGAGTCTGGTGGCCCATGAACTGGCCCATAGCTGGAGCGGCAACCTGGTTACCAACGAAACCTGGAGCGACTTCTGGCTGAACGAGGGCTTTACCGTGTATTTCGAGCAGCGCATCATGGAAAAAATTTACGGCCACGATTATGCCGAAATGCTGGCAGAGATTGGCCGTGGCGAATTGCAGCATACCCTCGATGATTTCATGCAAACCACCCCCGACGAAACCAAGCTGTTTCTGAACCTCGATGGCCGCAATCCCGATGATGGTGTTACCGACATTGCCTACGAAAAAGGCCGCTTTTTTCTGCGCCGCATAGAGGAAGTGGTGGGCCGCCCCGCCTGGGATGCCTTTTTGAATGACTATTTCAAAACGCATGCCTTCCAGACCATGAACACCACGCGGTTTATCGCCTACTTAAATGAAAAACTGCTTAATAAGCATCCCGGACAGATAGACCTGAATGCGTGGATCTACGGCACCGGATTGCCCAAAGATGCGCCTGTGGTGAAGAGCAAGGAACTGCAACGTGTAGAAACCGATATTGTAACCTATACAAAAAGCCGCAACCCTGCGGATATTCATACCAAAGACTACACCACCCACCACTGGCTGCATTTGCTGCGGGGGTTGCCTGCGCTTACGGTACAGGAAATGGCGGCGCTGGATAAGGCCTTTACATTTACCGGCATTGGCAATGCCGAAACTGCCTGCGACTGGTACACCCTATCGGTGAAAAATGGATATGAATCCGCTTACCCCGAAATGGCGGTATTCCTAAAATCCGTGGGAAGAAGGAAATTTTTGTTGCCTATATACAAGAACCTCGTGAAAACCGCCAAGGGCAAGGCATTGGCGGAGCAGATTTTCAGTGAAGCCCGTAAAGGTTACCACGCCGTGGCTTCAGGCAGCATTGAAGAAATCATTGCTAATGCAAATCCTAAGTGAGTGCGGAATTTGAGAAACTGCATGCACCCCTGCAACCTTTGAAAATAGAGGGTATTGAGGGGGATGTGCATATTCAGCGCGATGATTTGATCCACCCGCTGGTGAGTGGCAACAAATGGCGCAAACTGCAACATCACTTACTGTTGGCTGCACAGGAAGGCAAGCAACACCTAGTTACGTTTGGCGGGGCCTACAGCAACCACTTGCTGGCAACCGCCGCAGTCGGTGCTATCACAGGGTTGAAAACCACCGCATTTTTGCGCGCCGATGAGCCTATCCACAATCATTACCTCGCTGCGGCGCGGCTGTATGGCATGCAGCTGATTCCCGTTTCGCGGGAGGATTATCGCAATAAAAGGGGCTTGTTTTACAATCACTTCGGGCAGGATGCAACGGCCTATTTCATTGACGAAGGAGGCGCAGGCCCGGCGGCATGGCCCGGTGTGGCCCGTGTGGTGCAGGGTTTGCCATTTGCTCCCGATTATATCTTGCATGCTTCGGCTACGGCTACCACTGCCATAGGGCTTGCCACGGGCATAAAAGCATGTGGGTATCACACGCGTGTATTGGCGGTGGCGATATTGAACAATGCCGAAGAACAGCGCCGATTGATACAGGAAGCGGGTTTTGCGGATGTGGTGGAAGTGCCGGATGGCTATGCCTTTGGTGGCTACGCCAAGGTGCCGGATAATCTCATGGATTTTGTTCAAAGTGCCATTGCCCAAACGGGCATTTTGTTTGATCCCGTATATACGGGCAAAGCCCTGTGGGCGTTGCGTGAGTTGAAGCCTGATGGCAAGGGCGTGTTTTTACATACCGGCGGCAGCATGGGGCTGTTTAGCGATGCGTTTTTATCCCGCCATATGTAGAGACGCGCAATTGCGCGTCTCTACATATGGCGGGGTTTATAAAAGAAGCACAATGGTGCGTCTTTACACCGCGCGCGCATCGGCGGCCCATTTTGCCGGGTTAAAGGCAATGTAACGCCTAATGGCATCCAGGGCCTCTTGGTCGCGGATAATGCGGTCATAGAAGCGGCTTTGCCAGGCAAATGGGATGTTGTTTTGATTGGTATGGCGCTTTACCGATGATTTATAGGCCCGGATAACGGCGCCGAGGTTTTGTGATTGCGGTCCGAATGCATTAGGCGCCCAATCGGTTTTATCGGGGTTGTTAAAATACAAAATGCCGTGTATGTGATCGGGCATAATGACAAATGCATCCAATTGCACAAACGGATAATGTTGGGGTATTTGCAACCAAAAATCGTGTGCCACCGTGCCCGTTTCGGTGTATTGTAGAGACGCGCAATTGCGCGTCTCTACAATATCACCGAAATAATGCACCCGATTTTTGGTACAAATGGTTACAAAATACCACCCATCCGCACCATAATCATATCCGGGCAATCGGTTGGAGGGTATGCGGTATTTGTTTTGGAAGAGGTCGGACATTAATTCATTTTAAAATCATCATTTCCCTTTCCCCACGCTTACATAAATCGCCAATAGGGCTTCTTGTATATGGTTCTAAAGAAAATAGATAGGTGCTTTGGTTTCAATTACGACGTAATAGAGGCCTCCATGAAATTATTAATGCCTAACAAGTAGCTTTTGCGTGACGCGTTTATTTGTGCCGGACAGTGTCACAAAATATAGTCCGCTGCTAAAGTTACTTGTATTAACACTAAAGGCACTTTTTCCGTTTATAACATTAACCGAGGCAGATGTCATTTGCCGTCCGGATAAATCGGAAACCGTTAGCAAATAATTACCATCTTCCGAAGAAAAGCAATTGAGTTCTGCCATTTGGTCTGCAGGATTGGGTTGCACCACTATCTGTATCGAAGCAGCATTCTTTTTGTTTGAATGGCCATTCAAAGTGTCTTCAGGGTTGTTGTCCGATGGCGTTATTCGGGAAGCCTGATCGGCAGCATATTCCTTGTTGATTCCTTTGCAAAAAGATGAAACTTGCCCATCTGTTGCCTCGGTTGTTGAACCTATGCCATAGAAGCTGGAATTAACATTCAAAACACATGCAGGACTAATACTGCAATTCGGCAAAGTTTCGATATCCCTGTAAGCCGTCAAATGCGCTTCATAGCCGGATTGAACCGTAATATCTCCTGTCAATTGAATATTTTCAGCATTTACATGAATAATATTGCCAGAAACAGAGGTAACATAAGGGCTTGAGGTCTTAATTTCTTCGTTATTAATGGTCAATGTACCGGGTTGGTATTTCACCAAAGTAGATAAATTGTTTTCAGATACCCATGCCCCTTTTGCTTCAATCAGGTCAACGCCACCCTCCTTATCATAAATGAGATAGGTAAAAACCTGCGTGGTTGAAATTTTACCTCCGTTACTGCCCAACTGTTTAAACACCATTTGCGGCATGAGTTTCATTTTGATTTTTTTAATGTTGTACTTCATTTGAGCGGTCATATCAAATAAATTATTTTCCAAATCAAATACTCCCAATGAATAAGTATTCTCATAAAAAATTACCGATGTTTTATTAAATGGAGGCGGCAAAAATGTTTTTGTTTCCCTTTCAGTTGCTATGCCGCTAAAAGTTCTAAATCGTGCATCAACCACCATTTGTCCACCAAATAACTGTTCTGCAGAGTTTGTTATTTCCTCCCAATCGGTGGTTAAAACAAGCTTCTCATTGCTGGTATTCGTTTTAACAAAATGGGACAGCACAGTGAGGTTTGAATTGCTTAAATCTACTTTGTGTGATTTATCTGATCCAAATTGCGGGTTATCATAATATAATTGATCGGGGCAATCAGATTCCAATTCTATTTCAAATGTGACCATGGTTTTTGTTTTGGCAAAATCAAAATCAACATTGTGATTGAATCGGTATAATAATTTATCTTTTAATTTAAAATAAATATCTTGTTTAAATCTTTGGGTGTGCACCACATCATATGTCGCGGTTCTACTTCTTGTTTCTGCATATATTAAATTCTGCCAATCAGACCAGGCGCCGAAATTTCCAATATTGCGAACCCAGAAATTACTTTTAGCATAAACGCCTTTTTGACCCACTTGAACTGAGGGGGTGCGCAAAAGTGCAAAAAGCCCGACCGGCTTGTTCCAGTAAGGATAATTAAACGCGCCTATTTGATTAACTGCAGGATTAAAACTACCAGGATTATATAAATTTGAAATAGAACTTATGTTCTCTTGGTCGATAGTGCCATTAATCACCATTTCAGAAAATGTGGCCGTTGGCATGGTTGGTTTAACAGGGGCTTTTGTAAAATCCGATCCAATTAATTGTTGCGATAAGAAATCAAAGCCCTTTCCCAGTAAACTTTCTGAAGTGGACCTGATACCTGCTGCCATTTTATCCGCATTGCCGGCATCAAAATTTCCATCTATTTTTTTCATGTATTTGGCAACAAATTCCTTGGCCCCTTTGGTTGGCACCAAGGCACCCAAAGTGCCGTTCACCAGCAGCGTTTTGGACAGTGATACCAGCTCTCTGGCAATCTGGTTTTGTGGTTTATTGTAGGTTGCCAGTTTCGTGGAATAAGCTGCCATTTCAGTTTCATAATCATCATACATATTGCCAAGTTTTTTGTACAAAATGGAGCCACCACCCTTGCTAACATTTTTTAAAATGCTGTTATTGGTCAGATAATCTTCATCGAATTCATTTACCGGCAATGTAGCACTTACTGATCTGCCCTGCAGATTAACATTCCATGAATTTATACTTTGATAATCTAATTGCCATAATGTGGGTTGTTCGCAAACACAAGGATCAAAACCCAATTGAAAATCACTTGAGAACCATGTGTTATTATTTCCTGGATATGGGTTGTTAGAACTCATATAGTCGTGTAGGGTTGGCAAATCTAGAGCCCTGTCGTAACTGCCTAAATGCCTAAAAACTCCTGAAACTGGAGTATTGAAACTTTGCCTAACATGTTTCAAAGTGGTTATAACCTGTTGGCCTATCGTATTCGATAAATCTCCATATAAATTACCAAAATGTCGCAATTTTCCTGTATACCGGTTATATAAAAAGAAATAAGGAGTTTTTGGATTGGCTAGCGATGTTGCAGCAGGGTTAATTCTATTCGGGTTAGGGGTAGATATATTTTCTAAATTGGGATAATATCCTAAATTCATCCACATCAGTTCCCAACCATCTGCCCAATGCCAATCACAATTAATTGGCAAAGCACCATTTTGATGCAAATAGCTATACTCACTCGGCATCTGCGTGCTAAATGGTGAAAACATTGGATTACCTGGCGTAAAAGACCAATTGAGTCCGCTTGAAACTACAGGTATCCCATTCCAGCTAGATCCAGTGTGTGAACCCCAATTAAATCGGTTTATAAATTCATTAACGGTATGACCATTTAATGGATTACCATTACCATCTTTCATCTCATTATTAATAGGGTTGCTTGGATTTGTACTTGCGTCATTCAAGCATTGACTTTTTATACTATTAATATCAGTTACTATTAGTACAAACAAAAAAATTGTTTTTATTATATTTTTCATTTTGCTGTTAATTTAATTTTCTTCCTTTGAAACTATGTTTTGTATAAATCGCTTTTGCATTTTTATCAATAATGTAGGTAGAATATTCAGCCGTAACCATATTATTGTTTAAATTAAAAAATCCCTTTAGGGGTGATTTTGTATTTCCTTGATCGTTAAATACCATCCAATGCCCACTAAAAATCTGGCTTAATAGAATAAAATCTCCACTGGCAGTGGTGTCTCCATCATTTAAAAAGTTTACCAATGTAATATGACCGGAGTTTGTGTTTTTTTCTCTTATTTCTAATTCATAGTAACCATTTGGGTAAATACCTCTGTAATATTTATAGGTTTCCCATGGCAACACTTCAACTATGCTGCTGTCTTTTGCTCCTGAAAACAGGACTTTAAATTTCCCAATAATAGGTAGCTTTGGTATTGGCATCATATACCATCGTTTCACTACAGTGTCCACACCATCATCGTTAATTATGCACGATTGCTTTGCCCTATAACCTATCATTTGGCATTGGTAATAGCCCTCGGGCACATTATTAAATACCCTTACAAAACTTTTATTGACTATTGTTTCCGAGCCGAGTTTCCATATAACTGAATCATAGATACTATTAGCAGTAAATTTTATTCGATTATTGTTCTGAAAAACGCTATCCTTATCATGAACATAATTTTTAATTCCTAAAAAATACTCCTCTGTTCCCCATTGGCTGCCAAATGTAAATCCAAAATTGGCAGTTTTTTTCCCATAACACGGATCATAATTTTCGCAATCTCTATTGGTAGGGTCGTAGCATTTCTTTTTGCGGCAACTGCCCAGTGCAAGCACTAAAGCGAGGGCAAAAAAACAGAATATGGTTAGGTTGTTTTTCATTGTATTTTTCTCCCTTTAAATGTAAATTTTTTCAAAGTGTTCCAATAAGAATCTCCATAGTAATATGTGGCAGAAATTTTCATGTTATCCAAATTTACTTTCCCTGAATGAGGGCGAAAATCATCCGGAGCATCGAAAAAATAAATATGGTTTCCGGTTGTGATTCCATCGAAAATAAAATGGGTTACCGTATCTTTTTTATTCTGAAAATTAATGAGTGTGGTATATCGCACACTTGCACTGTCCACAATTTTATAATTTTTTTGTTGGGTTGCCGTGGAAATCTCCCAAGGCCGTATTTCAATAATTGTGCTGTCTTTTGAGCCTTCAAACAGCACTTTATATACTCCCATAACGGGCAATTGGTAATGTGGCATTAAGGTGAAATTTTTGGTTATGGTGTCCTTGCCATCGTCTTTGGGAAAGCATGCGGCATCCGGTGTTTTTTCAACGATTAAAGTGGCCTTGTACACACCCGGTGGGGCAGTTACTCCAAAAGACCTTTCAAATTCATTATCTAATATCGTTTCTGATCCCAATTTCCAGCTATATTTAGCGCTGCTTTCCAGTGCCTGAAATTTCATTCTGATTCCGTAGTTAAATCCCCTCCGATCCACACCGCCTGACATAAAAATGGTGTCTTGACAAATAAAATAACTCTGACCATTTATCGGGTCAGGTCCTACCAAGATTTGACCAAAAATAAAATCTGCAGTTATAGTTTTTTTCCCATAACACGGATCATAATTTTCGCAATCTCTATTGGTAGGGTCGTAGCATTTCTTTTTGCGGCAACTGCCCAGTGCAAGTAGCAAAGTGAGGGCAAAAAGACAGAATATGGTTAGGTT
Organism: uncultured Flavobacteriaceae bacterium; assembly: GCA_964475595.1. GTDB lineage: Bacteria > Bacteroidota > Bacteroidia > NS11-12g > UBA955 > RGEC01. The sequence continues at coordinate 167,756 of CAYYXG010000004.1, forward strand.
GTTTTTCATTGTATTTTTCATTTAGCTGTTAATTTAATTTTCTTCCTTTGAAACTATATTTAATATCTATGACTTTCCCATTTTTATCAAAAAAATAGGCAGAATACTCAGCTACAACAGAATTATTTACCAAACTAAAGTAGCCTTTTTCTGGACATTTATCAACGGCTTGATCGTTAAATACCATCCAATGCCCACTAAAAATCTGGCTCGCTTCAATAAAATCTCCACTGGCTGTGGTGTCTCCATCATTTAAAAAGTTTACCAATGTAATATGACCGGAGTTTGTGTTTTTTTCTCTTATTTCTAATTCATAGTAACCATTTGGGTAAATACCTCTGTAATATTTATAGGTTTCCCATGGCAACACTTCAACTATGCTGCTGTCTTTTGCTCCTGAAAACAGGACTTTAAATTTCCCAATAATAGGTAGCTTTGGTATTGGCATCATATACCATCGTTTCACTACAGTGTCCACACCATCATCGTTAATTATGCACGATTGCTTTGCCCTATAACCTATCATTTGGCATTGGTAATAGCCCTCGGGCACATTATTAAATACCCTTACAAAACTTTTATTGACTATTGTTTCCGAGCCGAGTTTCCATATAACTGAATCATAGATACTATTAGCAGTAAATTTTATTCGATTATTGTTCTGAAAAACGCTATCCTTATCATGAACATAATTTTTAATTCCTAAAAAATACTCCTCTGTTCCCCATTGGCTGCCAAATGTAAATCCAAAATTGGCAGTTTTTTTCCCATAACACGGATCATAATTTTCGCAATCCTTGTTTGTAGGGTCGAAACATTCCTTTTTGCAGGCGTAAAAGCTCAGCAGAAACAGGCACGCCACCGCAAATACCGCTGTTGGTTTTATCTTACTTATCATGGCTGCTTTATTTTTGGTTCAACAATTTTTCTAATTTCTGCAGGCGGGCCTCCTGCCCCGCCACCTGTTGCCCAAAAAGGAGAAATTAAGGTAACCGGGTTTGATTTGCCCGTTATGTAAAAGTCATTGAATTGTTCTTGGGTCCAATCCCAGGTATTGCTGGTATTGCTTTGGGTCCAATCCGTGGTTTGTGTGTTAATGGTTTCCCAACACTGCCCTTTTACATTGTAAGCTGTGATGATAACACAAAGTGACAGTACGGTTTTGAGCTTATTCATAATGGCATTACCTTTCCTGATATTTTTGTTCCTCCCCATTTTTTACCTACCGTAATGATGGGTTCTACAATTTGCTTTTCGTTTTTTAGAAAATTTTGGTAGGGACGGTCGTTATAGGTATAGTCTATATGCAAGGTATTGTTAACCATGCGGCATTTGGCCACTATATTAAAACCGCCATACTCTGAATGGGATCCATCGGACTTAACTAATAGGGCAGTATACCCTGTTCCGAGGTGTAATTGAGGCATTATTGATGATTTATTTTGATAAAAGGGAATTTGACTGGGACAACCTTTAGGCAATCCAGCTGGTGATAGATATGATTCATAAATTGGGCCAGGAAAATATATACGAATGTAGCCAAAAGAGATTTTAAATACCTCAGCAGGCTTATCGGTATTGGCCCCTTGCCAGGTGCCAAACATTGGCAATCGTTTAACAGAATTTGAAT
>CAYYXG010000005.1:0-132029 GCA_964475595.1 uncultured Flavobacteriaceae bacterium
ACAAAACTTCGCCAAGCGCACCCAGAATGGCGATATTGGTGAAATAACGTTGCGTGTATATGCGAGTTGTGTGTCAGCATAGGACGACCGACAGCTCACAGACAAGAAATTTAAAAAGACAATGAATATGAAGAAGATTTTAATTTTTATTAGTGGTTTCGTTGCAGGGATATTGGCAACAATTTTCGCAGGGTATATATTGACAATAGCTAATAAGCCTAACGATGACGGCTTAATTGGGCTGACAATTTTTGAAGAAAAAGGAGATTGCTTAACAAGTACATCAAAAAGTAAATCATCGGAAATTGACATTTTTCAAGTCATAGCACCGAACGCTGCACTTGCAAATATAAAATACTACAAAGACGAAACATACCGTAATTACGATATTAGAAATGACGTTGTTGTTTTGCTTATCAATTATGATGAAAAAACATATTATGACGACCAAAAAATAGATGTAACTAAAAACTGTTTACGACAAATCGGAACGTATCAGTATGAAACCAAAAGCAAATTTGGAAAAACTGTTCCTGTCGTAGTTATTGAACAATAGAGAGACAATTTAAAATTTGGCAAGTATTAACCTATAATAAATGAAATATGTTGACCTATAACGAACGTATCGAATTAAGGGAAAAGTTAGCTAATGGAGAAATTTCATTAGAATTTGCCAAAGGACTATATTGGAAGGATTACAAAGAAGGACAACGGTCATGGCACACAAAAGATTGGAAAGAAAGACGAGCTAAAATTCTTAAAGAAGAATGCGAAATATGTGATAGCACAGACACATTAACAATTCAGCATCTTTCTCACCCCAAAAAATATTCTGACTGCGAAAGAGAAATAACAAGAAAATACACTCAAATTTTCAAAGAAACGAATTCTGACATTGATAAATCAGAACTAAAAAAACATATTGTAAAAAACTATGACTATATAGCTGTTCCCTTATGCCCAAATTGTGGAGACACCCGTCCAAACAAGAGAGTGAGAAAACTACCGCAATATCGTTGTGCAGTATGCAAACACGAGTTTGATGAACCTATTTATAAATCGTTAGATGAACTCATCACAATTTTTTATATGGACGAAGAAGCTTTTGATATTCGTGATAAGTGTTTTGTATCAAAAGACAAATGGAAAAATAATCACAATTTATCGAATATAAAATATTGGTTTCAGCGAGAAAAGGCTAAAACCAAAGATGAAGAAATAATCGGTAAAGAAGCGTTTTTACTCTATTTGACTGACGACATAAAATATCTTTCATTTGAAGACACAATAACTGCGTGTAAAAGATGTGCAGCTAACTATGACTTAAAAAATATGGAATTATGCCCTAAATGTAAAAAGCATTACAAGGGTATTCAGTATCCGACTTGCATTCCATGTCTGCCTGAAGACAAGCGAAAAGCTGCGTTAGAAATGATTGAATTTGGAAAAGAATGGCACGCAATACACAAAGAACTTGGAATTGACTGACAACGAAGAATGCCGAACACACAACAGCCGTTTTGCAAAAGCGGGGGTTTCGTGCTTCTATGACAGTGAAGTGCTAAATTCAAGCTTTGTGCATCTAATGAAGTTTAGTGCTGAAAAGCCCCGCCTTCGCAAAGCCCCAAAACGTTAGCAGTAAGCTTTCCGACATATTAAATTTAAATTAAATCGAAATGGAAAATAAAATATTTTTAAAATACTGTCTTGATAATTTAGATCTTAATGAACCAGACCAATTCGAGGAGTATTTTACTTCTGTACCTCTCTGTGCTATAAATGCTATCTTCTCAATCAATACAAAATATGAGGCTGTAATAAACGCACTTAATCGTTTTTGTGACCACTTTGCTTTGGAACTTTTGCATCCTATAAAAGGACAAATTCCATCAGCCAATAGGCAAACGACAGTTTCTGAAATCTACCATCTCATAAAGGATATAAAGCCGGAAACATTAGCATCAGACATATTTAAAAACAGACAGCGGACTTCAACAAAAAATGGTATTTTAAAGGCAGATGCTTCATTAAGGTTTATTAAAATCTTAAAAGACTTTGGTGTGGAAAAATATCAAGACATTCATAAAGTTTTTGATAATGAAACTTTTGAGGGTTGTATTAAAGAAATTCCAGGTCAGAGCAGTGGAACTTCTTTAAAATATTTCTTTATGCTGACAGGTTCTAAAGATCTAATTAAACCCGATAGAATGATATTGGGCTTTATTAAAGATGTAACAGGGTTGACATTGCAATCAAACGAAGCATTAAGTTTAATTCGTCAGACAGTTGAGGACTTAAAAAAGAAAGGATATATAGATTTAAGTGCTAGGCACCTCGACAATTTAATATGGAACTTTCAAAGACGATTGTAAGGGTTTGCTTGCAAAATAAGCTCACTGCCTCCGGGCCGCCCAAAACCTACCCACTTTCGGCATAGTTGTATTTTAGATTGTTTATACGTATATTCGCATAACAAAAGACACGTGCGATGATAACCAAACTGACATTGACTATTGACGAATCTGTAATTTCCTGTGCAAAAAAATATGCTAAAAATAAAGGCAAAAGTCTTTCAGATATTGTAGAGAATTACCTGTTGACGTTAACAACCCATGAAAGTAAGGATGAAAAAATTGCTCCGAGAATTCTAAAACTAATGGGAACCATTGACTTGCCTGAAGATTTTGATTATAAAAAGTCGTTGACAAAAAGTCTAGACAATAAATACAAGTTGTGAAACAAATATTCCTGGATACCAATGTTTTAATCGATTTTCTGGCTAACAGAAAACCTTTTTCCATTGAGGCTGCTAAACTTTTCAATTATTCGTTTAAAAAGAAAGTAAACATCTATGTATCTGCCGTTTCTTACAACAACATCTATTACATTATAAGACAGTCATGTACACATTCACAGACGATTAAGATACTCAATGAACTCCAGGAATGGACAGAGTCTTTGGATGTGTCGAAGGATGTTATCAGCAAGGCACTAAAATCAGCCTTTAAAGATTTTGAGGATGCCATCCAATACCATTGTGCGAAAACCCAGAACAATATTGATTGCATTGTCACACGCGACACCAAAGATTACAAAACAAGCTCCATTCCGGCAATGACTCCGAAAGAAGCCCTGGCTATGATTGAAAGCAACTTGTCCTAACAACAGTCAGGTATCATAACCTTACCATCCCGCCACCCAAACATTACACACTAGATTTTGCGGTGAAAACCCAAATTATTCGCCTCATTTTTGCGGTGATTATATGTTCTTTCACCTGCTACCCGCTACCCGAAGTCTCCCGACTTCGGATAGCCCCCACCAAAATCATACTATTAACAATCCCCCATTCGCCCTATCTTTGCATCACTAAATCAGGGCATGAGCGATCCCATTAAGCACGAATGTGGTGTGGCCTTCATTCGGTTGCTAAAACCCCTAAGCTATTACCGCGAAAAATACGGAACACCCCTTTACGGCCTCAGACAACTGCAGTTTCTGATGACCAAACAACTCAACCGGGGTCAGGATGGCGCCGGAATTGGCGTGGTGAAACTGGATCCGGAATACGGAGCACGCTACCTGGCCCGCAAACGCAGTGCCAGCAAAACCGCCATCACCGATATTTTTGATGAGGTGGCCAATACCTACGCACAGCTTAGTGCCGATGTCAGGCAAAATGACGATGCCCTCAAGCAAAACTATGCCTACGCCGGTGAACTGCTGCTGGGGCATTTGCGCTACGGTACCTACGGTGGTAACAGCTTAGAAAACATTCACCCCTTTCTTCGCCAAAACAACTGGATGGCCAGAAACCTGATGCTGGCAGGCAATTACAACGTTACCAATGTGGATGAGCTTTTCCAGACCCTGATAGACCTGGGACAGCAGCCCAAAGAGAAAAGCGACAACGTGCTGATGCTGGAAAAAATCGGGCATTTTATTGATGAAGAAAACCAGCGCCTGTTCAGCATTTTCAAAAGCCAGGGACATACCAACCGGGAAATAACCGATAAAATAAAAACGGAAATGAACCTGGTGAATGTACTGAAACGATCATTTAAAAATGTAGATGGCGGTTTTAACATGGTTGGTTTGCTCGGACATGGCGATGCCTTTGTGATGCGCGACCCCGCCGGAATACGCCCCAGTTTCTGGTACGCCAATGATGAGGTGGTGGTGGCTGCCTCAGAACGCAGTGCCATACAGACGGTGTTTAACACCAAAATCGATGATATTCGCGAATTGGGCCCCGGAAATGCACTGATGGTGCGCAAAAACGGCGAATACTCCGAAGTAAATATTCTGGAGCCGGTAGCCAAACGCAGCTGCTCCTTTGAGCGCATTTACTTTGCCCGTGGCAACGATGCCGATATATACGCCGAACGCAGAGAACTGGGCAGACTGCTCAGCCACACCATCTGCGACAGAATCGGCTACGATTTTGAAAACACCGTATTCTCATACGTTCCCAATACCGCAGCCACTGCATTTTATGGTCTCATTGACGGGGTACATGAGATTATCCGCGAAAAACAGGCCCAAGCCATTGCCAAAATTGATGCAGCAAGCGATGGTGAGGCGTTAAAACGCATTCTCAATTGGAAACCCCGCCGGGAGAAAATCCTCGTGAAGGATGCCAAAATGCGCACATTCATCACCAACGACAATGACCGGGAAGTGATGGTGGGCGGTGCGTATGATGTTACCTACGGTACCATAAATCCGGGAACAGACACCCTGGCCATTATGGATGACAGCATTGTGCGGGGCACCACCCTCAGAACCAGCATTCTGCGCATCCTGGACCGTTTAAAACCCAAGAAAATCATCCTGGTTTCTTCCTCACCGCAAATCCGCTACCCGGATTGCTATGGCATTGATATGAGCCGCCTGGGCGATTTTGCCGCTTTTCAGGCAGCCGTGCATATCCTGAAAGACAAAGGGCAGGAATCCTTGCTGGATGAACTTTACCTAAAAGCAAAGTCTGAAATTGAAAAGCCGGCTGAGGAACAGCGCAACATCATTCAAGATTTATATGCCGGTATGAGTGACGCTGAAATTAGCATCAAAGTAGCTGAAATGGTGCGCCCTGCCGACCTGAATGCCGAATTGGAAATTATCTATCAGAGCGTGGAAAACCTGCACTTAGCGTCACCCAGACACGAAGGTGACTGGTATTTTACCGGCAACTATCCCACTCCCGGCGGCACCAAAGTCGCCAACCGGTCATTCCTATACTACATGGAAGGCCGCAAAGATCGGGCTTACTAAACGGCGGGTTATTTACCCAGCTTCATCCGCTTCCAGGTATCGGTTCTACCCAGCGCCTGAACGCCAATATAACCGCGGATGTCCAGGGTATTATTGTCCTTCATTTTGATAACAGACTTGTAGGTACTGCCATTTTCAGGGTCGTAAATGGTGCCATCACCCCACTCATCATTGTCTTTGTAATTGAAGTCTTTGAGAATCCGGTATCCTTTCAGCGGTACGGTTCTCATTTTTTCATCCGGATTGTTTTTATCCACCTTGGGCTTTCCGTTGGCAGGATCGATGGGCTCTTTCAGCCAAACTATTTTGCCATAATACTTGGTGCCGATTTTTTCAATCTTTACACCGGCTTTTCCGCTCCCTGATTGCCATACACCCAGCAAACGATCGCCATTGGCGGGGGCAAAAGCCATGAGCAAACACATCACTGCGGCGCCCATTACAATACTGATTTTTTTCATATAGATTAGTCTTTTAATGTAAATTCAAAGGTTAACCGGGCATTCAACTCAAAAGCATCTTCCCTGTCAGTTTTGGGAGTCAAATCGCATACCAAAAATTTATCCTTGCTTTTGAAATGCTCGGCCAAATCGGCATCGCCCGCCGGTTGCGCACTGAAATTGTTTTGGGCAGCCATCGGGTTTTGAACGGCAATTTCCTTGGCCTTGCTGTCGCCACCGGCCATCATGTTCAGGGTAAGACTGGCAAAATTGGCAAAACCGGTAGAATCTGAGGTTGAAAATTCCGCTGAAATCAGTTTAACCCCTTCTATGTTGGCTTCTGTGGCATGGTGCTTTTTCAGAAAAACAGCCAGTTCATCGGTGAGCTGGTGCTGCAGGGATTCGGGTGAAGATTCAAAGAAAGGACCCTCACTCCGAAAGGTGATGTCCAGTGTCAGATTGTCTTTGGTTTGTTTGCCGCAGGCGCTGAACATTAGCATTCCGGCGAATAAATACAGTATTTTTTTCATAGTTAAGGACTTACAAGATTGATGGAGAACATGACATAGGGCGCATTTCCGGCAGTGTTTTGCATAAGATAGGGCTGCTTGCCAAAGGGTCCACGGAAAAACTCTTTTTCATCCAGATTAAAGGCAGTGTTGATGCGATATCCAGCCTGAAGACTCATCCAGATGAACCCGGAAAGGGATTTCTCGTAGGTAAAGCGCAGTCTGGCTTCACCCCGACGAAGTTCAGAGTCAGCTCGCGTGGCAATTGGGGAACGAAGAAAATACGTCTGACCTTCCAGTTCATACCCAAACAGCAGCAGGTTTCTGGAATTGAAGGTTCTGCGAACGGCTGCCCTTGCGGGAATAAGTGCTTCTATCCCCCATTTGCGGTTGGGATAGGTATAATTATAAAACAGCACCGGCACATAATTGAGTTCGCCAACCCGGTAGGTACGCGAAATGCCCAAACCCCACTGCAGTCGGTCATGCGGGCGCTTTCCATAGATTACGGCGCCCGAAACCCGCGTCTTCGCTAAATAATCTCCAACCTCGCCTATTCCGAAATTCCCGTTCACATCGCCCTGCAACTGCGCAAGCACAAAGCGTTTAGCATCCAGTGGAACAAACAACGTGGTGGCGAGTCCGGCACTGGTTAACCCCTGATTCAATGCATTGGTGAGATAATCGGTATTCCGAACTACCATTGTGGTTGGGTAATCGGTTCCCCTGTAATTATTGGCCAGATAATTCCCCGCAATGGTCCAGGTAAGCCGGTTTTTAGAGATCACAGGAATATTGAAGCCCAGTCTCAGCCCCTGACTGCCCTTGGTGGATAATGTTCCGGTGGTGTCTGGTGCTACCTTGGGAAACGAGGGCATAATGTTCATATTAATGTCATACGCACCCTGCACGTCATACCCAATGCTGATGAGTTTCTGAGGCGATAAATCAAAAATTTTGGTGCTCGCCCAGGGTGCTGCCGCACTCTCTTCAGGAACCAGATTATCATACATGGAGAAATCCTCGTCAGGTGCTGTGGTGTCTGTTGGAACCATCAGGGTATCGGTCTGGGCAAACAACGAAGTACCGAAGAATATGAAGGTTAGGAAGGCAATATTTCGCATAAAAACCGCAAATTGGGGTGTTTCCACCAATATTCAAAATGGTAATGGATAAAATCCCTTGTAATTTGTTACACAAAACATCAGGAAATGGCTTTTTTCAACATCCTATCAATGCGGGCTTCCAGCGACTCATTGCTCATTTGTTCGCGCAAGCGGTCTACCATGATGGGAAAAGAAAAGGGCGTGGGTTTGGTCGGAAAGGTAACCCTGATTTTTTGACCCTGTATGCGGTGTAATGCCGCACGCAAGCGATGTTCCTCCAATTGATTATAGAGCACTTCTTCTTCGGCCTGACGCAGCAATAAATTGTCGGAATCGTATTCTTTAAAAACCTCAAAGAACAATCTGGCATTGGCTTGCAGATGTCTTCCTTTGACGGGTTTTTCTGCGGTACCCTTAAAAACCAACCCGCTGATGCGCGCGATATCACTGAATCTTCGGCGGCACATTTCGGTATAATTGGTGCTGCTATAGAGGTCAGCAATCAGATTTTGGGTATTGAAAACATCTTCTTCCAGTGCGGCTTCCCAGGGTATGGGTTCCGGACAAAGCAATTCAAAGCCATAATCATTCATGGCAATGCTGAAAGAGGCAGGTTTAATCTGCCCAAGCCGGTAAGCCAGTAACATGGCCATGCCTTCATTTACCATCCTCCCCTCAAAGGGAAAAACAAAGAGGTGAAACCCCTCCTGACTTTCAAAAAGTTCTATCAGCAGTTCATCATTGGCAGGAATGTGACTCCGCTCCTGTTGCAATTCAAACAAGGGTTTCAGGGTTTTTACCTCCTCATCCACAGGGCGGTTATGGGTTTCTATTTTTTGACGCAGGGCAAAACTCAACTCGCTGGTAAGACTCATACGTCCACCCTGCCAGCTGGGAAAGATACCCTTGTTTTTGGTGCTTTTTCTCACCAATGCCATATTGCCTTCCAGTTTAATAAATTCCAGCATTCTGCCGGCAAACACAAATACATCGCCCTCTTTGAGCTTACTGATAAAATACTCTTCGATGGTACCCAGCCGGGAACCACCCAGCAATTTCACAAATACACTATTATCACCGGCAATGGTGCCGATAGACATGCGGTGCTGCATGGCAATACGCCTGCTTACCACCTTGTAGCAGCCGTTTTCATCCACGATTACTTTGTGAAAATCATCGTATTGCTGAAGGCCTGAACCTCCGGTGGTGATAAAAGACAGCATCCACTGCCACTCATCCCTGGTAAGGGTTTCAAAAGCATGGGTTTGAATTACCTCCTGATAAAGGGTTTCGGGGAAATACCCCTCAGAAACTGCCAATGTAGTGAGATACTGTATCAGCACATCCATGGCCCTAATAACAGGGATCCGAGATTCTACCCTGTCCTCTGCCACAGCGCTCTTGAGGGCAGCTGCCTCCAACAGTTCCAAACTATGGGTGGGCACAAACCAGATGTGGCTGGTCTCTCCTGGTCTGTGGCCGCTTCTGCCGGCCCGTTGCACGAATCGGGCAACTCCTTTGGGACTGCCAATCTGTATAACGGTATCTACCGGCCTAAAATCTACGCCCAAATCCAGACTGCTGGTGCATACTACGGCTTTCAAAAGCCCTTTGTGCAGACTGTCTTCCACCCAGTCTCGAACCTCTCTGGTTAAACTTCCATGATGTATAGCCATGCGCCCGGCCAGCTCCGGCCGGGCTTCCAAAAGCCGCTGATACCAGATTTCACTTTGGCTGCGGGTGTTGGTAAAAATCAGGCAGGTGTTGGAGTTTTCAATAACGGGTATCACCTTTTCCAACATGGTAATTCCCAGATGTCCTGCCCATGGCAAGGTTTCAATGGTATCCGGGAAAACCGTGTGTATATTAGGTCTTTTTGTTATTGTACTTTGTACAATAACAGTTTGAGCCGGTGGCGGTAACAAAACCCTGGCAGCTTCATCAAGGTTGCCGATGGTAGCGCTGATACCCCATACTTTCATTTCTGGGCGCAGGGCACGAAGGCGACTCAGCGCCAGCTCCACCTGAACACCGCGCTTGCTCCCCAGCAATTCATGCCATTCATCCACCACCACCGCACCCAGATTGCTAAACACTTCGCTGTATCCTTTGGATGCCAGCATCACGTGCAGACTTTCGGGCGTTGTAACCAGGCACTGGGGGATGTTTCTTTTTTGCCGGCCCCGTTCGGCAGGGTCGGTATCGCCGTTTCTAAGTCCCACATTCCATCCGATACTGAGCTCATCCGCTGCCGATTGAATGGCCATGCAGATATCTGTGCTCAAGGCCTTCAGTGGCGTAATCCACAGCAGGTACAATCCTTTTTTCGGCGTGGCATTGACCTTTTGTTCCAGCATGGCGGGCAGAGCCAATGCATACGTTTTACCACTTCCGGTAGGCGCATTCAGCAAACCGCTTTTCCCCGACCAAAAGGCATTGGCACATTGCTGCTGAAAGGGAAAACACTCCCAACCTCGATTTTTAAACCATTGGTGATAAAGGGAAACTATGTCAGATTTTGTATTCAGATTGACTGGTTTTATCAATCAACAAAGGTCAGCCCTGTCAGGTTTTATTTTCATAGAATTATGCGTTAATTTGGAACCATAATTCTGTATGAAAAAACTAGCTCTCCTTTCGGCAATTCTGGTATTGGGTTTATCTCATTTAAAGGCACAGACAGGCAAATCTCAGGTGGTACGTGTGAATGCTGTTGCAAACGCCAACGGAACCATTACCCTGAAGTGGCCTGCTGAAAGCTGGGCGGGAACCTTTGAAATTGCTCGAAGACCGTTGGGTACTGGCAGCTGGAATACAGCGGCGAGTGTGGCAGGGTCCAGCAGTTCGTGGACAGACAATAACGTAAAGAAAGGGGAAGCGTTTGAATATATCGTGGCCAAGGCCAGCGGTGGTAGCAACTCAGCACTGGGTTATATTTGGGCAGGTAATAACCTCCCGGAAACACCCAGTCTAGGGGGCATCATTGTGTTGGTTGACAGCGCCTACCTCAACGCATTATCGAATGAACTGGTGGCGTTGCAGCAGCAACTCACGGAAGAAGGATGGATTGTTTCTTCCATTGCTGCCGGCAGAAGCGAAAGTCCACAAACTGTTAGAACCCGCATTGTATCAGAATACAATCGCCGCAAAGGCGCGGTAAAAACGCTGCTCATCATCGGGCATGTGCCAGTGCCCTATAGCGGCAATTACCTGGCTGTTAACGGACAGATTTTTCCTCCAGACGGTCATCCGGACCACGCCGGTGCATGGCCCGCAGACGGCTACTACGGAGATATGGATGGGGTTTGGACCGATGCCAGCGTCACCAATACTGTAGGTTCTCAAACGCGTAACCATAACATTCCCGGAGACGGAAAATTTGATCAGACAAAACTCCCCGGAACCGTTGAGCTGGAAGTAGGCCGTGTGGACCTGTTCAACATGCCCGCGTTTAGCAACAATGATACCCTGCTGGTGCGCAAATATCTGCGCCGCAACATGCTGTGGCGTACCAATCGCCTTACCACCGTAGAGCGGGCACTGATTGATGATAATTTTGGATCCCTGAACCTTTCCAGCACCGCATTTCAAAACTTCTCCTGCATGTTTCCCACAGACAGCATTTTTGAAAACCGTGATTACATTTCGACGCAGAAAAACAGCCCTTACCTATGGAGTTATGGGTGCGGAGGGGGCTCGAACACTTCCTGCGGGGGCATTGGCACCACCTCCAGTTTTGTAGCAGATTCCATGCAGAATATTTTCACAATGCTGGCAGGGTCTTATTTTGGCGACTGGGATCAACAAAACAACATTTTGAGGGCTCCGCTTTGCAACAGCGCACTTACGAGCGCATGGGGCGGCATTCCCAAATGGTATGTGCATCACATGGCCCTGGGCAGAAATATTGGATACGGTGCAAGGTTGTCCATGAACAATGTGACAGATTACTGGAATGGTGGATTTAACCTGAGCGATAATAAAGTGCATATCGCCCTACTGGGCGACCCCACCCTGAAAATGAGACACTTGGCACCGGTAAAAAAACTAACGGCTGTTAGTCAAAGTAACTACGTAAAATTGAACTGGAGCTCGGCCCAAGGTAAGCATGATGGTTATGCTGTTTATCGCTATGACACTGCCGAGAACACCTATTACAGGGTCAATAAAAACTACATCATTAAAGACACCTTCTACACCGATAGTACCAACTATTTCAACGGAAGAAACACCTACACGGTGAGGGCGATTCGCCTGGAAACCACCGCTTCCGGCACCTGGTATAACCTTGGGGCAGGGCCATTTGCATCGCTCAATCACACCAACAGCAGAAAGGTGCTTTCAGCGGATTTAATGGGTATCCGTATACACCCCAATCCGGGCCATGCTGAAGTAACAGTGAGTCTGGCTGGCCAGGCCGACCAGGGTTGGATGGTTACTCTCACCGACTTGACAGGCAGGGTACTGATAAAACAGGAAGTGAAGGCCGGCGATCAATCTTTGAACATTAGAACCGAAGCACTGCCACAGGGTTGCTACATGGTACTTGTGAGCCACCACGGACAATTTGTTGCTGCCGACAAGTGGATGAAAAACTAAATGCCGTATAATCGGCTTTTGTGAACGCGGTTTGACATTAAATCCTCGGTAGTTCTGTTACCGCGGGCCGGTTGAACTACCTTTGCGCTTTGTTCATGAAAGAGTTGCTGGCACTCAATATCTATTTCAAGCGTTATGCAGGAAAAATGCTGTTTGGCGTATGCTGCATCGTGCTTAGCAACGTGGTGGGCGTGTATGTAGCGGTTTTTGTGCGCGAGGGACTCAACGAGGCAGTGGTGCATCGGCAAACTGCGTCGGGACTGGGAGGTGAGGCACTGATGGGTGCTGTATATGCAGCTGCAGCCGGATTTGTGACATTGCTTTTATTGGCTGCCGCACTGAAAGGGCTATTCATGTACCTGATGCGGCAAAGCATTGTGGTGGTGAGCCGACAAGTAGAATATGACCTGAAAAACGATGTGTATCATCATTATCAGCAGCTGGACACGGCCTTCTACCGCGCCCATTTTACCGGCGATATGATGGCGCGCATTGGCGAGGATGTAAGCAACGTGCGCATGTATGTAGGGCCTGCCGTAATGTATTTTGCCAACATCATCTTCACCTTTATTACAGTCATTTCGCAAATGTTGCTGGTAAATAGCACTTTGACCCTTTGGGTGCTTATACCCTTGCCGTTTTTGAGTTACAGTATCTATCACGTCAGTAAAATCATCAATCGCAGGAATACAGACATTCAGAATCAACTGAGTGTATTAACTACAGGTGCTCAGGAAACCTTCGCCGGTATTCGTGTCATTAAATCCTTTGGAGCCGAAGCTGCCTTTTTAGCGGATTTTTCTGACAAAACCAGAGAATACAAACGACTCAATCTGCGCCTGGCATTGGTAAATAGTCTGTTTTTCCCCTTAATGATATTGCTGGTCGGCATCAGCACGCTGATGGTGTTATATCTGGGAGGTAAGGCGGTACAAGCCGGAACTTTCAGTGCAGGAAATATTGCAGAATTTATATTGTACCTGAATATGCTGATATGGCCTGTAGCCAGTTTGGGTTGGACAACCGCACTGGTGCAAAAGGCAGCAGCCAGCCAAAAACGAATCAATGAATTTCTGGAGTATCCTGTGGAAGCCGACTCTGCGCACTTACCCGCTTTTCAATTTCAGAAACACATACAGCTGCAGGATGTCGGTTTCACCTATCCCGGAGCGATGAAACCCGCTCTGAGCGGACTTAATCTGGTGGTTCCCAAAGGCACCATATTGGGTATAACCGGAAAAACCGGATGCGGTAAAACCACCCTGGCCCATTTGCTAACCGGGCAGTCAACTCCCGATACAGGCAAACTGCTGTATGATAATGATGCCCCGCAGGCATACGCTCGCAAAGATTTTAACAGATGCATTGCCTACGTTCCCCAGGATGTGTTTTTATTTAGCGATACCCTGGCAGAAAACATCGCCTTTGGACTTGCAGAGGGCGAGGCAACCGAAGAAAAAATTTTGGCTGCTGCCATGATGGCCGGACTGGGAAGGGATATTGCACAATTTCCGCTGGGGCTGAAAACCCTGTTGGGGGAAAGGGGTGTTTTGTTATCCGGCGGACAAAAACAAAGAGTTTCCATAGCCAGGGCACTGATTAAAGAAGCCGAGCTGTATATTTTTGATGACTGTCTCAGTGCGGTAGATGCAGATACAGAGCAGGAAATTATTCAATCCCTCACCCAAAAATTAAAAGGCAAAACCGCCATCATCATCAGCCATCGCCTGGCGTCCCTACAGGCGGCCAATCAAATCATCCTCCTAGAGGAAGGTAAAATTGCAGAATCAGGAACATTTGCAGAACTTATCAAGGCTGGTGGCAGCTTCTCCGAATTATACCAATTACAGAACAATACCAACTAGTTTTGTAAACAAAATGCAAGATTATTTTTAGAGGAAAAATAATTTTGAAATCTCGATTTCATTCCCATACTTTTGTCATAAGTACTTGAAAATAAGGAGATATACAATATATGGGAGAAGACTACCGCAACGACCAAGAAGAAATTTATTCAAAACGTATCAGAGCAGGCAAAAGGACCTATTTTTTTGATGTAAAGTCAACCAGAAACAACGATTATTACATCACCATCACGGAGAGCAAGCGCAGTAAATTTGATGACGGCAACTTCATCAAAACGAAGATTCATCTGTACAAGGAGGATTTTCACAAGTTCAGGGATGCGCTCCATGAAACCATAGGTCACGTAAAAACCAACCTGTTGCCGGAGTATGATTTTGACGAATACCTGAGCAGGGATTCGGAAGAACCGAGAGACAGCGAATAATTCACTGAATCGGTAGAATGATTGGATGCCTTCGGGTGCCCTGTCACTCTATTTTGTGCATATTTGCAGTTATGTTTAAGAAAATTGCCTTATATGGACTGGCCTATGGGTCAGCGGCCACCGCTATGCACCTTACCTACTGGTACCGCGACTTGTACCTCACTTCATCTTTTGGCGCTGTGCTGCCTTTGCTGGGCAATGTCGTATTTACCGCCTTGGCTGTCTGGCAATTTCTAAAGCATCTGAAAAAAGATTCCGAAACCCCGGTTAACCTGGGAAAAGCCCTATTTGGCAGCCTGCTCACCTCCATGATGGTAGCCATGTGCACCATTGGTGGTTTGCAACACGTGCTAAAAAACGAGCCGGGTAAAATACAGGCATACATAGCCGTAGCAATGAAACACCAAACAGCCCGAATTGAGAAAGAGGTGAAAAAAGAAGAGCAGGCGGCAAAAATTGAAGAGGCAAAAGCCTACATCAGCAAGCAGCTGGATCCCATTTCCATCAGTGTTTCGCAATTGCAGATGTGCCTAAGCACAGGCGTTGTAATCGCGCTGCTGGTGTTTGTGCAAGGTGGTAAAAATACATGAAAAAAGTACTGGGTAAAATATGGCTGGGCTGGGCCGGACTTTGGTTCGCATCCATTTTTTTGGCCATGTGGCCCCTTTTCTATTTGTTTTTATCATTTAAAAAAACCTATCCGCTGGCGCATAGGTTGAGAAGGGCATGGGGCGTAGTTACCTGTGTACCGGCCGGCCTGATTCCTGTCATCTCACGTGAGGGAAAAATACCGACCGGAAGAAAAATTATCTATTGTGCCAACCATTGCAGCTACCTCGACATTCTGACCTGTGGTACCTATCTGCCGGGGTTCAATTTTTTTATGGCCAAAATGGAGTTGAGCAAGGTGCCGCTGTTTCGCAAATGGTTTGATACACTGGATGTGCCGGTGAAACGAGAAAGTCTTCGCAGTTCACATACGGCTTTTCACCTGGCGGCCGAAAAAATGCGTGGTGGTGCCCACATGATTATTTTCCCTGAAGGAAAAATTCCCCCTGACACTCCAAAACTGCACAAATTTAAGCCCGGTGCCTTCCGACTTGCCATTGAGCAGGAAGCCGTGATAATTCCCGTAACTTTGCCAGACAATCACAAAAGAATGGATGTGTATGCATGGATTGCGTTTCCCGGACTCATGCGCATAAACATCCACGAAGCAATCGATACACGTGGAATGAATGCTGAAGATGCCGGCAAACTGGAACTAGCCGTTTTTGAAGTGATGGAAAATAATCTGAAAAAAAGGAACGTTTACGCATGAAAATAACCCCCGAAAAAGTACAGGAGCTAGCCGCCTTGTCGAGACTTAAATTTGAAGGTGAAGCGGCTGAAAAAATGCGTCAGGACCTGGAAAACATCCTGGAAATGTGCGAAAAACTAAACGAGGTAAACACCGATGATGTGGAACCCCTCATTTACATGACCGACAGAACCAACAACCTCAGGGATGATAAAGTAGTGCAGGAAATTTCCCACGAAGAGGCCTTGAAAAATGCACCCAAAAAAGACAGTGATTTCTTCCGGGTACCCAAAGTAATCGGAAACACAGACTGATGGCTGAAAACGCACTCATATCGCTCACCGGCATTCAGAAACGCTATGAACTGGGTGAGCAGATTGTATATGCCCTCCGCGAAATCAACCTGGAAATACAACGCGGCGAATACGCCGCCCTCATGGGGCCCAGTGGTTCCGGCAAGAGTACACTAATGAACATCATCGGCTGCCTCGATACACCCACTGCCGGCACATACATTCTCAATGGAAAAATGGTGAGCAGCATGTCAGACAGCGAACTTAGCCATATTCGCAACCAGGAAATTGGATTTGTATTTCAGACTTTCAATTTGCTAAACCGGCTTACAGCCCTGGATAATGTTGCCCTACCCCTGGTATATGCGGGTGTTGGAAAAAAAGAACGAACAGAACGAGCCAAATCAGCGCTAAATGATGTGGGACTTGGAGATCGCATGACCCATAAACCCAACGAGCTGAGTGGTGGGCAAAGACAACGGGTAGCTGTGGCCAGATCGCTCATCAATAACCCCAGCATTCTGCTTGCCGATGAACCCACCGGCAACCTAGACACCAATACCAGTAAGGAAATAATGGCCTTATTCGACGAAATTCATGACCGGGGTAACACCATTATTCTTGTTACCCATGAAGAAGATATCGCACGCTATGCCAAACGCATGGTAAGGGTGCGGGATGGCGTTATTGAAAAATCCGGAATTTAGCGAATAATTAAAAACTCAACCCTCCGGTTCAGCGCCCGCCCTTCCTCAGTTTCATTGTCTTCCATGGGTTCAGTATCGCCCTTGCCTTCAAATTTCATACGGCCGATTGCTACACCTTTCCCAGCCAGATAATCATACACTGCCCGGCTGCGCTTCACTGACAAGGAAAGGTTATCTTTGGGTTCCCCCTGATTATCCGTATGCCCGGTAATTTCCAATCTCCATGCAGGGTTGGCCCCCAATTGATCTGCCAAACTATCCAGTGCAGGATAAGATTCCGGCAACAATCTGGCACTTCCGCTGCCAAACTGAACATCCCGAAGCACAAACGTCTCTCGGGATTCCACTCCCTCTGTAAATAGCGAATCAGGCACACAATCCTCTACATTACAAGCACAGTTAACCCCCGCTGGCTTCTCTGTAAGAACCGGATTGCGAAAATAGTAATACACCTCCCCATTGGTAGCGCCATTGAAAATGGAATCCAGCGGCCAGAAACGCGCACTGTCTTTGCTGCTGAACTGGCCTATATAAACATATTTTTCGAACCCTGTAGACTGGAATGAACCCATAATGGTCATCCAGGAATCACGCAATGCCACAGGCGTCTGATAAACGGTTCTGACCTTGCTTGAAACAGGTGATAAAATATCCCGATCCGGAACAAGCTGAAATAGCTTGTCATGAAATACCGCACCAATATGGTTTGCCGCGTAGTTGTTGTCGGATTTTAGTTTAACCTGAAACCGAAAACAGTAGGTTTTGCCTCGCTGCAGCGGTTTTTTTAAAGTCCCCTGAATGACTTCATAGTTGGATCCTGCAACCCGAAAGCCCATAAACTGTTGCCCAAATTCCCTGTAATAATCCGGCGATTCATTGCCTACGCCCCAGCCTTTCAACATGCCATTGTAGAAATACAATTTACCCACACCCCCATCTTTCTTTACGGTATTAAAACTGGGATTAAGAATTAGGTTTTGCTCCTCAGGAATCAGCTCACCATTTAAACCCACCCAAACCTTCAATTCGGGGAAAAGGGACTGTATCTTTCCGTCACTCCAAATCACATTTTCACGCTGTGCTGGTTTATTCTCTGTGGACACAGACTGTGAATTGATTCCAATTACACCTGAAATCGGCCTTGATGCCTGTGGATCATACGGTTTTTCCTTTTGCAAATCCAGTTCAAAACCCGGTTGCACTTTGGAAAACTTGCGATGGGTTCTTCCATCCGAAATGGTAATATTGAATGACCCGTCTTCCTCGCCTTCAACCACAACAGAATCATTACCCATGCGGTTGTAGCCGCTATCGAGGGGCTTTACTTTTATCCATTGATCGCGCCTAAAGGTAATTACCGCAACCGGCTTGCCGTCTTCATTATACCACGTCCAGTTTCCATCCCGAAAGGAGCCCCCATCCTCTACCCGATATTCACCCGATTTGTATTTTTTCCCATCATCGTTGGTAAATATCCAATTGCCTTTTCGGTAATCCTGTATCATAAAGCCGCCATAGGATGCCTTGATCTTCTGTGTGCAACGCATTCCATTGGCAGTGCCTCCATCAAGCGGTAAACTCACTTTTTTACATTGCCCATATGCTTGCTGTACAGAAAAGCACAACCCTGCAAAGAATAAACATACCGCGCATGTAAGGATATTTTTCACACAATAAAAGCCCTTAAAGAAAGGCGATGCCCTGTATAAACGTAGATATACGGAATTTTCTTTGCATTTCCAAATAAAAAGGACCTATTTCTTCCGAAAACCCAGACTTACGCCATTGATGCAGTAGCGTAGTCCGGTGGGCTGTCCATATCCATCATTGAAAACATGACCCAAGTGTCCGCCGCAGCGAGCGCAAACCACTTCCGTGCGAATCATGTTATGGCTATAATCAACAATTTCCTTCACTTTGCTTTTGTCTATCGCTTCGTAAAAACTGGGCCAGCCACAGCCGGCGTCAAATTTGGTTTCACTTCGAAAAAGCTCGTTGCCGCAACCCTTACAAACATAGGTTCCGCTGTCCCAAACCTGTTCAAATGGGCTGCTAAAAGGCCTTTCAGTCCCTTTTTGCCGCAAAACCCGGTATTCTTCGGGTGTTAAACGTTGTTTCCATTCTTCTTCGGTGGCAGGAACCGGCAATAATGTATCTGAGGGTGTGTTTTGCATGGTAGTGAGACTGCTTGAAGCAGGATTTTTTCCTGATCCACAGGCCACAAGATATAACACCACGGCTATGACAGGAAATTTTCGCATACTTCGATTACAGCAAAATTAACACCATTTAGCGGTGAAAGGTTTTTGAAAATACAGGATTACCTTTGTACATATTTTGAATTATTTCGCTCATTATTATTTCGATTATTTGCCGGGAGCAGTCCACCACAACCTGGGACTACTAACCCCGGATTTTGTACGCAATTTTCTTCCCGGAAATCGCTTGCAGCCCAACAATTTTACGCCCTCACAGCACCCCGAAACTGAAGCCCTGCATCAAGGCGCATTGAAGCATCTGCATAGAGACAAACGATTCCATCAGTCTGCTTTTTTTAAGGAAGTTACCCCGCAAATAACCGGCTTGATTAAACCCGTTTTTCAGGAATATCGCATCCCCCGCACCTGGTTTGCTGCGCATCTTATTGCTGAATTGATGATTGACAGGGTATTAATCAAACAGGACCCTGATTTGATGTCCCGCTTTTATTCAGAATTACAGCAAACCCGGTCAGACGTGCTGGACGCCTATTTTGGGGCCCTCGGGTTGGATGGTGCAGATGTATTCCGTCAGCGATTGCATCGCTTTTGCGAATTGCGATATCTGATGCAGTACGTACATAACCCGGCTTTTGCCTTTTCCCTAAGCCGCATTTATCAGTATGCCGGTGTTAGTGACGAATGGACGGATGCTCAGTCAAACGGGGTGCAATCAGTTTTGGATGAGGCAGAAAGTCTTATTTTTGTAAAGATGCCTCAATTGATGGAGGAAATGAAATGAGACCATTGGGTTTATTGGCGATGTTGCTATGCGCTTTGGGGCTTTCAGCACAAAGCAGCCGCAAATACGTAAATGAATTTATGTATGTGGGAGCAGGTGCCCGGCAGTTTGGCATGGGTAAAACAGGCGCAGCAGCCACCTCTGATGTTTACAGTACCTATTGGAATCCAGCCGGACTGGCAGAGCAAACCGACAAAATTCAGGTGGGGTTTATGCACAATTTCTACTTTCAGAATATCGCCAATTTTGATTACCTGACCCTAGGTATACAGGCCTCTAAAAATAAGGTTTTTGGTTTTTCTGTGCTTCGTTTTGGCGTGGATGGAATACTCAATACCCTGGACCTGATACGCAATGGGGAAATCAACTATGACCGCGTTACCACCTTTTCAGCTGCCGATTATGCCTTTATGGGCAGCTATGCTCAGCAAACAAGGCCGGTGAGATCTAGCAACACCCTCGTTAGCTGGGGAGGTAACGTTAAAATTATTCACCGCAAAGTGGGTGAATTTGCAACGGCCTGGGGGTTTGGACTCGATGCCGGATTTAAAATTCGAGACTACAAAGGCAAATGGGGGTTTGGCGTCAATGCCCGTGATATTACCACCACCTTCAACAGCTGGAATTTTACATTCACCAACAACCAAAAAGACATCTTGTATCTTACCGGGAATACCATCCCCAAAAACAGTCTGGAACTGGCTTTGCCAAGATTCAGCACCGGTGGTTTTTATCGGTTTACCCGAAACAAATTTGAGCTGCTGGGTGAAGCCAATCTGGAAATTACCACTGACGGTGAAAGAAACACCTTGATTAAAACCGGTTTAATCAGTGCTGACCCCCGCCTGGGCATAGAAGCCGGAATAAAAGAAGAAACCAAAAAATTTCGACTGATGGTTCGGGCCGGTGTATCGCAATTTCAGCGCGAAACCCGCAGCAATGGCAGCTTTGGACTCACCATGCAGCCCAGCACCGGCATTGGGGTAGAAATCGACCGCTTAAGACTGGATTATGCCCTGGCTGGGTTTGGGGCTTCCGGAACCGGCTTATACAGCAATGTTATTTCGTTGAATATAGGTATCAACAAACGAAACGAATAACCCTACAAAAGCCAGTCGCGAAGGCGATCTCCGTATAAGGAAACCAAAAGCAATATGATTAAAACACCATGGAGCAACCCCTTCAAGCGCAACCCTTTTTCGCCCAGTAAAAAATAGCCCGTAAACAGCGCCAGTCCGCAGTTAGTGATGGTAACGTATAAGCGAACCTGTTCAATCTTAAGCAACATAACAAATACTGCAAAAAGGAAAAAGGTTATGGATACCAGATTGATGCGGCGGGTTTTGATATTGTTCTTAAAATAGTGGAGCCCGGATTTGAGCAACCCGGAAAACGCCAATGCGAAAAAGTAGGTAAGCGCAATAAACCGTAAAATAGCCGCATCAAACTTGATGTTCAGGGTATATTTAGGTATGGGGAAATCAAAATGTTGGTTGTTGAGATAATAAAATGACCATATCATACCCAAGGGAATCAACGTTCCCGTGATAATGGCTAACAAATCGCGAAAACCTACATTCTTGAAAATAACAGTAGCAATCAGCAACAGCAAGGATGCCAGCAGATATTCGGTAACAAACAAAGACCCCAAACTGAGCAAAGCGGCGGCATAAAACAACAATTTAGGGCTTTGATCGCTTTGGTGCATGCGGAAAAGAAACGCAAACGATCCAATAATGAAGTAATTGGAAATCATCAGGGGATTGAAGTGCAGGTTCTCCGGAAATATGCTGTTGGCCAATATAAATAACCAGGCCGGCATAAAAGTGGGGGTATACAACACATCGTGCAAATTGCACAACCGATTGAATAGTATTGCCTGGCTAAATACCACAAGAAACCCCAACAAAAGCGATAACCATGGCCACTGTCTTACGGCATTGAAAAATGGCTCAAACACTACCCCATTGAGTGTTTCCGGGCTTGCCGAAACGGTGAAAAGGGCAGGTAACCGCAGTAACAACGCTCCGAAAAACACAGCGAACACCGCTGAGGGGCCTATATGTCTGAAATAACGAAGCATTCTAATCCTGGGTTAGTTTCAGTAACAGGGGTTTTTTATCCATGGTTAACGGCACCAAAAAGCGATTATAGCCAATTTGCTTTCCTTCTTGTGGCGCAAAACCTGTGTATACCTCATCGCTGTTGAATAAGACTTTCTGCAAAATTGCACCCTTTTTGTCAACGCTAATATGTATGACACGATTATTTTGGGTAACATTGTCGTTATACAGCAAATTCACGTTGTTTTCGCACACATAAATAGCTATTCCGTTGTAAAATCCTGCACCGGCAAAACCACTTTGTCTCTTATGCACCACTTTAAACCACTCCACCTCTGCATTGCGATTGAGTGAAACAATGAGTACATCGTCATAATGATAAATGTTTTTACTGCTGGTCTGGGGAATACCATTGATATAAAAAGTTTCCAGATGCTGGGTTATGTAAAATTTTTCAGCAACGAGTAGGGTGCCGCCATCGTCGCGTGGTACGACTTTTCTGACAAACATATTTTCAGGCAGGCGCCCCTTTTCCTGAGCATTAGCACCGATCAACTCACTCACCAGTTCATGAGAAAAAATGGTTTTCTGTACCAACTCATTGTTGCCTTCCTGCATGCTATCGGGCAATGACAAAATCAGGCATCCGCCGGTTCTTTCCCCTTTGTTTTCATCCCAGAAACCACCCAGCACAAAGCGCCCGGTAAATTCATCCCGCACAAGTTCGGCCCCACTGATGTGGTATGACGTATTATTGATGGGGAATAGTGGCTTAAACGCTGCATCCGTTCCGGTTGCAGCAAAATACCGAACCGGTGAACGACGCCCGGATTCCTCGTCATACGCCACCGTGCACGCATGTTGCCCGTCATTGCCCAATGAGGCCTCCTCTACGTTTACCTGTTTAGCACTAAATGGTATCAGGCAGGCATTTTGTGATTTTTTCCCCGTAAAGAGATGAAACCGGGTCACCTCCAGTTTTTGCAGTCCATTTTCGGAAACACTTTCGGTCCACACTCCGATCCATTGCCTGTTTAAGCTGTATTCTGCCGTCACAGCGTCCATAGATTCCAGGTTGCTAAGAACCCCAAGTGTACCAGCGGATTCTTTATCCAGGCCGGGCGCAATGAGCCGATACTGAAGCCATATCTGTTGCCTTATTTTTTCAAGATACACCATGCAAATGCCACTATCGTAGGTGAATAGTTTAATAAGTCGCGATTTTCGGCCCAATTCTATGGGTTTCTCATTGAGGTACTCGAGATTGTGGCTGCTGCGAATAATGGTGAAGTTCTTGCGCATATCTGCGTCCCGGTAATTCATGAGATACACCCCGCCGGCATTTTCGCCCAGCACCCGGTAGTGGCTGTATACAGATCGTCCGTCGGGCAAAGCGTTCATGGTAACCCGCTGGGCTAAGAGTGGACAAACGCCCAGTAACCATGCTATCAAAATGACACGTATCAACCTGATTTCAAAATTCGCCTTCCCATGCGGCATTGCCAAACCAAAAGGGTAATTTTGCCCCAAATCATGGGTAAAAACAAGGAAAATCTGCATAGTACCGAGAAAAAACAGGAATATGCCGTACTGGTAGGGGTAGATTTTCCGGCCCAGGAAGGCCGACTGCATGAATACCTTGACGAACTGGAGCAGCTGGTATCTACCGCCGGGGCCATAACCCTGAAAAGGTTTACCCAAAAGCTGCCCCACCCTAACCCAAAAACCTATCTGGGAACGGGCAAACTGGAAGAACTGGTGTTGTGGGTGAAAGATCACAATATCGATATGGTGGTATTTGATGATGAATTATCACCCAGCCAAATCCGAAACCTGGAGCAAGACATGCCCGACGTGAAGGTGCTGAGCCGAACCCACCTGATTCTGGATATTTTTGCCCGAAACGCCAAAACGGCCCAGGCCAAGATTCAGGTAGAACTGGCACAAAGCGTATTCCTGCTGCCCCGACTTACCCGCATGTGGACGCACCTTAGCCGCCAGAAAGGGGGCATAGGACTTAGAGGCCCCGGTGAAACCGAAATAGAAACCGACCGCCGCGCCCTGCGAAATAAAATCAGTGTGCTAAAGGAACGGCTGGCGCACATAGAAAAAACATCACGAACCCAGCGCGCATCCAGAGAAGGAATGTACCGTGTGGCTTTGGTGGGTTACACTAACGTGGGTAAAAGCACCATCATGAACCTGCTCAGTAAGGCCGATGTGCTGGTGGAAAACAAACTATTTGCCACGCTGGATGCCACGGTTCGTAAGCTAGTGCTGCCCCACCCCACAGACGAGTTGAAAACCATGCCCATCCTACTCAGTGATACCGTCGGTTTCATCCGTAAACTGCCCACTCAGCTGGTGGAGAGCTTCAAAAGTACGCTGGCAGAGGCATTAGAGGCCGATTTACTGGTGCATGTGGTGGATATCAGCAGCCCTCATTTTGAAGAACAAATGCGCTCGGTGAAAGAAACGCTACTGGCCATTGGCGCCGGTAACAAACCCGAACTGGTGGTTTTCAATAAAATTGACGCCTTCCGGGGTGCCCCCGATGATTTCTTTGTAGGCCACACCGGCCTCACTGCTACTCAATTTGAAAAAAGCTGGATTGCCAAGGAAAATGCACCGGCTGTTTTTATTTCGGCCACGGGCAAAGACAATGTGGACGCGCTGAAAAAAGTACTGACGGAGTTGTTGTTGCAGTTAAAAGAGCGAATATGATACCTAACTGAAAAGGTATGATTTTGATTTATTCCCTGTTATCAAAATTTGACGGAATAGAAAACCATGTTAACACCTTTCACCCCCGAACAGCAGGCAGCTCAATTGCGAAAACCCCATGGCGAAGGTGCTGATGCCATTGCCGCCTATATGCGTGGGCTTAACCGGGAATTATATGAGCATGTAGTAAAACAGCTATTACCTTACGAAAACGCATCGCTACTGGAACTGGGCTTTGGAGAAGGCATTGTGCCTGAAATGCTTGATCAGCATAACGTAACGCTGCAATACACCGGCATAGACTTCTCTGAAGAAATGGTGAAAATGGCCACAGCCAAACACATTCCGGGAGCAAGTTTTCTGTTGGGAGAGGTTGCTGCTATGCCTTTTGCTGAGCAAACATTCGATATCTGTGTTGGCATTAATGTGCTGTATTTCTGGGAAACCCCGGAAAGGGAACTCTCCGAAATCATGCGGGTGCTGAAGCCGGGCGGTTTGCTGTTGCTGGGCTATCGCCCCAAAACCTTTATGCAGGTTATCCCCTTCGCGCAATTTGGATTTACGCTCTATGAAGTTGCAACCCTTGAAAAGTTGCTTGAAAACAATGGTTTTGTAAAAATCATGACCCAAACAGAGGCTGAGCCTGACCGGATGATAGCAGGAAAATTTCTGCCCATGCAGCATGCAGTTACAGCAGCCAAAAAACCCGTGTAATTGTTTTTATTTCAGATAA
The DNA here is from genome assembly GCA_964475595.1 of uncultured Flavobacteriaceae bacterium. Classification (GTDB taxonomy): domain Bacteria; phylum Bacteroidota; class Bacteroidia; order NS11-12g; family UBA955; genus RGEC01. The sequence goes on from CAYYXG010000005.1 coordinate 25,039, forward strand.
TTATTTTGAAAAAATAAAGGCAACATTTATAATTTTTTCATTATAGATATTACTTATATACCGAAACTCTATTTACCACAATCTATGCTTCATATTTGTATATTTGTATTATGGGAAAACACCTAAAATTTATTTCCTCTGAATATATTGATGCATATGCTTCAAAATGCAAAATTGACTGGCTGGAAGTTTCTCATAAATTAAGGTCAAAATCAAGTTTTACATCTGAAGATTTTGAATATTATATAATCGCATCGTCTCTTTATTCATCAAAGATTGAGGGCAATCCACTGGATGTAAATAGTTTTTTTCGAAATAGAGGAAATAAAAGTTACCCAAGAAAAAAGGAAGTTCAAGAAATTGAAGATTTGGTAATGGCATACAAATTTGCCTCTGAAAATCCTTTAAATAAAGCCAACTTCCTCAAAACCCACAGCAGAACATCAAAGACCCTATTACCTGTAAACTTGCAAGGAAAAGTCCGAAAAGATCAAGTAGGCATCAGAGATTCAAATACACTAAAACTTGTTTACATGGCCGTTGAACCACAATTTGTCAATGAAGAATTAAATAAATTATTTACGGATATTTCTGTGTTGTTGAAACGGGATTTATCATACAGAGATGTATTCTACTACGCTTCAATGATTCATTTATGGATTGCTAAAATCCACCCTTTCATGGATGGTAACGGACGCTCGGCACGTTTGCTTGAAAAGTGGTTCATCGTGTCGAAAATAGGTTTGTCAGCTTGGTCAATAAATTCAGAAAAATATTACTGGGATAACCGTTCTGAATATTACCAAAACATCGCTCTGGGGTTTAATTACTACGCTCTTTTTTGGGATAGATGTCTTCCGTTTTTATTAATGTTGCCGCAGGCTCTTACAGCGTCTATAAAGTAATTTTTTTATCACACCATTATTCTCCTCATCAATTATAAATTCGGTGGTATCTATCAATTATTTATTTTACCCATATATTAACTTTGACAGAATATTAAAATTTTTTCTTTGGATAATCGATTCAATTAACAAGCTATTTTAATATTTAGATAATTTTTTATAGAAACCGTATCCCATTCGTTACAATATACGAAAAATTACCGAATTTTCCAAATAAATCGGGTAAGTTTGCAATACCATGAACATACGCATGCCTTTTAACCTGAACCAATGGATTGAGGAAAACAAGCACCTGTTGAAACCCCCGGTGGCCAATAAAAATCTCTATCCCGAAGGCACCGACTACATTGTGATGATTGTGGGAGGTCCCAACGCCCGTAAAGATTACCATTACAACGAAACCGAAGAACTTTTCTACCAACTGGAAGGGGAAGCACTCATCAAAATTCAGGTGGATGGCAAATGCGTCGAAGTGCCCTTAAAAGCCGGCGATATGTACCTGCATCCCGCCGGTGTGCCCCATAGCCCCGGACGCATGGCCGGCGGTGTGGGCCTGGTTATTGAGCGCGTGCGCGAAAACAAAGGATACAAAGACGGACTGCTGTGGTTTTGCGACAAATGCAACACCAAACTGCATGAAACCTACTTCGAGCTGCAAAACATAGAAACCGATTTTCTGCCCCATTTTAAGCACTATTACGGTTCAGAAGAACTGCGCACCTGCAAAACCTGCGGGCATGTGATGGAAGTGGATCCTCGCTTTGTATAGGATTGACTCTTGTAGATGAAAGCCGGGTATCTTCTTTTTTTTCTATTGCTGCATTATTCCCTCAGTGCCCAGGTAGTAAATACCGGCTTTGTGGATACCGGCGGTGGCGAACACCTGGGTAAAATTACGCTGGGCGCCTGTGTGGATGTGTATGCCAACAGCAGCGGAGCGGGGAAAACATTGCCCTACATGGTTTCTTCAGCGCAAAACAACACCATTGGCGTAAACCTCGCTATGCTCGACATTCGCTATCAGACCAAGGGGATAAGAGCTCGGCTGGTTCCCGCGTTTGGAACCTACATGAATGCGAACATGGCCAATGAACCCGGCACCTTGAAAAACCTGCTGGAAGCCAGTGTAGGTGTGCGGCTTTCCAAAAAATTAAACCTGTGGATGGACGCAGGAATTCTCGGTTCTCCGTATACCAATGAAAATCCCGTAAGTAAAGACCAGCTTATGTATTCCCGTTCGTTGTCTGCTGAAAATTCACCGTATTACCTTAGCGGGGTTAAACTGGGATTGCCCCTGCGCGAAAATATCCGTTTTTATACCTACCTCATCAACGGCTGGCAGCAAATCCAGGACAACAATGAGCAGCTGTCGCTGGGAACCCAGCTGGAATGGCAGTTTGGCAAAAACCATATCATCAACTGGAACACCTATATCGGCAACGAAAAAAGTATAGCAAGACCCAATTTCAGCACCCGTGCTTTCACCGATCTCTACTGGATAGGCAAATTGGGCAAGAAATGGGATGTGTCTGCCTGCGTGTATGCAGGTGTTCAGCGCTATACCACACTGCGGACTGATAGTCTCATGCCCATTCCCGATCACGCAGACTATAAACAATATACCTGGTGGAATGCCAATGTGCAGGTGAAGTATGCATTTACACCCAAATTATCCCTTTCGGGCAGACTAGAATGGTTTGATGACAAGAATACGGTCTTGCAAACCCCAATCAATACGGCAGAAAACACCTACAGAACAGGCAGCTACGGATTTTGCCTAAACCGCAAGGTTGAGGAAAATGCCCTGCTGAGACTGGAATACCGCCGCTTTTTTACCGGCAGCGATGCGATTTCTATTTACCCGTTTGACAGTGGATACCGCGACAACCTGGATGTGGTGAGCGCCTCAATGTGTGTGTGGTTTTAACGATGATGTAACAGCTTTCCTAAAAACCCGTAGCTACCGGCACGAAAGACGCTTGGGGGGGGCTAATTGGGAGGACAAACTACCATCAACTCCAAAAACCCCGAAGGGGTGCCATTATTATAGCACCAAGGGTGCGTAATTTCCCGAACCCTGAAGGGGTGGCATGTTGTTATAGCAATGTTTTGAAATAAAACCCGAAGTCGGGAGACTTCGGGTAGCGGGAGACTTCGGGTAGCGGGAGACTTCGGGTAGCGGGAGGTCAAAGCAACAATATCAACACGAGCCAGCCGGCAGAACCAGCTCCATAGCCAGTCCAAATGCTTTTTCTTTTAATTCTATGCGCCTCTGTCTTATACGCATTATTGTATTGTTGTATCTTCATTAAATCCTGATTTTTATAGTTAAGATTCTGGTCATTGGGTTCTTTCGAAGCGCAAGCAACCGCTGGGATGATACCCAAAATGGGGGATGTGATCATTGTAGTAAATACAACCCAACCTGCACCGGAGTTTTGTCCCCTATAGTTACTTCTTGCATCATTCATAGCCAAAGTAGCATAATCTTGTGTGGCTTGCTTGGTTGTGTTGTCAATAGTTAGGTTTTTATTTTCAGATTCATTAAATATGTCTTTGGTGCCATTTTCATACCTGATCATCAGAATTTCTGATTTGCTTATAGAATAGGTAGGGCCATCCAAATTATCAAATTTCTTGTACTTTATTTCAGAGGTTGTTATTTCAAGAACTTTTGCCTTTATATCATCACCTGTTTTTTTAGTAATATAGTCTTGTGCATTAAGGCATAGGGTCATAAATGAGGTAATTATCAACAATATCTTTTTCATACTATTTTTATTGATACAAAATAATTACGTACACACAACCCATACAACCCTTTTTAGTTGTATTTTACTCTATTTTTGAATACTACTACCAATATTTGTGGTTTTGTTGTTTTAGTTGTATTATGATTTAATTTTACAGCATGTTTGCACACAAAACCACCGAATACAAGGAGGCCTAGGGTAGCGGGTGAACTAATGCCACCCCTTCGGGGTTCGTATCACCGTGTATTGGGGTTATTATTATCATTCCGCTCCTCCGGAGCTATATACAAGGAACCCCGAAGGGGTGCCATTATTATAGCACCAAAGGTGCGTAATTCCCCGAACCCTGAAGGGGTGGCATAAAAATCAATGTTGTGTATTTATAAAAAAACCCGAAGCTGGGAGACTTCGGGTAGTGTGTTAGCTAATGAGCTATTGTGGTTTATTTATTCTAATGTTAACGTGAGTTCCAAATCTTTGCCTGCTACTATTTGAACTTGACCTTCTCCATAATATTCATCACTGCCTACAATATGATAACAGTCATAATAATAGTTTCCAGGATTTAACTGCCCAAAATTTGCTTGACCACTAGAATTGGTTACTTTATCTTGTAAATAAATCGAATTGTCAAGGTTTTCTTGAGACGTGGCAAGTCCAACATCCACACCTGTTAAAAAACCAGTAGAACCCGCTAGTTTAACTTTAACAACCAAACCACCCGTTGTAGGTGTTGGTGCAGGGTCCTCTTTGGAACAAGAATTAAGTGAGAAAGTACCCATTAGCAGCACTAATGCCAAGCCAAGATTGTAAATTGTTTTTTTCATGTTTTGAGTTAAAAAATTAGATTGTTTACAATACTAGACCACAACAATAGTCCCACACAACCCTTGTTAGTTGTATTTTACTCTATTTATGAATATCACTACTATTTTTTGTGGTATTGTTGTTTTAGTTGTATAATAATTTAATTTTACAACATGTTTGCACACAAAACCACCGAATACAAGCAGCCGGGCAACATCGGTAACAAAATCAAAATGGTGCGTGAAAGTATAAACCTCTCTCAGGAGTACGTAGCTACCAAACTGAATATCAGCCAGCAGGCCTACTCCCGTATGGAAAAAAATCCGGATAACATTTCGGTATCCCGCCTGCGTGAATTATCTGCCATACTGGGTGTGCCCTTCAACACGCTGGTGGGTGAAGATGACTTGTATATACAACAAAATTACAACCAGCAAGGTGGCAATGCAGGCACGGTAATGTATGTGCAAGGCATGGCAGACAGCGAGCGCAAAGTGTATGAAGAGCGCATCAATGACCTCAAACAACAGCTGGAAGCCATGCAGAAGCTGTTGCTCGCGTTGAGTAAGTAGTTTGAGTGGTTGGTTTATTGGTTTATTGGTTTACTGGAATATTAGTCTAGTGGTAATGTGTATTTGCCCAATAAACCATTAAACAATTAAACAGGTTACAATTAAAACAGCAAGGTTGTAAAACAAAACCCGAAGCCGGGAGACTTCGGGTAGCGGGTAGCGGGGTATATTGGTAAATTAATATATTAGTTTATTGGTAATGCGTATTTACCTAATAAACCATTAAACAATTAAACTAGTGATATTTAATACAGCAAGCTTTAAGGTAGCGGTACATTAATGCCACCCCTTCGGGGTTCGTATCACCGTGTATTGGGGTTATTATTATCATTCCGCTCCTCCGGAGCTATATACAAGGAACCCCGAAGGGGTGCCATTATTATAGCACCAAAGGTGCGTAATTCCCCGAACCCTGAAGGGGTGGCATAAAAATCAATGTTGTGTATTTATAAAAAAACCCGAAGCTGGGAGACTTCGGGTAGTGGTAGCGGGTAGCGGAATAACACCTTTCAGTCCTGCATTCCCTTTCCCTGTAAAATCCTGTCTCTGCTCTTGGCAATTCTGTCAATGCGGGTTTGGGCTTGTTTGGCCCCGCCAAAATGGAGAATATACCCCCTTTGCCTGCCCGGGGTTAATGCATAAAACGCTGAAGACAGCTCGGCATCCGATTGGAGGGCCTCCTGCAGTTCCTCGCACATGGGCTGCTCCTGGGGCGACTTAAAGGTCACTTTCTGTCCGGATTCCTCTATCCCAATGGCCTCCTTAAGGTAATCCCTAATGATTGTAGACAGCGCTGTTACCTGTTCAGGTGACGTAAACTTCATGTATCTCGCTGCCTGACTGTTCTCGCCGGGTTTCACCAGCAGATTTTCCAAATCCTTCATCAGTGTACCTTTAAAGAAACTGAGGGTAGCACAGCTCTTTAATACTCCCAGCAACACTACATTTTTATTTCCCTTCACATAGCATGGCACTCCCCATTTTCGGGTTTCAGTAAGTCCGCTTTGAAGCAATATGTCTCTCAGCAATATCAGCTCCTCTCGCCAGTTGTGAACCTTGCATGCAGGCGTTCCTCCCAGCGAACAGCGCCCGCAACCCTCCATAAAAAAAACTTCTGCCTCGGAAACGGCTCTCATAAAGGCAAAAATATGCAATTGGCACTAAACCCATCAGGTTTATTTCCTCCTGAACAGAAAACCCTAAATTGTCATATTTATTCCAAAAAATTAGGGGTTTTAAGGTCAATTACTTCCCATTCATTATATTTGTTATTGTGAGAAGAATAATTACCGGTTTATTACTGCTAGCAAGTCACTCGCTTTTTTCTCAGTTTGTGCAAATTGGCGAGGGTTATTTTCTGGGTACTTTGGCCGGACCTATGGTCGTTTCAACCTCTGCAACAAACTTTGGTTGCCGTTTTGCCTATATCTATCCCAAATCGGTGTTGGGCAATTTAAAGCATGGTGACAGCATGGAAAGTATGGAGTTCCTTCGAAGCGCAGGTGCTGCCATAGGCACAGGAACGCAGCTTAAAATATGGGTTACAAACACTTCGCTCAGTGATTTTGGCAGTGGAAGGGTTTCGTTTTCCGGAGAAACTGCTTCAGCCGTGAATGTTTACAATGCAACGCCCGCTTTTGATCTCGGCTCCAATGAAAGTTTTTACCGTTTCCCTTTCACCTTGGGTAAATATGTGTTCGATACCACACAAGGGGATAACTTGGAGGTGCTGATAGAATTCTCACAGAGCGTGGCTCAACCGGGTGCTGTTAATTTCTATTTTGAAAGCAGCGCCAGTGTATCCGGCTTCTCACTCAACCAGACCAAGAGCTTTACGGGGTGGCCCTTGCCCGACAGTTTGGGAACATCTTCTGAATACCACCCCACCGTTATCTTTAATTACCCCCGCTTTGATTTTGATGCTGCCGCCATCAAATTGTATACCCTGGGAAAACTGCCTGTCCCATTGGGCAATCCTGACAGTGTGAAAGTGCTGTTGCGCAATGTGGGTAAAAAAAATCTGAGCAGTGCCCGCGTCAGAACGCTGTTGAAAGGCACCAATACCGGCGCAGACAGCACCACATTTTCCCTGAATCGCGGTGCGCAACTGTTTTTAAACCTACCTAGTTTGTCACCATCCAAAAAAGGACTGGATACCGTTTTGGCTATTGCAGTTGACAACAACAGCAGCAACAATACCGCCCGAAGCTACCGCCAGACCAACGAAAATATCTACAGTTACCGCGATGTGACCCAGCCCCCGGCACCAGGTGGCATTGGTTTTAATGGCGCCACCGGCGATTTTGTAGCCCGCTTTTTTTCCAATAAAAGCAAGGCCATTAATCAGGTAACCGTAGCTTTCGCCGTAGCGGGAAGATCTTTCAAAGTGGGCATCTGGGACAATAGCGGCCGCCGCGGCAGGCCGGGCAAACTGCTGTATCAAAGCAATACCCTCACCACCGTGGCCGGAAATTATATCCTAGACCTTACCACTCCGGTTTCCGTATCCGGCACATTCTATGTGGGTGTAATGCAACTCGGCACCAGCAATGTAGCTTTCGGATATCAGGATGAAAATCCGGTAAGGCCCAATACCTTTTTTTATTCAACGCCTACCGGCGATACCAACTGGGTAGATTTCGCTCCGAATGCTCCCTTTAAATTCATTATTGAACCCCGCCTTCAGGGCGATACGGATTTAACCGCCATATCGGCAGATTTCCCGAAAGACAGCATTGATCGTTTTACCATGGATACCATGGCGCCCCAGGGAACCATTGCCAATATTGGGGCGAAAAATCTGAAAGACAGCTTCAGCATCCGCTGTGAAATTAGTGTTTTTGGCAAAAATGTATACAGTCAAACCCTTCGTGATACCCTTTCAGCCGGTCGCCGGAAAACCTACACATTCCCTAAAAAATTCTATCCGCTGGATTATGGCGAACATGAATTGAAGATCATCGTATCCGCTAGTGGCGATTTCATTAACGACAATGATACTGCAACCCGCAAATTCTTTGTCGGGGTGAAAAAAGATGTGATGGTATCTTCCGTTTTTGACCCATACAGCGGGGCTATTTATGAATACCAGCGGGACACTTTCATGCCCGTGGCCACGATTCAGAATCCGGGTTACGACAACACGGTTTCTTTCAATGCACGATGCCGAATTTTGAAGGGAAATACTGTTGTTTACGACAAAACCAATACCCTGAGTTTACCCAGGTTTCAAAGCAGAATACTGTCATGGCCCACCTACCGTTGCACCGATACAGGCCGTCTTACGGTATTGTTTACCACCGATATGGCCGGAGATAAGCAACCCATTAATGATACTCAGCGGGTAAGCGTTTTTGTCATCAAATCCTACGACCTTGGGGTGGACAGTGTGGCATCGCCTATGAAAAACTTTTTCTATCCTGTAGGAAATCCCATTGTTCTAAAGCCACGGGTTTACAATGATGGTCTGCTGAATATGGGTGCTGCACGTTTGTCGGTGCGCATCAGTTCTGCCTATACCACAGCGGTTTTCCGCGACACATTTGTGTACCCGCTCGCCGGAAAAGATGGCTATGTGGTGAGCATGCCTCGCTCCTTCACTCCGTCCAAAAAAGGCAGTTACAGGGCCGTTTTCAAGGTATACCATCCGCAAGATTATGTAAAGAGTAATGACAGCATAGTGCAGGACTTTTTTGTGGGCAATCCCTTTGATTACAGCGCCGTATCGGTTCTTTATCCCACCGATAAAGACACCCTTTCAATAGGTGCAGGTCTGTATGCACCTAAAATGCGAATAGCCAACCTGGGTTTTGTAAAAAACACGGATGCCGTACCCTTTGTATGCCAGGTTTGGTATGGAAATACCCGCATTTATCAGGATATCAAAACCACATCGCTCGATACCGGTCAAGCGTTGGATTTTGATATGATGAAAACCCTAAACCCCATTAATGCCGGAACCTACCGGGTTATCGCCTACACCAATTATGCAGCCGATGTGAACCGTAAAAATGATACGGCCCTTTCAACTTTCACGGTTGTAATTGGCAAGGATGCTGGCGTGGTGAGCATTGATACCCCATTTGCAGGACAAAAAGTGTACGCCCGTGAAACCTATTTCAATGTGCATGCCACCATCAGCTCCAACGCCAGATTGGCTTTGGGGCCTGTTCGTACAACAGCAGAAGTGCTCGCAATAAACAACAGCATAATCAGCCAGGCGTTCCGCCTGGATACCTTAACGCTGGCGAAAATGGAGAAAAAAGTAATCCTGAAAGACCTGTTGTTGCCCGATTCCGGGAATTACACCCTTCGGGTACGCGTGAGCAGTGCGCAGGATCAGAACATGTTGAATGACACGCTCAACACGCCCATACGCGGGGTAAGAAGACACGACCTGGCCTGGGTGGCGTTTGAAACTCCCACCACCGGGCAGTGGTTGCTCAACACTTCGGGTAATGCAAAACTGAAAGCATCACTAATTCAGGCAGGCGAAGACACCACGGCTTATAATGGTAAGGCCATTTTTAGGGTGCTGGACAGTATCAGCGGGTTCGTATTATTTACCGATACCGGAAATTTTACCACCCTTCCCAAAGGTATGTCGGTAACGGTAGCATCCAACAAGATGTTTCCTTTTGTGATTGCCGGCGCATTTAAGGCAGATGCTGTGCTGGAGCGTTTCACAGACCTGTTCCCCGAAAACGATACGCTGCGCACGCACTTTAGGGTAGTATATAATGCGGTGAGTACTTTGCCGGATGCAGAATTTGTATTGTACCCCAATCCGGGGAATGACCGTTTGATGGTAGCGGCCAAACAACCCGTTCAATCCATGATTTTGCGGGATTTGTCCGGTAAAACCGTAAAGACTGAACTAGGAGTAGGACCGTATAATACAAATAGTGTGGCCCCAGGTATTTACATCGTAGAACTGCAGTTTACTGCAGGGAATGCCAAGGCAGTTTGGGTGAAGCGGAATTAAGCTTGCAGGGGCGTAAACCGCTGTGCTTCACCCTGCGCTGTGGTCACAGTTTCCAGAAACATGGCTGCAGGCCGCACCCAAAGGGTTCCTGGCGCAATATCCGGTGTTTCATATAGCGGTTTGTACACCACCATTTCTTCCAGGGTTTCGCTGTGCAGGGCCATGCCTAATACTTCGTACTCTCGGCCTTTGTAGTGGCGGTAACGTCCTGCAGGTATGGTAAATGATGGTCGCATGAAACAAAAATAAGAACAAAACAAGGAGAGTAGCCGATAGATTTATTGCATTTATAATTTTTGTAATGGTAACACTGAAATAGTAGCTATATTATAGATATTGTAGAAATAGCATTAAAAACTGTTGTTTTTTGTACTAATAAATAATATGTTACAATATAATTAAATGTCATGTAACAATACTATTTGAAATGTTTTTTTCATGTATGGAAATCTCTCAGGTAGTAATAAAATATGATTATACGCTCCACCAATTGAAAGTCTAGAAGTTAAACCATATATATATTTAATATGCAACACACTTCTTATTGAGGCATTAAAGGTATATGAAGCATTAACTGACATATTTAAATTAGGTTCGGTGGATTTAACTCTTACATGGCCAACAACATAGGTGAAGCCAGCCTGAGGAATAAAAAGGCCTATCTTAGTTTTTACCGCATACAACAGTCTTAACTGGGTGCCCGAATAATGCTCCGTTTGTTTCACATTACCCCACCCAATCCAATTATATTCTGAGATTCGATAATTTCTCTGGTGCTCAATGGAAAAACCCGCCCCCCTTCTCTTAGTTCTCATTTGAAGTCCTAAACTATAGGTTGAATAACTTAAAGGATTAATTTTGCCTGCCAGTTTATTGTTTGAAAAATCACAACCTGCACCTAGGTATAATTGTTGTACAGTTCCTTGACTATACATAGGATTATAAAAGACAGCTATTAAAATTATAAGTGCGCAAATTTGTTTATTCTGTTTTATAAATAATAGCATAGTCAATGGGTATTTTAGGTAGTTCCCAGATGCCTTGATAATCATATCCCCTATTGCTTTCATCTGATGGAGAATAGCAATTTATGATTTGGCTTCTGTGATAAAAATGTACTTCTTTATGTTTATGATTGATATATACGTCATAAAATTCACGATAGCCATAAAAACTATTGGTTTCAAGTAAATATGTGAATGAATCAAAATTTAATTTTTTGTAAGGACTTCTAAATTGTTGTTTTTGAATAAAATCAAACACTGTTTGATCAGATATACTTTCTAATTTTTGTGTTGAAGGATAAAATTGAAAACTAGGGTTCTTTTGAAGAAAGAATTTTATTACTTCATTCATTTCTAATTTCTGCCAATCAGATGAATAAGAATTTCTCAAGTCCCTCAATTGTGTATAGGTACATTCTTCACAACTGGCTGTTATAAATCCACATAAAAACAGAATATAAATTATCCGAAACATCATATCATGGTTATATTTAGTATTGTATAATACAAATAAAATTGATTTTACCCTTATTCTAGATTAGCATACTATCAAATTTTCAGCACCCAATGCGCAACGTCTACACATTCCATACAGGCCGGTTTTAATGGAAATTTCGCACCGTAGCTTTCTGTATACAACCTGTATTTATTGGGCTTAAATTCTTTTTCCTGCCATTTTACTTCCAGGGCAAAACCTTGTTTTTGCTCGGTTTCTATCACAAAATCTACCTCATGTTGTGAAGTGGTGCGCCAAAAATGGATATCGAATTCAGGGTCATATTTTTCGCGCAGTGCATGAAAAACAAAATGTTCCAGCAGCATGCCTTTATCCTGCCGCTGTTCCGGTGGCAGAAAATTCCTCAACAAGGCATTGCATAATCCGGTATCGTTGAAATATACCTTAGGCATTTTGTTAATCTCTTTCCGCAGATTTTCGTGCCAGGGCCGAAGCAGATGTATGTGAAAACACTTACGCAAAATATTCAGGTATCGTTCCAGCGTCCTTTCGTTAATTCTTAGGGTATTAGAAATCTCCGAACGGTTTATCAGATTGCCGCATTGTGCCGCCAGCAAACGCATGAGCTGGTAAAATTTATCCACTTCTTCCACGCCGCTTTCCAGCATGTCTTTGCGCACAAATGAGAACAGCAGTTCCTGCAACATGGCTTTCTTTTCCTCTATATTGTTTTGCAGCACCACCGCCGGATATCCACCATAGGTGATATACTCTTCGAGTAAAATATTCAGTCTTTTTTGCTCTGCAGAAATGTAATGGGGTTGAGTGCGCACATAGTGCAATTCTTTACGCAGTTTGCTCTCTCCTTTAAACAGCAAAAACTCATCAAAACAAAGCGGGTATATATGGAACAGACGTTTTCTTCCGGCCAATGAATCCTTAAATTTTTGATCAATATAAAATGCGCTGCTTCCCGTAGCCACAATTTTTAATGCAGGTGCATATTTGTCAAACAGCAGTTTTAGAAAATGCGTAGGATTCGGCAAGTATTGTATTTCATCGATCAGCATATACACCCTTTTTTGGTCATTTTGTGGTACAAGGGTATATCGGAATAGGTTTTCGGGATCTTCTGATAATGATTTTAGAATACCTGCGTCTTCCAGTGTGAGGTAAAATACCGACTCCTGTTTTTCCTCTAAGTGCATCATCACATGCTTAAGCAGGGTGGTCTTGCCTACCTGCCTGGCACCGGTCAGAATGGTCCATTCCTTTGCCTTCATGTGGGCAAGAATTTCCTTCAATCGGGTTCTTTGCATACACAAAAGTACATAAAATCGGATAATTCTTGTGCTCAAGTACATAAAAAATCGGATTTTTCTTGTACTCTAATACATAAAAAACCCGTTTTTTCTGTGGTCGTCATTTTTTTTGACGGTTAAATGCATCAAAAAACCCGGACAAATTGCCCGGGTTTTTTATAAAATTTCATTGTGATTATTTAGAAATCAACCCGGCGAAGTGCTTCACAGTGCGCACCAACTGGCTTACGTAGCTCATTTCGTTGTCGTACCAGCTCACCACTTTAATCAGCTGTGCATCGCCAACCGTTACCACTTTGGTCTGGGTAGCATCAAACAGCGAACCATAAGAAATACCGATGATGTCGGTGCTTACCAGTTCTTCTTCGGTATAGCCAAAACTATCATTGGCAGCAGCTTTCATGGCAGCGTTGATTTCAGCAGCCGATGTTTTCTTTTCGCAAATAACGGTCAGTTCGGTTACTGAGCCGGTGATGGTGGGAACGCGCTGTGCACCACCATCCAGCTTGCCTGCCAGTTCGGGCAATACAAGACCAATGGCTTTGGCGGCACCCGTGCTGTTGGGCACAATGTTCTGGGCAGCAGCCCTTGCACGGCGAAGATCGCCCTTGGGATGGGGAGCATCCAGGGTGTTCTGGTCATTGGTATAGGCATGAATGGTGGTCATGCTTCCCGCCAGAATGGTGTATTCATCGTTCAGCACTTTGGCCATAGGAGCCAGGCAGTTGGTCGTGCAGCTTGCACCGCTAATGATGGTTTCACTTCCATCCAGAATATGGTGGTTTACGTTGTAAACAACGGTTTTTAGGTCACCGGTCGCAGGGGCTGAAATTACCACACGCTTAGCGCCAGCAGTAATGTGGGCTTCGGCCTTGGCTTTATCGGTAAAGAATCCGGTGCTTTCAATGACTACATCCACACCATGGGCACCCCATGGAATTTGTGCAGGGTCTTTCTGGGCGTAGATTTTCACCTCTTCACCATTGACAATAATGCTATTATCGGTGTGTGAAACCGTAGCATTGAAACGGCCCTGTGCGCTGTCGTATTTCAACAGGTGCGCCAGAACCTGTGGGCTGGTGAGGTCGTTGATGGCCACTACATCGATGCCCTGCATGTTATAAATCTCGCGGAAAACCAGTCGGCCGATCCGACCAAAGCCATTGATGGCTACTTTTACGTTACTCATGATTTGGTAAATAAATTGATGCGGCAAAATTACCGCTTTTTAGGGGGTTTTAAAAACCTGATTATGGTCTTGCCTATCGCAGCGTCCAGACTGCCTGCAACTGCACACTTCTGGGAGGCCTGATATCACTGGGCCTTCCCACATATTCGCGGTTTAAAACATTGTTTACCTGCAGGCTAATCCTCCAGTGCTGATTGGGTTTAAACGCCAGACGCCAATCAAAAATATGGGCTACACCGGCATTGTTCATAGATGCCTGTATACCGGTTATAAATATAGGCAAAATACCCCGTGTAAACGCACCATCAATATTGGTCATGCGGCTATTGTATCGATAACTGATGCCCGATTCCCATTTCTTAAATGAACACTGCACATCCACCCGGGCGAGATGCTGATAGCGATATTTCATGAGGTTATTGCTGTCATTGCGGGTATTGATAAAATTTAAAAACAGTCCTGCACTGTCGCGGGCATACACATATTCGGGGTTTACCACCTGTGGTTGGGTGTAAGTGTAACCACCTATTATCTGCCATTGGGTTTTCCCGATTTTACCGTCACCCACGGTTTCAAACTCTATCCCTCGGATTTTGCCTGTGCCCACATTAACGCTTTTAAATCCGGGCAGGGTATTTGGATCCCACTGTCCGAAAGAAAATTCCATCATGTTATTCAATTCCATTTGAAACACACTTAGATCGGCAAAGCCACGGAACTTTCGAATTTTATACCCTTGTTTAATGCCTAGTTCAGCGTTATTGCCGGATTCCGGCTGAAGATTAGGATTGGAATAAACGGTTAGCGGCCCCACTGATGTGGTTACAAACAATTCTGCCATGCTGGGAAAACGAAAACCTTGTCCGGTACTGGCACGCAAAAAAGTAGCCCTTCCCGCAGCATAGTTAACCCCAGCCCTGAAAACGGGCTTGGTATATACATTTTCATTAACGGCATACGTTTCATAACGTCCACCTCCTGATAGATTCCAGCGTCCTTTTTTATATTCTGTTTGAAAAAATGCGGCCTGGTTTGCTGCCGTTTGGTAGCCTCCAAACAACGGCGAGCGGGTTTCAGCTTGCATGCCCGCAGCACCCAGGGTAATGTTGAAATGACGAATGGCTTTATTGAATCGATATTCTCCGTAAAACAGGTTGCTGCCGTTGCTTTGGTCGGATCCCGCATTATTTGCAGTGGCATTATTGTCTATGGCAAGATAGCGCCCCTGGAATTTATGGGTTGCTTTTTCCCTTTTCCATTCGGCGAATGGATCTACATGAATTCTAAAGCCTTTATTGTAATTGTAGCCATCCTGAAAGGTTTCATAACCGCGATTATAGCTTTTCCAAAGCAAAAACGAACCACTATTGGATTGCTGAATTCCGGTGTTTACGCCATAATTCAAACCGTTAATTTTTGCCGATGTATGCTTTAAGCGAATACCCATCCTGCCCCTGTGGTTGTATTCGTGCTTTCTGTAACCTTGATCATAAAGCGCATTCCACTGCACCGTAATGCCGGTATTGCCCATCTTTTTTGACCAATACCCGTTAACACCATGATTGCCCCGGCGGTTTTTATTCCAGCGCAAACTATCCCTTCGGGGATAATCATATGCCCCGGCAAACAAGCTAACGCGGGCATTTTCTTGTGTTTCCGGCTCTGCACTTCTCAGGTTAATTACACCATTTAGGGCCGATGAGCCGTATAGCACACTGCCGGCACTTTTCACCACTTCCACGGATGCCAGATTCTCTACGGGCAAAAAAGCAAACTGCACCTGACCTGCATCCGGGCTAATCATGGGCAATTCATCAAGGGTTACCATCACCCTGCTGCCGGCCCCATAACTCCACCCGCTGCCATTGCGAATGTTGACCTGTCCATCACTAATATTAATCCCGGGCATCTGTTCAAGGATGTTGGCCATATCGGAAGTTATTTTGTTGTTTATCAGGTAGGGCTTCAACACAGAAACACTCACAGCACTGCGGCTTAGGCGGCTTGGATTCTTGTCGGTGCTGATGATAAACTCATCCATAAAAACAGACTTGGGTTGCAGGGTAAGGGTTATAGAACTTCCAGAGAGCACTTCCACTGGAAAAATGGTGTCCATAGGGAGATGGTTTTTATGCACCACTCGAATTCTTCGCAAATCCTGCTCCACCAAAATGCGATCTTGTTGCATTTTGAAACTGCGAATCAGCCCCATACTGCTGTATGCGGCAAATGTGTCGGGCATTAAAACACTGCCATCTTCAGATTTTACAATCACGGAAACCTGGGCTTGTATTTGATTTGTTAAGAGGAAAAAAAGCCCAATCAACAAAATCGAAAAAAATGGATTTTTATTGTATTTTCGTGCCATTAACAATGCAATGATAATGGTTAAAAATATCTTTTTTACAACGCTACTGTTTTTCACCGGTTCGTTGTTTTCACAGACTTGTGTGCCGGATAAAAGTCTGACCAAATCAGGGTTTTTACCTGCTGTTCTTCCACCTGCTGTGGTAAATACACCCTACAATGAAGGCGTATCTGTGCTCACTTTTAGGGATACCTATGCCATCGTTTTAGGCTCCCAGGTGTCAGTCAAGGTAGATTCTATTAAAGTTTTACGCATTGGAGGATTACCTGCCGGAATAAACTACAAGTGCCAGCATCCGCGTTGTGTGTTTCTTTGGGACACCGTTCGCTGCATCAGTTTTTATGGTACTGCCACCCAGGAAGGTTCTTATCCGTTGAAAATTTATATTAGAGCATTTGCCAAACTCGGCGGATTTACTCCCACCACCCAAAACGATTCTATCAGTTCATACGTGCTGGAGGTAGTCAATAGCACAGCTTCGATAAGGAACGGGGCTTCCCCATCGGTTCGCATTGCTCCGAACCCAGCCAGCGATGTAATTACCATTCAGGATATTCAAAGAAATGCCGGTTGGTACATTACCGATATTTCCGGCAGATACATTTATTGCCCCGTTATTGCAACATCTGATTTTTCACGGACTATTTCGGTAAAAAACCTAAAAGCAGGCCTATATATCGTTACCGACGGTAGGCGAAAAGAAAAATTGCTGGTTCCCTGATCAATGAAACCTTTATTGATAGCCATTCCGCGGAAAAAAGCAGAGCTTCCGCAGATGATTGTGGCCGGTTTCCTTTGTTTTGTGATATGGTCCATTCATTATGCCATTTTTGGAATGCTGGGTGGTTTAATTTCACTCTTCATTGCCCTACTGACTGTGTTTTTTCTATACAAAAAACTGAGAGGTGATTATTTTGTAAAGGTGGATGAAAATGGAATTTCATGGCGTCAGAGCCTTGTTTCAAGGTATATTTTTATTCCGTGGAACTACATGATGCGTGTAGATTATCTGGTATATGAAATTAATTTTCAGATTAAAGAAAGCAGACAAGTGGTGAGTTTTGCCACCAGCGGACTGGAGGATGAACAGACTGAGGCCCTGAAGCAGTATATTTCGGATACCGTAAAGCGGATCAAGGAATCTCCGCAGTAATTATTGTATTTTCGCAGCATGTCTTTCAGGCCCCACTTTGATTTTGTGGAAGAGTTGCGCTGGCGTGGCCTCTTGCATGATGCCATGCCCGGAACACAGGATTTGCTAAACAGCGAACGGGTAACTGGATATTGTGGTTTTGACCCAACAGCCGATTCCCTTCATATTGGAAATCTTGTTCCCATAACCCTATTGATTTTACTGCAAAAAGCAGGGCATAAGCCCATTGCCCTTGTAGGAGGTGCAACAGGCATGGTGGGTGATCCCAGCGGCAAAAGCGATGAAAGAAAACTGCTGGATCTGACTCAAATTGAACACAATCTGACCTGCCAGAAACAACAGCTGATGAAGTTTTTGGATTTTGAAAACGGTGAAAATCGCGCAGAAATGGTCAACAACCATGATTGGTTTGGCAAGTTTGGGTTTCTGGAATTTATACGTGACGTAGGAAAACACATCACCGTCAATTACATGATGGGCAAAGACAGTGTGAGAAACCGGCTGGAGGGCGGCGGTATGTCCTTCACGGAGTTTTCCTATCAGTTGGTGCAGGGTTACGATTTCTACCATCTTTTTACCCAAAAAAGTTGTAAACTACAACTTGGAGGTAGTGACCAATGGGGCAATATCACTACAGGCACTGAGCTCATCCGACGCAAAACCGGGGGTGAGGCGTTTGCGATTACCGCTCCCCTAATTACCAAAAGCGATGGCACCAAATTTGGCAAAAGTGAGGGGGGGAATGTATGGCTGGACAGAAATAAAACATCGCCCTATCGGTTCTATCAGTTTTGGCTGAACGTGGCTGATGAGGATGCTGTGCGGTTTATCAAGATTTACTCCCTGAAAAGCCGGAATGAAATAGAAAAACTGATTGCAGCGCACACAGGTCAGGAGCATTTGCGCACATTGCAAAAAGCACTGGCAGAAGAAATGACCGAAAGGGTGCACTCCGCTAAAGATCTTTCGCTGTCCATCAGAGCCACCCATGTGTTTTTTGGAGGTGGTACCCGGGAGGATTTGCTGGCGCTGGATGCAGAAACGCTAAACAGCAGTCTGGATGGCATGGAGAAATTTACGGTAGATAGCAACCTGATAGCGGAGGGTGTTTCTGTGTTGGATTTGATGTCTCAACACACCCAAATTTTTCCCAGCAAGGGTGAGGCACGTAAAATGATGCAGGCCCAGGCAGTTTCAGTGAATAAGGAAAAATTTACCGACATCAACGGCAGTATTGACAGCAGTTACCTATTGCATGGAAAATATCTGCTGATACAAAAGGGTAAAAAGAACTACTTTGTAATAGAGGCAGTTTAAGCATTCATTTTGCGAAATGCCTGCTTTTGCTTCACCAGAAATTCTTTGGCCAGGTGAAATCCTACCACCATCGCTGTGCCTAAAAACAGCCCGATAATCCCAAAGATAGCGCCTTTTTTATAGGGTTCCGGATACGTTGCTTCAAGAGGAAACCGGATATCATCCACCACCGCAATAAAGGGCCGCTTTTTCTCCAGTTCCATTTTAGCAGCATTCAAAGCCGCCAAACTTTCGCCATACTGTGCATTCAGCATATTGATATCTCGCTGAAGTTGCGTTTGAGGTACATTTGCCCGGCGCATCACGGTTCCAAATCCCTGATCCTGCATGGCAGCAGAATTATATTCCTTTCCTTGCAGTGCAGAAAGCAGAGAATCCCTGCGGCGTGTGGCGGCCCTGATAATCATATTGGCCCGATCCATGCGCTTATCTATGTAAAAATCGGAAATGGTATGAAGATGCTGCTCCAAAAAGCGCTTACAGAAAAAAGCATCGCTGTTAGAAAATGACATTACCAGCAATCCTGATTCTTTAGACATGGCCTTAAAAGTGGGTTTTATACCATTGCTATAAGACCTAAGCATCTCATCTTTACTGGGATTGTCCCCTATTTTATACTCACTTTTAAACCACGCCGGATTGGTGGAATCAACCCCCTGTTTCTCCAGCAAATAATTGATTAGGGGCATATACCGGCCATTGGCAGAGGTGTTTCTGAGCAGAGTGTATTCGATGAGAAGATTGCTGAAGGCAAGGTCATTCATAATGGCCTTGTTGCTGGTGGGAGATTGTCCGGTTATTGCAGCCATCAAGGGATTGGCAGCCGGGGCACCATTCAGTATCTCATCCTCCAACATGTATGTAATCTGGGCTGTAAAAAAAGGTTCGTTTTTTCGTTCGTTATACCACTTATACAATCCCAAAAGGACACTAAAAGCCACCGGTATATACCAGCTTCTCAGCAGCTTACGCCAATACGGTTTAATCAGTTTTAAATAACTGAACAGGTTGAAGGGTTGCTTTGCCGGTGGGTTCATTATCTGCCTATTGCCAATCGATAAATACCCAAAACAGACAACACCGTAGTAGCCCTCATCATGGTTTGGTTGAGGAAACCATCTACGCTGAAACGCCTGCGCTGCTTGTAGGGTTCTTCTGTTTTCATGCGGTTGTTCACCACAATGGTACAACCCGGTTTCACTTTGGGGTACACTTTGAAAAACACATAATTTCGGGTAGCAATGCGACGCCCACCCTGATACACCACCACCACTTTCTTTTTATCGGAAGTGTTGGTGAAACCACCGCCAAAGAACTTGATATAGAACTTGGCGCGTTTGTTTCTGAGGTAGTATGCTCCAATGTCATTGGGGCTTTGTTTGTTCAGGTCGCCGGTCAGGTACACCAGGTTATCGGTGTAGGGAACATAAATGTAATCCCCGTCCTTCATAATGTGGTTAAAACGCGACTTGCGATCACTCATGGCTTTGGGTGTTTTCAGCACAATGTCCAGGGTGTCTCCCGGGGCCGTTGTTCTGCGCAAACGGCTGCCTTTGGGGTTTGCGTTGGGGCGATAGCCGCCGGCGCGTTTAATGATGGACGCCAGTTTATCATTTTCAGATTGCAGTGCATAATAACCGGGATAATTGATGGCACCATCAATGTAAATGAGCTTCAAAGGAACAAAATTGGGGTTTTTGCGAATAAAGACCTTATCAAATGGCTGCAACTGCATGTTTACCAGGCGATCATCAAAACTCAGGTTGCTGGTAATGGTGGTATTGAGAATCTGTGGTTTCAGAAATTGATACTTACCCTCTTTAAAAAAGAAGTTACGAACCACTTCCACCGTGGTACCTGCGGTGATAAATTCGAGCCCACCTGCCGCATCTATCAGGTTCTGAAGGGTCATGTTTTCGGCATACACATACTCACCCTGTCGTCTAACAGGTCCATAAATGGATACCATAAAGTCGTTTTTGAGCTCACTAAGATCAAAAAGCTGCAAAACATCGTTCTTCTGAAGTATAAAATTCTCTTTGCTATCCGGGTTTTCCAGAACTTCTGCGAGGTTCACGGTTTTTAAGCTTTGGTAGCCGGATTCAAGGTCGGTATGCACCACAATGGCCCTGGATTTAAAGGTGTTGGTTTCTATACCCCCGGCCAAGTTAATGAGGTCTGTGACGCGTGTGTTTTCACTAAACCCAAAGGTGCCTCCTGCTTTTACCGGGCCGGTTACAGACAGCGTATAATTGCGCCTGAAGGCCGTTTTTGAATATACCGTGATTTCGTCTTTGGGCATGATTTCAAAATCAAACCATTCAGAGCCGGGTTTCACATCTTCGGGTTTAAATGGTATCAACCGTTTGTTAAAATTGGCATCCGTGCGCATGATAAAACCGCTTTTTTCATCGGCCTCATCATTTAATCCACCCGCCATAAACAGCATTTCACCGAGCTTTAAACCGGCAATAAATTGTTTTTGAAAGGGCCTGCGTACTGAACCGGAGATTTTAACATCATTAAATTTCCTTAAATCAGTGAGCCGGTAAATCACAATGGTGTCGCGGTCTTCCAGTTCCAAATCGGACGATGTTCCTGGTTTTGCCAGGGCTTCTGCAGGATTAAAACTGATGTATTTTTTTTCCAGATTCTTGGATGTCCGCACCAAAAAGCCCCTTTCTGTAAAGGCATCTGAGGTGAGTCCATTCGCATTTTTTATCATGCTGCTGATGCGCATGCCTTTTTTCACTTTGTAATGTCCGGGCACTGAAACCGCTCCCGAAATTTGCACCATAAACTGGTTGTCAACGCCAATAAATTTGATTTCTACCGATTCACCACCGGTCATAACAAAATTCTTTTTGGCTTTAAGCAAACTGTCATAGTTCAGCGACAGCACCTCGTATTCATTGTTGCGTATGCGTTTTAATAAAATGTCCTTCAAAAAAGCATTGGGCTGCAAGCCACCGGCAAAACGTATCAGATCTGCCATGGTTTCTCCGTTTTTCAATTCATATCGACCAGGCCTGCGTACTGCACCGCCAATATTGACAAGGTTAGCAACGGGCGCCACAATGATGTAATCGTTGTTTTGCAGAAACACATCCCGCTGATGCTTTACATCCGCATAGTATTCATATAAGTCGAAAGAATCCCTGATTTTACCATCACGTTTGATGTAAATATTCCTTACAGAACCTATGTCTGAAGGTCCACCCATACTCACCAGCACATTAAACGCTCCGTTAGTAGCGGGAACCGTATATGTTCCGGGTGAAAACACTTCCCCAAAAATATTGACGCTTACCATTCTGGGGCGAGTAACGGTAACGGAATAAGAAGATTCCTGCCCACCAAGTCCCAAACGGGAACCAATCATTTCGCGCACTTTTTGAAGCGAAAGGCCTTTGACAAAAATTTTCTGGTATCCTTCTATGTCAATGCTTCCAGACTGGCTCACCACGTAGGTTTTACTCCAGTATCTGTAACCCCACACCTCCAGCTGAACCTGGTCACCGGTTCCCAACACATAATTATCGGTAACCGAAATTTCATCGGTTTTCTGGAAAAAACGAAAGCTTCCATCGCGAAAGAACTGATGGCCATATACACTTGCTGACGGAAAATTCTTTTTATTCTTGAATTTTTCCAGTTCTCTTTGTTGTTCTTCAATGATTGAACGCTCCTGCAGGGCAATCATTTTCAGGTTTTCGGTCTGAATTCTGATAACTTCTTTTTCCTCCGGGGTTAGCAAATCGGGGTCTTTTGATTTTAAATATGCCAATTCCTGCTCCAGCTTCATGCGCTGGCTTTTGAGGTTCATTTTTTTGATTTCCAGCTCATTCTTCTTTTCCTCCGGGTCTACTTCCTCATCTTCATCTGACCCATTATCCTGATTATCTGTTTGGGAAGGTTTTGGCATTTGTGGCATGGGTTGATTCTGGGGCCTGGTAGAATCTGTGTAGCCACCATATCCGGGCATCATACCCGGCAACATTCCCGGAAACATAAACTGGGCCTGAATTGCTTCAAAGCCCAAAACCATAAAAAGAAACCCTATGAATATGCGCTTTTTCACTTCAACAAATTGATTAAGTAGTTGCCGTAACCGCTTTTCTGCAGAGGAGTTGCGATTTTTTCCAGTTGATTGTTGTCAATAAATCCATTTCGCCATGCCAGTTCTTCAATACAGCCAATTTTTAGACCCTGCCTTTCTTCAATTACCTGTACAAACTGTCCGGCCTGCATAAGCGATGCAAATGTTCCGGTATCCAGCCATGCCGTTCCACGGCTAAGTACCTGCACTTTCAGCCGACCATTGGCGAGGTACGTTCTGTTCACATCGGTGATTTCAAGTTCGCCACGGGGTGATGGTTTCAGGTTTTTGCTGATTTCAATCACTTCATTGTCATAGAAATACAATCCCGGAACGGCAAAATTGCTTTTAGGAATTTCGGGCTTCTCTTCAATAGAAAGCGCGTTCATGGCTGAGTCAAATGCTACGACGCCATATCTTTCCGGGTCGCTTACATGGTAGGCAAACACTATACCCCCCTGAGGATTTCGGCATTGCTGCAAGGTTTCCATCAAGTCTGAACCAAAGAAAATATTGTCGCCCAAAATCAGACAAACATTGTCATCACCAATAAATTTTTCGCCCAGAATAAAGGCCTGAGCGAGCCCTTCCGGTTTGGGCTGAACACAATATTCAAAGCGACAACCCAGCTGAGAACCATCACCAAGCAGTTTTTCAAACAGGGGTAAATCGTGGGGTGTTGAAATAATCAGCACTTCTCTGATACCGGCCATCAGCAGGGTTGAGAGCGGATAGTACACCATGGGCTTATCATATACAGGCATAAGCTGTTTGCTCATAGCCAAGGTAAGCGGGTGTAAACGGGTGCCGGAACCTCCGGCCAGAATGATGCCTTTCATGAAACGAGGGCAAATATACCGAGGGGTTGGTTGATGATAAGGGAGTTGTCCATGAACTGTAACAATTATTGGACAGAGCGGCCCTTAGTCCGTTCTTTTTTGCCATTGGTCGGACATGATGGGTAAAATCGCTAAGCGTTATTCCCAGCCCGCCTGTTTTGCAACCAGGGCAAGTCCTTCAGTGAAATTGTGCGGTGCATAGCCCAATTCTCTCTGTGCTTTGCTAATATCCAGCCCTGTAATAGGCGGTCTTTTAGCGGGCTGATTCAATGTTTCACTGCTCACCAAAGAAACAGCATCCAACTGGAAGCCAAAATAATGGGCCACTCGCTCCATGAGTTCATGTATACCGAAATAATCCGGTCCGGCTATATGATATATACCCTTTGCTTGTTTTTGTTCAGCCAGAAAGCAACCCATGGCCAAATCTTCGGCAAGGGTAGGCGTTCTGTATTGGTCATTTACCACCTTGGCGGGTGTGCCATTTTTCAGCGTCTGGTATGCCCATAGTACTATGTTGCTGCGGCTCATGTCCTGCACCACGCCATATACCAATACGGTCCTTAATATTGCCCAATCTGAAGCAAACTCCATCACCCGTTTTTCTCCTTCCCACTTGCTGCGTCCATAGTAGCTGAGGGGATTGGGTTTCTCTTCCTCCATATACATCGGATGGGTTCCGTCGAAAATAAAATCCGTACTGAGGTGAATCAGTTGAAAGCCTAATTCTGTTGACAGCCGGGCCAGATTTTCCACAGCGTCTATGTTCATGGCATCGCAACCTGCTTTGTCAGATTCACAGGCATCTACATTGGTCATAGCCGCAGTATTGATGACAGCTTTGGGTTTATATTGCTCTAACAATGACCTAATCCTAACATGATCCGTAATATCTGCATCTTCATACAAATACCCGGTTTTTACCGGATGTCGATTAGGGCCCTTTCCGGTTGCCACAAATGGTATTTCCGGATGTTTCAGGTATAAATCGGTAAGTTTTTGACCCAACAGGCCGTTTGATCCGGTAATGAAAACCATGTTCTTAAATTAAGGCAAATTTATGTAAACCCGTTTCTGATTATTGAATTTTTTATCACCCTATCATGCCTTTGGCTTTGAGTTCAAGGTATTTGTTGAGGGTGCTGATGGTTAGTTCTTCGGGTTTGCAGACAATGCTTTGTATGCCGTGGTTGGCAAGTTCCACGGCCATTTGCTTTTTATCAGCCACCATTTGCCTGGCAACCATGCGGTTGTATATTTCCTGCAAACTGCCGGAGGGTTCATAAGCAAACTGCTCCACCTCTGCATTGCTAAAAAACACCACCACCAGCAGGTGATGCTTATTGAGTTTTCGCAAAACGGGCAATACCCTTTGCATGGCCACCAATGTTTCAAAATTGGTGAATAAAAACAAGAGCGCCCTTCCCTGACTCACGCGTTTTAAGGCATTGTAAACAAATTCGTAATCGGCCTCGGTGCGACGGTATTTTTCGGCATGGAGGGCATCCATGATGCGTCGCATTTGTCCGGGGCTGCTATCGGCACGCAATGCAGCTCCCATGCGGTCAGAGAAAGTAAGCAAGCCGGCCTTATCGCCTTTTTGCAGTGCGATATTGGCCACAACAGCACCAGCATTGACCGCGTAATCCAGTAAGGTCATTCCCCCAAACGCCATGTTCATGGGCCTGCTCTTGTCTATGAGCGCATATACCGGCTGGGCCTTTTCCTCTGTAAAATGGTTGGTTTTGAGTGAGGTAGTTTTTCCCGTGGCCTTCCAGTTAATATGCCTGATATCATCCCCCTGAACGTATTCTTTGATTTGCTCAAACTCATAGCTCATGCCAATTCGCCTAACTTTTTTGAAACCGTGAAATCGGGCTATATTTTGGAGCGTGTATAAACTGTATTTCCTTAGCTGAACAAAGCTGGGGTAAACGGATACCTCCTGCGCCTGTTCCTTACTGACCCTCCTGCCAAACAGTCCCAAAGGGGTGCTGATAATGACGCGTATTTGACCGAAAGCATACATCCCGCGCTTCAGTGGTTTTGCGGTGTAGTGTCTTTCGGCACTGCGATACGGCCCCAATGTAGCCGAAATAGAAAACCGGCGTTCCTGCAGCTCTACAGGCAATTCATCCCAGATGCGGCAGTGCCAGGGCAACGGAGATTTGTTTTGAAGCAAAATCAAAACGGTGTTATCATCACCCAGACTCCATTTTGGGCTGCATTCTCTTTGCAAATCCACCGGACTTGAAGGAATAAACAACAAAAGCCCATCAATGACTGCTACAACTGATAAAACCAGCAATGCTGTTTGTGCAACTGAGAGCAGGAACGGAAATGGATAAGCCATTACAAACAAAACCCAAACACAGGCAAGCAGCCACCACAATCGCGGCTGTATATACAAATCAAAGCGTTGGGCCAACCTGTTCATTAGCGCGGCACTTCCACGGTTTTTAGGATTTCTTCCACCACCTGCTTAATGGCAATACCCTCCATTTCGCTTTCAGGTGTAAGGATAAGGCGGTGATTCAGTACCGGATAAGTAACGGTTCTTATGTCATCCGGGGTAACGAAACTGCGGCCGTTCATGGCGGCAATTACACGGCTGCTGCGCATGATGGCAAGCCCTGCGCGGGGAGATGCTCCCAAATACAAATCGCGATGATTACGGGTGGCACTTACCACGCCGGCTATGTAGCGAAGCAGCTCATCTTTCACATAGACCTTGTCCAGCAGCGCCCTGATTTCTTTTACTTTGTTGGCAGTTAGCACGGTATTGATGCCCGCAATAGCAGACGCCGTATCGCCGCCGCTGAATCTTGATAAAATCTGATATTCCTCCTCCGGAGAAGGGTACTCCATTACAATTTTCATCATGAAACGATCCTGCTGTGCTTCGGGTAGTTTGTAGGTGCCTTCCTGTTCTATGGGGTTTTGGGTGGCAAGCACCATAAACGGCTGCGGAACGGGATGGGTGGTACCGTCAATGGTAACCTGATGTTCTTCCATCACCTCAAACAACGCTGCCTGCGTTTTAGCGGGTGAGCGGTTGATTTCATCGATTAACACAATATTGGCAAACACAGGACCCCGTTTAAATTCGAATTCGTGATTTTTGAGGTTAAACACACTGGTTCCCGTTACATCGGCCGGCATTAAATCCGGTGTGAACTGGATGCGGTTAAAATCGAGATCCAGCGAGCGTGCCAAGAGCTTAGCCGCTGTGGTTTTAGCAATGCCGGGCACCCCTTCCAGCAAGATATGACCATTGGAGAAGAGCGCGGCCAACATTAAATCTACCATGTTTTGCTGACCCACCAGCACTTTGCTCATTTCTGCCCTGATTTGCGCAACCGCAGAGTGAAACGGTTCCAGATTCAATTCATGCGGACTTTGCAGTTCGTTTTGTATTTCCTGATTTTCCATAATTTTTTCTATATTCTTCGTAAAAACGGCCAATGGCCTTGTTGGTTTCGGTTAATTCAGCATCACTGAGCGACTCATAATGTCTATATTTTTCATACTGCGATACAATGTGCTCAATGGTTTTAAGCGAAACGCCTGTTTTATCTGAAAGCTTTTTCAATTCCTCTTCGTTCAGGGATTTGAGTCGAAAACGAAATTGTTGTTGTATAAATGACACAAACTGACTCCATTCCCGCTGATAAACCAGTGCATTTTGCTTTTCATTCTTATAAAAACGACCGATGGCATCGATGAAAGCCATGGTATGATTGGCCGGGGGTTCAATGACGGGAATGGCGCGCTGTTTACGCCGGCCTGCGAAAACCAAAAACAACACCACCGACACCAGCAATAATTGCCAAGCGTACCACAAAGCCGGCTCTCCTTTGATAAAATCGAGCATGTTGCTGTGCTTAGATGTGGCGGCATCTTTTTTAGGAAAACCCGCGCCCCGGTCAAAAACCACACGATTTCCGGGCAGGTGCCGCAGCACATTGGAGAGATAGGCCCTACCATAGGGTAAAGTCTGATATACATTCCCAAACATGACCGGATTTGCGTGCAAAAAAAGCTTGCCTGAACCATGATAAATGCAAATGAAATCGGGACCGTAAACAGGATTTTCGGAAATAATGGCCATGGTGGTTAGTTCCTCGCTCCCGGGTGTGAAATCGGTTTCTACAGGTTTGTCAAACGACTGAAAAGTCAGCCAACCTCTCGGTTCGGGTATCAAGCGATTGTAGTGGTAAAAAACCACCCTGTCCGGGTTCGCCTGCCTATGCCTGAAAACCACCGGAAATGAATCGAAATCATTAGACTCTGTTTCTGTATTTTTAAGCAGGGGAAAAGCATCCAGCAGTGCTTCCGGCATACCCACCGCACTGATAAAAGCCGTACCGCCCTCAAAAACATGCTCTTTCAGCGTTGCTGCCTCGTCGGCAGTCAGGTAGCAGTTTCTTCCTACAAACATGTAAATGTCAGAATTGCCCGGGTTTATGTCTGTGGTGTTGTCGGTAAGACTTTCATTATCCTTAATTTCATCAAACCGGCCTTCGTATTCGGTTTTGATGGTTTTGTAAAAAATGGACAGGTCATAAGGTTCATTTTCTGTCAGCCGATACGTTCGGCTCCACTTGTATTTATTACCGTCTCGATTGATAAAATACAGCAATCCGACCAGCGACAGCAACACAAGACCAACGATTAGAGAGCGGTTATTCACCTTCGACTCCTTTCTAACAGTTCATGGAAAGCCGGTGCCAATCGTTTGTATTGTAAATCATCCGGCGTGGCTTCCCCGTACCAAACCGTCTCATAAGTGAATGTGATGTTACCAAATAATTCATGCAATCCTGCCAACTTCAGTTCGTCTATGTATTGGCGGTTCGTTTTTTCGGGTGAGGGTTTTACCTTTTCGCTGTCTATGAGTTGTTTGAGGGTTTTAAGGTAAAGTAATCGTATGGCCAGGCGGTATTGTTTGCCCTCTACTGCATCCTGCAGGTCTGTTTCCAACGTTTGATAGTCAAGACTCCATGCCTCCTCCCATTCGGCAGGGCCGGCCAGCGGAATTCGCCGGGTATAGCGGTTGCGCTTACCCGATTTGAAGATTAAATAGACCAGTATACTGACCAGTATCACTACCGCCACCCAAAAGATAAAATCTTTGAAACGCCCGATGTTGCCGGGAACATCAAAATCGGGTTTGCGAAATTTTGATTTGGACACTTGCTTTGGGGTCGTTTCGGCATAATTGACATTTTTTACCCGCTCTTCCATCGCCTTGACATCCGCTTTTTTCCCCGTCAATGGTTCTTTTTCAAAAACTTCCTGTCCTTGCAGGGTAGAAGGCAAGGTTGCACCTGAGTTGACGACTAAATCCTCCTCCGCTTCACGGGCGTTGTTCTGTGCATTTACAGAAAACATACAGCACAAATACAACAGCAGGCTACTCGGTTTCCACACCATAAACCTCCTTTTTAAAGCCTATATTCTCAATACGCTGCATCAGCCCTGTACCCGCCTGTTTTTCATACATCACCAAACCGGTTATCATGTAGAAATAGCCGGTGGCAGTTAATATCAGCGGCCAAAGCACATAGTTTAACTGCACATAAAAGCCCAGCACTTCTTTGGAAAAAGGGTTAACATTTTGCATGGACGCGCTGAAATTGAGCATCACCGTAATAAAAAACCATAAACCCAACATTAGCATCACATAGAGAATACTCACTAACAGCATGGAAGCCAAAAAACGGCCCATTTGTTTAAATAACAAGCGCCAGGCAGTTTGAATCCCCCTCTTAATATTCCCGTTTTCATGGTAAATGGCAATGCCTACGCCCATGCACAATAAGGGCCAGGCGATCCATAGCAAAGGCCACCAAAAACCTTGAACCAGCCATAGTAGAGCGGCTGTGAAGCTTGCATATTTTGCGGGCAAAATCCAGCGCTGCATCCTGGATGGCTTTTGACCGATACCCGTGTAGGCAATATCGGATATAAACCACAAAACGGCATACCAAACCATAAAAATAACGGGCAACACCTCCGGAAATCGGGCTGCGGAAAAAAGATATCGGCAGGCGTAAATATTCCAAAGTAACAATTTTGCACTACCTGTAAACACCTCGATGAGTGAATCCGGTGATGATTGCCCCAGACTATACATCCATCGCCTCAGCTGAAATGCCACGTCCCTGGAGATATCATTGCCTCCCAGCCAGGCCGAAAAAAAGTATCCGCCTATACCCAATCCCAACGCTATCAAAAACCAGCGGCTAAAAGATGCCCTCAATGTATGGATTGCCAAAACCAGCAAGGTACCTGTACTATAAACCGTACCGGGCAAAAAAGTGCGAATGGTCTGCGCTCTGGGCGGCTCTTCCTGCAAATCAAACTGCTTGTTATTGCGGTATTTCCACCATGGTAAAACGATGAAATAGTAGAGCATAAAACCCAGACTCAATAGAATGATGAGGGTTCTTTGAACTGTGCCGATATCGGTAAATCGGGTCAGATAGCTTTCAATAAATGCCGCAATAATGATGATAGGCAGGCAAACCAGGAACATGGTGATGCTTTTACGGGCAGCATTCTGTATGGATTGCATTCTGGGTAAGGTTCCCGGAAACAAAATACCGGCGCCCAACATAATTCCTGCCGCTCCCTCTATCACCATCGAAAGTATCTCCAGCGTTCCATGCTGATACACGGTTAAGATATATTCTCCGGTTAAGCCCCGAGAAGTAAACAGGTAAGTAAACACCCCCAGTACGATTCCATTAAGCAAAAGCAGATACATGGTTCCCACGCAGAAAAGGGCTCCAAAAACAAAGAAATAAAAACCTACGCGCAAGTTATTGGTGGCAATTTTCAGGAACATTTCTCCGGCAGATTCATCTTTATACACCCCAAGCGGGTCTCCCTTGGCAATGTTGTCCTCTGTCATGTTCACGTATCCGCTGCCCAGCACCGTTATGGCAAATTGTTTGTCTTGTCTTGTTCCGAAAAACCCTACCATAAAGCCGAGCAAAACCGTGATGAGGGAAATGAGCATGTATTTTCTGGCACTCCAATGAATGCGCGGTGCTTTCTGAGTGAAAAACTCCCGTATGGCTTTTCGGCTTACCGGTCGGCTGCGATAAATGCGGTCATAAACAGGCGTCAGCAAATTGTTTAGAAACACCCTAACAGACCTATTAGGGAAATAGGTCCTGGAGTATGCAAGATCATCGTTGAGTTCAAGAAATGCCCTTTCCAACTCGTCTGGGGGCATATTTTTAAAGCGCATGTCTCCCTCAAATTGCTGCCACTTCTCTCCATTGCGATTTATAAATTTGGACTCCCGCATTTCTCCATGCAAGGATAATGAATTTTACGTGCATTTTTTGGTAAAAACCGGGTTGCCGGAGGTAACTTTGCGTGTAAATGGCCAAAACAATAGAAATAGTAACTGCACAGCAAGTGGTACTCAGCTACGACCTGGCCTCAATCGGGGCAAGAGCAGTGGCCACCCTTACCGATCTGTTCATTCAATTTCTTGCTCTTATTGTTTTGGGGTTTTCGTTGGGGGGAACACAGCTGGGGGGCTGGCTGATGTTTGCTGTTATTACCCTATACCATTTTACTTTTGAAGCATTTATGAATGGGCGTTCACCCGGAAAACTCATCACCGGCATACGCGTGATGCGAACCGATGGTGCGGCGCTTGGTTTTACCGACTGTTTCCTGCGATGGATTATGCGCCCGCTTGACTTTACCTTTTCAGGCGGATCTCTGGCATTATTCCTGGCACTGGGTTCTGAAAAACGTCAGCGGCTGGGTGACCTCATGGCAGGTACCGCCGTATTAAGTCGCAAATACCAGCTGGATTATCGTTTCAAAGATTTACAACGGCTTCATGAAAGTCGAAAAGATGTTGAGGTACAATGGCCACAACTTCGTCATATCGAGGAAAAGCACATTCTACTCATCAAAAACACCTTGTATGCAGCGGAAGATTACACCCGACAGGTGTATGAGAAAGCCCTCAATGCCTGTGCAGACAAAATTGCCGGCCTGCTTGAATTGCCTGAAACCCCTAAAAATACCCGGGCATTTCTGAATCAGGTAGTAGAGGAATATATTGTATTGACGCGGTAAGTCTTAGCCGTCAATATGCGTATTTTTGTGCCATGAAACTGGTAACCTTTGTTCATAATGGTGAGTCCTCAGTAGGGCTCTATAGCTCCAACGCATTGTATTCCCTGCACGCCATTAATCCCGCAATGCCCAAAGACATGGCATCCTTTTTAAAGGAATGGGAAAAAAACAGTGCTGTTGCAAGGAACATTGAAAAGGAAATTATGGCGGGTAACTATGCTTCGTTTGCCGTGGCCTACAACCCCGAGTCATTGTTGGCACCCGTGCCCAATCCAAGCAGTTGCAGAGACGGATATGCCTTCCGGCAACATGTGGCTGCCGCCCGCCGTAACCGCGGGGTACCTATGATACCGGAATTTGATATGTATCCGATTTTCTATTTCACCAACCATCAGGCCATTCAGGGTCCCGGCGATATCAATTGTATGCCCGATCATTTTGAAAAACTGGACTTTGAACTGGAAGCCGCTGTGGTGATTGGTAAAAAAGGCCGCAATATCAAAGCTGCTGATGCCGATGACTATATTGCCGGTTACATGATTATGAACGATATGAGTGCACGCCGATTGCAGATGGAAGAGATGCTGTTAAACCTCGGTCCGGCAAAGGGCAAGGATTTTAGCACCGTTATCGGGCCTTGGCTGGTAACCCCCGATGAACTGGAACCCTACCGTATACCTGCAAAACCCGGACACACAGGCGCCAATTACAACCTGCGCATGACTTGCACTGTAAATGGAATCCAGGTGAGTGAAGGCAACATGGGCGATATGGACTGGACTTTTGCCGAAATTATTGAGCGATGCGCTTATGGCGTTGATATCCATCCCGGCGATGTCATTGGTAGTGGCACAGTAGGTACCGGCTGCTTTTTGGAACTGAACGGCACCGGGAAATTACATGATTCCAATTATAAGGAACAATGGCTTAAGGATGGCGACGAAGTGGTTATGACCATTGATGGTTTGGGAACACTGCGTAACACCATCCGCAAGGAAAAATCTGATTTCAGCATTTTGGCCTTGAAAAAACAGGCGTTGGAAAATCAGTAATGAAATCGCCAAACCAGCCCTAGCACAAAACGCTGTGGCTCTATGGCATAGCCCTGGGCGGACATAAACGCATTGGATACCCCATAGTTCACCAGGTAATTGTTGATGTGTGCCATTTTAAAGGTCACAATTACCGTTTTAATCTCCCCTGAAAAAAACACATCTGCCACGGGGTAATTGCCGCCGGGCCTGCCTGCATTGCGAATGTAAAAATTGGCCATGTCGGGGCGATACGCCCAGGCAATGTGCTCGCTTTGCCAGGCCACATCTACCCCAAAACGGGCATGTAGCGCCTTTTTAAACAAATATCCCTGCAGGTAGAGACTGCTTAATGTGCTAAATCGGGGTGCTGACCAAACCGTTTCATCCGAAATATTTTGAAGGTAAACTATATGGTCGGTGTGAAGTTTGCCCGCCTGTAAATGAATATGCCCTCGTATTTGCCGGTAATTGAGAGACGTTGAGCGCCTGAAAATTGCCTCTCCGCTGCTGTAAACCATGCCTTCAACATTGCCTGTCACATAGGTCAGCGATAACCGGTTGCGTTTCCCGGTATAAGATATCCCCAGCTCAGCAGCCATCGTTTTCACTGCAGGCCAGGCATTGCTGATCCGAAACTGATTACTGAAAAACCGCTGCTGAAATAATCCCGGCATGGCTTTTTGTGACTGATAACGTGCATTTAGAGACCACTGATTAGCCATTTTCCAGCCACCCGAAACCCGAAGATTGTAATCCCCCTGATTGTAACCCCTTAGATAGGAGGAACCCTCGGCCTGAAAATGCCAGTTTTTTCCTTGACCATGTGCCTTGGCATGCAAGCCCTGTGAAGTGTTCACATCCTTACCCAGCAGTAAATATTTAGCACCGTAGCTCATCCATTCATGAGAATACCATGCCCTAAGCCCCCACACAGAGGCAGGGGTTGTTTTCTGATAACCCAACCCAATGCGATTGCTGAGTCCATTCCACGCACTACTGTCATTCAGACTGTCGGTACTGCGGTATGTTTGGGCCCCGTAAAACCCGGTGTCTCTGCGTGGATCCAGGTATCTATAGGTTGTGCGGGTCCAGTCGACACGGTGAAAGAGGTAAGGAAGCCCTTTTCCCATGGCATAATGGGTTTCCACCAGGTGATGTCTGTTGGCATACACCGATTGTGCTGAGCTTAACCGAGGGCTGTATGTGCCGCGGGTATTAATACTATACCGGCTTTGTGTATCTATGACATTATCTAAATATAGAACCGTGTCATCATCCATTCCTCCATTCTCCAGCCGCCTGGCTCGGTTCCAGGAAAGAATGGTAAACTGCTTCAAACGGCCACTTTTAGCCGCGTAATAACTGCCTAGAGAAGTACCCCTGTGCAAATGATCCTGCTTGCTGTTGATGTAATATTCTTTATTGTTTACGCTTCGGTAATCGAGCGCAATGTTCCAGTTTTTGCGGATATTTTGGGTATGCTGTGCCTGTAGGGCA
Organism: uncultured Flavobacteriaceae bacterium; assembly: GCA_964475595.1. GTDB lineage: Bacteria > Bacteroidota > Bacteroidia > NS11-12g > UBA955 > RGEC01. Next base: position 59,451 of record CAYYXG010000005.1, read on the forward strand.
ATAAAACCAAGCCCCCCTTGCTGATAATTAAAGCGGGTAAAAGGCACTTTGGCGCGATAAAAATGAAATGTTTCAGGACTCACATTCTGAAACACATAGGGGTTAAAACCCGTCTGCAGGCCTGTATTGACCAAAGGATTAAGCCATAGAGATTTTTGGGGTGATGCATAATGTCCCAAATCCACGTAGGGCTGACCGGTTGCTCTGGCAATGTCGTACCGCTGTGCCATAGGCATGGTGCTATCCCATTTTGCAAAAGAGTCTCTGCCTTCACTAAGGTCTTTGAAGCTCGCCACACCCGGATCAGCGCGAACTCCGGTTGTTTTGCGCATGCTGTCTGTCCTTCCCAGCGGAGTTTCTCTGTCCATGCTGCCAAAACCACCCGGTATCTGGGCATTCACAAGTAATGCCGAGACACCCAAGAACAGTGATATTGACAAACGCAACATGGGTGCAAAATTGCAGGTTTTTTTCGGCTTTATTGTGGTTTTGCCCGACGAATTCGCCAAAAGGTCGGCACAATGCCTCAGAGGTTGCCGTACATTTGCTGATATGTCTTTTGGAACTGCCGCACTGTTGAGTTTTCTTTGGTCCACCATAAAATATCTGATTGGGGTGGGCGTAGCGCTGGCCGGTTTTCACGATCCCCTTTTCGGATGGATTTTCACCTCGGCAGGGGCGTTTTTGGGTGTTGTGCTGTTTACTTTCAGCGAATATTGGCTGGAAAGCTATCTAAAAAAATTCAGCAAAGCCAAAAAGCGTTTTACCAAAACCAATAGGCGGCTGGTGTGGATGCGTCTTCATGGCGGACTTCCGCTCATTGCCATGCTCACTCCCCTTATCCTCAGCATTCCGGTGGGTACCCTGTTGTGCACCACATTCATCCATGAAAAACACAAAATCATCCTGTGGCAAAGCATCAGCATCGCATTTTGGGGTACCCTAATTTTCGGCTCTCAGTTGTTTTTCGATGTCAATGTAGTGCAATACCTACAGCGATTGAATTTGGTTTAGGGCTCAAAACCCTATATTCGCATAATTGTGCGAAATTTAGCATTATTTTCTATCCTTGTGGCGCTAAGCACGGTTGCTTGTAGCCGAAAAGCTGCACGTTGGGACAACAATCTCGCCGTACCGCTCTTCAACACCGAAATGACCTTGAATGATGTAGACAGGCGGTATCTGGTCAACAATGCCTCGGATAGTGGGTATACCCTGATTTATGACAACCTTGTATACAATGCCCGCAGTCTTAGGGTTACTGCACCCGATACCAGTCTGAATACCGCCTTCACCCTACGTCGCCTTAAACTCAGTGATCGGAGTATTGTGCAACGCATTACCCTGGCTCAGATAAACCCGACATTTCGTTTGCTCGACGGCCAAACCATTGGGGTTCCCGCACAAAACCAAACCAACCTAAGCCCTGTAGATATTGACGCCTCGGCATTTTTTGAAACAGCCACCCTGGATTCAGGTTTTCTGGATATATCCATCAACAATGAGTTGCCCGTAAAAGTGTCGTTGCTGGTGTTTGAGCTACAAAACGCCTCAGACGGGTCGGTGGTAGCCAAAGACTCATTCCTGAATATCAATGAGGGTTCAAGTGCTACCAAAAGCATCAGCTTGCGCAATAAAACCGTAAACAAAGGGCTAAAAGGCGTAATTCGCCACCTGATTACCGAAGCCAGCAATGGTCCGGTGCTTATTAATGTATCTAAAGGGGTGGAGGTAACACTCACCGTGCGAAATCTTCGCCCCCGCAATGCCATCGCTGCTTTCCCCAGCCAAAATGTGATAGAGCAGGATGAAGCCCTGGTGTTGGATATGGGTGGACCACAGGTGAAATTTTTTAAGGTAAAGCAGGGTTGGTTAAGACTCAAAGTGGAATCCACCATCCAGGAAAACATGACCATGGTGCTCAAAATCCCATCGGCGAGTCTGAATGGTGTGCCACTAGAGCGCGTGGTGAAAATGCCGGGCGCCAGACCGGGTGCTACAGAACGCAAAGAGGAAACCGTGGATATGAGCGGTTATTTGCTGGATTATCGTGGCCGGGACCCCAATGTTAAAGATACCGTAAACACGTTTCATCAGATTATGATTGTGTCGCTGGATAGCAGCGGCCGTAAGGTACAGGTTACCCTTAATGACAGCCTGCGAATCTATTATGCACTCACAGATTTGCTGCCCGAATACGCCACAGGTTATATGGGTCAAACCCTGAATAACTCTTTTGGCAAGGCCCCATTCACCCTATTCAAAGGTGCTGATGGCAATATTGTATTCAAGGATTTCAAGGCCTCAGTACTCGTGAAAAACAGCATTGGTGCAGAAGGCCGGGTGCGGGTAAAATCGCTGGAAAGTGAAAATATCTTTAGTGGCAATAAAGTAAAATTAAATGCATCGCCCCTCAATAATGATGTGTTTATTGGCCCTGCACCCTTCAAGTATGGGGAAACCACTGACAAACAGGTGGTACTCGATGGTAGCAATTCCAATATCAAGGCATTTGTAGAGAATTTGCCCCAGTTTATCCATTATGATATCGATGTAGAAACTAATCCCAATGGTAACATTAGCAATTGGAAAGACTTTGTATTCGACAATTCCAGTGCCGACATATACCTACGGCTGGAAGCACCGGTGAGTTTTACGGTGGGAGGATTAAATCTCCGCGATACCCAGGGCATAGAAGCAGCCAGTGTTCCTCAGGTGCAGCGCGTGAAAAGCGCAACCATAATTTTTGATGTAGAAAATGATTATCCGTTCGAGGTAGATATGGCCTTTTCCCTGCTGGATCAATACGGCAATGCATTGGGTGATGTATCGGTAAATCCGGGAACCATCATGGCAGGCAAAACCACGCCTTCAGGTGAACCATTAGCCCCATCAAGAACAGTGTTGCGGGCAACTATTCCCCAGGAACGCATAGAGGCGCTCAGAAAAGCAAATGCTGTGGCCATCAAAGCCCTTGTGGTGGGAAATGGCACCCAGCAAAAAATTTACAATACCTATAAACTTAAGGTAAAAACCAGTCTGCAAGCCGAGTATGAAGCACAGTTTTAAATTCCTTTTTGGGCTGCTGCTGGCCACCCAAACATTAAAGGCACAGACAAATGACACCGCCAAAGTGCCCGACATAGCGGCTAAAAAGCATACGTACGTTAATCTGCCATCAAAAGATACTGTTTATATAACACAGTCAAAAATGGTATCAGTTTCTATTTCAAGCGAAAGCGGCTCTGCCGGAATGCCATTGTCCATCACAGGACGTTTTTTGCTTGGAGGTTATATTCCTTCAGAACGCATTTCCCAGACCGAAGCGCGTTTAAAATCGCAGGTTAGCGGTGGAATTGCTGCCACCATGCAGCTGAATATTTCTGACAAATTCTATTTACGCCGTCATCAGATGGGTGGTATTCGCTTTAATGACGATGCTTTCCGGCTCGTTTTTCAAGGCAATGGTGCGTATTTGGGACAAACCCTGGACGCAAACATCAAGAAAGCCACACAGTGGGATGTGGTGGAGCTGGGTTTGGGATTTGAAAAATCCAAAAATTTATTCCATGGAAAAGGCAAGGTAACTTACAAAGGAAGCATCAACCCGGGGTGGTTGCGCAGTTTCAGCGCTATTAATAACTTCAAGGCACAGGTCTACACCGACACCCTGGCTCAGCATGTGGATTTACTTTGGGGTGGCAGTGTGCAGCGTGCCCAAGGCGGATTTGGCCTTACTCTCAACTCCGGTATCACTTATGATTTTAGTTCCGGACCATGGAAAAGGGTTTTTGTAGGTTTGGAAAATGCCGGACTGTTTTATACCAATAACCTCAAAACCTACAACCGCTTGCCGGGTATGGCAGACAGCACAGTGCGCTTGGAAACTACTGTTACATCGCTCAATCGTATTTTTCGGGGCGACTGGCTGGGGGATCGGATTGATAGCGTAAAGCAGCAAATTGGACTGGATAGCAGCCGTAAATCGAAAACCCTGTTAGCCCCTTTTACAGCCTACCTTGCCGCGGATCATGAAAAATGGGGCTTCGTTAGATTAAGCTATCGAAATTTACCGGGTTATTTACCCCGGCTTGAATATCAGCCCAAAATAAAATTGGGTATAGGTGCACTGCGATTTTACCCCAGTGTAACCCTGGGCGGTTTTGACACCTGGAATATCAATTTACTGAGTTACTGGACCTGGAAACCCCTACAGCGTGGCGGTTTGCAAGTAAACATGCGCCTAGAAGGCCTGGAAAGCCTGGCAATGCCGGGCCGACTCAATGGTTTTGGGGCCTTTGCTTCCGTTAGGGTTAGGCTATAAAATCCCGCCAAACCATTATTGAAAATTGTAGCTGCGCTCGCCTGCGCGTATGTGTAAAGGAATGAAGTGATTAGCAGGAACCACAGGGCACGCATAATGGTGGTTGTAATGGCAATACGGATTGAAAGCACGGTTAAAGTCGAGCACAACGTCGTCGGAACCGGCATGCTGAAACTCAATGTATCGGCCGCCTGAATACGTTTCCACGCCATTGGTAGAATCTCTGAACATAATAAAAAAGGCAGTTTTTGCGGTATCCTCAAAGTAAGCAGGAATCTGAAATTCTCGTTGATCTAGGCGAAATTTGAATGTTCCTGCAGCCATATATGCCCGTTTTTTCCCTTTGGAATCAGGCAGAGTAACCCAATGACCGGATTGGCTTTTATCCCAGCGGCAATTCACTTTCCATTCTTTGGCTACAGGGTAATACTGCAATCCCATGAAATCGTTAGATATATCGCTAAACGGACTATTGGGAGACATGGCAAAAGCATCATCTTTTTGCTTTCTTTCATGGGCTACTGCAGCCATGTAAATGCTGTCTGTCTGGGCATCTGCCTGTTCAACAACATTGTTCCAACATCCGGAAAGCAGAAAACCCAACAGGTAAACGCCAATGCTTTTTCTCATGTTCCGTGCAAATTTGCGTAATTTCGCAAACAGGTGAAAGCCATTCTGCAGTTTTTTCGTCATGCCCGGCCCTACAAAGGGCTTATCTTTCTGAATTTCGGCTTTAACTTGCTGTATATCCTGCTTCATCTGGGCACCCTGCTCATGATTATGCCTGTGCTGAAGTTTCTCTTTAAACCCAGTGATGCCGCCCCAAGTTTGGACACAAAAGGACTGGAAGTAGGCAACTGGTTCGCTGCACAATACGAACAGTTCATTCATTGGTTTAGTGGAATGGCCAAAGGCGATCCGCTTAGGGCTCTGGCTTTTCTCTGTATAGCCCTTGTTTTCATTACCATCATTAAAAATCTGAGCCGGTTTGCCGCCATGAGCGTGATGGCAAAATTGCGCAATCTGGCCGTTCGCGATATGCGAATGAACATCTACAATCGCTGTTTGGAACTGCCGGTAGCCTATTTCAACGAAGAACGCAAAGGCGACCTACTATCGCGCATGAGCAATGATATGAAAGAAATTGAATTTGCACTGATGGTATCGTTGGAAGCTCTTTATATGCAGCCGTTAACCATTTTGCTTTTCCTCAGTGCTTTAATATTCTTATCTCCACAACTCACCTTATATATTGTAATCTTTTTGCCCCTCACGGCCATTTTTATTGGTTTGCTAAGCCGTAGTCTTAGAAGAAAAAGCACGCGTAATCAAGAGTTGGCGGGCCGCATCATGTCTTCTTTTGAAGAAAGCATCAGCGGCATGCGCATTATTAAAGCGTTTAATGCCGCCGGATTTTTCCGTAAAAAATACAGCGAGGAAGATTGGTCCTATACCCGCAATAATATAGGGGTTCAAAGGCGGTATGATTTATCCTCACCGCTCAGTGAAACCATTGGAATCGGGGTTTCGGCAGCTTTGTTGTGGCTGGGAGGCAATATGGTTTTTGGCGGAACATTGAATCCGGAGTTTTTTCTCACCTATTTTGCCATATTCAGCCAGCTCATCAATCCTTTCAAGGCGTTGAGCTCATCCTATTCGGCAGCGGTTCGCGGACAGGCAAGTTTGCACCGTATCGAAGAACTGGTAAATGCTCCGATACGGGTTCAGGATCCGATTTATCCCAAAGTTCCTGCCTTTGAGCACTCGCTTGAATTTAGGGATGTTTCATTTGGCTACGACCCCCATAAAGCGGTTCTCCATAACATAAATTTGACCATTAGAAAAGGGCAGACGATTGCCTTGGTGGGCCCTAGCGGGGCAGGCAAAACGACCTTCACCGATTTAATAGCGCGTTTTTACGATGTGGATGCAGGCAGCATTCTGCTGGACGGACATGATTTGCGTGAATTTCGGCAGGATGACCTTAGGCAGCTGATGGGCATGGTAAGCCAGGAAAGTATATTGTTCAATGAATCGGTGCGCAACAACATCGCCCTGGGAAAGCCGGACGCCGATGAAAACTCGGTCATTGATGCGGCCAAAGCGGCTTATGCCCATGAATTTATAGAGCAACTGGAGCATGGCTATCAATCCAATATCGGGGAACGTGGAAGCAAACTAAGCGGAGGTCAACGACAACGCCTCGGCATTGCCAGGGCATTGCTCAAAGATCCTCAAATCTTAATTCTTGATGAAGCCACCAGTGCGCTGGACAGCCAGAGTGAAAAAGCCGTGCAGGCCGCATTGGAAAAATTGATGCAGAACCGCACCAGCTTTATCATTGCCCATCGTTTGAGCACGGTTACCCATGCAGATTTAATTGTAGTGATGGATCAGGGCCGAATTACCGAAGTCGGCAACCACGAAGAGCTCCTGGCCCAAAAGGGATTGTATTACAAACTCATCCAGTTACAGCAGTTGGCGTAACTAATAATTATCAGGTATTAAACCAGTATACCCACTTAAATGCCAGACTCCTGTTCTTGGTAAGGAAACGGGGGTCATAGTTTTCTGAATACACCACAAAAAAGTCACTCATGGGTCTGTATCGCCATTGGTAACGGACGTTTACATTCACATTTTCCGCCTGAGTGTTGTACTGCAAAAAAGCCGTGAAATACATGGTGGTGCTAAGACTATACTCTGTTTTTGCCCCGATCAGATTTAGGGTTGACTTTCCAAGCTCAGGAATATCAATATTGATACGGCGGTAATTGAGGGTAAAGAGGAATCTTGGCTGAAGGCGGTATTGCACAGCTCCGGTAATGGAAAACTTATCACCGCCGAAGTACGAACCGTACTGGCATTCCAATGAACCATTCAAAGGCTTTCGATTGTTGCTAATTGCCGATGCTGACACGCTTTGAAAATGGTATTCACCGGTAGAAAGGAATAAGGTGTCTCTGGGATTCACCGGATTAAAGGGCTGAAATAACCAGAAAAACTCTCGGTTGGCGGCCAATCGGAAACTGGCACTGTTTTGCAACATCACTTTTCCAGAAAGGGTGGAAATTGCCTCTGTTATCCTGTAATTACTATCGGTATAGGTGCTGTTATACAGGTTAAACGAGAAGTTGTTAATGACACTGCTTTTGGGATAAAATATCCGGCTGATCATGGGTTCCAGGCGGCCATAACTCATGAAAAACGTTTTACGCAGCACGGGATCATAGTTTTCAATGCGGGGCACAAAACCCGTTGGTGCCCGAAACTTACCCGACACATATTCATGGTTCCACATGGCTTCCCATTTCAATGTGCGATAAAAGAGATAGGAGGCATGGGCATAGCCCTTATTTGCATTCAACCCATCGTATAGGGCCTTTTGCACAAATGCCTTACCCACCCAGCGATTGTTGGGGGTAAGCAAATTAAACTCAAGCCCTGCCACAGAATTGCGCTTTGCGTTCACAGCGCCTACGGCCTGCTCGCTCACCAAAATTCCCCCGAGATAACTGGCAGCCAGTATTTTCCGCTGAAATGCAGCTACAGCATAGTTTTTAGCCGGATTAAGCGAGTCGATTCTTCGGGTTTGCACATTCATGATACCCACCCTAAGGTCCTTGCCGATTTTTCCTGTTATTCTGGCACCTGCATCAATGGGGATGTTGCCCGCCTGAGAAAGGCCTATACGACGGCTAAAGAAGGGCCGTATTTGACGAAAACCAAACTGGGCGAACAGATCACTGTTTTCAATAAAAAACTGCCTCCTTTCGGGGAAAAACAAGGAAAATCGGGTCAGGTTAATTTGTTGCTCATCCACATCCACCTGGGCAAAATCCGGGTTAATGGTCACATCCAGATTGAGTGACGAACTCAGGCCCACTTTGGCATCCAACCCAACCCTGGGTGTGTTTTCTTTGAGAAACTCACCTTTTTCGCCTGTAGCAAGACTGCTTACATAAGGAATGAGGGCAATATTGGGACCCTTTCTGGCGGGCGGTTTCGGCCATTCCAAACTTCCGGTAAACAGAAGAGAACTGATGTTGAACATTCTGGGAACTTTTACCCAAGTACTCACTTCATTGTTTCGAAAATCAGCTCGGGCTACATTAAAACGCCAGTTTTTAAGTCCATCAGGAAAACGCAGGGATTTGAACGGTATTTCAAATTCAGCAAACCAGGTATCACGCGTAATGCGGGTGGCACTGTACCATATCTGATCCCATGCCGTAGAAACCCCAAATCCACCTCCGTTTTCTACAGAACCTTCCCGTTGCGCATTTTGAGGGGTAACCCCAAAGGAAAAGCCATTTTGACCATCACCAAACGGACTCAATGTGAGTACGACAGCATCACTTTGGGTAATGCTAAAATCTCGCTTTAGACTCTGCACCACAAAGGGTTTGTCCGGGTTGCGATTTACACAGATGAATGCCGCATACAGCCGCTGTTCATCGTATGTCAGCATAAAACCGGTCTGGGTTAGCGCTGCAGATGTGTCATAAGGAAAATGCTGAATAAACCCGCCTTTCAAAGGCGCTTTTTGCCATACATCTTCGGTCAAATTGCCATCAATAAGAATGTTTTCCCCTGTTTTCTGAATGGGATACCCCTGAGCAACCGCATCAAGGGATGCTATAATAAAGAGAAGAATAAGAAGTTTTCGCAAGAACAATTAATCTTTATTGGCTACGTTTCGCTTTTCAACTGCATTCATTCTGTTAATCTGCTCGTATTGGCTTTTTCTGGCATAAGGAACAGAGAACCGAAGCACACTGCCTGCCATTAGCGTGTTGTTTCTGATTCCATTCCAGGATTTCATCTCCGTTATGGAGCAGTCAAAAACATCGGACAAGGTATAAAATCCATCTCCGGGTTTTACTTTATATATTACCCATACTTTGGCCGGCGGAACCGGTGGTGAAGAAGCAGAAGTACCATTGTTTGACGGCTCCACGCCCCTTTCGCTGCGCGGTTTTATTTCAATGTAGGTAATGCTGTCTTTTACGGTAATAATGGTATCATATACCACAGGGGGCATACTTTTTTGTTGCAACATGATGCATAAACTATCCCTCACTTTGAGGTAAGCGTTTCGTTTAGCAGCCGGAATATGAAAGCTAGCCGGTTCACCAAACCAAGGAATGACAGGGGTCTTAAATTCGGGGTTTATTTGTTGTAGCTCATCGGATGTAATTCCTGTTTTTTCTTCAAAAAAACCGAATGGAAGCATGCATCGGGCGGTGGCGGTATCAGTTTTCATCATTGGATACGCCTCTTTGATGAGCCCGGTCTCCTCAAAATGATACATCACCACCAACGTAGCATAAAAATTTACGATATGCTGTTGTTCTTCCGGGGTAAGCTGTTTGTATATATCTTCAAACTTTAAGCTGTTACCGGCCTGCCTAATGGCTTGATTAAGCCTGACTGCACCAATGCGAAAAGCCACAATGGTTTTCTGCCAGTCGCGATAAATTCCTTGCAATTCTTTGAGGTAATGACAAGCCGCGTTAGATGAAGCAGCAATCGAACGTCGCTCATCCAGCACGGAGGTTTGTTTCAACCCATATTTCTTGCCCATGCTGAAGCTCAGCGGCCATATTCCCGTGCACCCATCTGCATCGGTATATCGGCTATTGAGGCCGGTATTGGCCGCAGGCAAAAACCTGATGAACCATGGCAATGTATAAATCTGCCGGGCATGATCGATATAGGGCTGAAATGCCGCTTGCTTTCCAACCAATGCTGCAGTTGAGCGATTTGGGTTGAGCAGCAGAGTATCTATTTTGCGCTGTACTGCGGCATTATAAAAATGGGGTAATCCCACCTGTTCAAAGGCGCGAATGCGGTTTTCCCAAACATTGGCAGTAAGGTCATTACAAAGCGTAGAAAGAACAAACAGCGAAAGTACAATAGCCCTCATGAACGACAAATACGAAGGATTTCGGTTGATACATCGAAGAGTTTTTGCTCCTCAAAATCCCCACACATCAATTGCATGCCCACAGGCAAACCGGCTGCAGTTTTTCCCACGGGAATGCTGATGGCACAGTTGCCTGCTATATTTGCCTGAACGGTAAATAAATCCGCCAGATACATTGCAATGGGGTCTTTGGATTTTTCACCCAGTTTAAACGCCGGGGTACTGGTGGTAGGAATCAGAATGGCATCAGCACTTGCCAAAACTTCGCGGGTCTTGTTCTGGATGATGCGTCTTACTTTTTGCGCCTTGCTGTAATAGGCGTCATAATAATCGCTGCTAAGCACAAACGTTCCCAGCATAATGCGCCTTTTTACTTCTTCTCCAAAACCTTCACTCCGGCTTAGGGTAAAGGTAGATTCCAGGTCTTTGGATTGCTGGCTTCTGTGACCGTATAACAGCCCGCTGTAGCGGCTTAGGTTGCTGCTGGCTTCTGCTGTGGTAAGCACGTAGTACGTCGGTACCAGATAATCCAGATACTCAAAGTCAAAATAGGTAACGGAATGCCCTTGATCAAGCAGGGATTGAATCAAGGATTCGGTTTCGGTTTTTACTTCAGCGTCAAGCCCCGGATGTTCTATGGCCTGCCGCATTACAGCAAACGTGTATTTTGCAGAAGGTTGATTCAGCGTGTATGCAGGAGCGGGCCTGTCAGAAACAGTAGCATCCTGGTCGTCCGGGCCTGCCATGATCTCTGTTAGCAACATATTGTCCTCCAGCGAATGGGTAAGGGGACCAATCTGGTCAAAACTGCTAGCGTACGCAAGCAACCCCCATCGGCTGATAAGTCCATAAGTCGGTTTAAGGCCAAATAAACCGCAGAAAGCAGCCGGCTGACGTATGGACCCACCAGTATCACTGCCGAGTGTTGCGTGCACAAGGTTGGCCTGCACCGCAACGGCACTGCCACCGCTGCTGCCACCGGGTACCCGCTCGGGGTCTATGGCATTGCGTACCGGTCCAAACGCTGAGTTCTCATTGGAAGCACCCATAGCAAACTCGTCACAGTTTGTTCGGCCCAGAATGATGGCATCCTCATCCAGCAGCCGCTGAACCGCCGTAGCGGTGAATAGGCTTTCAAAACCTTCCAGAATCTTACTCGCAGTAGATACTTTGTGTCCTTTATACACTAAGTTGTCTTTCAGGCCAATAACGGCACCTGCAAGACGTCCGGCGGATCCGGATTTGAATTTTTGATCGATTTCTGAAGCCCTGTCGAGCGCTTCCTCAGCCCAAACCTCGAGAAATGCATTCAGGTGTTTGTTCTCTTCGATTCGGGCAATATACGCTTTTACCAGCTGAACACAGTTGGTTTTACCCGCACGGATGTCGGCTTGAATGTCGGAAATACGCCGATAACTGCTCAAGCTTCTGTCTTGCTCTTGTTGGGGTCTTCGTCCATGCCCTTGCGAATTTCACTGGACACGTTATTTTTAGCATCATTGAACTCACGCACACCACGACCCAGCCCACGCATCAATTCAGGGATTTTACGCCCGCCAAACAATAACAGCACGATAACCAAAATCATGATGATTTCGCCGGTACCCATATTGCCAAGAAAAAGGATAGTACTCATGTTTGAAATTTTGTTCAAAGTTACCACTAAACCACGGCATTGTCAAAGAAAAACATACAGTGCGGCGGGATTATGCTACAACAAACCTTGTATTTATTATTTTTGCCGTAATAATCCATTATGGCAACCGTTAATGAACTGCTGACCCAATTGAAAGATCAACTGGAAAAAAACCTCACTCACACCCATCATGAATTTTCACGCATTCGTGCCGGAAAAGCCACACCCAACATGCTAGACGGTGTGATGGTAGAATACTATGGAGCCCCGACACCCTTGAGTCAGGTGGCAAACGTGGGTACCCCCGATGCCAGAACTTTGGCCATACAACCCTGGGACAAGTCACTGATTCGCCCCATTGAAACTGCTATCATCAACAGTAACCTGGGCTTTGCCCCCCAAAATGACGGAGAAATGATCCGCATAAACGTGCCAGCCTTAACCGAAGAACGAAGAAAAGATTTGGTTAAAATGGCCAAAGCAGAGGCAGAAAGCAGCAAAGTGGGCATCCGAAACATCCGCAAAGACTTCATGGAATCGGTGAAAACCATGCAGAAGGACGGGCTTAGCGAGGATGAGGCACGGGGTGCTGAAGAAGAAATTCAAAAAACGATTGACAACTATATCAAGAAAACCGAGGATGTGTTGTCGGCGAAAGAAAAAGAAATTATGACGGTTTGACCTTATTCAAAAACCGCCCAATCCCTTATTTTTCCTGCTTTATCAAGCAACTCCTGTATCGTTTCAGCCATCACGGTTATATGTCCCATTTTGCGCTTAGGACGTATCTCTGATTTGTTGTAAAGATGCACATACACACCGGGCTCCGCTAACAGTTTTTCAGCATCTTTGAGTTGGTATGCGCCCGTCTGCCCCTCACCGCCCACCAAGTTAATCATCGCAGACGGCTGTATCATGGCTGTATTGCCTAACGGCAAACCCAGTAAAATTCGGTTTAGCTGCTCAAACTGGCTGGTATAACTTCCCTCGATGGTATGGTGACCGCTATTATGAGGTCGGGGGGCTATTTCATTCACCAATACCTCGGCTGATTGCGTAACAAACAATTCTACGGCAAACAGTCCGGGAGATTTCAATTCTCTAACTGCATGCATTGCCACGTTCCTGCATTCCGCCTCCAAATCTGCAGTGGTTTCAGCCGGCGAAAAGAGAAATTCTACCAAATTGCTCTGCGGATTAAAATACATCTCAATGAGCGGGTATGTAACCACATTTCCGAATTGGTCTGCTGCCACAATCACCGAATATTCGGTGATATTGTTATGAAAATATTCCACCACGCAAGGTCCGGGCGACTGAAACAACCCCATCTCTATGTCGCTTTTAGCAACAATATCAACGCCTTTGCCATCATAACCACCGGTGCGTTGTTTAATGACCACTTTTTCACCTCCAAATGATTTCACTGCCTCTGCCAAATCGGCGGGATTGTCACATATCACAAAGTCTGCCGACGGAATGGCATGTTTTTGGTAAAACTGCTTTTGAAGGCCCTTATCCTGTATCATTTGCAGCGTAGCAGCCGATGGAATGACTGTTTTACCGGATTGCTCCAACTCCAGCAGCGCATGGCTATTGATATGCTCTATTTCATAGGTAATCACATCACATTCAGCCGCCAGATTATAAATACTCTCGGCATTATTAAGATCACCCAGAATCAACCAGTCTGCGAGTGCCGACGCCGGACAATGCAGGTCGTTTTCCAGCACGCTGTATCTCACATTCCAGGGGCGGGAAGCCTCAATGAGCATTTTACCTAGCTGCCCTCCACCGATAATGCCAATCCGCAAGTTTGTGGGTAGTTTTATGTTGCTATTCATCTTTAAGCTCCTCGATATTAAAAAGTGCTTTGTATTGTTTATGGTATTCTTCCGGTTGAAAAAATTCCAACGCAAAATTGTGTGCTGAACGCGACATTTCCGCTTTTTCTTCGGATGACAATTGATGGTAAGCGTTCAATGCGGCCTCGAATGCGGCAGGTTCAAGGGGTAGCTCTTGCCCGGCACCCTTCCCCTTCAGGCCGGTCCAGGGTGTGTTTTCTCCGATAAAACAAGGCAAACCATAAGATAGGGCCTCGGCTATGGCATGTCCAAAATTCTCCCCCTTGCTGCAGGAAACAAATACCTGATGGTCGCGGTAATACTGGCCTATTTCCAATGGAGTAACGGCCCTTAAATGGTTCAGTTTAATATGTTTTGGTAGTTGGTTGCACCCGTTTTTAAACCGATTAAAATAACTTTCATCGGAATAATCACCAATAATGGTTGCCTCTGCCGGAAATGATAGCCGGCTTAGCGCATTAAGCAGCATAACAGGATCTTTTTCGTCGGAGATACGGCCGACAGAAAGTATTTTTAAACGCTCTCCATAATCATTCCGCATCTGATACGGAGGAATACTGCGTGGTATGTTGGCCGCTTCCAAAATCTTGGCTTTTTCACCAAGCACCTTTCTCATTTCCTTCGTTTCATCGGGCTGGGTGCTTTGCCAGTCTATGTTGTTGAACCAACCAAACCATTTGGCCAGGGTAAGAAAGACCGCTTTTTTGAATGGTTTTACGGATCTTGCAGTTTGGTGCAGCATTCCCCTGGGGGCCACCACCAATTTTCTGTGTTTGGATCGCTGCCACCATAAAATGGGATAAATGCTAAAGTATTGAGAAAACATACCCTGCACATAGAGTACAGCATTGGCAGAAACATTTTCATTTAGGATTGAAAACAGGGCTTTTCGAGACAGGGTTTTGTTATCCAGATACATCACCTTTGCCATACCGTTCCAGTCGGTCCAGGTTCCGGTGGGTACCGGCAATGCATGGTCTGAGCCATAGTCGCGGTTTCCGCAAATGATGGAAAAACAGTAGGTGTCGTGTAGTTGGGTCACCAGATTTACCAGTGATTGAACCGGTCCTCCTGCCCTGAAAGCGGGGTCAAACCAGTCGCAGACCACCACCACACAGGTTTTCTCAGTCATGGATTTGTTGTCGGTTAATCCAATGTCCCAAAACCGCTAGACTCCATGCCTTATGCCAGTTAGGGTTATCTTTTTGATTCAGCCCTGATATCAGACCGTCAATGTATGCCGGGTTTAGCAATTCGAAATTTTTGAGCAATTCCAGTCTTTCGGTACAGAAGGGTTTGAGTTCACGGTTCATCCATGCCTGCCAGGGGAAAGAGAACCCCATTTTGGGTCTGTCCCAGATTTCACGGGGAAGTAAATCCCCCATTGCATCTATCAGCAGTTGTTTGGGTGGTTTCAGGGGCTTAAAATCATCGGGCATGGCCAACATAAATTCCACCAGGTCTTTATCCAAAAACGGCTCCCGGATTTCCAGGCTATGGGCCATTCCCATCTGGTCTGCATCCCGCAGTAAAACGTTCTCCAAGTAGGTGCTGCACTCGGCAATGGTAATTTCTGAAACTAGTTTTGGACCAAAAGGATCATCCGTTTCGGTTTGAAAATAACGGTGGTAATCGACTCCGGCCTGTTCGAGCTCCTGCATATTCATGGACTGTCTGAAAACAGGATACATATGCGCCCAGTCCCAGGATGGCATACCGGCGAGCATGGCCAGTTTCTGGGCTGCTTTTCCTTTTAACATCCGGCTGGGCAAAATTGCGGCACTTTTGCGCATTCCCATGGGCAACTTTCCGATGAACCGGTACTTCTTCAACTGTTGCAGATAACCAAATACAGGATAACCGCCAAACAATTCATCCCCTCCAATACCGCTTAATGCAACGGTAATTCCTGCTTTTTTGGTGTATTTGGATATAATGTAGGTGTTTAGCCCATCCATGCCGGGATGATCCATGGCGTTGAGGGCTTCGGGTATATCGTGCAAAAACTCATCCGGCCTGAGCAGCACCGGGTGGTGGTCGGTGCGGTATTTATCGGCAATAATCTCTGCATACCGCTTTTCACTGAATTCCGGTTCGTCAAAATACACATTGAAGGTTTTCACCTGTCTTTCCGATAGCTTGCTCATCACCGCCACGATGGCCGAACTGTCAATGCCGCCGGAAAGAAATGCGCCCAACGGAACATCACTCATCAGGCGTTTTTCTACGGCCTTGAAAATGAGTTCACGGGTTTGTTTAATTACCTTTTCATACGGGCCCGGCAAGGTGTATTTGTCGCGACAGTCCTCCATGCGCCAGTAGTGGCGAACACCAAACCCCTTATCGTCCACAACGGCATAGGAGCCGGCAGGCAGCATCTGCACACCATTCACCATGGTTTCGGGGCTGTAAACCGTTTGATACATGAGGTAATTGCCCAAGGCACGTCGATTGATGCGGGCTTTAAAATGCCCCGATGCGAGCAGGCCCTTAATTTCACTGCTAAACAGCAGCATATCACCACCGCGACAGAAATAGAGGGGTTTTACCCCCATGCGGTCTCGAACCAGCAAAAGCTGTTTTTTCTCGCGGTCCCAGACGGCCATGGCAAACATCCCATCGAGCATGGGGAACGCCTGAGTGCCATATTCTTCCAGCAGGGCCAAAATCACTTCGGTATCCGTTTCTGTTCGGTAGGGATATTTTCTGTGAGTGGCCCTCAGGGTTTTATAATTATAAATTTCACCATTGAAAACGATGGTGTAACGCCCGCTGGCGGATGTCATGGGTTGGCGTGCTTCTTCAGAAAGATCAATGATGCTTAGGCGCCGATGCCCTAATCCAATATTTTCATCGGTGAATATGCCGGTTGCGTCAGGGCCCCGATGAACCAGTGCATTGTTCATGTGAACCAGCATGTCTGTGGTTCTGAATCTGTCTTTTAAGCCAAAAATACCGTTAATCCCACACATTTATCTTCCCAATTGCGGTAATTTGCAACCTGATTGAACATTGTATTCGCTACTGACGGAATTTACCCTTTTGTGCTGGGAGGCATGCAAAAGCATGCTGCCTACATTATCCGGCACCTGGCAGGAACCGAGCATACGGTGGATGTGCTGATCCCCAACCATGGGGTCAGCAATGCCGAAGAGGCGGAATCCCGGTTCTGGGGAAATGTGCGACCTGACAACATCCGATTTCATGTAATTCCTTATCCAAAATTGCCCCGTTTTCCGGGTCATTATGTGGTGGCAAGTTATTTGTACTCACGAAGGATTACAAACTATTTTTCCCATAAAATATCAACCACCGACATCCTATTTGGGAAAGGTTATACATTATGGCACTGGCTGGCCCGGCAAAACCGCCCTCAAATACCCGTCATTGTTCAGTTACACGGCCTTGAAATGTTTCAGCCGGCATTTGCTGTGAAAGAAATGCTGCACAAAATGCTGATGCGAATTCCGGCGGTTCCTATCATCCGTTTGACGGATTATATCTTTTCTTATGGCGGGGATGTAAAGGAAATTTTAATAAAACAGGGTAAAACGGATGCAAGTATTTTCGAACAGTATGGGGCTGTAGACGATTTTTGGCTGTATCCTGAGCCAACCCCAAAGGAGAACGGATTGATTCGCAAGTTTTTGTTTGTAGCAAGAAACGAATACCGCAAGGGATATCATTTACTGCATGAAACCCTTCAAGAGCTTATTACGGACAATGAAACGTTTGAGATTGACATTGTAGGTGAGTTACCCAAACCAATGGAGCTGCAAGACCCAAGGATTCGTTACCACGGCAATCTATCCGCAGAGGCATTGAAATCCCTTAAAGATCGTTGTGAGGTATTGCTTTTGCCAAGTCTTTCAGAAGGCTTTCCAACCATCATTATAGAGTCAATGGCCAGGGGGTTATGCATTGCTGCGTCAGAGGTGGGGGCGGTTACCAAGGTTATTGACAAATACACCGGGTGGCTTCTACAACCCGGAAGCAGTAAGTCGCTCAAAGACACCATGAAGGCGATCATCAGAACACCGGCAACTGATCTTCATGGCAAACAAATGGCCTGTTATCAAAAAGTATTGCACAAGTTTCGATGGGAATCTACGGTAAATCAATTAGTTTCGCATTTACAATCAGCGGCTCATGATTATCGGGAACGGATTACTCGCCAACAGTCTCAGGGATATTGACCGGGAATCGGTAACCTTTTTCTGCTCTGGTGTTTCAGATTCGGGTGAAACCAATCCATTGGCGTTTGAGCGGGAATTTTCTTTGCTTAGGATGCAGGACAGCCAGGAACTGCTTTGTTATTTTTCTACCGTAAGCATTTTTAACCCGTCCAAACAGCACACTCCCTACATTCTTCACAAGTTGAAAATGGAGCATGAAATTCGGACAACTTTTCCGGAGCATCTTATTATACGATTGCCGAACATGATGGGTGAAGGTGGCAATGGTTCCAATTTGTTTCCGTACTTCATGCGAAGTATTACTGATGGCAAAACAGTTACCATTTTTGACAACACCCACCGCGAACTCATGGAGGTTCAATTGCTGCCGAGCATTGTGGACACGCTGTTAAACGCGGGTTTCACAGGCAGCATCAATGCGGGTTTTGGAAATGCCCCCAAGGTAAAGGACATTTACCTGCACATTTGCCAATTGATGGAGGCAACACCCAATATGAAAATAGAGAAAGGGGAAGACGCCTACGAAGTAGATTACTCCGATTTTTCTACCCTGATGAAATCTGCCGGTGTGGCCCCGATGGGTACATGGCAGGAACGGGTGGGGCGATATGTGTATCTAAACAGAAGCCAGTTTGCGTAGGGTTTCTGACCAGTTTCTAGTACTATAAGTGCTGGCAAGTTCAATGCTGACTTTACCCATTTGGGTAAGCTGCTCCTCACTGGAATTCATCATTTTTAACAAGGCTGATTTTAATTGAATGACATTGCCGCTTTGAAAAAGTAGTCCGTTTTCAGTGTTTCTCAGGAATGCATGATGCGCATTTATCGCATCACTCAATATCATAGGCATGCCGGCCGCCGCAAATTCCTGTACGACAACGCCCCATGGTTCAAAATAGGATGGCAATACAAAAACATCCGTCTGTGTGATTACATAGTCCATTTCCTCCGGCTGTATGAAACCCAAATGTCTGATCCCTTCGTGCTGAATCCGATGCTGATAATTAGGTCCTGTGCCCGCACACCATAGCTCCCATTGATTGTGCCCTTCGTTAAACAAATCAATGAATGCTTCCCAAAGTAATTCGAGGCCTTTTTGGGGAATGTACCTTGCCACTACCAAAAATCGTTTGGGGCGATTTGGTGTTTTCTTAGAGATTCCTTTTCCTTGATATCGTGCTAAATCTGCTGCATAAAAACCCGTAAATATGTTCTTTTCATGAAAGCCCAGCCTCAGGGCATATCGCTTTTGTGGATCACCTGGTACCCAGCAAAAACGGGTTATCGATTTCAAGATAAAATAAGCAGGCAATAACAGCAACCACTGCTTGACACTTCCTCTCCATGTGTTGTCTAGGCATAAAACGAAACGATAATTCTTACACGCCATTCGCGCCAGACGCAGATAATCTCTGTCTGCCCAGCCCGACATCATGATTAAACCGGGTTTTATCCGCTTTATTAATACATAAATCCCCTCTGTACCCAAATTTCTTTTTTCGTGCAGTTCAACACCGTCCGGAATCTGAAATTGAAAAGGTGCTTCCGGATTAATGGGATGGTGTACAACATGGATGCTATCTTCAGGGTTTAATTTAATATGTTCCCTAAAACAGTCAATGCTGTAGCCGGCCAATTCGGTATAAAGAAATAAATAGGTCATTGGTCTGATAACAATAGGCTAAAATAGGCTTTTATCATTAATTTGCCCATCCAATGCGGCTGGAAAAGTTTTTAATCGTCCTGACCATCTTTACGGTTTTTATGGATGATTTCCGGTTTGGCGATGAATCAAACAGGGCTTTTGTAGCATTTGACTTTTACTATTACTATGTAATCTGGATTCTTTTTATTGTTCATTACCTCCGCAAAAGGAAAGCCATACCATTTTGGCCAAGCTGGTTTTTACTGGGCATTTTGGTGTTATTCACCAACTCATTGTTTGGCGGTTTTGCCAGTGGAAGCTTAAAGTTTTCTATGGTAAAACAAATGCTGGGCATTGCCTATTCTTCAATCGCCTATTTCAGTGTAATTAAATTTAATGATTTTGATTTGCCTAAAGTGTTTAAATACTACGTAAGCGGCGCGTTTTGGGTATCCATGTGGGGGATTACAGAGCAGGGGATGCATATACTGGGTTTCAAAGACAGATTTGCCGGTTCAGCCATTGAAAACATTACACGTCTGTTGGGTTTTGCCAATTTTTGGGAAAATTACAAAATTACTTCTACCGGATTTAACCGTGTTTATTCCATCATGGGTGAACCCTATTTTCTCGCTGTGGCTTTGCTTCCGGCATTCTATTATCTGATGAATTGCATGATTGGACCTAAATTGGTTCGAAACCGAAAAGAATGGTTTCGACTGGGAGTGGTCGGATTGTGTATGCTCTTTACCTTCAGCGCTGCAGGCTATGCGGGCATTGGGATGAGTATAATTCTGATTGGGGTAAATCATGGCTTTTTTGATTTACGCAGGTTTGGGGTGTTTTTTATTCCCATTTTCTTGCTGGTAATTCTACCCCAGATTTCCAATTTGCGAAAACTGTTTTTTGAATTGCAGGTGAGGGTTGACGATACCATCAAGGCATTTGTTTATAAAGGTGTAATGGATAAAAAAGAAATTGCCAAACTTAATTCATCCACTTTTGCCCTTTATTCCAATTTTTTGATAGCGGGGCAGGCATTCGAATCGCACCCCATAACGGGCGCCGGACTGGGTTCACATGAACTGAGTTACCAGCGTTATTTTGATCGTTTTTTGGATAAAAACCTGCAAAAAATGTATGGCAATTTCAATTCCAAAGATGCCAATTCCCTTTTCATTCGCATGCTGTCTGAAGGGGGGCTGATTGGGCTTGGATTATTGATGGTTGCAATTTTTTATTTCTTTGTGTACAAAAAAGGAATCCGAGAACCGGAGCTTTGGATGCTCACCCTCATCAATCAAGGGGTGTTTTTAATGTTAATCGTTCGATTACTGAGAACAGGAAATTATATCGGGCAGGGATTTTACTTCTTCTTTTTCTTATATGCTTTTGCGGCCATTCAGATTCGTCAATATTACCGCAATGTCAATGCTGCAGCAGATTCTACGATGGTAGACACGTGAATGGTCCAGGTGTGTTTTTCTAAAATTTTTTGCCTGAAATTTTCACCTGTTTTTCTCCATTTATCTTCATGATCCAGCATATTTATCAATGCCCCGGCGATAGCATTTACATCCGGTTCTACCAAATATCCGTCCTTTTCATGCTCCATCACATCGCGCACCGGACCAGTATTTGGTGCTAAAATGGGCACACCCATCAATCCATATTCAAAAATTTTTATGGGAGAACCATACCAATTTGATGCAGCCATAACCGCAATGTCAAAGGCGCCGATGTAGGCCATTACATCCCTGTGTGGAACCCTGCCGGTGAAAGTGTAAGTTCCTTTCGGAAGCGATGAGGCCTGTACTTCCAAAGACTCGCGTATGTTGCCATCACCCACAATCAACAAATGCAAGTCCTTCCTTTCTGCCAAAATACGTTTAAACGCATCAATGAGCTTATCTACACCATGATATGGAAACAGGCTGCCTACAAATCCAATGATCTTGCTATTTGCCGCATAGCGATTTCGGATTTCCGCTATTTCCTGGGCACCGGGAATATCCCTATCAGGATTGATAGCATTGGGAATCATCAATAAGTTACCCTTATATTGGTATCTCTTTCGCAGATATTCGCCCAGCGCTGAAGAAACAACTACTGCCATATGGGTTTTCCTCAGTTTGGTTCTTTCCTTCCAGTGGCCCATAAACCGAAATAAATCCGGACCCTCGAAGGCCGCCATTTCCTCTACAACAGGGCTGTTCACCTCCAGCACATGATTAATCCTATAACGGGTTGCCATATTGACCCCGCTATCCTGCAGATATTCTCCACGTTCATAAATCAAATCCGGGTTGAAAGTATGAATAGCTGTTTCAAGCTGCCTTCCAGCCCTTCTGTCATGCATCAAGAGTCGGATATCTTTCAGTGCATTCCAAAGAAAAACGGGTAAAAAACGCTTTAAACCGGAAACATTGCCTGCTTTCTGCGTCAAACCATCGATGTGATTTTTAACTGAAGCAGTTTCAATGCCACCCATCACCACGGGCAAAACCTCATGACCCAATTGGCGAAAAGCCGCTATGGTTTCACGCTGGTGTGTGCTGTAGCCCACTTCACTCACAATATCGTGGGTGGGATGGGGGGAATAGTAAATAATCCGGAGTTTTTTCAATTTATTGAATAACCAGCAGCCCGCATTACATCTTCGCGGGTGTAGGATTTCATGGGAATGTTGATTTCTGTTTTGGCAAATGTTTCGGGGATGTCTTCTCCCTCAATGAGTTTTTGCAGCCAGGGTTTATAGTAGGAAGGGGTTTGAGGGCGGTTGAGAACTTCCTGCAGGTATTGTATGTCCGCAATCCCTTTTTCCTGAATAAAACGACAAACGGTTTGCATGCTGTAGCTGTCTATTTCCGGACCCACCGCACTGCGGGTTGGAGCAAAATATTCATTTTCATCAATACCCGTGAAGGCATCTCCATCAGGATACCACTGCACCGTATTGGCCACCGAAATACCGAACTGTTTTTCCATTCCGAGCAGCTGTATGGCTTTCCGCAGGGGTGTTTTAAACGCTTTTAGTAGCGGGTTGTGACGCAAGGAATCTGTAGCGCGCTTTTTATCGGGTGTCCATAGCTGCAGGGTGGCACTGTAGGTTTCGGGAAGATATACGATGTGTGGTTCCCAACTGTCAATGGTATGCACGGGATATTGCTGCTGGGTAAAATGCTTACTTACCCTGAGTTTAGTTTTGCCGCCCTCAACCTGGATATTTTTATCAAACAGCATGGTTTCATAACCGGAACCCAGAATAGCTGCCGTGGTCAGCATATAATTGTTGTGATGATGTATGCAGTGGGCAGCAATTCCTTTGGCGTGTGTAGGATGCGAAGCAAAGAAATGGATTTTCATAACCATATCTTCGTTTTCGTAGATATACAGAAAGGGTATGTTATATTGACTCCAGGTTTGTTTGAGATACCCTTCATCATCAAAATTGCGCTGTAGCACTTGTTTTAGGAATTCAGCATCGTTGCCCATGGCCTGAAGTATTGGACCCGCCAGACGGTGCAGTTCAGCACGATCTTCATGAATGCGGTTTAATTCAATAATTTGTTGAATGTAGGGATTCGACACCAAGGTTTCAGCGTTCATTCCGGTAGCAAAGTTCTTTGTTATGGGTTAAAGTAGTGCGACAATTATCATTTAAGTTTCTGAAAACCACGCATCAGCATAGTAGCGGGTGAACCGCAAGCCCCACCTGGGTTCAGGAATAAGCGATTTTACGTCAATTCCAATGGCTTGTTGCACTGCAAGTAACGGCAAATTAATACCCATACCCAAAGCGGTGGTGGTGCTTCCCTGTAATCGCGGATTGATTTCCAGAATACGAAATTCACCGTTTTCACTGCGTTTTACTTGCAATCCGTTTGGGCCATGCAGCCCTGTTGCCTTGAAAACGGCTGTGGCGTAATCTATAATCTCCTGAATATTTTCAAACTCACCTGCAACGCTGATACCATTGTTCATGCTGATCCGTTTTCGTGGCAGGATTACCAATGGCTCTCCATTATCCAGCAGGGCATCTACCGTGTATTCTTCACCAGGAAGGTATTCCATCACCAGCATGGTGGGCAATACGGCATCCTTAAAAATATTCAGCACCGATTGTAGGGTTGTATGCGTATTGTTGGGCTTCTGCTCAAAAAAAGATGCCAAAGAACCTGCAGATGCATCCAGAATTCGCATGCCCCTGCTTCCATTGGAAAGGGCAGGTTTAATGCATACTTTTTTTTGAGGATACCCCAGTTTTTTTGCGAACATTTCAATTTCCGCACCGCTGTGGGCGGTATAACATTCAGCAACGGGAATATTCGCGGCGATTAGGGTTTGCATTAGCAACGCCTTGTCATTGGCCCTGTTCAATTTATCATCATCAGAAACCACCACGGATGTTCCAATGGCCCTGAAATCAGCTAGATATTGGGATAATAACTCAAGTTCGCGGGTTACCAGGGGTAACAGCACCTGAATTTGCTTTTCCCGACAAATCCGCAGCATTTCTCCAACAAATTCAGGCTGAGAAGCAGCCGGAATCTGGATAAAATCCGCATGCAAAGCACGTCCTGAAGCATACGGATTGGCATCGGCCACTGTGAGTTCAATTTGTGGGGCTTGTCTCAGGGCAAGCAAAATACCCGGTCCACCGGGAGCTCCGGCGCCCGTCATTAAAACACGAATGGGGTGTGATGTGCTCATCAATAAATCATGCGTACCACCTCAAACACCTCAGCCAGGGGTAGTCCCACTTGAACCCCACGCACTTTGGCCAAACTTTGAATGAAATCAGGTTGCATATAGGGGCGGTGCGCCTGGCTTTTGTAACAAGCCAGCGCACGTATTTTAGCTTCT
This sequence comes from uncultured Flavobacteriaceae bacterium, assembly GCA_964475595.1. Lineage (GTDB taxonomy): Bacteria > Bacteroidota > Bacteroidia > NS11-12g > UBA955 > RGEC01. The sequence goes on from CAYYXG010000005.1 coordinate 83,912, forward strand.
ACATGTTTTTGCTCCAGGGAATAAAACAGGGTGGTTTTGAATTCAAAATTATTCCACGGCAATTCATAACACAGCAACGTCGAAAATTTAAAAGCCCGAACAGCTTCCTGAGCAATGGTATAATGATCCTGGTGAATGTCATTAACACTCGGCACAAAAACCACATCGGGTTTAATTTTATTCCGTAAATTCAGAATATCATCCAGAATTTCCTGGCGGTGAAAATTAAAAGTGCGCACATCGTAATCAAACAGATGCAGATTTTCTGCAAGAACACCCAATTCCTGGGTAGATGCCTTAATTTCCTGAACAAGCACATCTTCCGGAAAGCCAGCCAGCACGCTGTGTCTGCAAGCCGAAAATGCGGCGATATGCACTTCGTTGCCCTGTTCTAGCAGCAGTTTTATGGTACCGCCACAGCCCAGCTCAGCATCGTCGGTGTGGGGAGAAAGAATGAGAATGGATTTATTTTGAAAATGCATATTTGCTTTAAATTTCCTGTAAAATATTGAATACCTGTTTTGCCTGATTGCTGAAATGATAGGGTGATGTATCAAAACTATCATTATAGTTTAAATTATCCAGCTCTGCCTTCAGATTTATCATTCGAAAACAGATATCGCTGTAAGGAATAAAAATTCCCAGTTTGTTTTTTAAAATAAATTCAGATGCTTCCCCTTCTATTCCAATGGCCACAATCGGCGTTCTTGTGGCAATAATTTCCATAAATTTAGTACTAATGCTATCCTTAAAATGATTGGGTATAAACAATAAAGCAGCATCCGATTCACTTAATATTTCTGCCACTTTTTTCTCTTCAACAGGATTATGAAAAGTGATCTGATTTGGGATTGTATTGGCTAATCTAAAGATTGATTCATATTTTTTTTCATGGGTATAAAATTGGATATGAACAGGGATTTTCCCTAAAACCGAAGAAAAGTCTTTCATGGCTTCTTCCTGGCCGGAATGAATGGAGCCAAAATTAACCAAATTAATTGTCTCGTTTTTTGGGGCAATCTTTTCATCCCTAAAAAAAACAGCATCCACACCATGAGGAAGTACCTTGATTTTATTTGCGCTATCCGGAACTTTTTGGATGTATTTTTCTTTCATATATGGATACGGGACTAGCACCCTGTCGGCATGCTGCAAGGTGAATTTAAGCCTTTTAAATTCTTCTGTTTTTCTGTTTTCACCGAGTAATCCAAAACCATAAAACTCATTGGCACCCCATTCATCTCTTATATCTGCGACAAGTTTTATTTCCGGATACCGGGTTTTTAATTCGGCAGCATAATACAGCAAAGAAAACGGCCCCCCAGTTACAATTATATTTTGAATATTATTTTGTAGCATGTAAGCACATATTTTTTCAAAATATTTCTTCCAAAAAATGCCTCTGTCATAATAATTAGCTTTGGTCAAAAATTTTAGACCGAACAGAGCTAACCTATATTGTATCTTTTCGAAAACACTCGTCGGAACATGATTCAAGATTTGTGGATATTTCTTGGGAAAGCGATTAACTATTAGCGAAGGGTGAACATTCCAATGGGATGTTTCCCTTAATCCGGGTTTGGCGCAAAACACATGCACTTCGTGGCCCGATTCGCACAATGCATTACTAAGTTTGGCCCATCTTCGGCCTCCTACGCCGCTCATGGGCGGGAAGGTGTAGGAGACAATTAAAACCTTATCCATTGCCTATCTTTCCGCCGTTATTACGAATTCTCCACTATTTTTTTTCTGATTAATCCTTCCATACCGCATCGCCATCAACCAGTCGGGTATAGACTTTTTTAACTGCTTCATCCAGAAAGGGGTATTTATGACTATCATTTGTCTATTCTGTTTTTCCAAAAATGCCTGAAGTTATTGGCCACCCCTTCCATAGACCAATATTGATTTTCTTCCGCAGGTGGTTTTTTATCTGATGCCAGCTGATTAAGTAACTCAAGTAAACTCTCAGCGTTATAAAAAGGCAAACCTACACCCTCGGGAACATACATAGCCGTATTATCATCTCTCAGCACGCATACCTTTTTTTGAAAATATAGGGCTTCAAACACCACGGTGGATGCATGACTAACGATCAAATCAGCTTCATTGATTACGTCATAAATACTTTCTTCCTTATGGGTAGAATACCATGTCCCCTGAAACTGAAAGAACGGCTCATATTTAGCATCCGGTTGCTCTGAAGGGTGAAGCCGAATGCATAATCTAAACGACTGTTTCCATTGCTGTAATGCACTGAGTGTGTGCCTCAATAATCCATTTTCAACAGATGAAGGCGGAATGCCTTCCCCAATGAGTACTACATTGATTTCTTTGTCCCTTTTTGAAGGCGAATTGCTTTTCAATCGCTTTACTGCCTGCTCCAGGTCATAGTGTCCGAAAGGAATACACTGAACCGGAGCATTGGTAAGTCCTGCATGGTAAGGTCCAAAAACCAGTTCATAATCGCTTTTCATGGCTTTTAGTGCCGGAGAAGCCGCCAATTTGGGCCCATATTTCATACCCAAATTAAAAACCCCATGCTGAACCTCAGCAGTTGGAATTCCCAGTTCTTTGGCCACCTGAAACAACACTGCCTGCTTCCATTCGCCATTGTTGCCTTCGGAAACTAGAATACATTTGGGATTTGCTTGTTTCAGGGCTTTTTTGAGCGCTTTACGGTAGTATGGGATAATGCGGTTGATAAAACAAAGCTCTGATTTTATGCTTTCCCATTCACCCTGCTTTATGAATGGGTGCAGTGTTACCCGAATTTCGGCTAGAAAACCCGCTAATTTCTCTTCCCATTTTTGGTCGGTAGCATTAAACGCCAACTTGCTCCTCATCCATGCCTTGAAGAACCAATAATCAAAAGAATAGGTGTTGGGTAAATTATCAAATATGCGTCTTTGACCCGAATACAACCATTCCTGCCTGCTGAGTTCAGGCAATTCCCGCAAAAACAAGGTCATGCGGTTGGGTACTTCCGGATTGCCCTCATAATTGGCAATGCTCAGGATATCAACCCTGCGATTTGCCCGTGGTCGTATCCGATGGCAAAACAACATATACTTTATGAGAGAGACCGATTCAGTAGCACTTTGACTTTTACCGCTTTGGGGCTGTGACTTCATTTCCGCAATGCGAAGCTGCCAGCGGAGAATATGCCAAATCGGTGTTTGATCAGAAAAGGTGAACCTTAATTCCGCTTGTTGGTTATCCAGATTAAACAGTGCCTGTTGAAAATCCTGCATGTTTTACCAGGCGGTTCTGCCGCCGTCTGCCGCAATCACGGCACCATTGATATAACTGGAAGCTTCCGACAGCAAAAACACAATCAACCCTTTGTATTCGTCCTTCCGGGCCATTCTTCCCATAGGAATTCTGGCCGTAACCTCTTTTATAAAATCAGATGGCTGCCCATTTTCTACGCCACCCGGACAAATGGCATTGCACCTTACAGGCACATCGGCCCAATAGGTAGATACATATCGGGTCAGGCCTATCAGACCGGTTTTTACCACAGAATAGGTAACCGGCTTTACCGGTTGTTGATTGGCCGGTGCATTTTCATCTTTATAGAGTCGCTGATCAGGGGCAATCAATCCCAAATCGCTGGAAACATTGATGATGGAGCCACCTTGCCTGTTGCCTGCCATAGCTGCCCCAAAATATTTGATGCACAGGTATGAACCGGTTAACCCCACCGCCAGATCGTTGGTCCAGGTATTCAGCGGAAAATTTTCCAGGCGACTGAAATTGGTGGTCGCATTGGATTCCATTTTCGGGTTATTTGCCGCATTGTTTATCAGGCCGTCGATTTTGCCATATTCCAACAGCACATCATCACACACTTTTTTCACGGAATCTTCATGGGTTATATCTACCGCAAATCCCCTACAGTTGCATGTGAACCTGCTGTTAATTTCGGCAGCAAAATCATCCAATGCTTTTTGCGACAGATCCAGAAGTATCGGTGTGCCTCCGGACTCAGCCACCGCCCAGGCATGCTGTTTGCCCAAAAGACCCACGGCTCCTGTAATGACAACTACTTTATTGCTGAGCGTAAAAATATTCATATCAGTGAAATGAGGTTGTTTGCCCGCCATCTACCACCATGCAAGATCCGGTGATGAATGACGCTTTTGCGGATGCCAGAAACAAAACAGTATCTGCGACCTCCTGCGGGGTTCCAAAACGATTTAAAGGTACTTTATCCTGTAACATTTTTGCAACACCGGTGGGATTTGCTTTCATTTTTTCATCCCAGGTTCCGCCATCAGCCATGATGTTTCCGGGTGCCACGGTGTTTACCCTGACTTCCGGTGCCCATTTGCGCGACAATTCCTTGCCCAGGGTGATAAGGGCGGATTTCGCAACGGCATAGGCCGTTGGAGCCCCAAGACTCTCCATACCGGCAATGGAACTGACCAGTACTGCATTACCATGTGCTTTTTGCAAGGCACTTTCGAATGTTTGCAGACAATTCAGCGTGCCCAAAAAATTCAATTGCCACATGCGTTGCCATTCATGCTCGCACGGTATAGCCGCGGCCTCGCCGGATCCGGAACCTACATTGCACACCAGCACATCCAGTCCGCCGCCAGTTTTGGCCAAAATATCCGCTGAAACAGCCGCTATCTGATCCTGACGGGTAATATCACATGCATACCAATACATTCCCGGCTCGAGAAAATCAGGCTGCTTCCTGCTAATGATATGCACCGCAGCGCCTTCATCAAAGAAAGACTTGGAAACAGCGCTTCCTATGCCACCACTGCCGCCTATAATGAGCACGTTTTTGGATTTCAGTGATAACTCCAATGCTAGTTTCTTTTAAACTGGTAGGGGGTTGGCGCTTCTGAGGCAGCCTGGCTCACTTCGTTGCTCCAGGTTTTGATTTGACCTATTATGTCAACACCTACATTCTTACTCCACTGTTCCAGCAAAGCTGTGGTAATTTTACCCATTTTCCCGTCTCCTATGTTAATGCCATTGAGGGTGGTGGTTGGCAAAATACAAAAGGGTGTCCCGGTTAGAAATGCTTCATCGGCAATGTACACATCATAAGGCTCAATGTTCTTTTCGATGCATTCAATACCCATTTGGGCCGCCAGTTCAAAAATATAGTCGCGGCTGATGCCCCGTAAAATATTTCTGCCTTCCGGGGTAATGATTTTCCCGTCTTTTATCATGAAGAAATTGTCGCCGGTACCTTCGGTGATAAATCCATCCGGATCCAGCAGCAATGCCCAGTTATTGTCGCCGGCAAACTGGCTCACTTCAATGTTGGCCATCTGGTAATACAAACGGCTGCGGTTTTTAATTTTGGGATCCAGCAGTGTAGCCGGAATAGCGCGCTGTGAGGGAATAACCGAGTTGATGCCATTATCGTAGTATTTGCCCATGCTGGCCACGGTCCACTTTAGCGGAAAATCGGCAATCACTACGGTAGGTTCCATTTTTCCGCCAAATATGGGTGCGTAAATACCCAGCGGGCCTCTGCTCACATTGATCATCAATCTGTGCTCATCTGTGGGTAGAAAAACCGGCTCGTTGGCCTCTATGGTCTTATAACAGGCTTCTTCCAGTTCGTCGATGGTCATTTTCAGGGGTATGTGCAGAATCTTCACGCCCGTCATCAGTCTTTCCAGGTGTTCCCGGAGTTTAAATTGTTTTTTATTAAATGAACGGGTCATTTCAAAGACCATATCCCCAAACATCAGGGCCGAATCGTAGATAGAAACCTTTGCTTCGTGCTCGGGTACGAAGGTGCCGTTCATATACACCACCCTGCCGCTTCTTTGTATGTCTGTCATAATGCTATTATTTTATGATAAATTCTTTCATGAGTGCTGAACACATTCGAAGATCGTCCATGGAATCGATTTCAAACATTTTCCAGAATTCCATTTCTACCACCCCGATTTTTTCACCAAAGCGGTTGTTGTTTTGCTTCAGCACTTCCGGTTTAAATAGGTAAAAAGACCCATTCTCGATGTATTGCTTGGGGATATCCTGCCTGCGCTTGCGGTTTCTCCAGTCATAATTCACACTGTCCAGCTGTCCGTTTTTATTTTCCCAGAAAAAAAGGTCTTCAGCCATGCTGCAGGAAAAGTAAGAATCACAGGCTGATGCAGTGGCCAGTTCTATTCCTCTTCGCACATCAGAGGCTTCTCTCAGCGGGGAAGTAACCTGAGGAGCCAGCACCCAGTCTATTTTTTGGCCCGTCTGGGCTTCTATATGGTCTATTGCATGCAGCCAGGCAGATTCTGAGGTAGCTAAATCACCCGCAATGTCATCCGGTCTTTTAATGGATTGGGCTCCGTAGTTATTACCCACCTCCAGGATTTCATCGCTGTCGGAACTTACCCAAACAGACGTGGCGCCTCCTTGAATGCAATTTTCAATGGTCCACGCCATCAGCGGCTTGCCACAAAAATCAATGATGTTCTTTTTGGGAATGCCTTTGCTTCCACCCCTTGCCAAAACAATTGCTGCTACATTCATGCGTGTTGATCTTCCAGATTATTGAGTGTACTTAGTTGCGATTTGAGGATTTCAATACCTTCATCATCGCGGTATGCCTGCATTACAAGAATGCCATCAAATTGTATTTTTCTAATTTCCTGCATTACACGCGAAAAATCAGTGTTGCCGCTGCCCAGGGGCACAGAGCCTCCGCCTAAAACACGGTCTTTGATGTGTATGTCTGAAATCCGGTTGCCGTAGGCTTCAAATTCTTCCGCAATATCATAGCCCAGTGCTGCACTGTTTCCTGTGTCATAATTAACCGTTATGCAAGCCGGTAATTCCGCTATCAGGGATTTGAAATCTTCTGCATTGAGGTCCATTTCCAGTGCGATAGTTACGCCATTTTGCTCACAGCCCGGTACCAATTTATACAAGGCTTCCCGGAGCCGGTTTTTTTCTGCTTCTGTTTTTACGGATGAATGATCTACACAGGGTAATACAATGCATTCCACCCCGATTTCAGGTGCCCATTCCAACAGCTGTTGCATCATAGCAAGTGATGATAAAGCCGAATCTGTATCTGTGACATGCAGCGGTGCTTCCATAAAATAATCGGCGCAAATACTCCTCACTTTAACGCCGGTTTCCAGAATGTGCTGATTTATTTCCGCCCTGCCTTCCTTTGAAAGCAGCGGGTTTTTATCATGGTCGTTGTAATCCAGGATAAACTCAATATGGGTAAATCCCAGCTCTTTGGCCACCCTGAATTCCTTCTGCCAGTAACCTACAGGATGCGCCTGAAAACGATTCCTATATTTGGGCAGAAGTCTGCCCTGCATTACACCCAGATTGAGACCCAGAAATTGCAACATTTACGGCTTTGAAAAAAGGGTTGATTCTACGAGATGGCAAACAATATGCCCCAGCATGATGTGCACTTCCTGTATTTTATCGGTCTGAACTGAAGGAACTTTTATACAATGGCATACATCCGCCATTTTTCCACCGGATTGTCCGGTCCAGCCATAGGTTATTATACCCATGTTTTTTGCTACATCCACCGCCTGCAGCACATTGGGGCTGTTTCCACTAGTAGAAATGGCAATGAGTAAATCTCCGGGCCTGCCCAGGGCTTTCAGCTCTCTGGCAAAAACCTGCTCATAGCCGTAGTCATTGCCAATGGCGGTGAGATTGCTGCTGTTGGTTCCCAAGGCAATGGCACAAAGCGCATCGCGGTTGATTCGAAGTCGGGAAACCAGTTCAGCGGCCAGATGCTGGGCATCGGCAAAACTGCCTCCGTTTCCGCAGAAAAAAATTTTACCTCCTGCCTTCAGTACACGAATACAATCGCCTGCCAGGTCGGCCAGCCTTTGTTGCAAATCCATATCCACCAGCACTGCCAGTTTCAGGTCGGCCGAAGCTTTGATTTCTCTGTATATTTCTTCCTGCATATTGGAAACCCCTTTTACATTTTGCCGTTCAGGCGACTTAAGGCAATCCAGAAACCTTCACCATCATTTTTATGGCCTTGCCATATTTCCGGTATAAATCCGGCATCTGGACAGCCCTCGTTGAAAATTTCACCCAGTATGTCAAAATCAATAGTTCCTTCGCCTACCTGAAGTCCTTCGCCATTCAGTCCGCGGGCATCACCCATGTGGATATGCGCCGTGAAAGGTGCAATCTTTCTCGAAAATTCATAAAAATCCCAGTTGAAGTAATTGCAGGCCAGTTTACTGTGCGACACATCGTAGCACATACGCAGACCGTGCTTGCTGCAATAGGCTACAATCTCATCCACATTGATGAAAATATTCTGGTAGCGCTGTCCGCCAAAATGCCAGGGGAAAGGCGCCATGGTCTGAGGAATGATTTCAACCCCCTCCGTATCCAGTTCATTCAGGGATTGAAAAAACTGCGCATAATACTGTTCTTTTTTTGCTTCATCCACCGGTGCATCCATGCTAAATCCGCCGATATTGGCCACAATCATCGGCTTTTTCTCGTTGGGAAAAAATGCTTTTAATGCCCGTGTTATATCTATTACCCGCTGGGTTTCATGCATGGAAATGCGTCTGTATTCCGCATCATCGGTTGCCAGATCCATGAGGTGGCTACCTTTGAAAAGTTCCGGTGCATGCACCACAAAGCCGCATTCGTAGGGTCCTTGCAAGAAATCCGCAGGATTTAAATCCATGTCGGCATACGACAGGTGAAATTCAAATAAATCCGGTTTCACCATGCCATCGTATTTTTTGAAATCATGGTAGCGAACAGGCACCCCCCAGGGATGTTTAAAACTATAGGTAGCGGGTTTTACGCGGGTTTCGCCCAGATCTGAAGCATAGAAAAAATCTTCCACTTCCATGTCTCTTGATAACGTTTTGCCCAGTAACTTCTCATAATGGAGCGGCGAAAGGCCCTGTCCGGGACTCAGCACCTTCACATCGCCGGATGAAATAACTTCGCCCTGCCTGAGGGCACGCGATGCCACCAGGCTTTTACCCAGGTTTTCGCGGTTGATCATTTCCCCCTGACTGACTGTTCTTTGAGAAGAACTTCCCAGAGAAGACTCTATTTCGCGGATGCCCTGAATCAGGGATTTGAATTCTTCAAATTCTAGGCTGGCCGCATGGTCCGGGCCCTCCATGTTTCTGTCCAGCGTAAAATGCCTTTCTATCACACAGGCTCCCATGGCCACCGCTGCCAACGAAACCGCAATGCCTCGTTCATGCCCGCTGTAACCCACGTAGGGATGCATTTGTTTCATGGTCTGCATCCACTTCAGGTGAATATCGTGGTATGGAGCCGGGTAGGTGCTGTTGCAATGCAATAAAACAAAGGCTGCATTTCTGCGGTTCAGAAAAGCAATTACCTCCTGCACCTCTTCGCGAGTGCTCATTCCTGTGCTGAGAATCAACGGCTTTCCGGTATCGGCCAGTGCGGAAATGAGGGGAAGATTGGTAAGGTCTGCCGAAGCTACTTTGTAGGCCGGAACCTCCATGTTTTCCAGTATGCGGATACTTTGCAGATCCCAGGGTGTGCACAGGTAAAGTATTCCTTTCTTTTTGCAGTAATCTGCTACCTGCCCATGTTCTTCCAGGCTCAATTCAAAGCGGTTCAGCAAATCCAGGATATATTCTGTACCGAGGTCTTCCCCGTTTTTTTCGAGGCTGCGCCTGCGGTACACCTGATCCAAGTGGCGCATCTGAAATTTGGCACAATCGGCACCCATTTCCACAGCCCGATCTACCATTTGAAGGGCTCGCTCCAGACTGCCATTGTGGTTATTGCCAATCTCTGCAATCACAAAGGCCCGGTTATCGCCCAGCGTGAAAGATCCGATTTGCACTGTCATTGTCCGAAATTATCCCGCATTTGCCAGCTTCTCAATCCTTCCTGCTCGAAACGGAAAGGGGTAACTTTCTTGCCCTTGCTTTCCAATGCCGTCATCAATTGGTGCTTCGCCGTTGCAGGTACAAAGAAAAGGAAAAATCCGCCACCGCCCGCACCCAGTAATTTACCGCCCAGCGCTCCGTTTGCCATGGCAAAATCATACAAAGCATCCAGATCGGGGTTGCTGATGGCTGCACTGAACTGCCGCTTGTATTGCCAGCCTTGGTGCAAAGCTTCGGCAAACGCCTTCAGTTGACCGCGCAGCAGCATGTTGCGCATGGTGTAGGTGAGCGCCACATTTTTATCAACCAGGGTTCTGATGGCTGCTTTCTCCATTTCTTTCCGCTGATCGTCATGCACCGCGCCACTTTCGTGTATGGTACCGGTATTGCAGAGCACCAAACATTCTTCCAGTTCATTGAGAATATCCGCATTCATCTTCAGGGGATGAATCAGGTTCTGGTCTGCCCTGAATTCCATAAAGTTGATACCCCCAAAAATGGTGGCATACTGATCCTGCCATCCTCCCGCCACGCCCAGGTTATGCCGCTCTGCCTGATAGGCCAGTTCGGCGATTTCATAAGGACTCCATTTATCGATTCGGAGTTCATTAAAACAACCCAGGATGGCTGCGGCAACAACCGCTGAGCCTCCCAGACCGGATTTCATGGGAAAATCGCTGTGCAGATACAGCTCAAATCCAAAATCGGGCTGTATGGTTTTTAAAACGGACTGTATCAGGCCAAAACGGCCCTCCTGCCGGCAAACTTCCTCCAGATTTTCACCCTCCAGGGTTCCCTGCAAATCATGGGAATGAATACGCACACGCATGTCATCGCGTTTATGCAGCGTGGCGTGGCTAAACAATGAAATGGTGGCGTTGATTACCGCACCACCGGATTGCATAAAATAGTGGGTCAGATCAGAGCCGCCACCTCCAAAGCTAATGCGCACCGGGGCTTTAGCCCTGGTATACACTTTCTGTTCTTTTTGTCCGGGCAAACGGTTCTTGGTCACTACATCCACCAAAGTCCCTGCAGCATCCAGCACAGGTATCACACGAATTTTCTGGTCAAGTTTTTTTAGCAGTTGCTCGCGGGAATCACCGTGGCCGGCATGCACAAATTGGGGATTGGCACAAAGCTCCACGGCGCTATCCAACGACAGTCCGTTCAGTAACCCCCTGCGAATATCGCCATCGGTGGCCACACCACAAACTTTTCCGTTTTCATGGGTCGTGAAGATGCAGCCCTGCTGGTTCAGGTCAATTTTTTCCAGGGCTTCCCGGATGGTAGATTTGCCGGTTATATGCATTAAGGCTGTATTCATAGGGTTAAATAGTGTTTACATTTTTCATAATCTTCGGGAATGCCGATATCAATAAAATCCGCGTTGATGCGAATGAATTGCAGGTTGTGGTTATTTAGCAACGCAGGAAATAGGGTGTTCTCGAGACTGAAAGATCCGGAAGGCATATCTCGAAAAAAGCTACGGCTCAGCCTATACAGGCCGGCATTAATCAGTCCGGGGCCGGCATTGGGCGATTTTTCAATAAACTGCATAATCTTTTTGTCTTGCGTCTGCAACGATCCATATCGGCCGGTATCTTCCTGCCACACTGCTGCCAAGGCAGGGGCTTCAACGGTCAGCAATTCTGCAACCCCGGCACTGAGGTAGGTATCTGCATTGCTCACCAGAAATTCGGTTATGTCGGGCAGTTCCTGTAAAGCTGCTTTTATAGCACCGCCTGTACCCATGGGTTGTTCCTCTTCAATGAGATCTATCATACAATCCTTAAGTATGCCGGCTTCCTGTTGCTCCTTGACAAAATCCTTCATTAATTCGGCCTTGTGGTGTACCAAAAACACATATTTCCGTATACCCTGCCGGTAATAATTTTCCAGCAAATAGGCCAGGAATGGTTTACCATGAATGGGTGCCAGGGGTTTGGGAACATCTTTTACCACGGCAGAAAGGCGGGTACCAAACCCACCGGCCAGCAGCAATAAAGGTATTTCAGCGAGTCTCATTTCGAGGTATTGGCTAGCCGTTTATGGTTTTCTTCTTCTAAAAAATCCAGGAATTTTTGGTAGTTTTTTTCGGCATCAAAATGCTGCCGGATGAATTCCTGTATGCGTTTTCTGGCCTCCGGAGCTGCAAATTTTTGAGCACAGGTATTAACAGCCTGAATGACGTCTTCGTTGGTATAGGTTTTGGGTAGCAACACCCCGGTTTCGGGGGTTACAATTTCAGCGCATCCACCCACATCGGTGCTCACCACCGGAATGCCGAAAGCCATGGCTTCCATCATGCTCACCGGCAATCCTTCGTTGGGACTCAATGAAATAAAGCATGTAATTTTCTTTTCTCGGTAAAAAGTATTAATTTGATCAGTATTAAATCTGCCAATTAAGTTTACTTTTAATAGTTTTAATGAATCCAAGCATATGTGATTATTTAATGCACTAAAATATTCGCCATCACCTATATGAGTCCATTCCCAGTTTTTTTGCCTTTTTATTGATTCATATATACCAATTAAATTTTTTTGCTTACCTACCCTGGCACAGGATACAATATGATACCAATTTGAGTCATTGGAAAGATTCAAGACTATATTTTTAAAATATATTCCAATGTTAAAAACATTTATTTTTTTTTTGATAAATGGATACTCACTTGATAAGTACATTTTACCATTTTGGGAAATAGGTAAAAGATAATTTAAATTATTTAAAATAAATCTACGCCAAGGTATATGACCATGATTACTGCCTTCTTCATACAAGTCAAAACCATGCATACGAGTCAAAGTCATATTCTCTAAGCCATATTCTTTCAAACATGCAATCATAAATGCACCACTATCGGCCCAGTAGGAATAGAGCATGGCATCTTTTGGTATGCCGTTTTCCTTAATGTAACTAGCCTTTTTAAGGTGATCCCTCAAAGTAACCAATACCTCTTTCCATTTATTGCGTTTCAGATACCAGCCGAAGTGGCCAATGAATTCCTTCAATGCCATGGTTATGAAAGGAATATCCAGCAACGGGGTATACATTTTATCAAAAACATGCACGGTGCATTTATCATGAAATGCAATCTCCTCATCCTGAATAGGAAAATCTGTATAGATAATGACCTGTTTTACCTTGTCCGAAGCCAGCATAAACCGCAATTCATTGGCGATAAAAGGAATATTGCAGTCATAGGCGAGGAAGATGATGGTCATGATTTAGGATTTGAAATAAAATCAAATATCTGTTTTACCTGAACGCTGTAATCGAGATATTGCTTTGCAAGTCGATGCATTTCATTAGAAAAACTATCTTTAGTTCTCATAGACAATACAAATGCATCCAGCAATTGTAAATCAATGGGTTCCTCGGTTGCTTCCAATTGCAAAAAGTAGGGCTTTAGCGCTTTATTGTCGCTAATTCCCGGATCATGATGAGCGAAGAAAAAGGGTAATCCTCGGGCAAAGTACTCTCTTGCTTTAATACTGGTGGTTGAGAGAATACCTTTTCGGTGCACTGCCAATGGACCTACTCCCAAATGATAATTTTTTAGTTCAATATCCAATACCTGTTTGTTCATTGCAGGCTTCCGGTGTACAAATTGTAGTGCGTTGTATTTTTCTATGAGTTCTTTTTCCCAATCAGTATCTTTACCTATGATGGTTAAATAATATTTAAATTGATTATCTTTTTGCCTTGATAAAGAGGAAATTAATCTGTCCAAACCATTATAATCCGCTGCCATGCTAGCTCCTTTTAAAAATACCATTTGGATGTTTTTTGTATCAAAATCAATTTTCACGGGAAGAAAAGATTCCGTATTCACCGCATCACCCACAACTTTAAAAGAATAATGACCAAACGCCTTTTTTTTTTGAAATACTCCTATTTCATCGGAATTAACAATGGCACCTCCAGAAAAAAACCGGATTAACCTGCCGAAGATTCTGTCATAATAAACAGGTAAATATTTAAATTCTACATTACTTAAAAATCTTGAAATGGAAGATTCACTATCTGACTTGTAAAGCTGGAACTCTCTAGATTCTATGCTTAAATGGTTAAAAAATAATTGCTTTTTTAAGAACCATGCTATGGACAGTAATGGCCAAGTGGCCAGTCCAAAACGCATAAAAACCTTATCACTTTTTAAAACATTCTGTTTAACCCAATCCTTAACAAACCGATAGATATAATTGATACTCCGTAAATTATTAAAAAATCTGAAATTACATGTACCTGTCCAATGCCATTTGATACATTCAGAAGAATCGAAACTAACCTCATTAACAGCAGAATAAAAGAAATGAGCTTCAACAAGGTAGCCTAGTTTTCGTGCTGCTTCCACCTGCTGCACTATTTTTTGCTGAACAGAACTGTTTGATTCCGGATTGGCATTGAGATATAGATAATAAATTTTCAAATGATACAATTCATTTACACATCAAGATTAACGTTCTTCGATTAAATTTAGTTAACCTTCTCACTCATAAATCGCAAAAGAGTATACACTATCCTCAAACGTATACTTCAATAAGTATGTGCTATCACCGATTTTTTCTTGAGTAGGCAAAGGTCGATTTGGAATGTAAGATTTTATAACAATACATTTCTTATTAGAATATTCCTTTGCTTTATTGATTAAATCTAGATCAATGTTTAATTTTTCTGACATATAATTATAAAAAACAATAGCATTGCTGTTCAAGGTGTATATTTCTGAATCGCTTAATACAACCTTGTCATTTAGATATCGTGAGAACTCTTTTGTAAATCTATTGAATGTATCAGTTTGATTTAAAAAGCTGGTTCTAAGGAGAAAAATAGACTGAAAAGACAAGATTAATAAAAAATAGATTTTAGTGTATACTCTTTTGGAAATAACTAACTCGAAATATAAGATTGACAATAGAAGAAATAATAGAACTCCAAATTTTATCATAAGTCCGGGATCTTGGTAAATAAACCAATTATCAAAACCACTCCAATATTCATGCGTGTTTATTATGGATTGCATTTTGAAAATAAACCCTATTAGGCCTATGTATAATAATAACCTATTTTTTATGGACCAAGATCTGCAATAATTAATAAAGCTCCAAAGCATAGGTAATGATAAAAATACAATAGGGAATAATGTTACCCACTTTTTAAAAGGATAACTACTGATTCCGAATGATTGTATGAAAGCACATAAAAACACAATAATCAAGAATTTTTGAAAAGACCCCTGATATAGTTTCTTAAAAATTATGAAAGGCATCAAAATTACTAGGACAAAATACACAGGATTAAATCGCAATAAATTAGTATACAATATCTGCAATGGGGCCAATGCTATCGTATATAAACTTCTGTTGGAAAGATCAGATTCATTTCGGTAATATCTGAAAGATTTCATGAAATTTACATAATCACTAAATCCAAAACTATATAATTTTAGCAACAATAAATAAAATAAAAAACCACTTATGATACCGGATAAGGCAAATAATAAAATACGCCATTCTTTGCCTTCATAAGCCTGAAGTAAAACAAAAAAACCCAAAGCCAAGCTTACGTAAATATTGTATGGATAGACCCACAAAATAAGTAAGACGGATATGACTGATGCTAAATATATCCATAAATTGTTTCGGTTAACAGTATATTGAAATACAAAATAAACTAATGTAGTAATCCAAAAAATGGAATATATCTGAGGGGTTTGTGCGCGACTGAACATAAAAAAGGTAGGTTCTGTCATCAATAGAAAAAGTCCTATCCATTTATGAGAAATAAAATTGTTATTAAAAACAATAAACGTCTTCTTAAGAATTTGAAACAAAAGGAGTATCGTAAGCAAAGATACCAGCACAGGACCCAGCCTCAGTCCTTCCAGCGTATTACCCATAATAAAGAAACCTATTTTAGTAAAGACGCTGCTGTGTAAGCTAATCACTTCTAAAACCATGTTTGCCTTTAATTCTTGAGGAAAACCCGGTTTTGAAGCAATCAAATCATACATGGCAGAGAATGTATAGTAAGGCTCGTCCCAGGGAGTGATTCCGGAAATATTATTGGCCGCTGCATCCAAATCAAGCCTTGCAAATCTAATTAAAACCAAAAAAAAGCATATGATAATAAGTAAAATTGATTTTTTATTTATTTTCATTTTTTGAAGTGCTTAAGTTGTCTACCAAACTCTGAACCCACTTTTACCAGACTGGCTGTGTTCAAACTTGGACTCCCGCCGTGTCTATCCCGAAATACAATGTTAACTAATTTCATTCCCATTCGCTTATGCTCCAAGGCCAATACTACATTTATTAGGATGTATGTAGGATCAACTGAATTGACAAATGTGCTTATTGATTCTGTCTTAAATATCCGGTAAGGACAATTGGGATCCCAAACCCAAATCCCAGTTCTGTAAAAGGCAACAAAAGACAGAACTCTTGAAATTAAAAACCGCAAAAAACCATCTTTTCTTATGTATCTGAAACCATAAACTATATTATAATTTTTGAGTTGCTCAATAAATTTTGGCAAAAAAACTGGGTCGCATTGTCCGTCACTGTCCAACTGCATCGTATAATCATATTTTTCTTTAACTGCAAATTGATAACCAATAAGACAGGAATGCCCGTGACCTGTATTTTTTTTATCAATAATATGCACTTTTCCAGTATGTTTTTCAGCTATTTTATTAATAATTGATAAGGTTTGATCCTTAGATCCATCATTTATTAATACAAATTTCACAATACTAAAATAACATTGTTCATTGAAAGCAATTTGCCATTCATTAAAGGTTTTCTCTATAGATGCCTCCTCATTATAAATAGGCATAATTACACAAAGTGTGTTACTCATTTTGTAATAAATAATTATCTGCTGCAGACAAAGCAGCATTTACGCATTGATGCATATCAAGATATACATATAGACCCAAACGTCCTATAAAGGTTACTTTAGGGTTAGGTATGCCTGAATATTTCTTATATATTTCGCGGTTTATTCCATCGATATCTTTTACTGGATAAAAACGCTCATTTGCATTTTCAGTATAATCGCAAGGCTCTTCATAAGTTAATGAAGTAAAGAGTTCATTTTCACCATGTGCAGGAATGTTTTTCCATTCAACAATTCGTGTGTAAGGACCGCTATTGGTAAAGTTCACCTGAACAACCGGAAATAATTTTGGCGCCGGGATTTGTATATGATGGAATTTCAACGATCGATATGGTAAAGGACCATAAATAAACTCATAATATTCATCTATAGGCATAGAATTAAAAATATGGATATACTTCTCTTCCATATTTTTATTAAAAGGGCAATTTAATTCAATGGTAATCAGAGGATGATCAAGCATTTTTTCAAATAATCTGGTATATCCTTGTTCAGGCATATATTGAAATGTATCATCCGGAAAATAATCTTCATTTAAGTCATCCCTTATGGGCACCCTGTTAATAATATCAGGACTGATTTTTTCCAGTGGAAGACCCCACATTTTTTCTGAATAAGGACGTATGAAAGTATTTACCACATTTTCTTCCCCCACTATCTCCCTTGTTTCCTTGTTTACAGGCAATGTTACCAATCGTCCGTTTTCAAGCATAGCTTTAACCTTATGGCGATATGGAACCCATCCTGTAAACCGACTTAGAAACTGGACTACTTTATCATTATTAGTGTGAAATAGATGTGGGCCGTATTTGTGAACTCTTATGCCTTTATCATCGATATAATCGAAAGCATTCCCTCCTATATGGTCTCTTTTATCAATGATTTTAACAATAAATCCCTTTTCCGCCAATCGGCGTGCAATTACAGCTCCACTGAATCCGGCACCAACAATCAATATAGATTTCATAAATCTATTAATTGAATATTCATTTTCTGCCAAACTGCTTTAGCCATTGAATCTGGTAACCCACCTTCTTTCCACTCTTGTTCTGCCTTCCTGCGCAGAGCCAGACTTTCATTATCTGCACTCCCGCTGCCCAACATATCCATGGCCCAGCTCCGCAAATCATGGTTCAGCCAATGCTGAACCGGACTGCTGATGCCAATCTTTAATCGCCTAAGCCTTATTTCCTCATTCATCCTACCCTGCATGGCCTGCCTGAGTATTCTTTTGTTATAGCCCAATCCTATTTTACTCTCCACAGGCAATGAAAATGTGTAGGCCACCAGTCGCCAGTCCATAAAAGGCATGCGTATTTCCACGCTATTCATCATGCCGGCCAGGTCAAAATTTCTGAATATATCGGGCAGGGTTTCTACAAATGTTTCTCGCAACAGCATACGCTCAGGAAAAGGATAACGGCTAAAATTATATGGATTGCCCAATGCAGGCAACGAGCCATTCTCATGATATTCGCTGCGGTGCCGGTAGGGTTTGCCCATTAGCCTTTTCACCGCCTGCTTCAAGCCGCCCAGCGGACTTCGGGCCGCCAACATAATTTGTTGTAGGTTTTTGTTCACACGTGGCTGATCTTCCGCCGCATAGGTAGGTATAATGATTTGCCGTAGGTTCTCGGCCATGGCTTTTTGGCCGGTTTTGAAATAATAATCAAACAAATCATAGAGCATATCGCGATACCCAAACTGCATTTCATCCACACCATGCCCGTCCATACTCACGGTAATGCCGTTCTCGCGCATGCCCCGGTAAATACCACTGATGGCGGTAATCGGAGAAGGATTCAGTCCATCAAACATTTGGGTATCACGGGTAACCTGTGCGGGCAAATCAGCATATTGCTGGGGAATAAATATGGCATCTCCACCCGTGTATTGCAGCGCCTTCTCGGCAAAAGCCCTTTCGTCGCTCGGCAAACCGGGAAATGTGGCCACCACCGCTTTTTGAGCCCCTTCAGGTACACGACTTAATTTGCCTTTCTTCAGCAAATCATTCACGATGCTGTAAACGCTGCTTGAGTCCAGTCCGCCGCTGAGGGCGGTTGCAACAGGCACATCGCTTACCAAACGGATGCTACAGGCATCTTCCAGCAGGGCATGGTATTTTTCGGCCTGTTCCTCAAGGGTTTTAGGCACCTGCTGATTTATGTGATCCTCAATGCTCCACCAACGGCGCTGTTCAAAGGACTGCCCGAGTCTATATGTTACACAATGTCCGGGCAAAATGCTTTTTATGCCCTGAAAAATGGTGTGTCCGGCTCCGTGAATGCGCACGCCTGCTGTTTGTAAATCCAGCATGGCCTGGTCAAATTGTCGATTAAAACCATCCAGGTGTTTGAAAGCGCGCGTCTCTGAAGCAAAAGCCAGTAGTTTCCCGGGTGTAAAATGGTAGTAATAGGGTTTAATCCCAAAACGGTCGCGTGCCATAAACAGGGTTTGCTCCTTTTCGTCCCAGATGCCAAAGGCCCACATGCCGTTAAAACGCTGCAAACAATCGGCTCCCCATTGATGGTATGCTGCCAGTATCACTTCTGAGTCGGTATCCGAGCGGAAAGCATAGCCAAGGGTTTGCAATTCCCGGCGGATATCTATGAAATTAAAAACCTCACCGTTATAGGTCATGTGATAGCGGCCATCCATATAGGGCATGGGCTGATGACCAGCATCCGACAAATCCAGAATGCTGAGGCGCCTGTGACCCAGTCCCAACGTGTTGTTAAGCAAACGGACATATCCGGCTCCATCAGGTCCCCGCTCTGTCATTGAATCCGTGAACCTGACAAGTTTATCTCTGTCTATATGTTCTTGGTTAAGATTCCATATACCTGCTATTCCGCACATAATTGGTTTTGAACAAATGCACTGTAATTGGTTTCTGCCTGATAAAAATGTTTCCCGTATGCTTTAACTCCCTCTCTGAAGTTACGATTCCTGGATTTAGTATTGAGAAATTCCTTCACTAGAATAGCCGTTTGCCCCGGTGCTGGCAATGCAGGCAACAATAGCCCCGTCTCCTCGGTTACAATCTCAGGAACCCCGCACACATTACAGCCAATTACCGGTATACCCGAGGCAAGGGCTTCCATCATGCTCATGGGAATGCCCTCCAGCTCGCTCATATTGATAAATGCATCTACTTTTTGCTCCCTGTAATATGTTAATATTTCTGCATTGGGGACATATCCCATAAACCGGTAGCTGCCTGCCGGTAACTTACTCTCTGCCAGTTGCTGAATGGCTTCCATCCCCTCACCTGAGCCAAAATGGGTCCATTCAAAAGGTACTTTTAACGCGCTCAGCGTTTCGATGATGAGCCAAATTCGCTTCAAGGGTACAAAGTTGGAACACGATACCAGATAGTAGGGATCTGTATCATCCCCACATTGGGACAGTCCGTTATCATTTACCCCCAGACGATTCAAATAAAAATGCCCATACCATGGATATTGCATCTTAACATGGTTGAGACCATACTGAGAAATCTGGTGAACGCTGTCAAATGCCTTCAATTCAGAACGACGAAAAGCAAAATAGCCTCTGCCGTTCTGCTTTTCATCATAATCATAGCCGTGCATTCGGGCAACCAGTTTGCCTTTCAGCCCCTGTTCCCTGCACATGGCCAGCACAGTAGCCCATTCATTGAACCAGTAACTATAACAAACACCGGAATCATTCGTAAGCAAAACATTATTAAGTGCCACAGACTCCTGAATCAACCCCACAAAACGATTCCACTGAAAACGAAAATCACGGAGAAATTGGAAACGATGCGGTGCGAAAATAAATTCATTGAGTATCCATTTCAGCATCCATCTCCAGTGCTTTTTTACCAGGTTCCTGATTTGGACAGGATTGGGAGTAACAGCATTTTGCACCACAACACTCTCGGGCAATTCAGCATAAAAATTATTGCCCTTTTCGCGGGGATATATATACACTTTATCAAAAGCCTGAAGCAAAAAGGGCAATTCTCCTTCCAGAAAAGACTCACCTCCGTAATACGGAAATTTTTGGGTGAACAAATGAAGTGTCTTCAATAGTGCAGATAAAATGTTATTTATTCCGCCATTTGCCCGTAACTGACCAATTTCTTACGGGTGTCTATCATTTTAATGGACTTTAGGCCATAGTAATCAGCCACACATGTATTAATCCAGTAACTGCTGTCCGTGGCAAGGTCTTCAAATCGGCGGGTGTAAGGCGGGCGTATAAAATCGGCTTCCGTTAATACCACATCGGTGCCTCGCAGCACGCGCAGTTTTTTGTCCCGCTGCCCTAGCTGTGCTTTGGCAATGCGGGCATCAAACAACTGGGTGCCGGCTATCATACAAAATACCAACAGCACTAATATCTGAATGGCATTTACAACTTTTTGCTGCAACGCACCAAAGGAACCCAGTAAAGCCCTGCTCCCGGTTAACCCATACAAAAACACAAAAAACACAAACTGTATGTTGGTTCTGGGCGCGTGCAAAGCCGGATTGGCCAAAAAGAAAATAAACGCAATGATGGCTCCCGCCAAATACCGGTGGAAATACAGGGCAGCAATCAGTGCGGATATCCTTGCGGTAATCTCTTTCTCAAGATGCAGTTTCATTGCACCTACCAAACCCACAGCCAGTATACCCCATGCCACAAGGGTATTGTATTTCCACAAGTTCATAAAAAGCCATTTAATATTGAAGTAAATGGTCCAGATATGGGTGAAGTTTTCACTGCTCATGCCGGTCATTCTGCGGGCATTTCCGGGCGATAAAATCACCAGTAAAAGCGCAGGAATAATTAAAACGAGAGCATAGCCAAAGCGCTGCCAGTCTTTCTCTTTTATAACCGCAACCTGATACAGTTGATCCACTGCCAAAATAAACAAGAGCGCGAGAACCCCGTTTGGCGAGCAGGTTCCGGCATAGAAATACACCGGTATGCCCAGCAAAAAGTACTTTAATGCGGGTTTCCATACCCTATACAACCACAATGCCGCCATCAGCATAACCAAATCCATTACATATCCTACTCCTGTGGTCCAGTAAAGGGTTTGCGAACTAAAGTTAAAAAATGCCAGCCACAGCGCAGCAGCCAAAGCCATGGTTTGGATTGCCGCATTTACACGGTTATTGCTTTTCAGCTCCAGGCCTCTCAGTATCATTTCCGATAATAGCAGCAGCAACAAGGTACCCATCATGGGCCCCACCCAGTATTTGCCCAGCCACAAACCCAGCCGGCAAACCGGATAGGTTAAGCTGATGCTGCGTCCGTCCCAGTTGAGGTATTCGTGAAACATATTACTAATGAGCCCATCGGCCTGCACCTTGCCTATCAGGCAAAAGTCATCGGCGGTAAACCAGGTGTAGAAGGGTTGCAACAATAGCAGCAGCAAAGCCACCATCGCCAGTAAAATTCTTAAAGTGCTTTTTCTAATCATACGATTTTATTAAATGATTGCGTGTTTTAACACAGACAATATTTCTCCTGTGTCCATACTGGCCTGCAACAGGCGCCACTGTTTCAAAAATTGCCATGGACTGCCACACCATTTGTTCCATAAAAAATACCCTCTCACATAGGTTGTCAGCCGGCTGTCAACATACCGGCTGAATCTCTCGGCAGGAAAAAATGTATTCTTTTTTTTAAGAACATCTACCCATTTTTTCACCTGCGCCGGTGCAATATCCCGCTCGGCACCATGCAACAGCGCCAGGTGTGCACGCTGCTCCGATTCGGTTAATTCTGTTTTCAGCGCAGCAGCAACATATTCAAGCCGCACTTTGTTGGCACTGCTTTCCAACCCAGCCGCATGCATCCGGCTCACCTGCTGCTCGTGCATTCTATATTGAATCAGCACTTCATTCAAATTGGCCACACCCGTATGCAAGGCAAACAATTGCCACATGTGGTAATCTTCCGCGTGTTTATAATCTTCCTTAAAACCGCCTGAAACCTCACGGTAAACCGATTTACGGAACATCACGGTGCTGTGAATAAAGGCATTGCGGTACAGCAATTCTATCACTATTTCCTCCCGGTTTGTGCTGTGCTGCATGATTTCATCGGTTCCTATCACCCGTGCAAATCCACCGAGCAAGCCTGTTTCCGGGTGCTGCTCCAGGTAATCATACTGCCGCTGTAGCCGTCCGGTAAGCGCTATATCATCGGCATCCAGCCTGGCAATGTAGCGCCCCTGCGCTGCTTCCATACCCCGGTTCAGCTGATAAATCAGGCCGTGGTTTTTTTCAGAATCCAGTATCCGAATCCGGGGATCGGTATAGCTTTGGGCTATCTGTAGGGAATTATCGGTGCTGCCGTCATTCAGCAATATCAACTCCCAGTTTTGAAAGGTTTGTGCAACAATGCTGTCTATGGCCTCGCGCAAATACGGTGCAGCATTGTACACCGGCATGATAACAGATACTTCGGGTTTACTCACAGCCGAATCCAGGTTTCGGGTATTAAATCGCCGGTTTGGGCCTGCATGGCCTCATCGGCAAACCAACGCTGCGGCGCAATCACCATTTTATCCGGATTTTCATTCAGCCAGGCACCCCACCAGCTGAAGGTGCTATTGGCAAGAATATTGTGGTTGCAATGCATCATCAATCTTAAATCTTCATAATCAGTCTTATCATCATTGATGTCTACATAATGTATCTTTATACCTAAATCTAAAGTATCCCTGCACCAGTTTATATCATTAGAAAAAAGGAAGAATTCAGGCTCAGCTACCCTTTCTTTAATATAGTTTACGGCAGCTTTGTAATAATCCAGTGAACAAGTACCATGAAATGCCAATAAATGCGGCTCAGTCACAAAGTTTCCCCTTCTTACATGCAGCGATACAGCGTTAACCGATTTTATCCTTTGTAAAATTTCTTCATTAGCTGCACTGGGTTCCGGAATTATTCTAAAATCTTCCCTGATAACATCTTCTATATCCTTGAAATACTTTTCAGATTGCCAATAGCCCTTGAGGTAGGTAGTTGTATTTAAACCAAATATATTACTATCATATTCTAAACTTCTCTCATTATAAATTTTACCTTCAGTTCCTTTAATTATACCCAACCTATTTAATAATCTTACCCAAAGTGGTTTTTCGTAAAGAGATTTATGTATTTCTTCCTCGCTTAAATAATCTTTTTTAATATTAAATGGATTCAAACTGTAATCATGCCACTCATAGGTTTTAAAAAAGTTAATATCAAGCTTTAGGCTCATATTTTGCTTTAATGCCAAAGATCTGGCAGTGGCATACTGAAAAAGTTGATTGCCAAGCCCCCCGGTAAGCTGCACAATAACTTTATTCTGCATTTTCTTTTTGCATATCGTTTTGAATCCAGCTATATAGCTCCCCTATACCTTCTTCAAGTGAAACTCTTGGTTCCCAACCCAATATGCTCTTGGCTTTGGCATAATTGGCAGCCCTGGCCAAATCCCCTTCTGGCTTGGTTGTATCATAAATTATCGTATTCTGCAAGCCGGAAACCTTAATTACAGCAGCGGCTACTTCCGCAATGGTTGTGCATTTATCAGGGCCAATCTGGATAGGCCCCTGATTCCAGCCATTATCCAATGCCAATAATATGGCCCTTACCACATCATCTACATGCACAAAAGCCCTGCCTTGCTTGCCGGTCCCCCAAACTGTCAGCGGTTCATTGGGATTCTTTAAAACACGTGCTATCAGTGAAGGTATAACCTGCCCTCTTTCTGAATAATCTGCCGGTGACCCATATACATTATGAAATATCAACGAAAGTGTTTTTATATTCTTTTCCTCACCCAGAATACCCAGTTCAAATTGACCCATTAGCTTACTCCAACCGTATGCTGACTCAGGATTTGCCGGATAGAGCTGCGATTCCTCTAACAAAGCAGCTTCGAATGAGGATTGCAATTCTCTCGGGAAACTGCAGGCTGTGCCTACATACATGACGCCCTTAATTTTATGGCTTGAATTTCTTATAGATGTAAATACATTGGAGTTTATCAAAACATTTTGGCGGAATATGTAACCCTGATTATTAAAAACATAGCCTATTCCAGCAACGATATCTGCCAAATGAACCACAAAATCAACCTGACTGATTATATCATCAATAGAACCGGGCACAGACAAATCCCTGTTATAAAATCTATTTTCTATGTTAATGCAGTATCTCCCTTCAGTTTGAAGATTGCTTAATTTTCCGCGCCAAAGGTTATCTACCACAAAAACATCATCTCCATTTTCTACAAGTTTTTTAACCAGGTTACTGCCAATCATGCCGGCACCGCCAGTCACAAGTATTTTTCTCTGCTTCATCTTTTAAATATTTTAAAGTTTAACTTCATAAATAATATAGATATGTTTATGAAATAATCTATTTGAATGTTAGGACATTTTAGTTGAAAACCAACTGTATTATAAATTCCGTATTTTCTTAATTTTTGAAGATATAATTTATATACTGCAAGCTTATCTGTTACATTTAATAAATCAATATTATTCAATATAGTGCGTACTTCAGTCAGCTCTACTTCAGCGTTATCCGAAAGCGAATTTGTCAGGCTATGATCATCTAATACCCCTACAATTAATGGCTCGGGTATGTATGCGACTTCATAATTCCTTTTGAGTATCTTGTAATAAGCCTGAACATCCACAAGCCACTTAAGGTTTTTATCAAATTGCAGAATTTGTTTCTTTACACACAATGAACTGGGGGATCCCAAAACGTTTTCAAAAAACAAACGGTGTGGTTTTCTGAAGTACTCGTGGGCAACCTTCAACGCTGCCGTATGATTTCTGATGTTTCCGCGTATATTGGTATAACCACCGCAAAAGCAAACAATAAGATTTTGATTGTCCATAAACTCCTTCATAATCCTACTTAAACTGGCGGAAGTACTAAAATAATCATCATGGTGCATAATTTTAATAATATCATACTTGGCCATAGATATGGCATAATTCCAGTTCTCCGGTGAACCCAGAGGAGGTGCGTTTCTGTAGTACCGAATTTTACCGGGCAGTTTATCTTTGAAATTCTCTATTAGCTTAAATACATCCTCTGTAGTAGAATCATCAGAAACCACGACCTCAAAATCCTGATATTCTTGCTCCACAATTGACTGCATGAGCTTTTCAAGATAGATGGTTTGGTTATAAGTAGGGATGCAGATTGAAACTTTTATGTTCAATTGTTTAGAGGCTTGTTATGAAGGCTACCAAATTTTTTAATGCTATAATTTTTTAAATTACGGCTTCCTAATATATCTGTGATTCATTACAGTATTTGAACCTTCATTATTGTCATTCTTATGAATAAATACCAGGTTGTGATAAAAATGTACCGAAACTATGTTTTTATCATAATATGTATCTTCATAGTTTTCATCCGGTATTTCCTGATAATTAAGACAGTCCGTGAGGGTCTTTATGTAATTCATTGCGGTTTTAGGATTATTCAAGTTTTTACTGTCCCCACCATAACTCTCCCAGTAAGAGGTTTGGAGGTCTTCAATTACATAGACACCACCTTTATTTAATTGAGGAAAAAGTAATTTAAATGTGTCAATGATATGTTCATTGATATGGCTGCCATCATCTATAATAATATCAAATGGCCCCTCATTTCTGCATAGTTCATGAATAAATTCTTTGTCTACCTGACTGCCTTTAAATATTTTAATACGCTTTTCTTGTAAAGCTCTCTTGTCATGAATATCAAAAGAAATTATATCCGCAAAAGGAAAATAACGCTTCCACATTCTTAACGACTCACCACCAGATTTCAAATCTTCATATCCTCCTACACCAATCTCAAGAAGTTTTATTTTTTTAAACCTATATTTCTTAAAATGTGCCATATAATGGCCTGTATACCAATGACTCCCTGTTTTATCTGTGCCATATATTTCAGCAAGCTTCGTCAAATCATTACTCCTCAGCATTGCCAAAATATTTATTCTTAAATATTTAATGCTAACTGGTAATTTTTGTGTAAATAATATAGAAAATGTATTATAGATTTTTTTGAGCATATCTTACTGAGAATTATTTAGTTGTTTTTTAGGATATTTTTTTATTTTGTTAATCATTACTCTATAAGCTTTTAAATAAATGTTTTTATTGTTTTTACTCTAACAAATCTCCAGGTACTATAATCTTTATTAGTTAAGTAGACTGTGTAATCTATTCTCAGCGGAAACAGATTGAGCATGATTGCTTTTTACATAATCATGTGCAAGCCTCAGATTGCGTTCTGTGCACTCTACATCACTGATTATCCTTTCAACACCCTTTATAAAATCATCAGGGGTATTTGCAATAACTAAACCATTTCCGTCGGTAAGATTTATACCATCTGCCCCTTCCTGTGTGGATATAACTGGCACACCGTAGGCCATAGCATACAATATTTTCATTCTGATACCACTTCCATATCTCACCGGTACTAGCATGATTTTATGCATAACAAACGCTTTTAAATCATCCACAAAACCTACAAACTCCAACCACTTTTTGTCAGCATAACTGTTTCTAAATGAATCAGACCAATCGCCTGCCACATACAAAACCATACCCGTTTTTGAATGCATTAAATCTCCAATTTCAGAAATATACCATAGGAGTGCATCTTTATTGGGTTGATGACCCTCTGCTCCAATAAAACAAAGAGCCGCATACTTCTTCTCTACATGTGCAATATCTGAAAAAACATTATCAGGCACAGGCGCTTTGGTTAGAAATAATCTTTCCTTAGGGAGTTTTTCACCTAATGATTGTATGTCTGCATCACTGAATACACCTACTTTATCGTATCCGCCCAAGAGTGATAGCTCCTGATACTTTACAAAATCAATCATATAACGATCATAATCGCTTTCAAGTTTTTTACATTTTCTGAGATTTGATTCCAACCTCATATATCTTAACTCATGATGTATAAATATTTTTTTTGTTTTTTCCGGAAGCAGCGGTAAAAGACTTATAAATTCAAAAAAATCAACCTGTATCAAATTATATTGATTTTGTTCAAATACATCCATCAAAAACCTGTGAAAGCTTTGATCTACAGGATGATATACCCTCGTCATGTTTGGATTGTACAACTCCGGTATATCATTTTGCTTTGGAGAATAAAGATTATAATTAACCAAAATAGATTTAAGTTTTCTTTTGATTCTATTCCATACTTTATTTTTTTTACTTTCTTGAATATCCAGATATTGAATCAATGCAACATTAGGCCATAACTTGTTTAGCTGCTTCAAGGTAACTTTATCGTCCTCACTCCTTACAACCACAAGCAGATCTATTTCTAAATGATTACGTAAAGAATCAATTATTGAAAATTGCGATACAATACCCCCAAAACCAACAGGTGCGGGTATATATGGTGTTATGATTAATAATTTATTGGGATCCTGTGTAGCGTGATTAATCATTTTATTAGTTCAAATATGGATTGCTCGAGTAGCTTTAACTGCTTCCAAATAACCCCTGCGAAATTGCATAGACGGTTCTAAAACATTTCCTTCAGCCCACTCGTTCCATGATTTAATATACACTACTTTCTCTTCTTTTTTGGTATTCCGGGGCATTGCCTCAAACGCCTTATGCAGATGTTTTTTAAATAGCTCCGGACTTGGATTCGTTAACACCGTTCCACGCCTTTTTTTGCGGGGAGTATTGTCCCAACCGGTAACCACCACGGGAAATTCCTTCTCATGTAATTCTTGATTAAAGTGAGAATCTACAAAATGCTTATAGCTGTACAAATTCGGTCCTTTATTCGGAAAATTTTTTAAATAGTCTGTCAGTCTAACATCAGTTAAACGCATGGAGAGTTTATTGATGAGATTGTTCTTAACCAATTCCTCTTTTATGTTGGGTGAACCCGCCGAAAAAGAATCAAATCCGAGATCCAGAGCGTTGGAAAGTGCATTGATGGCATTAAAATGTATGCCCGCCAGGCCATTTTTTGCAGCAAGTTCCCGCCATAACTTGAGAAAATGGGGAATATCTGGATGGCTGTAGGGCAAATAAACCGAGAAAAGAACATTGCCATTGATTCTGATATACCTTTCATCTTTGAAGTATGGTAAGGTTTCATAAAAGAACTTTTCATAATCCTCCTTACCGAGATACTCCTGTTGGATCAATATTTGTTTTTCACTGCCTACCCAACGCCTAGACCAAGTCTCATTGGCCCAGGCCAGGTTAAAAGGCAGCTTAAGATCCGTATTTTTTAGTTTATTTCTTAAAGGTGTTTCCAAGATTGTTTTGCCCCTACCAAACCAATAATACCAATAACAAAAACCATCTACGCCATACTCAAAAGCCAGATCCTCTTGTTGCTGCTGTATTTCTGTCAGCCTCAAATCATAATATCCTAAATCAGCAGGAAGGAAAGGTTGTTTGTGACCTTTAAACAGTGGTTTTGCTTTCGTAACATTGGTCCATTCTGTGAAACCCTTTCCCCACCAACTATTATTTTCAGGGATAGGGTGGAATTGGGGGAGATAGTAACATAATAATTTAAACTCAATCATAACATTATTTTTCAAAGGCTTGGCATTAAGATTATTAGAATGTATTTATAATTAATAAAATATAAATCGTACGAATCTAAACATATTAAAACCAATAATCTTATTTGTAAACAAAATATTGTTAATCCGAGAGAAAATATTTATTTTATCGTAGTGTAGGATTAAGGAGAGTTGCTCGAACAAATCCAACTTTATTCTTAATTTCTTACTATATTTCATTTTGTTGTGTGTAATATTACATGAATTATATTTATTTAAATTATCATCTATAAGGTATGTTTGGTCTATGTTTTTAATATTATTATAAACATTTAACATTCTTATATGTTGACTGTTATAATTAATTTTGTAACATGCCTTTCTTATAAGATCTAGGTACTTTTCAAAAGTTTTGGGATGTGCAAAGTTATTTTCAATATAGATATCGCCTTGTAGGGATTGATTTTCACTAATAACACCCCACTTAAGTATTGGAACAAGTCCATGAGAGATGGATTCTAAAAGGGCCATATATGAGCCTAATGGATATGGGTCTAATACATAATCTCCGATGCTGAGAATACTCTCAGGGCTAGAAATCATCCCAAAGCATAATACTCTTTCTGAAGGTTTAGTTCCGGCTAAACGTAAATAATCATTTATAGTTATCCCAATTAATAGTACTTTAGTATTTATGTTTATATTTATTATATAATCTATTATTTCTAAAATATTGTACTCCTTTGTTGGTTTTAACTTATATGCACTCGCAATTAACACAAATATTACATCATTGGTTGAAAAGCCCAAATTACCTCTTAAGCGCTTTTTTTTCTCATAATTCAATAATTCATCGGGTGGGTCTAATAAAACTGGAAGTTTTATATATTTACACTTAAGCTGCCTCTCATTAAAACATATATCTTGACCAAATTGACGGTAATTAATAACTACATCCATGCAATTTATACCTACCCAAAAAGAGTGATCAGAATGATTTATAAAAATAGTATGTGGGCGTTTAACGCTATATAATAAAATAACAGAAAGTATATCGTCAGGATGAATGAAACAAAAAACTTTACTTGCAGACGTGATGAATTGCCGAGCGCTCAATATTTTTTGAACATCTTCTTTTTCGGTAAATACTATAGTTTTATTTATTATGTTTTGCTTATTTAAATCAGCAAAATCACTTGGGTATTCGACATCTCCTTGATCCATTAAAAGAAGAGTAATTGAAGCAGATGTTTTCTTTTTTGTCTGTATAATTAATCTTTTCAACCATTTGCTGTGCCCTCCTGAAGGATAAACTCTGGAGGCTAAAAACACAAAATCTTCTTTATTAATTTGTTCAACAATCTCCTCTTGGGGGAGTTTAACTGCTATTTTCATTAACTCTTTTTCTAACCAATCTGATTTGAATTTTATTTGTACTTGGAATAAATATTTTGCTATTTCCTTTAAAAATAAAACTTTTTCAGATTCGTTATTTTTTTTTAATATATAGATTAATTTGAGTAATAAATAAAAAAGATAATATTTTATATATTTAAATAATATTTTGGTTTTTAACTGCATGTACTTATATTATTCGGTTTAATTAATAATATATAGAATCTGTAAACAATGGTTTTAGACGTTGTTAAAATTTATTTAAAGTATCTACAATATATGTAAGATCATCATCGTTCAAGGTAGGAGATATTGGGAGCGACAATACAGTCTTGTGCAGTAATTCTGTGACAGGAAGGCAATTGCATTCGATTTGTGTATCAACAAAGGCTTTTTGTTTGTGAGGTGGAATAGGATAATGTATTAAGGTTTGAATTCCTGAATCCAATAAATAATCACGCAAACTGTCCCTTGCTTCGCATGTGATAACAAATAAATGCCAGACATGCTCTTTGGCTTCATAAGGGATTTGAGGCAGAATAATTTTCTTGTTTTTTATGTTAGTGCAATAATATTCGGCTATCTCTCTCCGTTTTTGGTTTTCAGCATCCAGGTATTTTAATTTTACACTTAATACAACGGCTTGTATTTCGTCCAACCTAGAATTAACTCCTTGATAAATATTGACATACTTTTCTCTCGAACCATAATTACCAAGTGCTCGAATTAACTCAGCCAATTCTTCATCATTTGTGGCTACTGCACCAGCATCGCCTATAGCGCCAAGATTTTTTCCCGGATAAAAACTAAATCCTGCGGCGTCCCCCAATGCGCCGGTTTTTATACCATTCCAAACTGCTCCTATTGCCTGTGCATTGTCCTCGATAATTTTTAGATCATGTTTCTTTGCTAAGATTGTTAATTTTTCAGACCAACAAACACGACCATATAGATGCACAACCATAATAGCTTTTGTCCTTCCTGTAATTTTTTCCTCAACTTTTTTAAAATCTAAATTAAATGTATTTAGATCAGGTTCTATCAAGACGGGGACTAGTTTATTCTCTGTAATAGCTAAAATTGAGGCTATATAAGTATTTGCCGGAACAATTACTTCATCGCCTTCTTGCATGAATCCTGACTGCAAATAAGCTTTAAATATTAACCGTAATGCATCCAGCCCATTAGCAACTCCCACAACTTTTTTTACTCCACAATATGATGCTAAATCTTTTTCAAAAACGGATAGTTCTTGACCCAAGATATAGCGACCCGACCTCCAAACCCTTAATAAGTTATCTTCTATCTCATTATGATGTAAAGAATTGATTTTATTTATATCTAAAAAATTTACCTTCATGACATTCTTTTACAATATAGAACCAAATCCATGCCATCATTTCCATGTTGACGCAAATAGTAGTTATAATTTTTGTTTAACGAATAAATATAATTGCCAATTTTCCAAATATCATCAAACCGATGATAAACACTAATTGCAAAGGAACATCTCTGGCCCACAACAAAACTTTTCATTCCCTTTAGACAATTTAACTCATTACCCTCGACATCTAATTTTACAAAATTTTGATTGTGATACTCAGCGGTAACTACATCATCGATGCTAATCAATTGAACCAATGTTTTACCGCTTGCCTCTATTTTTGAACCCATACCCATTTCGCCCTCAAATTTTACCAAATTATTTTTATTGGAAACACCAGCTTGCAAACATAAAATCTTATTTTTTACTGTATTTTTTAAAGAATTAACATTCCAAAGTAAATTCTTATAATTAGTATTATCAGGTTCAAATGCTACTACTCTACCAAAATTTGGATGTTCTTTAACAAATTTAGTAACAGTGTCACCATCGTAAGCCCCACAGTCAATGTACAAACAATTGTCAAACATCTTGTTATTAAATAAATCTGGAGGAAAATAGCAGTCGCCATCGCCTTCCGGGTACAATTCAATGTTAAAGGATTGTCTTGCAGCAAGATTAGAGTTGAATATTTCTATGGATTTTTTATCACTTAATTTATTGACAAACTGCTTAATATGATTTAATTCGTTCACATATCTTTTTATATTTACGTAATTTAAAAAGGGCAGAAAAATACTTTCAAACAATCTGAATAATTCTAGAAAGGAAACAATATTAGAAAATCCAAAATCATTCAATTGTTTTTTTATTATTTTAAAACTTGCTTTAGGATTAAAAACTGATACAATTACAACTACCTCTTTGTTCTTATAATTGCGCAAATAGTTATAGTTTCTTATATAGATTTTATCATCAAATAAAATATCTTCTAATAGATTGTTGTCCGCAATAAATACTGGCTTGTAACCTATTTTTTTAAGCTTGTAATATATACTCTTTCCTAGTGTTCCTGCACCAATCAGAACAAATTTCTTTTCTTTAATTAACTCTGTAGTTAACATTGCTATTTATTTCGCCTAATTCGCTTTAATCTAAAAGACTTTACGTCACTATCTGTTTCGCTTTCATAACCAAGAAACCTAGAATAAAATTCATGGTCAGAGAAACGGCCATTTAACATATTAGGAAAACTAATCTGTTGCTTTATAAAAGGGGCAACGTACATATTATTGATACCCCTCCTAATATTCTCCGTTGAGTTAGATCCAGATCTATGGTACATCATAGAATTAAATATAATAACTGATCCGGCATTTGAACTCAATTGAACTTCATTAAAATCAATATATTTAAGGGAAGGACATTTTTCGAAATTATGAGTATGTGGTAATACTACTGTTCCACCGGTTAATTTATTAAAATCATCTACACAAAAAAGTGCACTCAATGCAAGTGGCCTTGATGATACAAAATGTTGATAGTTCAAATCTCTATGATGTGCATATGCGTTTGGTTTCTTATTTGTCATTGGCATATTGAAAACACCATTCTGTAGCATAAGAACATAATAATCACCAAGAATATCCTTAACTACTTCTAGTACTTTGATATTGGCAGCGATTTTATGGAGGAAAAAATCATCATACACAAGAGGTGCTCTAACATTATACGCATCGTTAATTTGAAATAACAATTCTTCTGATCCAATTTCCTCAATTTGTTTTTTATACAAATTATCTAATACATCTCTTGTATATTTCAATTCTTCCGGACTCAAAACATTTTCAATTATCGTATACCCTTTAATTAAAATATCCTCTTTGTGCAAGTCTAGTTCAGTGTTAGACAGGTTTATTTCATTAACTCCAAAGATTGTAAAATCCATATCAATATGTTATTAATTTTGCTAATCCAACTCCATAGTAACCATATGAATTCCCGTTGTAAAACATCCATACAATACCTTCAACATTGATAACTGACGGATAGGCACTCATTTGTGAATCAAAATCGTCTTCACTTGTTTCCAATCCAAAATCATCATACTTACGCTCCCAATTTTTTAAGTCCTTTGATATAGCATACTGTAATCTATATGGGCTATCTTTTGTGGATGAACCAAAGAACATATAAAAGACATCATTCAACTTTATTACATATGGTCTTCCAACTCTATATTCATCATTTACATTTGAAATCGCGATTTCTCCTTTTTGCGTAAAGTTAATGCCATCTATTGAATCCATTGTCCTTATATCATAAACTGGATAAGTTTTTAAACTATCTTTAATAAAATAACTTCCGCCTCCATACCAAACCTTGTACAAACCATTATAGTTAACTACACTATGAACAACTCTAAATAGAGTTTCATCACTTGTTCTCTCGAGTATTGGTACTTTAGAAAATTTTTTAAACGTTTGACCATTGTCTTTTGAAATCGCCAATCCGCTAAACACTAAAAATCTAACTTTATTTACAAGTTGATAGCCCGCGTAATATAGCCAAATTTCTTCTCCCACTTTCATAATGGCAGTTGGTACAACACCATTATCGTCAAAGGAACCATCATCACCAATATCAAGAACAGGACTATCAGACCAGCCTATAATCTCTTCTGGGTTGTGTTTTGAACAGTCAAAATAACCAATTCTAGAAATCCCATATTCGTCTCTTGCTCCAAAATAAACCCTAATTTTATCTTCATACACATAAGGTGTCGGCTGCAAAGCAGAATGTTTAGCCCAGTTTAACTTATTAATGGAACTAAATATAATTCCTTTTTTATCCCATTTCATTTTTATCTAGATTAAATGTTTCATAACTGTTTTTATTACCTGCTTTTGCTGGCGCCCCTACTAAGACATGACCTTTTTCATTGAAACTTTTTACGATGAGAGCAGCACTTCCTACAACAGTGTCTTCCGGAATGCTCACATTATCGTTAAATGTGGTATTTACTCCCACAAAACTAGAGGCGCCAATTCGACAAAAACCGGAAATAACAGCATGAGAAGCAATATAAACATGATCCTCTATTACGGTTTGATGCCCAATATGATTACCACTCCATAAAATAACATTATTGCCTATTTTAACTTTATGTTGTATAACATTATTTTCAAAAATAAAAACGTTCTCACCAATCTTGACATTCCGCCAAACAAATGCTTTTGAACTAATGTAACTGGCACAATGAAAACCCTTGTTTTTACTAGCCTCAAACATTTTCCTCCTGGTTCTATTCAATTTCACATAAGAAATTGCAACATAAACTTCATATTTTTTGGGGTCGTAGTATTTTTCAAGCTCCTCAAAAGCCACCACAGGCAATCCAAGATACTTATCTTGTTTTAGATATTCTTTATTTACTGAAAAGGCCACAACTTCATAAACCGAGTCTTCGGTAAAATACTCAAATGCTATATCGGCTGTTTCTCC
Source organism: uncultured Flavobacteriaceae bacterium (assembly GCA_964475595.1). GTDB lineage: Bacteria > Bacteroidota > Bacteroidia > NS11-12g > UBA955 > RGEC01. The sequence goes on from CAYYXG010000005.1 coordinate 119,447, forward strand.
TAAACCTATTATTATTAACTTTTTATTCTTTATCATAATTATAAACTTTGTGCATGGTTTCCCGCAAACAAGATCGACCTCCAAAACTTTCCTTAAAATAACTTAAACCAAGATTAATTACTGACCCATTTTTTTCATTTGGTGTTCCCAGATTAAAGTAGTTATATTTTTTCTCGCAAGCCCATTTAAGTGCAAAATCAATAACAGCATTGACAGGCCTTATTTGCTGATGCGCATGACTACTGGCTATATATTGTGCATGCAGGTATTCATTCATAAAATCAAATAAAATCATACCCCCAATCATAACATTCTGCTCAAATGCAGCTACTAGCTTTATTTCACCTTCTTTTAACAAGCTTTTTAAATTATATATCGCTTCAATGTTGTGAACAGGTTTCTGATTGTGTTTTTGTAATAAGTTTTGCTCAAGTAAGATCCAGAATGAGCGAAAATCATCACTAAATCTAACATCAACAGTCTTCAATGCTTTTTTGATGTTATATTTATTTCCATTATCATATTTTCTCTCTATATCTTTAACTGATTTATCCTTCAAAGCAATACCGATTTCTGTTTCTCGTGATTTTATTACAAACCCCGCTTTCCAAAGGGCATAATCAAATTCATCGCAAAAATCTCTGTTAAAAATCCTAAAAGTATTTCGTATTATCGCTTCGTGAATCTCATTTTTAAGTAACTCGTTTTCAAGTAACTGTGTTATTTCTAAAACATCCTCCAAACCAACGCCCGCTGAAACAAGCAAACCACCATAAGTAGATCTCATGTGGCTGTTCCATACTCTTCTACCATCTGTATCTATTAATACCGCAGGAATACAAGCAGCAATTTTACCCTTTTTTAGAAATAAAAAAGAATAATCCTCCTCTTGATTTAAAGGATTATGTTTCAAAAACCTTCTTGTGTGCAAGAAAGTAGAGTTAAGGGCTTGGTTGTCAATAAAACAATCCCAATCCTTCTCCCAAGAGGTCTCATATCTTTGAATTTCCCACTTCATTTATAAATTGACCATATTCCCTGATATAATCTTTTTCATCATATTCAATACTAGCCATGCACATTTGCACTGCATTGTGTGAGTACTTCATAGTACGCCAACTCATTTTGGGTATATACAAACCTGTATTAGGACTATCTAATACAAAATGATATTTTTTGCTTTGTCGCGTTTCAATTTGTACCTCAATTTTGCCGGACACAGCCACTAAAATCTGTTCCAATTCGTAATGAGCATGATGACCCCTAACAACATCTTCAGGTGTAAAATATGTCCAATAAATTCTTTGAGGAATAAATGGCAATGTTTCTTTCTCTGCTATAGAAATATATCCTAATTGGGACGATCCTATTTTAGGAAAATGAATAAGATATGGAGACTCCATAGTATACTTTAGATCATTAATTGGCTTGTATATTCAATATTCGGCCTTATAATGCCGGGCAAAAGAGATGAATTACTTCCAATTGTTTCATTCAAAATTTCAAACTGCAAAACATCTTCCTTTACATAAAGTGCAATTCTCTGATTTTCCCCAAAGATTACTTTGAATTTATACAATCCAGCATTGAGTAGATTCGGTGGGAAAAAACCAGTAACCTTATACATCCCCAATTGGGAGTCCTTTTGTGATGATAATATTTTGCCTCCATGATAAACAGCTACATCATCAAGATTGCTCAATTCAAAAGTGACATCTAAATTTATTCCTGTTTTGTAATTGTAGAATGTTAGCTCAAACTGCACACCTGAAGATATTTGAATAACATCACCTGCTTTAGGTTTTACCTCAAAATTAATAATACGAATATTATTATTTCCAGGAGCTGTTTCAACTGATCCTGAGTGTTGAAATACACTTTTTATGTTTTGACTAATTTGATATTTGTTTATCGCCTCTAATTGTGTACCATTAAACACACTTGTTCCATCCTTAAGAATAATAGCCTTTTGGCATAGTGTTTTTACCGCCGCCATATTATGACTCACAAACAAAACTGTTCTTCCTTCGCCCTTGCTTACTTCACCCATTTTCCCAAGGCATTTTTTCTGAAACTCTGCATCGCCCACGGCCAGTACTTCATCAATAATTAGGATCTCGCTTTCCAGGTGTGCAGCCACGCCAAATGCCAGCCGCACATACATGCCGCTGCTATATCGCTTCACAGGAGTATCGATGTACCGCTCCACACCGGCAAAATCAATGATTTCATCCAGTTTGCGCGTAATCTCATGCTTGCGCATACCCAGGATGGCCCCATTCAGGTAAATGTTTTCCCTGCCCGTAAGCTCCGGGTGGAAACCGGTACCCACCTCCAGCAAAGAAGCAATTCGGCCCATTACCTTCACGCTACCTGTAGTAGGGGCCGTTGTTTTAGACAAAATCTTCAGTAAGGTGCTTTTACCGGCCCCGTTGCGACCAATAATACCTAGCACATCACCCTGCTGCACCTCAAAGTTGATGTCTTTCAGTGCCCACACATAATCTGAATCGGCTTTTTGGGTGCGATCATTGGTGCTGCCCAACTGCATCAGGGGGTCTTCCTTGCCCCGCATGCGATACCACCAGCGCGTGAGGTCATCGCGCAGGGTTCCGCTGCCTACATTTCCCAAACGATATTGTTTGGATACGTTTTCTACTTTAATAACTGTTGACATTCCTATCGATTAAACCGTGTCCATGAAGGTGCGTTCCACTTTGTTAAAAATGATGATGCCGCCCAAAAGGCTCACCACCATAAATGCAGCACTATAGCCAAGTCCCCACCAGCAAAATACCCCGCCGCCGGTAAAAGCAAAACGAAATGCTTCTATGATATGGGCAATGGGATTAATATCGGCCACAAACCTGTAAGCGCCAGGCAAGGCCGAACTGGGATAAATGATGGGAGTGGCATACATCAACACACTAATAGCAAAGGGTAGGAAAAAACTTAAATCCCGGTACTTGGTGGTGTATGATGAGATAATAATGCCGGTTCCCAGCGATATGCCCGCCATGAGTACCAGCAACAATGGCAGCGTGGCAATATACAGGTTGGGTGTAACTATACCCTGATACCAGTACCAGGCCCAGAAGGCTATAAATACGAGAAACTGAACACCCAGTTTTACCAGATTGGACAAGATCAATGAAATGGGGGCCACCAGGCGCGGGAAATACACCTTGCCAAACAAATGTGCATTGGAAGTAAAGGTTGTGGAAGCACCGCTGAGGCAATTGCTGAAATAGTTCCAGAGGGTGGTTCCGGCCAGGTAGAAAAGCGGGGCGGGAATATTATCAGTAGGTATCTTGGCAACCGTTCCAAACACAAAGGTGTAAATAAAAACGGTCATCAACGGGCCCAGAAAGAACCAGATAGGACCGAGAATGGTTTGTTTATATACCGAAACAACATCCCTGCGGATAAAAATCTGAATCAGATCGCGGTACTGCCATACCTCTCTGAGCTTCAGGTCATACCACTTGCCTTTGGGCTCAATGATTTCGGTCCACTGCTCGTGGTGTACTGTTCCGTTTTCGCTCATGCTGTTAAATGCTGTATTACGCGGCTTTGGGTTTCGCCGTCAATGTCGTTGTAAAAAGGCAACCGCAACAGGGCATCGCTGTAGCGGTCGGTGTGGTGCATGCTGCCGCCGTGGTGCAGGTGTGCATAATAGGGGCTGGCATGCAAAGACTGGTAGTGAAACACCGGGTGTATATCGGCGGTTTTTAAGCGCTCTATGGTTTCGGTTCGCTCGGCCAAGCCGGGAAAAACCAGGTAGAACATGTGGGCGTTGTTGGTGGCAAAACCGGGAACAAACGGCATCTGAATGCTGTTGGCTTCGGCCCAGTGGCCCAGCTCGCGGTAGTAGGTTTCCCAGATAGCTCTGCGGCGCTCCTGTATGCTGTCCAGGTGCTCCAACTGTGCCCACAGAAATGCAGCCACCATTTCGGAAGGCAGAAAAGAGCTGCCCACATCCACCCAGCCGTACTTATCTACCTCTCCGCGGTAGAATGCGCTGCGGTTGGTGCCTTTTTCCCAGATAATCTCCGCCCGTTCGGCAAACTGCCTGTCGTTGACCACCAGCATGCCGCCTTCTCCACTGATAATGTTCTTGGTTTCGTGAAAAGAGAATGCTGCCAGGTGGCCAATGCTGCCCAGAGGTCGCTTTTTGCCGTCTTTTCCGGTGTAGTAGCTGTCAATGGCCTGTGCGGCGTCTTCCACCACAAAAAGTCCGTGACGGGCCGCCACATCCATAATCACATCCATATCGCAGGCCACACCGGCATAGTGCACGGGCACAATGGCTTTGGTTTTTGGGGTTATCAGCGCCTCTATAGCACTTTCATCCATGCCCGGATGGTCGGGGCGGCTGTCTACAAACACAATGCGGGCACCTCGCAATACAAAGGCATTGGCGGTGCTCACAAAGGTGTAGGATGGCATGATCACTTCATCGCCGGGCTGAATGTTCAGCAGAATGGCCGCCATTTCGAGCGCATCGGTGCAGCTGCTGGTGAGCAGGCATTTGGCAAAGCCATAGCGCTGCTGCAGGTGTTCCTGGCACAGTTGCGTATATTTTCCGTTACCGCACAAGCGCTGGGAACTGACGGCATCGCGGATGTAGTCAAATTCTTTTCCTGTGAGGTAGGGCTTGTTGAAGGGGATTTTCATTTTGTAAACAGGGACAGGTCGCGACCTGTCCTTACAGTTGTTTTATAGTTGACAGTCGACAGTTTTTTGCCGCGCAAATCCGTCGCGCACACACCCCGGAGCATGAGCACCGGCTTCATTATTGACACATTTACCCCTCTCCAGAGGGGACCGTTTGTTGCCGGGTTGTATGTGGGTTTGAAATTCATTTTGAAGTATCCACTATTAAACCAATAAACCATCAAACTAATAAACCACTAAACAACCCACACGCATTCCCAAACAGAATCTTATCCCTGTCTGATTCGCTCATGTTGAGTTCATCGGCAAGGCGGAGAAAGACCTGCAGCTGGTCATTGGCATCAACGTAGGGGTAATCGGTGCCAAAGATGATGCGGTTGCGGTCGCCGAAACGTAGCAGTACCCCAAAATCAGCATGAACGGAAGCATGTTTAAGGTAGGAGAGACTTAGCGAAAGTTCAAATACCACATTGGGACGGTTTTTTAACTGCAGGAAATACTCCAGGGCACGGATGCCGCCGGAATGCGCAATGATAAACGTGTTATCCGGAAATAAATCGGTCATTTCCGCAATTCGGTTCAGGTTGGGCTGCACTTCCATTTCACCGCCTATGTAAAATGCATCAATAACCGTGGGCAGTTTCAGGTGCGATACCCTGCTGTAGGCATCAAACAAATCGGGGTAGTCGTGGTCCTGCAACTTCATCAGCCGGCTGTGTATTTTCAAGCCCTGTATGCGCCCGGAAAGGGCCTCTGATACCACATATTCTTCCTGCTTTTTGTAATCAAAAATCAGGGTTTGCGTATCCGTATCCGGAACCTTTGCCGTCCATTCGCTGTACTGATCGGTACGGTTAAAAATCCAGTTGCGGTACTGTGGCTGAAGGTTGTATCCTTCTGCACCCCGGTCTATGTGAAAATGGGCGTCAAACAGTCTCATGTTGGCTGGTTCATGCTTCGACAAGCTCAGCATGACAAGTTATTTACTTTTTAAACAGACCCTCTCCCTGCCGAAGAGGGGGAAATGCTGTTACACACTAATTTCAGTGGCTGTTTCAACTGCAATGGTTTCCATTACTGCATGCAACGTTTCATTTAATTGATCGGCTGTTTCGGTTAACAAAATTGCATAGCCCTGGCGGCCGCGGTCATCACCGGCCGGTTTTAAAATATCACCCACGGAAAATTCAAGCTCCAGGGCATGCACACCGGGTATGGTAAGAGCCTCTTCCAAGCCCTGGATGGCCTTTACTTTCCCGGCAGGAAATTCAAAAAAATGCAGCAGCCCATGGCGGGGTTCAGACAAGGGTTTAATCGTCACTGTTTCCTGCATTTGCAGCGCATACAAGGTATCATACACGGGCACACCGCTTACATGGGGCACAATGTCTGACGGGATGAGGGTGCCACCGCCACGGCAAGCCATTTCCACCAGGTAAAATCCCTGATCGTTTACCATGTATTCGGCGTGGGTAACACCAAACTGCAATCCTGTTTTGGCAATGATATCGTTGTGAAATGCTATCAGTGCCGCTTGCATTGTAGCATCAATTGGTGCCGGATACTGCAAATCACTGGCAATGCCAGTTCTGAAATGCCTTTTGGCGCTAATGGCCAGGGTATGGTGGCCTTCCGGGGTCATAATGCCTTCCACGGTTATTTCAGATCCGGCAATGAATTGTTCTATCAATACATAATCCAGCGGTGTCTGGGAAAACGCATCCTGAAGGGCAGTATTAAGCGTGGTTTCATGACAGCCTGCCGCGATGCGGGAAATACCCCTGCTGCTTTGGGCATCTGCCGGTTTTAGCATGGCATCACCGGGGAATTCGCGTAAAAACTGCGTGGCATTTTCCGGGTTGTACACTTTGCGAAATGCAGGCATACGGCTTGCATCAATTTCGGCCACAAATGCACGGTTAACAGCTTTGTTGGCAAAACGTTCCACCGCTTCAGGAGCATTGCTGCGAGTACCGAGCATGGTGGAAATGGCGGCCACGGTTTGTGTGCTCACATCGGTTTGTTCGCTGGTGACGAAATCAATCTTCAATCCGCGGTTTTGCACTTCTTGGTAAATTCCTTCCACATCGCGGGCATCGCACTGTATATGCATGTCTGCCATAGCAGCACAAGGCGGATTTTCGTTCGGATCCACCAGCACAATTTGATGTCCTTTGTTTTTCAGATACCGCATCCAGGGCAACTGCCATTTTCCGCCGCAAATGAAGAGTATATGTCCGCCTGCTGCACTCATGCCTTCAATGGGTATCCTAAATTTGTCAATACTGCATCCAGCTCCCCGGTTTGCATAACCGCGGCGCCGAGTCCGCTGCGTCCAAAGCCATTTCCGGAATACAACATAATCAATTGTTCTTTGTACTGGTATACAAAACCGTAACTTACCATTTCGCTGTCCCAGCCCGCTGGTGAAACGTCCAATCCAAGGACCTGGGTGTGTCTTGTCCAGTTTATTCCATCAGCAGATACCGCAAAACCAATTCGGTAGTAATCACCGCGGTAGCTGTACCACATAAGGTACAAGCCTTTGTAATAGATTACACAAGGCCTTGCGGTAACATATTCGCCATTACTTGTCTCATAATCAACACATACCTTACCGGTTCTATCCCAGTGCAAGCCGTCATTTGAACTTGCATAGCGGATATGGTAGTAGTGGGGATGGTCATTTTCATCCTTACCCCAGTGGGTAAAAGTGGTATAATACATTTTCCAGCCGTCTGCTTCCTTCAGCACACACATCGAACCTGTTCCAAAGGGCTCTTCGTCGGTTCTGGGGAAAATACCAGCCCTGGAAACTTTACTGAAATCCGCTTTGCCTGTTTGTTTTATGGCCAGTCCCGGATCATTGATAAAGGGAGTGTGTGCACCGATGGTCCAGCCTGTGTAGTACAGATATTCTGCATCACTGTCGCGAACCAGCCAAGGGTATGAGGTGCCATTGAAATCAAATACTCCACGCTCACCCAGGGCTATCTGCGGATTGGGTGCAATTTCAAGGACTTCCAGGGTATTTGCATCAAAAAACACTTCGCCAATTCTGCTGCGGTTATCTGCATCTCTGCCGGAAACCAGGGCACGCAATCGACCATCGGGCAACATTTCAGCCCAACAGTTACCGGCTCCGGTGGCCATCCACCCTGTTTCTGGGTGGGGCTGCAGTATTTGTCCTGTTTTTTTCCAGCTCACTGTGCTTGTTCCGTTTGCTCTGCGATGATAAACAAGGGCCTGTTTTTCACCTGCTCAAAGGTTTTTCCAATATACAGCCCTGCAATGCCCAGCATCAGCAGGATAATACCTGTGGTAAACAAAATCAGCACTACAATGGACGGCCATCCCATTTCAAACTGTACAAAGAAACTTTTTATGATGATATAGGCCACACCCAGCAGGGAAGCGAAAAAGGATACCAGACCAAAAGAAATGGATAACCGCAGAAGTTTGTCGGATTGTGAAATAACCCCATTAATGGCATGCCTGAACAAGCTTCTTAATGTGTATGACGATTTTCCCTCAAACCGGTCATCCTGCTGTACCTCCACAAAACCGCGGCGGAAACCCAGCCAGGCAATGATCATGGAAGAATGGCGGTGGTAATCGCGAATTCCTGAAAATGCTTCAGCTACCTTGCGGTTAATGAGGGTCATGGTTCCCAGGTTTTTCTCCAATTTCACATCGGACAGGTTATTGACGATGAAGAAGAAAAGATCGCTGGTTACCTTGCGATAAAAACTGTATTTCTTTTGGGATTTGAGGGTACAAACCACATCATATCCTTCATGGTATTTTTCCAGCATCAAAGGCATGTTTTCAGGCCTGTCTTGCAGGTCGCAGTCCATGATGATCATGACAGAACCGGTTGCCACACTGACACCTGCCGTGATGGCATAGTGCTGACCGAAATTTTTGGATAGTCTGAAAGCCCTGACAACAGGATATTGAGATGCCAGTGATTGTAAAACCTCCCAGGAACTGTCGGGGCTTCTGTCATCTACGAGTATAATTTCAGCATCCCACTGCTGGCTTGTTATCACAGCATTGATACGCTGAACCAGCGCAGGCAATATTTTTTCTGCTTTATAAACCGGACTGATGATGCTTACTTTCATATTTTCAGTATCTGATGGGCCATTTATACCTGCGGTCTTCCGGTTTCACCCGAAACTGCTCCATATTTTCTGCTACACGCACATAATATCCCAGTCGGCCTTTTATATGGTCGCTGTATTTTTCAATATCGGGCAAGGCCCTGCATATATCGTATTGTTGGGTGAAAAATGACAGGGTATGCTTCAGTACAATAATGGTGCGGGGCTTATCGGTGGTGTTTTTTCCGGCAGCATGGAAGGTGGCGGCATCGCAAAACAGCACATCGCCAGGTTCCAATTCAGCTGCCACTTTATGTTTTTCAATGTACTCCGCATCGGGTAAATCTGAGTGCATGTGAGTACCAGGAATCAATTCGGTAGCACCATTGGCAATGGTGGTTTTTTGAAGAGGAATCATGATGTTCACCGCCGTGCGGATTCCCGGACCAAAATAATAAACATCACGATGCCACTGGTGTCCCAGCATGTTGGTTTTAACATCCGGAAACAGCCTAATCAGGTTGTAATTGTGGATGATGTGGTGTTTGTGCAGCAATGCTTCCAGTACGGCATCCATTTCCATGTGCTCTTCGAGCAGTTTTACAAAAATGTCATCGTATTCAATCACATTCCGAACCTGCTCCAGCTCGTTGATTTCCATCAAAAAATCCCTGCCGAAACGCTGGTGGTCCTTTTCATAATAACCATCAACACGCTGGGCAATGGTTTCAAGCATCTCTGCACTGATCATGTTTTTACCGATGGCATAACCAAGCCGGTCCATCTCATTCACAATGCGGTTTGTCTGATTATTTTGCATACTTATACCAGGGGGTTTTGCTCAGGGTTAAAACGGTTGCTGTCCGGTTCATCGAGGTATTTCTTGAGGCAAACGGTATCGTAGGTGCTCCATTTACGGCGGTCTATGCAATCAAACCAAATATCTTCCTGTTCCTCAATCCAATCCAGCTTTTTCAGGAATGCTTCGCTATGGAGGCTTTTGGGAATGATGACTACGCCGCTGTCATCACACACCGCAATGCTGTCATCGTATAATTGCCTGCGGGCAGCAATGGTGGCGTCATCCAAATCGTTTTCGTTTTTTGTATTGAAACAACCGATGGGAGATGCTCCTTCCAGCCAAATGGGGTAGTTTTCCTTAATCAGCCGGGGAATATCACGCAGTTTTCCCAACACTACCAGGGCCTCGGATTGTCTGTAAAGCATCAGATATTTGGTTACCAAATCCCCAAAAATGGCGCGCTCACCGCAGTTAAAAGGCTCGGTAATGATGATTAAACCGGAGTCAATATTGGCGATCTGACGGTGGTGCTCCCAGTTGCTTTCGTTGATAGCATAGGTCCATTTAACCCTGCCCACCCGAAAATGACGTTGGTTTAGGGCATAGAGCTTACCGGAAAGCAAGCCGGTTTTATCCATACAATCTGCCACTTCCGTAGTACTGATGCGGTTTTGGCGTATTTTCTGGATGATGAGGTCGGTGTAATTCATAGGTTTTATTTTTCAATGGCCATCATTTCATAATGGCTGTTTTGATACATTTCTCGCTGAACAATTTCAGCCCCTTCGAACAGATAGGGATAAAAGCAGGTGAAATGTGGTTTTCTGTAAATAATTTTACCACCGCCGCGGTATTCCTGTTTCACGGTGCCTAGGTCAGGAAGCCACATGTAACAATTGTTCACCAAAACCAAGGTTTTTGCAGAATCTGAACAAAACGGCGTTTGTATTTCGGCGGGCAGATAAGGAAAACAATCATGTGGTACAGACATAGCTTTTCCGGGTATTTTCATCTCACTATCGTAAACAACTTTTTTATAGCCGGTAAGTTGAGAATTAATGTGTTTGCTGAAATTACGCGGATAATCAATTTTATTGAATTGAACCGCAACATACAGGTTTGTCAGCAATGCAAGGCCTGCTATGCCATATAACACAGAGGGTTTCTCCAGTCTTGGCTGCTTAAAAAGCCACCAGCAAAACAACAAAACCATAAAAGGATAAAACTGATGGAATATGCGCCCGTAAAAGACCATTTTACCCAGGATGGGGCCTTGTACCATAAATGCGAGCAATGCAAGCATAGCCGAAACAGAGAATAAGATCGGCATGTTTTGCTGAAGTTGATTTTTCCATGATTTATTGCTGACTGATTTCACAAACTGGTACAGAGCAACAAAAGAACCGGCAAAAACAATAATACCAATTACATAATCCGCTTTCCAAAGATACTTTATCGGAAAAAATAAGGTATCAGCAAAGTCACCAAATATGATGGTTCCGGATAAATGCTTTGCCTCAAGCAGATAGGATGTTCCTGCAACCTTGGCCAGTATTTCAAAAACAGCCAAAACCAACAAGCCTGTGATTCCTGCTGTTGCAGACAGTTTCAGAAATGCCTGCCTGCTACATGCTATCCAGGCAAAGACGAGTGCCACAGCGGCAATCAGCACATAAAAACCGGGATAAAGGGCAAAAGATAAAGCAAGCAGAAAACCGGTAACCGAGGCATGCCTGACTTGAAGACGGTCTGTATTTTTTATCAAATAAGAAATGGTAAACAATACCATCAATAAAGCCGTATCATATGGAAACGCATGCCTGATATATAACCAGGCATTGACACCGCAGGCATAAACCAACACTGCCAGAAGTGATTGCTCTTTTTGCAGTCCGGTTTTTAATCCAATTACATATAAAAACCTCAGGATGAATAGGAATATGAATAGATTGTACCCATACAAAATGTAGTCAATCGCCTGACAATTGTAGGGAATCATAAAAAAATTGGCTGCCATGATTTGTGCTGCAGCAGGGATTAACCCTACTAAAACCAGAGCGGGTCGGCCATCAACAGTATACATGAGTTTTATGGCTTTTTGCCAGTCTCCGTGTCTAATGGCTTCAAATGCATCCTGTGAGGCAATGTATCTGAACTCGTCCGGAAATGTGTAAAGTCCATTGCCAAGTATGGCTATTTTTAGCAATACCGAAAAACAGATTAATGCAAATAAAATGGTGTTCTTATCTTTAATCAAGGATGTCATTTTTTAATGTAATCTTTAGGTATAACCACCTTCACCACCTGCGAAATCGTTTCAAAAGCAATCCAAACCGTTTCGCTGCCATCCGCGTCTTTCAGCACTTCCGCTTCAATGCCTTTGAGCGGCCCCTGTTCAATCTTCACTTTATCGCCCTTGCGCAAATTGCCGGCAGCACTGGATTCCAGGTGGTATCCTTTATCAATGATGCGTCCAATCAGCTCGATTTCACGGGAAGATACCAGGGCATCGGCCCCGTTATATTTCAAATATTTTACCACACCTGGTATTTGCAGCACCTGATCACGCTCTGAAGGTTTAGGTTGTACAAAGATGTACCCGTTGAAAAGCGGCATTTCCACCCACTTCTTCCTATCACTCCACACGCGTAATTTTTTTACCAGCGGCAAGTAATGCCTGATTTGATAGCGCTCCAGCATCACGGCCACTTTTTTCTCCTGCCGGCTGGCGGTATACACTACATGCCATGGTGTGTTTTCGGTCATTGGGTTTGGCTACGGCTCCGCCCCTTCAGTCACATGGTGTGGCCTACGGGGTTGGGCTGAAAACCACGCACCTGTTAGTTCTTATCGCTGCTCCAAAGCAATAAGGGATGGGTGCCGTTTTCGTTTATTTTATCCGTCGAGAATGCCTCGGGCGTAAACGCAATATAGCGAATATGCCGCCCAATCATTCCCTCCGCTTTTTCTACCAGCTGGGCCAGGTAGGTTTTGTCTA
>CAYYXG010000006.1:0-20552 GCA_964475595.1 uncultured Flavobacteriaceae bacterium
CATTTACAGTATCTTTAACCACGCAACCCAGTGTGTCTTTAGTGGTCAGAATGGCTTTTCTATCCGATACAATATTCTGAAGGGTAGAACCGGATCCGTTTTCCCAGCTATACTCCAGCCCGTTGATTACCGGAAGTTGTATTTTGTATACTGCACCTTTACAGGGCTGTGTGTCTCTGGGCAGGTAAAAATCAGGCACCCCCGTTACCCATATGCTTCGTTCAACTGTATCTGCACCACACTGACCCACGGTGTTATTGATCATTTTAACCGTGTGAAAGCCATTGCTGCCAAAGGAACGCCAAACAGGATTTCCGGTAGCGGTTTGTCCATCCTGAAAAAGCCATGATATGTTTTTTAGACTGTCACCCGATGCGCGCAACATCGCTTTTTGGTTTGCCCTACAAAGCGGGGAAGGGGTAATGGTAAAATCACCTCGATTGTTGGTTAACGATGCACCCGCACAGGTTGAAAATGCTTCATAATCTGCCAGACTATGCTGGTAAACAATCATGCCACTGTCGCTCTGAAGTACTCCATAGTTGAAGCTGGATATCGGAACTTCAAACCAACTCCATAAATATTGTTTCCCGGAAGCAAATGAGAGCGGAGTCCAAGGAACATTCATCACCAGGGGTTTGCTATTGAGGGTAATATTGGCAGCTCCGGGGCCTTTGGTTACAATGCTGATGAAATGCCGGTATCTGATATCTCCGTCCATTCCAAAAGCCACCTTCCTGGTTCTACAGGCCAGATCCACAGGGGCAATGTTCAACATAGACGGGTCGCCTTTATTTACGTTGCTGCCATTGCATCCATGACTATTGGTGACTTGCAGGCAGGAAATGGGTTTGTTGGCACTGGCGGTGAAAGCACTTCCGGTAACGAGTTGATTTCTGTAAACCTGTCCCCGGTTTAACACCACATTGCCCGCAGGAAAGCTTACCGTCGTGTTGTCTTCAGCAGCAACAATGCTTATTTGAAAACGATCGTTTTGCTGCACGGGCGGGAATATGAAGTCTTTGCCCCAGTAAACCGTGGGCCATGCTTGTTCATAGAGATGATCAAAAGTGATGCAGCCGCTGTTATTGCCTACCCTTGCACTCTTAACCCCCTGAAAAACCGCGATACGCTTACAACTATTAGTTACTTTAATGAGGGTGCCGCTGAGGTTCTGCGTGTCGAGGGCCTGTAAAATATATACCTGCCCGCGTTGAAGACTCAGATTAAGACTGCTACCTTGGCCCTGACCGGTAAATAAATCTGCCGATAAATTGATCAAAATATTGGTAACGCCGGTATCAATGGCCAAAATGGCAACCTGCGATTCTTTGTCGCGCTGTCCACTCCACATATTAACAATGTATTCCTGCGCATTTTTGAGATATTCTGCGGGTAAAACCGAGGTAACCTCTCGACTTTCCATCAAAACATTGGCGGCAAACACCTGAACATCCCTTTTGGATTTAAGCACCACACCGGTCCCTTGAGGGCCAAATGCCAATACGCTGTAGGCCATATTAATCGGAATATTAACCGGATTCCAAATGCCAGGTTTAACTGCTATCGGGGCAATAGAAAAATTGGTCTGAGGATTAAATACGGTAATAGTATCAGAGGTTTCGGGCAAAACATAAACCAGCAAGTCATTGGGCTGATATAAATTCTGAGTGTAGGTAAGCCAAAATTCACGACCAGCAAATCCCTTTTCACTCTGAGAATAGGATGGGGAAAACACGCTAAACCAACCGGCCAGCAACAGCAACCTAATCACCCCTTTCATGTATGCAAATTTAGTATTAATTCCATTGTATTTGGGGAAGCACTGCACATGATTAACGTCTTTTGTCCAATTTTTAACTTAGTTTAAACTATATGGCACGATTATTTCTGTTAAGGTGATTAACTTTGTAATCTTATCTTTAGTATGAAAAAGACGCTTTTCACCCTCGCTACGTTGTTTAGCGGTGTTTTATGTGTTCAGGCACAAGCTCAGCTTATTGAAAAAGTAGAAGCCCAGCCCGGTAAGCTTGTTATTCCTTACGAAAAATACCAGTTGCCCAATGGACTCACCTTAATTGTAAGCGAAGATCACAGCGACCCTGTGGCCCACATTAATGTAACCTATCATGTAGGTTCAGCCCGCGAACTCCCAGGAAAGTCGGGATTCGCACACTTTTTTGAGCACATGCTCTTTCAAGGTTCCAAAAACATCGCTGATGAGGAACATTTTAAGCTAATTAAGCAATATGGAGGGGATGTAAACGGAAATACCACCCGCGACAGAACGGTTTATATTGAAACATTCCCCTCTAATTTTACCGAAACAGCCCTATGGATGGAAGCGGATCGTATGGGGGTGTTCCTGGAAGCATTTACGCAGAAGAAATTTGAAATTCAGCGCAGCACCGTAAAAAATGAAAAAGACCAGCGCTACAATGTTCCTTATGGTTTTCTGATGGAAGTAAAAGACCAAAACCTTTACCCGGAAGAACACCCGTATAGCTGGAGTACCATCGGGTATGTGGACGACCTGAACCGCGCAGACAGCAGCGACCTCAGAAACTTCTTTTTGCGTTGGTACGGCCCTAACAATGCCTGTGTGATTGTGGTGGGAGATGTGAATACAGCAGATGTGGTAAAATGGACAGAAAAGTATTTCGGTAGCATACAGCGCGGTCCTGAGGTTAAGAAAAAACGGGTTCCTCCGGTGGTGCTAAGCGAAAATAAAGTAAAAGGTTATCCCGACCCTAATGCATCGCTGCCATTGGTTTATACAACATTTCCGGCAGCAGCTGTTGGTCATCCGGACGAAGCACCGTTGGACGTACTCGCCTACTTAATGGGAGGTACCCGCAATTCACCCATGTACAAACGTTTTGTGGAAAATGAAACTGCCTTGCAGGCAAACTGTACCAACAATCCCTTGAGTACCATCAATCATGAACTGGCTGGTGAATTCTCATTTTTAATGGTGGCCTATCCATGGGATAAGGATGTTAAATTTCTGCAAAACAAACTGAAAGTGATGTTGGATTCTTTTGAATTTGATAATTTCTCGGATGATGACCTTGCCCGTGCCAAAGCCAATATTTTGAGTAACTACAGCAGTGGTCTTGAGGATGTAAGTACCAAAGCCAACTATCTGTCAAACTTCTGGTATCTGGATATTAAAAATCCGGAAGGAAAAATGGCCAACCTAGAAGATGATGCCAACCGTTACAGAAATATTACCCGTGACGATATCATGAAGGTTTACCGAAAATATCTGAAAGGCAAAAACTCCAGTACCGTTGTAATTGAGCCCATGGAAGTAGCCGCAGGCGAGAAAAAACCGGTATATGAAAGCTTCAATCCCAATGTAGGCAAAAAGAACCCGGTAGCGGAAGCCGAATATAACAATCTGGTGCACAAACCTACCGTTGATAATTTTGACCGCAGCAAAAGACCCGTACCTGGCGAAGCCAAAACTGTGAAAATTCCGGGGATTTATCGCAAAAAGCTGGACAATGGACTGGAAATATTGGGATCTACCACCAATGAAACGCCCGAAGTGTTGATTTCTATGAATCTAGATGGTGGACGCTTGTTGGAAGGTAAAGATTTGCCCTACGGCACTGCCGATATGATGGCCTCTGCATTGAATGTAGGTACAGCAAAGCGCACAGCCAAAGAGTTAGAAAACGAGCTGGAAAAACTGGGTGCCAACATTCGATTTGGAAGCGGTGGTACTTCAAATTCTGTCTTCCTAAGTTGTGAAAAAGACAAATTAGATGCTTCCCTTGCTTTGCTTGAGGAAATGATGTTTCAGCCACGTTGGGACGAAGAGGAATTTAAAAAAGCCAAAAAACGCATTCGTGAAAATGCAAAGAGCGGCCTGAAGGATAGGGGAACCGGTGCGTCAAACGCCATCAGAGCATTAAGATATGGACAAACCAGTCTGGGAACCTATGTGGGCGCCTCAGAGTATGACGCAGTTACCATGGAAAACTGCAAAAAATATTACGAGCAATATTTCGCACCGGATGTAACCAGACTCGTAGTGGTAGGGCCGTTAGCTGCCGAAGAAGTTTATCAGAAGCTTGCATTCCTCAATAACTGGAAGAAAAAGAATGTAGTGATTCAAAAACCTACTGAATTCCCGCAGTTCAAAACTTCCCAGATTTTTGGCGTTGAATACGTGGATGCTGATCAAAGCGATTTGATTATCAGCATGCCCGGATTATCTTATGATGCCACCGGTGAAATGTTCAAGAGCAATGTAATGAACTTTGCATTAGGCGGAAACTTCAATAGCCGTCTTAACCTGAAGATCAGGGAAGACAAGGCATGGACTTATGGCATTCGCAGTGGTTTTAGCGGCTCATACGACGATATCAAAGGGCATTATGGTATTTCTGCAGGCATCAAGGCCAATGCTACTGATAGTGCCATTGTGGAGATTGTCAGTGAATTGAATAAGTACAAAAATGAAGGTATCAGTGAAGAAGAATTTAAATTCACTAAAGACGCCCTGTTGGCCAGTGAAGCACTGGAATATGAATCCAACGGTCAGAAAGCTTCCTACATTATGCAAATAGCCATGCGCAAATTGCCTGAAAACTATGCAGAACAGCAACAGGAAGTATTGAAAAAAATGACGCGTGAAGAACTGAATGCACTCGCTAAGCAGAACCTGCAAACCGATAAAATGACCATTCTTGTAGCCGGCGATATGCTATTGCTGAAAGAACGATTGGAGAAGCTTGGCTATGGAAAAGTACAAATGTTGGATCCCTCTGGTAAGGGAAAATACAAAATTCTGGAAGCACCGAAAGGATCTAAACACGATAAAAACTATCGTTAATTAACGATTAAATATTTTAATAAAAGGGTTGTACGAGAGTACAGCCCTTTTTATTGTATGCAAAAAACCCGTCTTAAAATGTCCATAAAATGTGGGCAAAACCCATGCCCAACAAGGGGTTGAAACACGTAACTTGCAACAAGTTGTCAAAACGATGGATAATAACGAAGAATTGAATGAAAAAATCATCCCGATAAACATTGAGGATGAAATGAAAACCGCCTACATCGATTATTCGATGTCGGTAATTGTTTCCCGCGCACTGCCCGATGTGCGGGATGGTTTAAAGCCGGTTCATCGCCGTGTTTTATATGGAATGGTAGAGTTGGGGCTTGCATCGAATAGACCTTACAAAAAATCAGCCCGTATTGTGGGAGAGGTGTTGGGTAAATACCACCCGCATGGAGACAGCAGCGTATATGACACCATGGTGCGTATGGCACAGGATTGGAGTTTGCGCTATCCGATGGTGGATGGTCAGGGAAACTTCGGATCCATAGATGGTGATCCACCCGCAGCCATGCGATATACCGAAGCCAGGTTAAGGAAGCTGGCCGAGGAAATGATGACCGATATTGATAAAGATACGGTGGATTTCAGGCCTAATTTTGATGAAAGTTTGGAGGAACCCACCGTTATGCCGGCTAAAATCCCCAATCTATTGGTGAATGGCGCGAGCGGAATTGCCGTGGGCATGGCTACAAACATGGCCCCGCATAATCTTTCAGAGGTTTGTGATGGTGTTTGTGCCTACATTGATAACAATGACATCACCATTCCTGAACTGATGCAGCACGTGAAAGGCCCGGATTTTCCAACAGGTGGAGTTATTTACGGAGTAGAAGGACTGAAAGATGCCTTTGAATCGGGTAGGGGCAGGGTGGTAATTCGCGGAAAAGCGGAATTTGAAACCAGCTCTACCGGTAAAGAAATGATTGTGGTGACTGAAGTTCCATACCAGGTTACGCCTTCGCAAATAATCATAAAAACCGTTGATTTAATCAACGAAAAAGTGATTGAAGGAATATCGGCTGTTCGTGATGAAAGTGGACGCCAAGGTATGCGCGTGGTATTTGATTTGAAACGTGACGCCATTCCCAATGTAATCCTTAATCAGCTTTATAAGTACACACCACTGCAGACCAGTTTCTCCGTAAACAACATTGCCCTGGTACACGGCAAGCCCGAAATGCTCAATCTCAAAGACATGATTCGTCACTATGTGAATCACAGACATGAGATTGTATTGCGCAGAACTAACTACTTGTTGGCAGAAGCAAGAAAGCGTATTCACATACTTGAAGGCCTCCTGATTGCACTCGATCACCTGGATGAGGTAATTGCACTGATACGCAGCAGCAGAACACCGGATGAAGCCAGGGAAGGGCTGATGTCCAAATTCGGCTTGTCTGAAATTCAATCCAAGGCCATTCTGGATATGCGTTTACAGCGTCTTACAGGCCTTGAGCGCGATAAAATCCGTGATGAATACAATGAAGTAATGAAAGAAATTGAGTACCTCGAGAGCATTCTGGCCAGTGAAGAAATGCGGATGGGTATCATCAAAACTGAGTTGCAGGAAGTGAAAGAAAAGTATGGTGATGAGCGTAGAACCCGCATAGAATTCAACGCAGAAGAAATCAACATCGAAGATTTGATTCCCAATGAGGAAGTGGTGGTTACCATCAGCCACATGGGCTATATCAAGCGTACTCGCCTCGAAGAATATAAAGAGCAAAACCGCGGTGGAAAAGGTCTTAGAGGAGTTGCCCACAGAGACGAAGATTTCGTTGAGCATCTTTTTGTTGCCAGCACCCATAACTATCTGCTGCTATTTACAGAACAGGGTAGGTGCTTCTGGTTGAAGGTTTATGAAATTCCCGAAGGACAAAAAGCCACCAAAGGCCGACCCATTCAGAACCTAATTCAGATTCCCCAGGATGATAAAATCAAAGCCTATTTGAACGTTATCAATCTGAAAGATGAGGATTACTTGAACAACAACTTCATTATCATGGTTACCAAATTAGGTACCGTTAAGAAAACATCCTTGGAAGCATACAGCCGTCCCAGAACCAATGGTATCAATGCCATCACGGTTAGGGAAGGAGATGAATTGCTTCAGGCCTGCCTTACCGATGGAAACAGCGAAGTGCTTATTGCCAAAAGAAGTGGCAAAGCCATCCGCTTTTCTGAAAAGACAGTTCGTCCCATGGGTAGAACTGCTGCCGGTGTAAGGGGTGTTACCCTCGAAGGGGCTAAAGATGAAGTAATTGGCATGGTTTGTGTTAATCCTAATAATAAGGAGGCAACCATGCTAGTAGTTAGCGAAAAGGGATACGGCAAACGAAGCGACTTGGACGATTACAGAATCACCGGTCGTGGAGGTAAGGGAGTAAAAACCATTCAGGTTACCGAAAAAACCGGTGATTTGGTTGGCATTCTCTCCGTAACCGACGCAGACGGACTCATGATCATCAATAAAAGCGGTATGACTATAAGGATGGCCGCAGATAAACTGAGGGTAATGGGTAGGGCTACACAGGGTGTTCGACTAATCAATATAAAAGAAAAAGACAGTATTGCGGGAATTGCAGCAGTGCCCCGTGAAGACGATGAAGAAGAACTGACCGAAGGAGGAGAAGCAACGGATGCCGGTGAAACACCAACCAACCCTGAAAACCAAGATAATGGATAATATGAAAAAATGGAGCTTATTTATGGCTGTAGTCCTTTTGGCTGCAGGTTCACAAGCGCAAATGTCTAAGGTGAAAAGTGCTTTTTATGCCATTGAGGGTGAAAAAAGTAATAGCGCCGGCGATGTGCTGGAAGGCAAAAACTACATAGACGATGCATTCAAAGACCCCAAAACTGCCAATAATAATAGAATGTGGCTGGCCCGTGCCATGGTTTACAGCCGGGTCTTCAATATGCGAGGTAATGAATTGCTGAAAGATTCCGCTGCTAAATCTGGCTTTAAATCCGGATATAGCATGATGCAATTCATAAAATCTACCGATAAAAAACTCGTTGATGACATAGATGTGGCAGCCCTGGAATGTGCTACCAGCTTTGGGGTAGCTTTCAATGAATCTGAGGAACTGCTAGGAGAGAAGAAGTATGATGATTTGCTGGAATATTATAAAATTATCATTTTTCTGTACGATGAAATGGTGAAAATAGATACTGCAACCATCAATTCATTGGAAAGACAAAACATCAAAAGAAAATTCCTGGTAGATCGTTTTGCCAATCTTGCCATGGTTTCAACCAATCCTGCGGTAAAAAAGGAAATTCTGCAATCTTTGATCGATCAGGGTTCAAACTCAGTTGTAGTTTTTGAGGCGATGGGCAAAGTATACCTGGAGAACGGAGATACTGCCGGAGCTGAAAAAGTGATACGCCAAGGACTGGAAAGAGCTCCCGGTGACAACAGCATGTTTCAGGTATTGGTAAACCATTTTGTGAGCATCAACAAGGTTGATAAATTGATGGATGACATCAATAAGCAAATTGAAAATAGTCCGGATTCAAAATGGTATTATACCCGCGCTTATTTGAATGAACAAGCCGGTAAACATGATGCTTGTATAGCCGATTATCAAAAGGCGGTTGAATTGGATGAATTTAATTATGATGCACAATTCAACTACGGCTTGGCTCTGATGAAATACGAAAGTAAGAAATACTACGACCAAATGGCCAGAGCCAATGCAGCCAAGCTCAAAGAAATTAATGCCAGTCTAATAGCCTTATTTGGACGCGCAAGAACACATTTGGAGAAAGCCAGCGAAAACACAGCTTATGGTGTTGAAGATCAAGTTAATATTTACAAGGCGCTAAAACAGTGTTCTATAGAAATGGGAGACAAGGCAGCTGCTGATGCGTATGCTGCGCAAATAAAGAATCTGGAATCTATTAAATAACAAATTGTAATGAGGGGAGCAATCCCCTTATTCTTTGATTTCTTTACTTAACATAATGTAAATTATGTAACGATAAGATCTGCAAGTCTGGGAACCTTATTAATCATTCCACTCTCACGCATCAGCATGGCCGCTGCTATAATTCTATCTGGCCAATAACCGCTACCATCGAAATATTTTACGCGACGTAACCATTCCTGCGCGTCTGCCGCTGATAAATTGAATTTCTCTGACAATGGATGAATCCAATCCATAATATCACCACTATAAAAATTTACCAGCGAATCCTGTAAGGCTTCAGCAAACGGCGAAAAATCTAAAATTTCCTGCTCACGGGTTACAAAAACAAACGCCGGCCACGGTGCTGTAATTTCACCAACCTGAAAAAATTCACCTTTTTTCACCCACACGGCCGTCATATATTTTTCCCATAAAAAATAATCTGCAGCCGCTGTCTTTAGCGCTTGCCGGGCACCATCGATATTTTGGGTAATAACAAACTGACTGTCATCCAATAGCCTGCCTGCTTCTCTTTGCGCATAAAACTTGGCCATTAAATGACTACCACTGTTCATGCGACTGACTGCAAATCGGGCTTTATCAAAATCCGGCAAAGCATTCACTTTTTGAGCATTGACAAACACCCCCCAAATGAGTGGTGACAATACAAATGGTAATCTAATTTTGAAATGCTCACCACTTACTACCCCGGCAATAGCCCCCTCAGTAAGCATAATGGCGATGTCTATTTCACCTTTTCTCAAAGCTTCAGACATCGCGCCTGTGCCTCCAGGAAAGTCTATCCACTCATAATGAATACCCTTATTCCTGAAAACCTCTTTGGTATAAGGCATTTGCCAAAGCAGGTTAAAATGCTCAGGCACCCCTCCAATGCTAATTCTCAATGGTTATTGCTTAAAGAATCTATAGGTCTGTCCGGAGCCGGTTTGTAATAAATAGTTACCCGCCTTTAGGTCACCAATTTCAACCCTTGTAGCAGGTTTTATTACCGACTGAACATTAACCGATTTAACCAAAGCGCCCTGTTGGTTGTATATGTTAACTTTGACATCTTCATCAAGTGCCATGGGAACCATAATGTAAGATTGCGCAGGATTGGGATACAGCAAGGTTAATTGCATCATATCATAGGTACCTAAACTGTTGAAAATGATGGCCTGACTGCTGTCGCTTTTGCATCCATTTTCCTCATACAGGCATTTATAAACCCCATTGCTTTTGGCCATGTAAATTCTGCCTGTCCCCACCTGCGTTCCGTTATTAAACCAATAATAAGTACCGTTTCCTACATTCGCTGCCGTCAGCGTGTCCATGTCTCTGCTCACCGGTATCTCCCCACTAAATCCGTAAACATAGGGCTTGACAAAGCTGCTACTAAAATTGATGGGTGAAACACATTTCTTGTTGCTGGTTACCACAACATAGAAACTATCATTTTTTTGAACGACGGTATTTACTGTTTCGCTATTTCCAATTGTGTTTTGATTTTGAAACCAATTATAGGAGGTAATGGTTCCTTGAAGCTCGGATGGGATATTTACTGACAAAGTAAAGGTATCACCCGCACAAAAATCATCTCTGCTCATCACAGCGCTAACCTGGCCCGGGATGGTATCGGTGACGGTAATCCAGTTGGTTTTTTTTATGAAATTTGATCCTATCGCGTTTCCTGCCGTAAGTTTCACTTCATAAACACCGCCCTTCGTAAACCGAACCACGGGATTTTTCTTGGTGCTATCAGTACCCGATAGATACACGACATTCCCTGGCGAAATGGTCCAGCTCCAGGTTGTGGGGTCGTTGATGGTGCTATCGGTAAAGGAAACTGACTGATTGGTGCATACATCACGCTTGCTGGTACCAAATGACGGTAAGGGTAAATTTTTGGCCCAGGCATCGCTGGTAAATACTCCCCTACCATGAGTTACAGCCATCAACATTTTATCTGAAGCCCGATACCTCAAGTTTCTCATCTTCACAAAACCAATCCCTGCAGTATATGCTGTCCATACCGGACTTGTAGCGAATATATTATCGGTTCCATATATGCCTGCCTCTGTTCCTAAAATGGCTTCACCGGTCTTATTGGGATTTAAAAGAATACTCCAGACGGGAATATCGGGTAGGTTGCCTTCTTTTTGAGTCCATGTTGTTCCACCATTAAGGGAAATATAGACATTTCTCAAGCCATAATTAGAAAGTGTTAACGCCAATGTATCTCCTCCCCTCAAAGCATTGATATCTGAAATATAACCGGCATTGATACCCGATGATTTATCTGTAAACACGGGCGTTGTAGCCCATGCATCATCCGTCACATACAGTTTTCCTGCCTCATTCCCTACCCAAAGTCTTGTTTTTCCTGTTCCCAATTTATACGCTTTGATGGCACTGGCATAATTACTTCCACCAAACGTGATAGTTTGCAGTGTACCCGGACTTGAAGTGAGGGTTCTTCTGTATAAGGTGCCATTTCCTTTGGCACTAAATAAGCCACTTCCGTTATCATCCCATTCTGCGGGATTAATGAACCTGCCCGTGGCACCATCATTAATTAATTGAAATGCGGATGGAGTATTCCAGTTGTCTAGGGTATAATAGTACTGATTGTACACATAGCTTGTTATTTGTTTATTGCTGTTGGATTGGGATATAAAGCAATACGCTCCATCCCCGCCGGTTAACCCACCCACCGCATTTTTTCCTGTTGTTGTAAACCGATGCGTTCCGTTATCTTGCGCCCCGGCCACCATAAGATTAGAGCCAGTGGTTTGGGCCATATCACCCCAATAGTATTGTACTGTGCTATAGTCTAGTGTGCGTTCAACTATGGCTGTGGAGCTATTTACCGCAGATGCAATGTTGCTGCTGTAAAAAACACCACCATCATTTCCAATAATGCAGGTAGAGCTACTGCCGGGTTTAAAAACAAATGCATGCTGGTCTGCATGCACATAGGGACAGTTCAGGTTGTTCATGTTGGCATTGTTCGCCCACTTGCTTATCTGAGTCCAAGAAGCTCCACCATTTGCGCTGCGAAACAGATTGATGGCACCGGCATAAACAACCATGGAATCATTGGGATCCACCGCCAAAATGAGGTCATACCAGGCCTGTCCCCTTGAAAAATCTGTATTGGGAATCCCATTATCCGCATCATCCGGCTCTGTTCTGGATGTCCAGTTGGCTCCTCTGTTATAAGTAACAACAATCCCATCTACCGTCTGGTTATGTTCAATCATGGCATACACAGTTCTAGGTTTGCCCGGTGCTATGGCCACTTCTACCCTGCCCGTTTTATTGGTGTGGGTATAACTGGTAGTCCAGGTGGTACCGTTATCACTATACATTACCCTTCCCGCTCCCCTGTCTGAGCCCGAATAAGGATTACTGCGTGTTCCAATCCAGATGCGATTATCTGAAGCAATTTCAATATCTGCTACGGCAAATTTTTGCCCATTTGGCGCGTTGGAGATAACATTGGTCCATGTTGAACCGCCATTAGTACTTCTGAAGAGTCCGTAATTGTTTAGGCCATGGGTTACTCCTTGATAAAAATTGGCATTTACAGCGGCATAAACGACACCGGTACCATTTTCATTTCTTACTTCTATGTCCAGCACGTAAAAATAACCTTGAGTAGACGATAATTGATTCCAGGTTTTACCTGAATCCGTGGTTTTCCAGATGCCAAAGCCCCTTGAAGTACTTGTGCTGGTGCCAAATCCCTCCCCTGTTCCTACGTATCCGGTTCCGGGATTTACAGGATCCCAGGCCATGCAACTTACGGTGAGGTTGCTCCACAAAGAACTTACTTGTATCCATTTGCTTGTAGCACTAGTAATATCATTATTGTACCATAACCCACCGGTTACTGCACCCGCCCACACTTTTTTCCCGGTAGAACTGGTAGGGTCCCAAGTTAAAGCACGGGTTCTCCCCCCAACATTATTGGGACCGCGTTCAACCCAAGGGGTGACAGACATACCCGGCATGGCTCTGCGCCCCAGGTCTTTATTGGCCAAACTCTGCTGTATGGCGGTCATCACATTTTCCGGTGCAGGCCGGCCCGTAGTAGGGTCCATGGTGGCTATGTATTCCTGCGCCCAGAAAAGATCCGGGGTTGCTTTTTCCATTTCAGCACTGTTACCCGTTTTTAACCTGGTTTCTTTGGTCAGTTTTTTATAGGTTTTGTTTACCTGTTTACCGTAATTCTTAGGGGTTACCTGGGCATAATTTAGGGTAATAAAACACCCTAAAATAAAGCAAGAAAAGATTTTTAAAGATTTCATTTAAAGATATTTACAATTTTATTCAACCCAGCTTTTCCAATAGGTTGGGTCTTCCAGATTTAGGGCTTCTTCGGTGATCATTAAAGGGGAAAAAGGATCTATCATCACCGCCAGTTCACGGGTTTCTTTCTGCCCCAGACTCTTTTCCACCGTTCCGGGGTGCGGGCCATGAGGAATCCCTTTCGGGTGAAGGGTAATCATGCCACGCTCCACATGTTTGCGGCTCATAAAGTCACCGTCCACGTAATATAGAATTTCATCACTGTCCACATTGCTGTGATTGTAGGGTGCAGGAACGCTCAAGGGATGATAATCATATAGGCGCGGAACAAAACTACAAATCACGTAACCCTTGCCTTCAAAAGTCTGGTGGATGGGCGGTGGCATGTGCAGACGTCCTGTTATGGGCTCATAATTGTGAATACTGAAACCAAAGGGATACAAAAAGCCATCCCATCCAATCGCGTCAAATGGATGCGTAGCGTAGGTATATGGCCAAATATTTCCCTGTTTTTTTATCATTACCTGAAACTCCCCTTTTTCGTCATGGGTTTGCAGCCCATGGGGCAATTTAATGTCGCGTTCGCAGTAAGGGGAATGCTCAAGCAACTGTCCCATGCTATTCTGGTAGCGCTTGGGAGGATACACAGGACTGGGTGATTCTACAAAAAAGACCCGATTGTTTGAGCTGTTAAAATGCAATTTATAAATGGTGCCTCTGGGTATCACCAGGTAATCACCGTATTCAAAATCAATTCGGCCATAAATGGTTTCCAGATATCCCTCGCCTTCATGAATGAAAAGCACCTCATCGCCATCGGCATTTTTGAAGAAATAATCATGCATACTTTGCGATGGTGCAGCAACCCCTATTTGTATGTCATGATTCATCAGTAACACTTTTCGGCTTTTGATGTAATCGGCTTCAGCAGGAACTTTCCAGGTGAGATAGCTTCGGTGTTGCATGTTTTTGGGCATAGCAATTTTGGGCTCAATGCTATACGGCTCGCCTATTTGAGTAACCAACGTAGGAGGGTGACAATGGTATATCAGAGAATAAATGCTGTTAAAACCCTCCGTGCTGACTAATTCCTCAGAGTATAAGTCGCCATTAGGCTTACGAAACTGTGTGTGTCTCTTGGCAGGTATGGTGCCGGATTTATGATAAAAAGCCATTTTGCTTGATTAACAATACAAATATAATGAATTGGCTCAAAGTGTGCACATTTAGGGCCGGTTTATTATGGAATTTAAACCTTAATATAAAGATTAAATGAGTATATATTGTATATTGTATTTCAATAACTTATAAATAATTAAAGTTTTATTTTTATCGATTTAACTTTGAAATGTCATTTTTTTAGGTTAAGATTGTGATAGTGTTGAAGTTTACCCTCCCCTTCAGCTTTGTTTTTCTGCTGATATCCTCGTGCACGAAAACAGAAGACATTCTCATATCGGGCAACCAGCCGCCCGACTATCGTTCTGTGCCTACCATCAAGGTAGAAAACTATGTAAATCGGTATTTTATTGATTTGCTTGGACGGGAACCTACTGACACAGAACGGGTTTACCACACTGAATTTTTAAAAAGAAACAAACTGAGCATACATGCAAGGGATACTCTTGTTAGTTTATTGTTGTATGACACGGTTTATCATCCCGGTGATTCCAGTTACCGCCATGCAGCCATTCAGCGAATTTATGACTTGAGTAAAGCACGGTTTCTGGAGGGTGCCAGCGATGGTGATATTGCACAATTCATTGGCATTCTAGAATTTGGCATCACCATTTCTCGCCTCAATGGTGATTCGGTAGGCGTTTATTCAGCAAAAGCAGCCCAAAAACAATATAGAGACGTGCTGAACAGCCGTTATAAATTGTTAAAAAACACGGCTACCTATAGCGACATGTGTGCGGCCATGCTCAATAATTCTATTTATGACCAAATCAACATGAACAGTTTTAACTATGTGAATGCCAGTTTTGATGATCTATTCCAGCGGCAGCCGCTAAAGGATGAGTTTGCAGCGGCGTATGATATCATCGATAAAAACATCCCCCGGCAAATTTTTGGAAGTTGGGCATCCAACAAAAATGAATATTGCGATGTCTTAACACATACCCCCGAGTTCTATGAGTCGCAAATCCGCTGGGTTTACTACCTGCTACTCCAAAGAGATGCGAATACCCAGGAAGTCATTAACCTGCTGGGGAACTATATGCGCAGCAATAATTTACAGGAAGTTCAAAAAGCCGTTATAAAAACCGATGAATATGCACAATTCAGGTAAAACCATACCCGCCATTCTGGCCGCTACCATGCTGCTGATAACGGGATGCACCAAGGAGAAAAACGTAACCTTTGGTGTCAACGACAAAGTGGTTTATGAGGATAAAAGCTTAAAAACCAAGCGCAAATCCGATGCAGAGTATATTTCCATTTTATATACCAACTTGTATCAGGTGCCCATCTCACCTACCCAACTTTATAAAACACAAAATGTGATTTATAGCATTGGTGACAGAAACGTAGCCAATGAAATGGTATTGAGTAATTACTTCAATACCTCAACATTAAAAATCCCAAAAGACAGTGAAATGCGCGCCGATGTGGCTGCTTTTGTCGAAAAGTGCTACAAGCGTTTTTTTCTGAGATATCCGTCTGAAGGAGAAAAGACTTTCTTCATCAACTACATAAACAGCAATCCCAATGTATCGGTAGAAATGGTTTACACCGCTTTTTCGGTAAGCGATGAATACCAATACTATTAATTGAAACCCCATGAACAGAAGAGATTTTTTCAAAAAAACAGGAATGGTAACAGCCGGCACGGTGGCTGCTCCCTATATACTCCCCACGGGTAGAATGTTTGCGCGCACCAACGCACCCAAGGCGGAATATGTGGTCATGGTTATGTTTGCCGGTGGGGTTAGACAGCAGGAAAGCGTGTTGCAACGATATCTGGATGACAGTCAGGAGGTGACCGGAGCTGCTGGCAATATTATGCCCAACCTGTTCACAGGCATCGCGCCGGATCGCAAGATTGTTTATGGCACCGATCCCGGAGGTGGGGCAACCCGAGGGAGCGAACCCATTCCGCGTATTCTCAGCCAGAGCATGGAAGACACTGGCGCGGTCTTCAAAGAAATGTCGGCAATTAGTGCAGGTCACTATGTGGGACTCAACACCCTGATTACAGGAAGTCTCGGAACTGCCCAGGGTTTGAAAACCCGCCCCAAATACCCCACCATTTTTGAATACCTGAGAAAGCATGCAGGTTTTGCTGCGTTAGACACCTGGTTTATAGCCAATGGCCTTGGGAATAGCACGCCTTTACTTAATAGCAGTAAAAATGAAGATTACGGCTTGCAGTATGGGGGCAATATGTTTGCAGCGCCGTACACCTTTGGTGGCGTAGGTAGAGAAATTCTCGGTAACGGAAAACCTTATTCCCGCGCAGACCTGGATCCCATGTACTTCATGAAGAATTTTTTGGATCAGAGTTTTGGATTAAGTCCTAACCAGCTGGAGACGATAAAAAACACAGACGAAGAGAAAACCAAAATCAAGGAGTTTATCCGCGCCGTGTTTCAGCGTCAGGATCAAGGCCTCATCCCCCGTCCGCCGGTTTCTGACAATGGAGATGCCGTTACCATCAGCTATGCGGCAGAAGTGTTACGCCATTTCAAGCCCAAATTTCTTACCCTCAACATGAGTGCGGTAGATGGCTGCCATAGCAACTTTACAGGTTATTTGCGCAGTTTACACCGTGCAGACCACTCGGTAGGGTGGCTTTGGAATTATATTCAGAATAACATTCCTGAAATGTCGGGCAAAACCATCATGATTATTGCGCCGGAATGTGGCAGAAACCTTAATCCCAATCCCATTCTGGATGAAAATGACTGGTATGCCTACGACCACAGCGATGCCAATGCCATGCGGGTATGGTCGGTTATGGTAGGAAAAAATGTTCCGAAAATTTCGGTGGGTTCGGAAGGTAATAAAGTGGGGAAACTCACAGACATTGTCCCTACCATTGCTGATATATTTGGTGTTTACGATGAAGTCAAGGCCAGCCCCTATCTTGATCCACAGTCTAAAAGCTTATTTCTGAGAATGTGATGAACAAGTTTCGATTGATACCTGTAATACTATCGGCATTGCTTGTTATTGGCATTGGTTGTAAAAAAGATGGTTCCGCTATTAACAATCCTTATGGAAAACCGATTAAAATAAACC
Organism: uncultured Flavobacteriaceae bacterium; assembly: GCA_964475595.1. Classification (GTDB taxonomy): domain Bacteria; phylum Bacteroidota; class Bacteroidia; order NS11-12g; family UBA955; genus RGEC01. The sequence goes on from CAYYXG010000006.1 coordinate 17,332, forward strand.
GGGACACCACCACATCACGCGATTCGGCTGCCGATGCTACCAGCATTCAGGGGTTGCACAGAGATTTGTTTGCCCCAACCTGCGCTAACAGCGGTTGTCATGATGGTACGTTTGAGCCCGATTTCAGAACGGTGGAAAGCTCGTTCGCATCGCTGGTAAATGTAAAACCCATCAAAAACGATCAGGCGGGCACCTTTAATGCCAGGGTTTTACCAGGCAATGCCGATGCAAGTATCCTCATCTATCGAATGACGGTAGATCTGGGTGGTAACTCCGGCATTATGCCGCTGGCGCTGGAACCGGGTAGCAATTATCCGGCTGTAAAAGACAAACTGCTTGACAACCTCAAACAATGGATTAATAAAGGAGCTCCCGATTCTAAAGGGAATAAACCCGGCCCTGTGAATTTCCCACCCCAAATTATGGGGGTTCAGGCCTTGGTTAATGGAACGCCAGTTGGAAGAGGTGGCAAATATGAACCCATGATTGCGCAGCCTGGTCAAAACTTGGAACTATGGTTTTCCTTGGCGGACGATGTCTTGAGTCAAGATAACCTTACGGGCATGAGCATAAACTGGTCTACAGATCCTGAGAAATTCGATCCATCCAACGAAAAGCCCTTAATCAAGGGGACAGTGAAAAACCTACCCGGTTTGTATGCTACCTCCACCGCCTACAATTGGTATTTCCCATTCTCTACCGCCGGCATGCAATCTTACGATGTAATATGGTTTAGAATTACCTGCAGTGACAATATCAACAATGATTATCAGCTGCCAAATTCAAACAGCATGTTCTTTTTAAAGAAATATTTCGCCCTGAGGATACCATGAGGAACATAACCCTATTATTATCGGTACTCTTCATTTCCCTCTTTTTGAACGGTTGCAAGGAAATAGTGAACACCACAGGGAATCCTGTTCCCCGCATTGCGTTGGTCAAAATTGCCCCCACTGAGGTTAAACAGTTTGTTGATTCACTCAAGATAACCTTTACCTATGAAGATGGTGACGGAGATCTGGGTAATGACAATGCGGATATTAACAGTCTGGAGGTACAAGACGAACGGCTTGCCAAGCCTGATTATTATTATGTACCTCCAATGGCGCCGGTTGGTGAAAAGATTCGTATTAAAGGTCAAATGACGATGAACCTCAGAAACGTATTCCTTTTAGGCACCGGCAATATCGAAACCACATCGTTCACCGTTCGTATACAAGACAGGGCAGGCAACTGGAGTAATCCCATCAAAACACCGGAAGTGACCATAACACGCTGATGCTGAAAAAGCTAACTTTTATACTGCTTTTGCTAGGGTCGATGCAATTTTCGACCGCCCAGACCGAAGTTTTTATGCAAAACGGACGAGTAAGGGTTTGCAAAGGCGTTTTTAAGGATAGCGAAAAAGGCAAAATCAAAGGGGATTATGATCATAATGAGAACTACACGCTTACATTAAGCGTGCCCGGTGCTAAGAGCATCTCCCTGAAATTCAAATCTTTCTGTATTGAAAAAGATAACGATGTTCTCAGTATTTTTGATGGCAAAGACACATTTGCACCCTTGATAGGAAGATGGACCGGCAATAAAGGACCGGGTACCATCAATAGCAAAGACAGCTTTATAACCATTCACTTTAAATCTGACAAAAGCGTTGCCTGCTATGGCTGGGAAGCCGATATTGTCACCACCATTATTCCGCCACCAACACCGGTATTTACGCTTAATGGAGCAGTAAAATGCAATGCAACCTCCTTCAAGGTAAACAGCAATCGCAGTATTCCATGCGACAGTATCAAAGCCATTTTGGGTTCCCTGACAGGGCCATTCGGAGCGGTAGGCATAACCTCCATCACACCAGACAATTGCTCAGGTGGCAAGGCCACCTCGTTTACCGTAAATATAGGCGGTCCCTTGTATCTTAATGGTAACTATACCTTCCAATTGAATGTTTACTGGAAAGATTTTTGCGATAGTGTATATTTAACACAAAGTAAATTAATATTCAGTGTTTCAGACTGTCCACTTAAAGTATTACTCAAAGCTGATTCGGATACCATTTGCAAGGGTAGTTGCACCTTTTTGCGGACTACGGTGAGTGGTGGTAACCCCGCCAAATACGTGTACACTTGGACGCCCACCCTCTCCGGAGCAGGGCCACACCGGGTTTGCCCAACCGTTAATACGCAATACATACTGAGGGTGACAGACGGCTCTTCCATACCCTCATCAGATACGGTTAACATTGTGGTCTTGGATCCGCCGGTTGCCATGGCCGATACAGAAATATGTTATTACGGGCCTAATATTTACCTCAGGGCAACACCCGCTGGTGGACGTTGGTACGGCTCAGGCATTGTGAATGCGATAACGGGTGAGTTTAAGCCATCCACTTTTTGGGGGCAAAACAAAGTTTGGTATAAAATAGGGAGCTGTGCCGATACCGTCATGGTGAACAGTGTCGGGCCATGGAACCTGGAAAACGTTTTCTGTCCCGGAAAACCGCCACAGGCCGTTTGGTGGTATGGTCCCTTAGGCGGCACATGGAGTGGCCCTAAAATCACGTCTGCCGGAATTTTTAATCCGGATGTCCCCGGAATTTACAAGGACACCTATACCTGGAAAGGTTGCAAGAGCGTCAAAACCATACGTGTAGAAAACATGGTGGTTCCCAAATTTGATACCACCTGCGAGTCCAGAACCACTGATACACTTTCATTTTCACCCAAAGGTATTTATCCCAACTGGTTTAGCGGTTTAACCAATTCCTACTGGGGTTGGTACAATCCCAGTCAGACAGGTGGTGCAGGCACCAAACTGATTATCTGGAATGGTGGTGGATGTAAAGATACCACCCGTTTGACCGTACTGCCCAGTGAAGCCGGCCCTAATGACACATTCTGTCCGGCTGCCGGACTGAAAGTACTTGCCAACTTCAGGCCTTCTACCAACTACACCTGGACCGGCAAAGGAATCGTTTCACCCAATTTACCCGACTACGACCCTTCCTTCTACTTCGCCCTGGGCAAAGCCACTTATATTGATACTCTTACCCTTCGCAACGGGGTTTGTATGGACCGGAAATTTGTTCACCTGATTCCTACCAAAATCAACAAAAAAGACACCCAGTTTTTCTGTATTGAGAATCCTATACGCCTGCTAAACAATGCCCTGCTGGGTTTAAGCCCTGATGGTGGCTACTGGACCGGACCGGGCATTAC
>CAYYXG010000006.1:20652-39540 GCA_964475595.1 uncultured Flavobacteriaceae bacterium
CATATCATCACTTTTAGGAATAAGTGGGGCTGTACCGTTACTTTTACCATCAAAGTTGACGCAACACCTGCCCTTTGGTTTGTAAATCCGGTTACCGATTTTTGTTTCAAAAACATGCAAACCACACTTACCGCTAATATTCCCGGTGGGGTGTTTTCAGGCAATGGTGTTTCTGGCAATCAATTTAATCCCTATTTGGCCGGAAGTGGCGCACACATACTCACTTACACCTTGGTTTCAGGTGCCTGCACGGCATCTACCTCCCTTAATGTTACTGTTATCGATACCCTAAAGGTGCAGGTTAATCCACCCACAGATACCATCTGTCCGGGTGAAATCGTGTGGTTGCGCGCTACAGCGACAGGAGGCGACAAGTTTTCTTATGCATTTGCATGGAGTAACGGACAAACCGGAAACGGAACTTTTGTAAGCCCTCTTACAACCACCATTTACAACGTGGTGGTAACGGATGGTTGCAGTGAACCCGCAACTGCTTCTGTGCCCATCTACAGACATCCCAGGCCCTATTTTTCAGCCACTACCTCCCCCCCGGTTTGCTTTGGACAAAAAGGATGGATAAAGCTTCGCATGAAAGACGCCGACCCCTACCGCTTCACCTGGGATGTGAGCCCGGTTTACATTGGTGATTCATTGAATGCCCTGAGTGGTAATCAATACCGGGTAACCGCAGTAAATCTTAAAACCGGCTGTATAGTAGATACCAGCATTGAAATTCCCGGCTACAAAGCCATTACAGCGGCTTTTATTGGCAGCATACCCAATGGTGCAAGTTGCCTGAGCCCCATATACCCCAACCTCCGTGTTTTCAATAATTGCATAGGTGCAGAAACCGGCACCTGGTATTGGGGCGACGGGAGCAGCGAACCCTTCGATCCGGGGATGAGCCCCAAGCACTTCTATAATGGTGAAAATAACCGCTACCGTGTGAAACTTGTGGTGCAAAATGCAGGCGGTTGCACCGACAGTGCAGAGGCAGATTACTGCTACCGCGATACGGTGGTTTACTATATTCCCAATGCATTCACCCCCAATAATGACGGCTTTAACGACAAGCTGGAATCGGTGGTAATTGGTGCAACCGAATTTGAAATGCTCATTTACAACCGCTGGGGACAGATTGTATTCAAAAGCAACAATGCATCGCAATTCTGGGATGGGACTTACAATGGTACACCCTGCCCTGAAGGTGTATATGCCTACCGTATTAAGTTTAAGGGTAGAAAAACGCCGAACAGACAGGATAAAGGCAGCATATTGTTATTGAGGCCCAAAAACTAGATTGTTGGTAATTACAGCGGTTTGTACAGCAAGCTTTGAAAAAAACCACCTTTATCTTATCCAAAATGGACTGCCCGTCCGAAGAGCAGCTTATTCGGATGAAGTTGTCGGATTTACCGCAAATTCAGTCGTTGGATTTTGATATCCCAAAACGCAAACTTACCGTCTACCACTCCGGCACTCATGAAAAAATTCATCTGCAACTCAATGACCTGAAGCTTGATACGGCCTTTTATGAGAGTATTGATGTAAATGAAACTGTTCATGCTACAGAGAGTATACACAAAGAACGAACGCTTTTGTGGCAGGTGCTTTCCATAAATGCCTTTTTCTTCGCTTTGGAGCTCATTACGGGCTATGTATCCAACTCTATGGGACTTGTGGCGGATAGCCTGGATATGCTGGCCGACAGCATTGTCTATGGTATGGCGCTCTGGGCAGCGGGTGGCAGCGTTATGCGTAAAAAGAAAATTGCCCTGTTTGCCGGATATTTTCAGCTCTTACTGGCCATATTGGGTTTTATAGAAGTAATCCGTCGATTTATGGGTTCGGAGGCACCCCCTAACTACCTCATGATGGTATTTGTTTCTGTTTTTGCCCTAATGGCGAATGCTCTTTGTCTGTATCTGCTTCAAAAGAGTAAAAGCAAAGAGGCGCACATACAGGCCAGCATGATTTTCACCTCCGGAGATGTGTTTGTTAACCTGGGCGTAATGGCAGCCGCTCTGCTGGTATATCTGACCCAGTCTCCCTATCCCGATATCATCATTGGAAGTATTGTATTCGTGATTGTGGGCCGCGGTGCAATTCAAATCCTGAAACTCGCTCGTTAAATCACCCCCAAAGGAGGTTACTGGTTGCAAAATCAAATTTCGCGGTCATATTGGCCCATTGTAAGCGGTATCATTGTAATTTCGCCACTTTATGCAGTACTCATCAGCCCTCACCTACCAGATTATTGGCTGTTATTTAAAACAAATACTGCACGATTCAACACTGACAAATGCGTATAGTACCCACAAAGATGCATTGATCCTGGAATTCAAATTATTGGATAGAACGTTGTTTCAATGCATGATTCAGTTTGTGGAAGGAAATATATACTTTTTAAAACCGGATCAGCCCCTACAAGCTGGAAGAAAAGCCATTATTCAGTTTAAAGCCATTCGTGGTGCAAGCGTATTGGATGTAATGGTTTTTGAAAATGAAAGGATGATATTGTTGCTGCTTTCAGAGAACAAACGACTGCTCATTAAAGGATTTGGACGCATGGGGAATGTTTTGTTAACAGAGGAAGGCATACCCATTCCGACTTCCCAGTTTAGACTGTCCTTAAAATCTGACCGTGCTTTAAATGTATCCGGTTTACTCAGTGAAGCCCGGTCGGTCAATTGTTCAAGCATACCCAATATAAGCATTTTTTCTGACAATTCCAAATTGTTTATAGAGCCCGCTGCGGACAGAAAAGCTTGGGGTAATGGCGCAGAAGGATTATTTGCATTTGCTGCTGATTTTGTTCGAAACAAACGGAGAGACGAATCCAAAAAACAGTGGGAAAACCACTGGGCAAGAAAAATAGTCATGCACAGAGCCAGACTCCTGAAACTGGAGGAGCAGATGGCAGAAATGGAGAGTCGAAGAAGTTATAAAGAGCTGGGAGATATCGTTTTAGCGCATGCGCATCAAATAAAAAAAGGGGTAGGAACAGCACTGTTACAGGATTTTTATACCCAAAAACCCATCCGAATCAAACTCAATCCCGATATGGACGCGGCAGAGAATGCGGAACGTTTCTATCGCAAAGCCAAAAACGAAGGGCTTGAAAAAGCCCATTTGCTACATAATCTGGAAAATACATATTCGGCACTGCAGGCTGCTGAAGCAGAACTCAAGGCCATTACGGAAAATACCGGTCACAGCTATATCAGGCAAAACAATCCCACACAAACGGCAAAACAAGCTGAAAGTAAGCCGTATAAAACCATGATGGTTGAAGGTTTTGAGGTATGGCTGGGAAAAAGCGCAACTGACAATGACATTATGCTAAAAATGGCTTCCAAACAGGATTTATGGCTGCATGTGCGCGGCTATGCCGGTTCACACGTTATCATTAAGAAAAAAGGCAGCAGCTTTCCTGAGTCAGTTATTCTAAAGGCAGCCGAACTGGCGGCCAAAAACAGCAAAGCCAAAACCCAAAAGATGGTACCGGTTATCTACACCGAAAGAAAATATGTGAGCAAGCCACGCAAAGCGGCAGCAGGAGAAGTGGCTGTTTTGAAAGAAAAAGTGGTGGACGTTTACCTAAAGTAAAAATTTAGGTTAATAATTTTTATAGTTTGTCTTTCAGGTATTTACCTGTATAGCTTTTAGGCTCTTTAACCAGATCTTCCGGAACACCCGCAAACAGAAGTTCTCCCCCATTTTCACCGGCTTCAGGCCCCATATCCAGCACCCAGTCTGCACATTTTACCACGTCCAGATTGTGTTCAATGCACAGAATGGTATTGCCCTTATCAATCAATGCATTAAAGCTGTTCATGAGTTTTTTAATATCATGAAAATGCAAGCCAGTAGTGGGTTCATCAAAGATAAAAACAGTACCACCATCCTTATGGGGATTGGCTTTGCTAAGGTAATAAGCCAACTTCACGCGCTGTGCTTCACCTCCGGAAAGGGTATGACTGCCCTGCCCCAGGGTAATGTAGCCCAAACCCACATCTTGCAAGGGCTTCAAACGCTCTCTGATAGATTTATCATCGGCAAAAAACGATATGGCTTCATCTACGGTGAGCTGAAGAATATCGTGAATGTTTTTTTCTTTGTAAACCACCTCAAGTACATCATTTTTGAAACGCTTACCTCCACAGGCATCGCAAGGCAGCTTGATATCTGCCATAAATTGCATTTCAATCACGGTCTCGCCTTCACCCTGGCAACTATCACATCGGCCTCCATCCACATTGAAAGAAAAGTGGGCCGGTTTAAATCCTTTGAATTTGCTTAATGGCTGTGCTGCAAACAGCTCTCGAATTTCATCATACGCTTTTACGTATGTTACCGGATTGCTTCTGCTGCTTTTGCCTATAGGATTCTGATCGACCAACTCTACTGCCTTCACCAGCTTCTTGGCGCCTTCAAGCGCCCTGTGATGGCCGGTTTTGGTACTGATGTACTGTCCTATTTCCTTACTTAGCGATGGATATAATATTTGCTTTACCAGACTGGTTTTGCCACTTCCGCTCACTCCAGTAATGGCCGTAAATACCTCCAGCGGAAATTCTACGTCTACCTCTTTCAAGTTGTTGGCTTCCGCGCCAATAATTTTAATACTATGCTTCCATTTACGGCGGTTTTTGGGCACTTCTATCGATTCTCTGCCCGACAAATATTTTCCGGTAAGACTGTTGTCGTCAGTAATCAATGCGTCAAAATTGCCACTAAATACAACCTCTCCCCCTAACGCTCCCGCCAGTGGTCCCATGTCAATCACCTGATCTGCGGCCTTCATCACCTCTTCATCATGCTCTACCACAATGACTGTATTCCCCTCTTTTTGCAGCATTTTTAATACACCAATCAATCGCTCGGTATCTCTGCTGTGAAGGCCAATACTGGGTTCATCCAGAATATACATACTGCCGGTGAGATTGCTACCCAAACTCGTTGCCAGATTGATTCGCTGACTTTCACCGCCACTAAGGGTATTGCTTAATCGGTTGAGACTTAGGTAACCCAACCCCACATTTCGTAAAAAAGAAAGTCTTGAGACAATTTCCTCCAGTATTCGCTTGCTGATAACCATCTCATTTTCATCGTATTTTGCCGATGTAAAATACCGGTATGCACTGTTCACATTCATGAGTAGGATTTCCTGCAGATTCACCCTTTCCGGAATTTCCTCGCCAGGATTTACAGCCCTTAATTTTACATATCCTGCTTCTTTGCGTAAGCGGGTTCCCATGCAGTCCGGACATTGAGTTTTACCACGGTAGCGGGCCGACAACACCCGATATTGAATTTTGTAGGATTTTTCCTCTATGTACCGAAAAAAATCATGAATGCCCGGCAAGGTTTTGGTGCCATCCCACAGCAATTTCTTTTGCTCCTTGCTGAGTTCCCGATAGGGCTTGTGGATGGGGAAATCTGCAGATAAAGCCAATCGGATAAAATCTTCGCGCCATGCCCCCATGGTTTCTCCTTTCCAGGGCGCCACGCAACCTTCATAAACGCTAAGCGATTTGTCGGGCACCACCAAATCCTCATCAATGCCCAAAACACTGCCAAAACCCTCGCATTTGCGGCAGGCACCATAAGGATTGTTAAAACTCAAAAAGTCTTTAGTGGGAACCTCAAACGTAATTCCATCCCGCTCAAAACGGTTATTAAAAATCTGCAATTGCCCGTCATCCAAACGCACGGCGCATTCCCCCTGCCCTTCCCAAAAGGCCGTTTCAACAGCGTCGGTTAAGCGACTGATGAATTCGTCGTCCTGAAGATCCACATTTAATCGATCCAGAACGAGAAAATTATCTCCAGTTTCTGCCTTTCCGATTTCCAACAAATCTTCAATTTTTAGCATGCGATTGTTGATGAGCACACGGCTAAAACCATTTTGACGCAAAAGCTCCAATTTTTCTTTTTGCAGTATTTTATCGTTTAAAGGCGATAGTATTAATACAGAAGAATCTTGCGGCAATTGCATGACAAAATCCACCACATCCTTTACATCATCCCTTTTCACCTCCAACCCACTTACCGGGGAAAAGGTGTGCCCAATCCTGCTAAACAGCAGCTTTAGGTAATCATAAATTTCTGTGGAGGTGGCCACCGTGCTTCGCGGGTTGCGGGTATTTACCTTTTGTTCGATAGCAACTGCAGGACACAATCCTAAGATATAATCTACTTCGGGCTTTTTCATGCGGCCCATGAATTGACGGGCATAGCTGCTCAAACTCTCTACATAACGCCGTTGCCCCTCTGCAAAAAGGGTATCAAAAACCAAACTACTTTTGCCAGAACCGGAAACACCTGTAACCACTGTGAAACTGTTGTGCCGAAATGTGGCATCAACCCCTCTAAGATTATGTTGTCGGGCATTTTTAAGGTATATGGCAATTTCTTTGGTCACGGATATTAAATGGGTCGCAAAGTTCGGTTATTTTAAGCCAGATGGGCTAAAAACCGTAAAAAAACATGTATAATTCAGCGAATGGTATCCCTCGAAATGCTACTTCCTGCCCAAATACCTACCCCATTGCGAATATTGGAAAAAACGGGGGTTGCTTCACCAAAAACCCCGGCCCCTGCTTTATAGTTTTCAATGCTCTGGAAATATTGAAAATACGGTTCGTTCAGACTTTCCGTAACAATTAGGTATTTGGGGGTTCCCTGGGCATAGCCAAACGGCGTGATAAATGCAATGCGTTTTTGTTGACCATCAAAGGTTCGGTCAGAAAAAACCCACGAACCATCTTCACTTACAATGGCTTCGTTTTCTATGGCCGCATCTCGGGTAACAGGTTGCAGCGTGTTCCACATGGCAGTAATATCATCGTAATAAAACAATGAAATGCGGTAATAATTGTTTTCACTGGCCTTGTCATTGAGATTTACAGTCAGGGTACCAGTTGGATAGCCGGAGGTGTCAAGGTCTGTAGAATCTTTCCAGGTTGAAGGCACTGAAATGGCTTTTCCCGGCATGATCATTTCTGCATACACCTCATCAAAGCCGGGCGCTTTTACACTTACCCGATAATATTTCCCTGCATTGGCCCTAAATACGGTGTTTTCATATTTATCCGTACCGACATTGTAGGTAAACCCAACAGTATTGCCATTCTCATCACTGATGGTCACCAATGCATTTTTGATGAATTCAACAGCGGCCGTGCTGCCCAGGGGAATGGTTTTGCTTACCTGTATTTCTATTTTATCCTGATCGTTAATCAAGGAATTAACTACCAACCGGTTACGACCACTTATTTCACTAAGATCCAGTTTGGTTTCACAGGCGGAAATCCCCCAAGCAACCACAATCAAAAAAAGTATTTTTTTCATCATTTAGAATACGACCCTGTAAAAACCCGATGGAATGAATGGAAAGTATGATATGCCGAATGCCTCCACTGCCTGACCGGCCGGCTGGTCTACCCTCACCAGTAATGGATTGTTGCGTGCCGCTATGTTATAAACATTAATCCCGTAAAACGAATTGTAAGGCCTTCTCAAATAGGGCTTTAGCTTTTTGGTAAAACCAAAATCAAACCTGCTGTAATAGGGCATTCTGTAGTTGTTCTTATCGGTGTAATCCAACACCATCATGCCATCGGCTGAAAGATACTGTCCGGTTGGCACGGTAACTGCATTGCCCGTCATTACCACACCACCAAACTGAAGTGTTATCGTATTATTGAGAGAAAATACTGCCTGGAAAGACACTTTATGCCTTCGGTCCCACCTAAATGGGTAGGATTCCCCAAAATTGATATCCGGGATATTACGGTCGCTGCGAGATAGCGTGTAACCGGCAAGGCCATTCAATCTTCCGATTTTTTTCATCACCAAAAATTCTATTCCGTATGCCCTTCCAATACCCTGTGCCAACATTCGCTCCCAATACCTGGGCTCCAGATCATTTTCGTCTTGTCCCGTCAAATCAGTAATACCATCAAAAGATTTCAGAAAAAGCTCCATGCTAAATTCCAGTCCGCGTTTCCACGGTTGGTAGAATCCGCCTGTTACCTGAAGGGTTCTCTGTGGTCTGATATTGCCGCCGGTTGGAAACCAAATATCACCGGGCAGATTGGCGTTCACACTGCTGAGTCTATGCACACCCTGATTGGCGATACTGAAGCCCAGTTTCAACGCTTTTTGGCCTTGCAAAATCTGGCTAATGAGAATTCTTGGCTCCGGCCTTATCCATGTTTTTCCATCACCAAAGAACGACCAGATTCTTCCACCGAGGTTGATTTTCAACCCTCCACCCAGGTTGTTTTCATATTCGCCATATAGACTCACCTCTGGAGAAAAACTCTTGTTCAGTGTGCCGAAAGTGGTGTCTTGGGTTGTAGCTCCGGAACCACTGAATTCAATATATTGGTTGGAAGGATTGAAGGAATGCCAGATCCATTCGCCACCATATCTTAAATGCGCATTGGTTTTAAGCCGGTACTCTAGATTTGCCTTTCCAATAACGTTGGTGATGGAATTGGACAATTCTGTTTTGATTTTAAACGAGGAAAAAGAAGTATCGGATTGAATGCTCCCACCAATCTCAATAGGCACATTGTAAGTGGCTCTGGTCATGCCTAACATGAAATTTCCATAATGCCGGTTATTAATTTTCTTGGCCCAGTTTACCCCTAGCAAGGTATTTTGCCAACTAAAGCCCAGTTTTAGGTTGAATTTTATTTGCCTGTTCAAGGAGTCGCGGGTGTCAGTATCAATGGCAGAAGCCAGCTTGTCTCTGCCGTTGTAGGCAAAAAAACTAAGCTTGTTATTCTCATTGATTCTCCATGTCACTTTTCCATTGAGGTCGTGTAAAACATAGTATGCGTAAATGTCACCCTCTTTTGGCAGCAGCATGTCCAGCCAGCTGCGCCTAAGGGCAAAGCTGCCGGTAACCGTTCCGGATTGATTGAGTGGACCATTGGCAGATGCATTAAACAATAGTAAATCCTGGTTGTAAGAACCTTTCCATTCCTTGGTATTCCCTTCCGACATGCCCACATCCAGCACAGCCCCGGCCCTGCCACCGTAACGAGCCGGCGCTACCCCCCGATAAAACTCAGTACTGCCGAGAATTTCAGGGTTGTATGAACTTAAAAAACCGAAAATATGACCGTTACCATAAATGGGCAACCCGTCCATCATCATCAGGTTTTGATCGCTGTTGCCGCCCCTTACATACATACCACTCAATCCCTCAATTCCCCCGGAAACCCCAGGAAGAAACTGCAACCATTTTACAGGATCCGGAATACTGAGTAACGAATTCATTTGGAGGGTTTGATTTCTGGTTGGACTGGTATGTCCGCTTCTTAAATCAAAAATCGCATGATATTTATTCCAGGTGGTATCATCCTGATTGGCAGGTAGCGGGGAAAGCTTGATGCTGATAGGTGTTGAAGAGTAAATATCTTCCACCATTCTCGCGGCCTGATATCCAGCGGCTAAAAAAATGAGTACATGTTTACCACTTCCCACTCCCATATTGTAATATCCATCTCTGTTGGAATAGGTGTATTGTAAGTCGCTGCTGTCAATGGCCAGGGCGTTTTCTATGCGCTCTCCCGTCTCTTTATCCTCTATCCACCCATAAATACCGGGCACATTCTGCTGCCCAAAGAGCGTTTGAAAAAAGCACAAACACAAAACGGTCAAACCCCACCTCAAGTTCATATTACAAGTAAACAAAGTTAATGGAAATTATTGATTGTTGTAGGTGTATTCAATTCCACAGGCATTGGCAGCGTATCCATGATGAGGAATAGCAGGCTTCGCAATACGGATATGGATTTTCTCAATAATGGAGGGCGATTTGGATAGAATGGCAGACTGAATATCAACTGCCAGCGACTCTAACAGTTGCCTTTCTTTAGCGGCTTGCTCATTCACCACATCCACCAGCAAAGTGTAATCTATAGTATGATCCAGGTCATCTAATCCCACGTGTTTACTGAGTGTAACATGTACACTTATTGTCAATTTCACCCCTTCTTTTCTTTCAAATTCATGCACACCGATGGGGCAATGAACCTGCTGACTGTCTAAAAAAACGACAAACATGCTGCCAATGTAGTTAAGTATTGATGTACAAAAAAACAGAAGAATGTACCTTTGCAATAAAATAAACGAAATGCAGGCACAAAATCTCGACGAATTATACGCCTCAAACCGAGGAAAAGATCAATACAAGGCCCCGGATTTCATGGGGGTGGATGATTTACTGACTGAAGAGCAGAAGCTTATACGCGATTCAGTGCGCGACTGGGTAAAAAAAGACCTGTCTCCGATTATTGAATACTATGCGCAGCGTGCAGAGTTTCCGCACCACATCATTTCAGGACTTGCCGGCGTGGGCGCTTTTGGTCCGCAATTGCCCTCCGAATATGGATGTGGTGGAATGGATTATACCACGTATGGCCTTATCATGATGGAATTGGAAAGGTGCGACAGCGGAATTAGAAGCACTGCCAGTGTGCAGGGCAGTCTGGTAATGTATCCCATTTATAAATTTGGCAGTGAAGAACAGAAGCGCAAATACCTTCCCAAGTTGGCATCCGGTGAAATGATGGGTTGTTTCGGACTCACCGAACCAGACCATGGAAGCAATCCCGGTGGAATGACCACCAACTTCAAAGACGCAGGAGATCATATTGTGCTGAATGGTGCCAAGATGTGGATTTCCAATGCGCCATTCGCTGATATGGCGGTCGTATGGGCCAAAAACGAAGAGGGCAAAATTCACGGGGTAATTGTAGAGCGGGGTATGGAAGGTTTCTCAACCCCTGAAACACACAACAAATGGAGTTTGAGAGCCAGCGCAACCGGTGAATTGGTTTTCAATGACGTGAAAGTACCCAAAGAAAACATATTACCTGGTGTAACCGGCCTTAAGGGCCCCCTCACCTGCTTAAACAGCGCACGATACGGAATAAGCTGGGGAGCGCTGGGCGCTGCCATGGATTGCTATGATACCGCACTCCGCTACAGCAAACAAAGACAGCAGTTTGGCAGACCTATAGCAGGTTTTCAGCTACAGCAAAAAAAGCTGGCTGAAATGATTACCGAAATATCCAAAGCCCAGCTGCTTGTATGGCGCTTGGGTCAGCTGATGGATGCAGGTAAGGCAACCCCTGCGCAGATATCAATGGCCAAGCGTAATAATGTGGAAATTGCCTTGAATATTGCCAGAGAAGCACGACAAATGCTGGGAGGCATGGGCATTACCGGCGAATATCCCATTATGCGCCATATGGCGAATCTGGAAAGTGTGGTTACTTACGAAGGCACGCATGATATTCATTTACTGATTTTGGGACACGAAATCACCGGGGAAAACGCATTCACCTAAGACTGAAATATTGGCGTTACGCACGCTATATCGCTACATGAGCCTGATTTCGGTCTTGATTGCAACCGAAACCTTTGCCTATACGAACAAACCGGTTTTGGTTAATCTCAATATCAATCGGCAAAGCGATTCCATGGGTTTTAACATGGTTTATGAACTACAGAACCATTGCTATAAGTTGATTATAAATGGAGAAATCAAACTGTGGGACTCCCCACAAAAAACCATTCGCATATCCCCTTCCGCATTACAGGCCATTGAACAATCCTCTGACACCAAATTCAATAAAACCGCCAATGTTTTTCTTCATGAATTCTGGAGCAGCGGCCGTAAAAAAACAGAATTCACCATCATAGGCATATCATTTATTAACGATGGTCCCAGGGGGAAAGTAAGTTATGGCTTTGTAGACCTCAAAGAAAACTGGGCCAAGCTTTCTGCGGTAATGTTGGAACCCAATGTGAATGGTCCTGCATCCATCAGTCTCACCGATGCCCTTTACAGCAGAAATTACAACTTCAATGTGGTTCAGTTTGGGAAAAAGACCTTTATCAAAAACCCTGAAGCTTCTATTCAAATTCGAGACAAAGCATTTTACAAAGGGCGGAAGATAGAGGGCAATTACATACTGCCACAAACAAAATCTGTGTATTACAAACTCATTGCGCATGTGGAAGATCCCGACGATCCCGGAAATCTGATAATGACCAACATCCAAAAATTTTTAAATGAAAATAAAGATGTATTATTTAACCTGGGGGCAGACAAGTATTATGATTACAAAACATTAAAAACTGACATACTGGTCACAGGGATAGATTTTCAAGAGATATGGACCTTATTGCCTGATAAAAGCATACGTTATGATGTGAAAAGCATCCGTATTTTCATCAATAATAAGCCATTAAATCCCGTTGATTTGGCAGATATTGATCGTTGGGGATTGCTTTATCGATTCAAAACCATGGAAGACATTGTACAGGAAAAGTCCTATGATTTATTGCTCTCGCGCATAAACAGCACTCTGATTCCGGAATGGGATTCGCATAAATACCTAAAAGCATTGCAGGTATACAACTGGTCGCAGGTAAGCAGATATGTACAATTTTACTAAATCAATAAATATTCTATGTATAAGATTAAATTCGGAACAGATGGATGGCGAGAAATAATCGCTGATAACTTCACCACAGCCAATGTGAGAAAAGTGGCTATGGCTACGGCAAAATGGCTTCTAAAACTATCAGACAAACCTTCGTGTGTGGTAGGCCACGATTGTAGGTTCGGTGGCGAAATGTTTGCCGAAGAAACTGCCCGTATTTTGGCATCACAAGGTATTGTAGTGCATTTGGCAAAAGGTATCGTTAGCACTCCCATGGTAAGTCTAGGTGCCAAAAAACTCAATGCTGATGCGGGCGTAATTATTACAGCAAGTCACAACCCCCCCACATACAATGGATTTAAGATAAAAGCCGGCTATGGCGGACCGGCAACGCAGTCTGTGATTGATGAGGTGGAAAGCCTGATTAGCGACAGGGATATCTCTCCGGCATTGCCACTAAGTCATTATGAAAAAATGGATTATATCATCCCTGCAAATCTTGAGGATTTATACCTGGATCATGTGAGACTTAATTTTGACATGGAAGCCCTTCAGTCCATCTCGCACACACTGGTATATGATGCCATGTTTGGAGCCGGACAAAATGTGATTAAAAAACTGCTTCCCGATGCCACTCTCCTGCATTGCACCCACAACCCCGGTTTTAATGGCAGGGCGCCTGAACCCATCCTGAAAAACCTGCCCGAAATCAGCCACTTAATTGAGAAAAATGACCGATTTCTCTGCGGCCTGGCCACGGATGGAGATGCAGACAGAATTGGCTTCTTCGATGAAAAAGGTAGGTTTGTAGACAGCCACCATCTGATATTATTGCTCATCAATTACCTGACGGAGTATAAAGGATTTACCGGCAAGGTGGTAAAAAGTTTTAGTGTAAGTGATAAAGTTGAACAGCTGTGTAAAGTGAAAGGACTGCAAAGCATCACCACCAAAATTGGCTTCAAATATATTTGCGAGTACATGGTAACAGACGATGTGCTTATTGGAGCGGAGGAAAGCGGTGGAATTGCCATAAAAGGGCATATCCCCGAAAGAGATGGCATCTGGATGGGCCTGGTTTTGCTGGAGTATATGGCAAAAACCGGCAAAAGCATCTCGGCACTTATTGCGGATATCTATAAAGCGATTGGATCATTTGCTGTGGAACGATATGATTTGCACCTGGATGCCGAAACCAAAGATAATATCGTAAACCAATGCAAAGCCGGTGATTATGCCACATTTGGAAGTTACATCGTGCAATCTATTGAAGACACCGATGGCTTTAAATTTAGACTGGGTGATGCCGGTTGGGTGATGATACGACCCAGTGGAACTGAACCCGTGCTGAGAATATACGCGGAATCGGTGAATTCTGCTGCCGCATTTTCCATATTGGATGCTGTTAAATATGCCATTTTAAACTGATTTATTTTGTTTTATAAATATCAGTATATTATATATTTATTGGTATTTACTTCAATAAATAGTTTACATTCACAAGACACTGCTTTTTATACAAAAAGCAGAAAGCGAAATGCATGGATTGGACTTACCACACTTACGGTTGGAACCCATGCGGCACTTTACAAAACATGGTATAGCAAAGAACAGCAACGGTCATTTCATTGGGTAGATGACAATAAAAACTGGCTGCAAATTGACAAAGCGGGACATGTATTTGGTGCGTATTTTGCTGCCACCGCGGCATCGGCCGCCTTTCGCTACAGTGGATACAGCAAAAAAAAGAGTGCCCTCCTTGGTGCCGGATTTAGTCTGGCATTCCAAATGCCCATAGAATATTTTGATGGAAAAAGTAGCAACTGGGGTGCTAGCACAGGCGATATGATAGCCAATGCTACAGGAACGCTGTTTGCAGGCATTCAAAACTGGCATTGGGGTAGCGCCCGCATCCCTATTCGACTAACGTTTCGCCCATCTCCATATCCCGCATTAAGGCCTGAAATGCTGGGTTCCAATACACCGACCCGAATGCTGAAAGATTATAACGGACAGACCTACTGGATCGATTTAAATCCTGAGAGATTGAAAGCGCGTCCCGGGTTTTGGCCCAGATGGCTGGGGTTTAACCTGGGTTATGGTGCTGAGGGTATGCTGGGCGGTGATGACAATATTTGGAAAGATGCCGATGGACAGGTTCAGGATTACAGCCATATAATAAGAAACAGACAATATTATATAGGCCCAAGCATCTCTTTGGGCTATTTAAAAAAGCATCCCAAAAAGGCAGTCCGTGTTTTAGCGCATATTACCGATAAAGTAAGAATCCCATTACCTGTTTTAGAGTTCACAGGAAAAAACAAAGTAACCTTTCACCCCTTGTATTGGTAATAAATTGCCACAATTGCCTATCATTGCAGATAGATGAAAACACCTGTGCAGATAGATGTAGAGAAGATCTTCAGAGACAAGAACCCGCGACTGACCAGGTTGATTCCCGGATTTATTTTTCGATGGATTAAAAAAACGTTGCATCAGGATGAAATCAATGGTTTCCTCCGAAATGAAGAGGCAACTACCGGAGTGGCATTTGCCTGTAATATTCTGCATGCTTTTGGCGTGCAACATGATAGTGACGGGCACGAACATTTGCCGGCTGAAGGGGGCGCAATTGTGGCCGCTAATCACCCACTTGGGGGAATGGATGGAATGATATTATTGTGCCAAACTGCCAGAACCCGCCAGGATATAGCATTCATTGTAAATGATATTTTATTGAATTTGCCTCAATTCAATGATGTATTTATCGGAGTAAACAAAACCGGTACCAAAGGTCGGGAGCAATTAAAACAAATAGAAGCCATGTATGCTTCAGACCGTCTTGTGCTGATTTTTCCAGCAGGATTGTGTTCCAGAAAAAACCAAGGCGTGATCGAGGATCTTACTTGGAACAAAGCATTCATCAGTAGGGCTATTAAGTACCAAAAACCGGTGATTCCGGTGCACATTACAGGGCAGAATTCAAACTGGTTTTACAACCTGGCCAATTTCAGGAAAAGAATTGGGCTAAAAGCCAATTTGGAGATGTTTTATCTTGCCGATGAAATGTTTAAACAAAAAAACAAAAAGATTCATGTAAGATATGGGAAACCCATAGGTTGGGCCACGTTTGACAGCCGACACAGCCAACATGAATGGGCCCAATTATTGAGGGCCTATGTCTATACGCTGAGACACGACACCGTCGATTTTGAAACCTTTATTTCCGATAAGCGATAACCTTTTGGTGTTTCTTTCTTAAACTTGCAAACAACATGATGCCCATCATCCAAAAAGTGCCCGTAGAAAGTTTGTTGGAAGAACTGACTCAGGATATTTTCGTCAGGCCTACGCACAATATTGGCAATCAAATCTATATTTTTAACGGAAACACAAAGCCAGCATTAATGAAAGAGGTGGGACGCCTGCGGGAACTGAGCTTCAGGGAGGCCGGCGGCGGAAGCGGTAAACCCACCGATATAGATGAATTTGATTTGGGTGAAAAACCTTATAAACAGCTAATTGTATGGAATCCTACTGATAAAGAAATCGTTGGCGGTTATCGTTTTCAGCTCTGTTCAGAATCGGTAATGCCAGACGGCACCTTTCATCTGAGCACAACGGAAATATTTCAATTCACCGAAAAACTCATACATGATTATTTTCCCTACACCATAGAGCTTGGAAGAAGCTTTGTACAACCCCAATATCAGCCCAGTGCAGAAAATAGAAAGGGACTATTTTCATTGGATAATCTTTGGGATGGCTTGGGCGCCCTGGTTTTGCTGTATCCGGACATTCGCTATTTCTTTGGTAAAGTAACCATGTACACCCATTTCAACCGAAATGCCCGCGACATGATTCTTGGCTTCATGCACCATTTCTTCCCGGATTCAGAGCATTTGGTCAATATCCCCAATGCCATTGCACCGGAAACAAACTGTACAGCGTTTTTACAACAGCTTGAAGGACTTTCTTATAAAGAAGGACACCGTTTGCTGAATCAACATGTCAGAGAATTGGGTGAAAATATTCCGCCGTTGTTTAATTCCTACATGAATTTAAGTCCCAGCATGCGAACATTTGGAACCGCCATCAACCATCACTTTGGCGATGTTGAGGAAACCGGCATCATGGTAACTATTGAGGATATTTATCCATCCAAAAAAGACCGTCATATAAAATCATACCTGGATTATATTGCCGGCGCTATGGACGCTGAACAATAATGCTACCCTTTTGCACGGTTGTTCCCGCGGTAATTTCATAAAAATAAACACCCTGGCTCAACCCGGCCAAATTTGTGCTGTAGTGGCTGTTTTGAGAAGGATATAACCTTTTGCGCATTACACTCCTCCCCTGCAAATCTATCAGGTGAAGCTGTATGTCGGATTTTGCATCTGAGAGTTTTCGAATGTTTAATAAATCAGTAGCCGGCACAGGATAAAGAATAAAATCAGTTTCTGATGCACCCGATACATGCACATGATTCATACCGGAAGCCATTTTTACTGCGTCAAGGGCATTGATGCGTCCATAACCAAAGTTATTATTGCTATCTATCCCCGTAAGGTCATCTCTAATGGCTGTGGCACGCAAAATATCCCTGATTTCATTGAGGTTTAGCGATGGATGGGCTTCAAGCATCAGGGCAACAATTCCGGCAACATGCGGTGCGGCCATACTCGTTCCACTAAACATTGTCCAGTATTGGGTTTCACCATTAAACTGACTTTGGTACAGGGTGTTTTCAGCCATCCATGGTGCAAACTGTCGGTTATGAACCGCAGATGCCACCAACTGCCCGGGAGCCGCTATATCTGGCTTCATCCTGCCATCCGGGGTGGGTCCTCTGCTGCTAAACCCCGATATCTCGCCCACTTGCAGCCAGTTTTGGGCCCTGTAGGTTCCTGAAAAATCAATCCAGTTATTGCGATTTACATACGATCCTACTGACAATGTCTGTTTTCCTGTGCCCCCATTTTCGCCCATACTGCCTGCTGCAGTTCCTGCCAGATATACACCTGAGTAATCATTCCCCCTTACCTTATTCAGAAATGAACCACTGGTCCAGCGGTATATCTGACCGCTGTTCCAGCCATGAATTTCACCTTTTCCGGTTATTCCTACCCTGATTCTGCATTTGGCGGCATTTGAAGATGTTGCCATCAATAGAATATTGGGTTTTTGGTTGTTTACATAGCTTTTCTGGCAAGCGAACACATAAG
Organism: uncultured Flavobacteriaceae bacterium; assembly: GCA_964475595.1. Lineage (GTDB taxonomy): Bacteria > Bacteroidota > Bacteroidia > NS11-12g > UBA955 > RGEC01. The sequence continues at coordinate 38,357 of CAYYXG010000006.1, forward strand.
TTAATGTATCACCACCCCATGCAACTGTTCGTTTCACCACAGCGTCTGTGGAAGCGTAAACAAACGGTTCTTGCAACAACAAATTACCCATCGTATCAAACAAAGAAACATTAAGGCCCAAATCCTCGTTTTTTGCACCCCAAAAATCGCAGTAAGTACTCTCGGATGGGTAATCATTTCTATTTCGGTCTATGGCAAATGTGTAAGCTGTATCTCCATTAAGCGTAGCTGATACATGCATCTGATTTCCGGCATCATTGCCATTGGCTCCAACGATGATTTTGCCATTTCCTGACAGCGTTTCTACGGCTTTGTCGAAAACCGATGTTCCGTCATGCGGACCTGTGTGCATGCCCCAGCTTAGATTGGTAACCGCTGGCTTTTTAATGGCAGCGGCATAATCAAATATATATCGATAAGCATCGATAATGGTTGGATTGGCTACCACATAATCCCCCAGTGCACTGCCTTTCAGGGTGTCATTGGCGTATTTAATGGTCACAAACACCATATCCGACTCCGGCGCCATACCTCGAAATTTTGCCTGGGGTGTGGTAAATCCGGAACCTGCCGCTATACCGGCTACATGCGTACCATGCGTACCATCATCGTCTATGGCCGATGTAATTGAGGAGGTCAATGAATACTCCGTTCCATAGTTAAAACCGGCAGGTGCTGCACCGCTGTTGTTCCCCTGATGCCAGAATTTCTTAACCCGATACTGTGTTCCATCAGCATTGTAAAATGTGGGATGATTAGTTTGAAACCCCACATCGACCACGCCAACCACTACATTTTTGCCTTTAAAAGCCAAAGGAAGCCCATGGTTCGTTCCATCATGCACCTGATCAACCCTGCTGTGTATCCTGGCAGTATCATTGAGCAATCGGGGAGAATTCAACCTTCCGGAAATATCACAATAGGCAATACACGGATTTGAAATAAAATCCTTAAATAAATCATAATCAAGCTTTAAGAACTGAATGCCTCCATAAATACTTCCGGTATTAGGAATCATACAATCTGCGTTTTTCCATTGAATCGTAATCCAGTGTTTACCCTCATGGTCTGCCGGAAACAAACCGCCTGGACCTTCCTCCAAAAACAATGCAGCCATAGGAGACAATATGGAGGTAGAGGGCCTTTTTATTTCGTGCTGTGCAGAAATATGAAAACAAAAACAC
>CAYYXG010000006.1:39640-41754 GCA_964475595.1 uncultured Flavobacteriaceae bacterium
GCCTCATCAATCCATTTTACCCCCCAGTAAGTTCCGTTTTCATTGCGCAAATCTTTCACATTGATGTCGTAAAGTAAACATTTGTAACCCATGAGCTGAAATGGCCCCCAGCTGGTTGATAGATTTTGAAGGGCCTCCTCTTCTGCATCTTTGATATCTGAATGTTCTACATGCTCATATCGCTTTTTCAAGCCCAATTTCACCAATCGCAACCGAGCGTAAACATGTTTTTCATACCTGTAACCGGCCGGTTTTCTTCCTCCGGTTTCCAGCATGCATAAAGCAGCCAGATATTCAGGGGCGATGTTAAATTGTTTGCCCAGTTTTTTAAATTCGACTCCATAATTATCTATAACTGCCTGTTTTCCAAAATATTCTCCCACCGGCCCATCGGCCATTGCCTTCCACCAATATCCTCTGAAAAGCACAATAGTTAGGCAAAACAGTATAATTGCGACTGTAAAAAACACACCCCAAAAGGTTTTCTGTTTATTTGCCATCGGTCAAAAATAGTAAAAATGCACGCTACCTTTGCAACATGATTGACTTGTCGTGGCTAGAAAGAACCCAGCTATTGATTGGTGAAGATGAACTGAAACGGTTAAACAATAGTAGTGTTCTAATTGTGGGTCTGGGGGGTGTAGGCAGTTATGCCGCCGAATTTATTTGCAGGTCCGGAGTTGGCAACATTACCATTGTGGATGGCGATGTGGTGGATGTTACTAATAAAAACAGACAATTGCCCGCGCTCAGCAGCACTGTCGGACAGTCTAAAGCTGCTGTGATGGCGCAACGAATGCTGGATATCAATCCACAGCTAAACCTTACGGTAATTGATACCTTTCAGCGACCGGAAGACACCCTGGAAATGATAAACCAAAACCGCTATGACTACGTAATGGATTGCATAGATAGCATTTCGCCGAAAGTATATCTGATTCGCAGCTGTGTTGAAAACAAGCAACGATTCATTAGCAGCATGGGGGCCGGGGGAAAAACCGATGCCTCTGCAGTAACGGTGGGAGATGTTAGTGAATCCTACAATTGCCCATTCGCCAGATTGGTCAGAAAAAGATTGCACAGACAAGGTATTTACAAGGGATTTAAGGTTGTATACAATTTTGGTCCATTGTACAAAAACAGCTTAAAACTGACCGACGGCTCTAATTTTAAGAAATCTTTTTATGGCACCATTTCATTTATGCCGGCACTTTTTGGACTGAGAATGGCTGCAGAAGTTATCAATGATTTGAGAGAAGCCCAAAGAAAATAGTATATTCGCAATCTAACATAAGACAAATAATCATGAGAAAATTTATCTTCCTGCTTTCCGCAAGCCTTTTGGTTCTTGCCGTTGCTTGTTCAAAGAAAGAAAAAACCGAAGACAAAGTTTACCCGGACATTGCGGGTAAAACCAACAGACAGATTTTAATGATGCAGGACTGGAGATTCAGTGCATGGGCCGACAGTGCGGAAAACGACACCAAATGGACTGATGAAATGGATCCTTGCATGAAAGACGATGTGTACAGCTTTTTCAGCAATACCAAATATCTGGTGAAAGAAAACGGGAATAAATGTTATCCTACAGACTATGAAGTAGATTATTTCATGGCTACAGACAATACCACCCAGATTAAATTTTTTGACGGAAATGTTTGGGAATTAATTTCAAAAAGCAACACCCAGCTTGTGTTCTGGCGTATTGTAAATGGCTCAGAACAACACTTTCAGAAAGTAGTTCTTACCCGCAATTAATTTTTTGAAACAATTTGTTTGCCGGTTTTTGCAGGCAAATTGTTCGGATCGATAGCCAGAGCGGCGTTGTAATCTTGCAACGCCGCTTTTTTATTGCCTGATTTTTCGTAGGCGGTACCGCGCAATGCAAACGCATTGGCGTTGTTAACATCCATTTCTATGTAGGTATTGCACAAATTCACACATTGCTCATATTTACTCTGTGACAGAGTGATAAAAGCTGAATTATATAAGGCAAGTTTATGCGCTGTATTGATAAGGCGCGCCTTGTCATACATCGCCATCGCTTTATCAAATTCGCCTATTTGCTGAAAGAAATAACCCTTGCCATAGCAGGCCTCATCAGATGCTTCATT
>CAYYXG010000006.1:41854-44320 GCA_964475595.1 uncultured Flavobacteriaceae bacterium
CTATTTGCTGAAAGAAATAACCCTTGCCATAGCAGGCCTCATCAGATGCTTCATTAATGGCCATTGCCCTGTCATAATATTGAAGTGCCAGATCATTGCCCCTGGCTGCATACAAGGATGCAATCTGCATCACCGCATCATAGTGCTGCGGATTGAGCTGTAAAACCTTTTCAAAATGCTGCATGGCGCGGAGCGTATCTTTTTGTTCTTTATAACCCATGCCCTTGTAAAAAATCGCTTTATCGGCATATTCAGACTGAGTTTCCAGCTTCTCAAACACTTTGATTGCCTTATCATACTTCTGCCGGTATAGATATAGTTTGGCCAATGCAAACTCGGCTTCAAAAAAATCTTTTTTTAATTCCGTTGCCTTTTGCAGGTGATAGAGCGTTTTGATAGGATTGGCAGAATCCTGCATTAAAAATGTTTCACCGAGTCTGAAATGGTACATGGCGTTTCCACTATCCAGTTTAACGGCCGTTTCAAAGTCTATGATGGCATCATTTAACAGCTTTTGATAATAAAATGCATTGCCCCTGTTGTAATACAAATCAGCATTATAGGGATCCTGATTGATTTTTGCAGATACATCACGAATATCCTTGCTAAAGGTCGTGTCATTCTCTGAAATATAACGACCCGGGGTTTCGCGTTGACATGACAGTGCTATCAATACAATAAACGGAAATGCAAGTATTTTTCGAAACATGATGCAAAGTTAAGTCGGTATGGCTGTTATAAGAATCAGCTTTTGGTAAATTCAAAAAGGATAAAACTTGGCTGATATCCAAAAAAATAAGCCATGCTTAACATGGCTTATTGGTGCCCGGGACGGGAATCGAACCCGTACTGCCATTGCTGACAACAGGATTTTAAGTCCTGCGCGTCTACCTATTCCGCCACCCGGGCAACGCGGGTGCAAAGATAGTATTTCCTGACTAAACATTACCGTGTTGCTGCACAACTAAATTTACCATGCGTGCTTTGGATTAAAATGTGTAAAATTGCATAGGTTTCTTCTTTTGCAAAAAATCTGCCTGATCATACCCTGTTTTAATGAAGAACACAGATTGCCTGTGGCTCAGATTGAAGCGTATCTCAAACAGAATCCATATGTATTTATGTTGGGTGTGAATGATGGCAGCACAGACCAAACCTTGAGCGTATTACAATCCCTTTCAGACAAACTTCCCGAGCAGTTTTACGTGTTTGATATGCCCATGAATTCAGGAAAGGCAGAAGCCGTGAGGGCGGGTATGTTGCATGCTTACAACCATTTTGATGTGGATTATCTTGGCTTTTGGGATGCTGATATGAGTACCCCTTTGACCGAATTAAACTGGTTTACAGCATTTTCAGGAGGCACCCTTCAACACCAGATTATCATGGGCAGCCGTATTTCACGCATGGGCAGCAATATAGACCGCAAAATAATGCGGCATTATCTGGGCAGGGTCTTTGCTACATTTACCTCTATCATTCTGAAATTAAAGGTATACGACACCCAATGCGGGGCAAAATTGCTAATCAAAGAAATCATCCCTGAACTTTTTACAGGTTCCTTCAAAAGCAAATGGTTTTTCGACGTGGAACTCCTCGCCCGTTACATCAAGCTTTATGGACATGACAAAACCTATGAACAGGTCTTGGAAGTGCCCTTAAAACGATGGATTGAAGTAAAAGGCAGTAAACTTAAAGCTACTGACTTCCTAAAGGTACCGTTAGAGTTGTTGAAAATAAAGCGGCATTACAAACTTTGAATTTTTAATGTTGATTTAGTACCAAACCCAATGGGTATGATTTATTTTTGCCTTCATCCATGAACAAAAAAGCTCATAATCCTGCCACCAAAATGGCTGATCTATCGTTTCCGGTAATTGCATTTTACGCTAAACATGCCACAGATAACCAGGAGGATACGTTTTATAAAAGGGCTGAAAAATGTCTATCGGAAAATACCGATAAAAGTTTATTTGTCATATCTTTTACGGCTATCAATTCCACCAGTTTGACTGAATTTATCAACCAGATTCAAGAAAATGCTGACCAGTATGATGCCCATGTAGCCATTGCTACGAAAAATAAAAATACCTTTTCTTCATGGTTAACCGGGATCAGGGAATCGGAATTGCAAACGCCTTTTATTGCTGTAAACCGCGCTACCCTGATTGAACTTCTTAATTCAGGCATAAACATCAATCATAAATATGAGTTGCTGTTGGGACTGAGAAAAGTAGCCATCGACTGGAGTTTCGTCAATACGGGCATCACCGATAAACCCGGTGAGCGACCAAAATGGAAAAATCGCTTAGTGTCTACTTTACAATATCTCAATCCCGTTAATGTTAAGAGAAATCCGGCACGGCATCTTTTCACTGCCATTGCGTTACTTGCGCTGATTACCATTACGTCACTCAGCAAAGATGCAGGCATCAGCGGAGATGAATTTATTCAGTATCGATGGGC
>CAYYXG010000006.1:44420-125763 GCA_964475595.1 uncultured Flavobacteriaceae bacterium
GGCAAAAACGGAGGAAGAATCGGACAAGCCGTGGGAATTATTCTTGGCACCGGGCTTGCCATCAGTATTCGTGTGGGTGGATTTGTTCTAATACCCACCATTGCACTATTTGCGGGATTACGCTACATCCAAAATATTGGCTTTGCCCAATTTGTAAAACTGCGGTGGAAAGGCATCCTTCCTTATTTGATTTCATTCATCCTGATTTCACTTGGGTCATTCTACGTGGGCATTTTGCCATGGCCCTATGGTCTCGACGACCCTTTCACCAACCCTTTCAAGGCCCTGGATGCTTTCACTAAATTTCCGGTTACCCTAAGGCAGCTTTTTGAAGGCAGCTTAACCGATAGCAGCATGCTACCCCCTTATTACCTCACCAAATACCTAATAATAACTACACCCATTATTTCACTGCTGGGACTGGTTTTATACTTTTTGCTGGGATTATTTAATCGTAAAAACTATTCACATGCCCTGATGATTGTATTTTTTGCGGCGGCTTTCCCCGTTTTTTATATCTGGTATCAAAAATCCAATGTGTATGGTGGAATGCGGCAAATTATGTTTGTTCTTCCTTGTCTTATCGTTTCTGCCACGGTGGGTTTCTCTTTGCTTGCAAAACTACTTTCCGGCATTAGAATCGTAAAATGGGCACTGCCGGCGGTGGTTTTAGCTGGCAGCATTCCACCTGCCTTGCACACCTTTAAAAATCACCCCCTGCAGTATATTTATTTCAATGAATTGACCGGCGGAACAGAGGGTGCTTATGGCGAATATGAAATGGATTACTACCTGGCTTCACTCAGGCAGAGTTCGGAGTGGTTCCTTGAGAATGTAGCCAGAAAAAATCCTGATAAAAAATTCACTGTGCTTTCTTACGGCATGAACCATGTGAAATACTATTGCCGCAATGATAAGAATGTGCATGTTGGATTCACCAGGGCAGATGAAAGAAGCAGCCATGAGTGGGATTATGCCATATTTTACAATGGTTTCACCGATAAAGCCAGGTTAAAAAACGGGGCCTACCCCCCTATTGGAACCGTATATACACCGATGGTAGACGGCAAACCCATGGGATGGGTAATCAAAAGACCTTCAAACGCTGACATTGAGGGCTACACAGCCATGGAAAAAACCAAAAACTTTCCGTTGGCCCTTGAAAAATTCAAACAGTACCTGACCATAGATTCTAAAAATTCAGAGGTGTATTTTTATTTGGCCAACACTTATGCCAATCTTGGGAATTTAGATTCTGCCGTGTGGGCTGCTGAAAAATCCCTGGCTATATATCCCGAATCCAATAGGGCGTTACTAAGTTTAAATTCTTTCTATGCAGGCAAACGCGACTGGAACAATGCCGTTAAAACCATGGAGCGGTATGTGAAAACACGACCCTCAGATCCTGATGGATGGTGGATTAAAGCCCAGATGGAATATAACAAGCAGGATTTTAAAACTGCTGAACAAAGTTTAAGAAAAACCATTTCACTGGAAGCCAGAAATCCTAATTACTACGAGATTGGTATTGGTATTTACCAGATGCTTAAAGATGATATTAACGCTCGGCTGTATTACAATGCCTCTAAAGCCGGATCATCAAACCCCAAGGAGCAACAAGACGGCGTTTCTGCAATACAAAGCATTTATCTCGATATAACCGGAGAAGAATTGGACCTCGGCACAAACGAGGAAGAATAGACAGCGGCTTTAACTCAACAAATCCGAAAGAGATCCCTTTTCAGCGGCTACCATCTGCCCTCTTTCATTTCTTGTCAGTCTGGCACATTCCGTTTCAAGGTCATGTTCAAAGAAATATAAAGTGTTTGCTTCGTCCATTTCAGCATACAATTTTTCTTTTTCCTTCATTACTACTAGGGGCTCTATGTCATACCCCATGGTATAGTGAACTGGAATATGGGCTGATGAAGGTATTAAATCGGCACAATAAATGATGGTTTTGCCATGATAGGAAATTTCCGGAGTAATCATACCCATAGTATGCCCATTTACGCATCGGATTTTAACATTGGGGGTTAAATAATCCCCATGATGGACAAAATTCAGCACTTTGTAGTCCTTTAATGGGAGAAAATTTTCCGGTAAAAAAGATGCTTTTTCTCTTGCATTGGGATGCAATGCATGATTCCACTGCGTTTCAGAAACGTGGTAAGTTGCTTGGGGAAATGTGGGAATTAACGATCCATCTGCTTTTTTTGTTACCGCACCACCTACATGATCAAAATGCAGGTGTGTAAGCAAAACATCAGTAATGTCTTCCGGTGAAAATCCAACGTTTTTTAACGATAAAGTTAATGAATAAATGCCATTTAAATAATAATACCCGAAGAATTTTTCGCTTTGTTTATTCCCTATTCCGGTGTCAATCAATATTTTTCTGTCACCAACTTCCACCAACAAACAACGCATGGCCCAGTTGCATAGATTTTTTTCATCTGCCGGGCATAGTGTATTCCAAATTACTTTGGGAATAACCCCAAACATGGCCCCTCCATCGAGTTTGAAGTTTCCGGTTGGTATTACGTGCAGCTTCATGGTTTAAAAATCTCCATAAACATCTGTCAGTGCCTCATAGCCCGTTTCAGTAATCAATACTGTATGCTCATACTGAGCACTGAGTTTTCCATCAATGGTGCGGGCGGTCCATCCATCTTTTCGGTCAACTTTGCAGCGGGCCTTACCGGCATTAATCATGGGTTCTATGGTAAAAATCATGCCCGGTTTCAGTATGGGGCCTGTATTTTGTTCTGCAATATGCGACACCTCCGGATCTTCATGGAATCTCAAACCCACCCCATGTCCGCAAAATTCATACACGACAGAATATCCGTTTTTGTGGGCATGTTCTGAAATATGATAACCTATATTATTCAGGTGATTTCCCGGAAAACATTGTTCCAGGCCCTTCTTCAGACATTCTCTGGTTACCGACATTAATTTCTGGGCATATTCCGAGGCCTCACCTACCACGTACATTTTGCATGTATCACCATAATAGCCATCCAAAATGGTGGTTACGTCCACGTTAACTATATCTCCCCATTGTAATTCATAATCATTGGGCACACCATGACAGACCACATCATTGGGAGAAATGCACGAAGCAAATTTAAATCCCTTATAACCTTTAGTGGCCGGGATAGCGCCATGATCCCTCATGAATTTTTCTGCCAAATCATTCAGGGCCAGGGTTGTTATGCCCGGTTTTACATGTGATTCCAGAAACTTAAGGGTTTCTGCTGCCATGCGGCTACTTTTCCTGATACCTTCTATCTGTTCGGGGGTTTTGATTACGATTCCCACAGGGCAAAATTACAATGAAAAATACCCTTAGCGTTTAATATTCTTTGCAATTACCTACAATTAAGATAAAAAACGTAATTTCGCACCCCAATTTTCTAGCAACTCAATATGAATACTTCGATATTGTATCTGATTCCTGCCCTGGGTGTGGTGGGATTAATTGTCATGGCGGTAAAAAGCGCCTGGGTATCCAAACAGGATGCCGGAGATGAAAAAATGCAGAACCTGGCCGGAAAAATTGCCCGTGGTGCCATGGCGTTTTTGCGTGCAGAATGGAAAGTTCTCAGCTATTTTGCCATCATTGCCTCAGCACTATTGGCCTACAGCGGTACCATCAAAGAAGTGAATGGTATTACCATCCACTCGCACTGGATTATTGCCATTGCATTTCTCATTGGAGCATTCCTTTCGGCATTGGCTGGATATTTCGGAATGAACATCGCTACCAAAGCCAACGTAAGAACTACACAGGCAGCCAGAACCAGCCTTTCTAAGGCACTCAATGTGTCATTCAGCGGTGGAACCGTTATGGGTCTTGGTGTTGCCGGTCTGGCAGTGCTGGGTCTGGGTGGCCTTTTCATTGTATTTTACAACATGTTTTATGCAGGAAGCGGCGAAGCCATCACAGGCGATAAAATGAAAACTGTGATAGAGGTATTGACTGGTTTTTCCTTAGGTGCTGAGTCTATCGCGCTGTTTGCCCGTGTAGGTGGTGGTATTTATACCAAAGCCGCCGATGTTGGAGCTGACCTGGTAGGAAAAGTTGAAGCCGGAATTCCTGAGGATGACCCCAGAAACCCTGCTACCATTGCGGATAACGTGGGTGACAACGTTGGTGATGTAGCCGGTATGGGTGCTGATTTATTCGGAAGTTATGTGGCCACTATCCTTGCCACCATGGTGCTGGGACAGGAAATTAGCGTTACCGATAACTACGGTGGCCTCTCTCCCATTCTGTTGCCCATGGTTATTGCCGGTATGGGCCTCGTTTTTTCAATCATCGGTACTTTCTTTGTCCGCATTAAAGATGATAATGGCAACGTTCAGAATGCATTAAATCTGGGGAACTGGTCTTCCATAATACTCACTGCCATTGCTTCATTTTTTGCGGTTACCATGATTTTACCTTCGAATTTGGAATTAAGGGGTGTGCCCTTTACCTCTATGGATGTATTCTATGCCATTCTGACCGGTTTAGTGGTAGGTGCTATCATGAGCTGGATAACGGAATATTACACGGCCATGGGTAAAAAACCGGTTCTTTCTATTGTGCAAAAATCAGGAACAGGCCATGCCACTAATATTATTGGCGGTTTATCCGTAGGTATGGAATCCACAGTAATTCCCATCATCACTTTGGCTGCCGGTATTTTTATCTCCTACATGTTTGCAGGCCTCTATGGGGTGGCTATTGCGGCTGCCGGCATGATGGCAACCACCGCCATGCAATTGGCTATCGATGCTTTTGGTCCTATTGCCGATAACGCGGGTGGTATCGCCGAAATGAGCGAGTTGCCTGAAGAAGTTCGTGGTCGTACCGATATTCTGGATGCAGTAGGAAACACCACTGCAGCCACAGGAAAAGGATTTGCCATTGCTTCTGCCGCACTTACTTCGTTGGCTTTATTTGCAGCTTTCGTAGGTGTTGCCGGTATTGAAGGTATTGACATTTATAAAGCCCCCGTGCTGGCAGCTCTGTTTGTTGGCGGAATGATTCCATTCATCTTCTCTGCCCTGGCCATTTCTGCTGTAGGATCAGCTGCCATGGATATGGTGAAGGAAGTTAGACGCCAGTTCCGTGAAATTCCCGGAATTATGGAATACAAAGCGGAGCCCGAATATGAAAAATGTGTGGAAATCAGTACAAAGGCTTCTATCCGCCAAATGGTAGCTCCCGGTGCCATCGCACTGCTCTCTCCGGTAGCCGTGGGCTTCCTCTTCGGACCTGAAGTTCTGGGTGGACTTTTGGCCGGTATCACAGTGAGTGGTGTTTTGATGGGAATTTTCCAGAACAACGCTGGTGGCGCCTGGGATAATGCCAAAAAATCCTTTGAGAAAGGTGTTCAGATTGATGGCGAAACCTATTATAAAAAATCCGAGCCCCACAAAGCTTCTGTTACCGGCGATACAGTGGGTGATCCTTTCAAGGATACCAGCGGGCCCAGCATGAACATCCTCATCAAGCTTACCTCTATCGTTTCCCTGATTATCGCACCATACATTTCAGGTGGAAATGGAATTCTAGGCGCATCGGAGAAACAAGATTGCTGCAAACCCAAAACTGAAAAATGCGGTGATCACAGTGCCGCTATAAAATGTGATATGACCAAATGCGCAACCATGTCCAAAGAAGAATGTGCTAAACATTGCGATAGCATGGGCTGCTCCCCTGAAGAAAAAGCTGAATGTATGCAGCAATACGATAAAGATGGTAAATACATCGGAAAATCAGGCGGTGAAAAACCGTGTTGTAAGGAAGACAAAAAATAAATGACATAGAGGCCGCCCAAAAGGCGGCCTTTTTTGTTAACAATTCACACCCCGTTTATTTTTATCATGCATGAGCTATAATCCCTCTTTACCCATCATTAAACCCGGTTGGAATGGCAACCCGCTGGATAAGAAAGGTCGTTTCTGTAACCATGAGTTTCCGCACATTCCCAAATTCAAGGACGTTTGGCGATGGCAGACAGGACCTCGTCCTTTCAAAAAAGAAAAAAAACAAGATTTATGGGTTCCAGAAAACGGAGCTGATAGTCTGTTCCGCCGAAAAAACGATGATTGTATTGTTTGGCTTGGGCATGCATGGTTTTTTATCCGCTTAAACGGCATTTCGATGCTGGTAGATCCGGTTTTATTTAGTGCACGCTTTTTGCGTCATAGAGTAAAACAACCATATGCTCCTCATGCTTTCGGTGAAATTGATTATATTCTGGTATCCCATGACCACAGGGATCATTGTGATGAAAAATCACTGAAAAGACTAATGCGATTAAATCCTCGAGCCACGATGATAACGGGGCTGAATATGGGAAATTTATTGCGAAAATGGGGAACTAATCACATCGTAGAAATGGGATGGTATCAGCAATTTCATGGATTTGAACAAATTAAAATTACCTATCTACCCACCAGGCACTGGGGCCGAAGAATGCTCAGAGATACCAACAAACGGCTTTGGGGTGCATTTGTCATTGAATCAGGATCCCAAACCATTTATTTTGGCAGTGACAGCGGGTATGGCAGCCATTTTACAGAAATTAAAGCGTTATTTCCTAATCTGGATTACTCACTATTGGGTATTGGGGCCTTTCAGCCTGAATGGTTCATGCAACCGGTACACATGTCACCCGCCGAAGCGGTTCAGGCGTTTCACGATACCGGTGCCAAGCATTTTATCCCCATGCATTACGGCACATTGGATCTAAGTGACGAACCTGCAGGATTACCTTTAAGACTGCTAAGCGAAATTCAAGATCAGGGAAAAATAAGTGGCCGATTGATTTTGCCAAAAATCGGGGAAACATTGTGGGTTTAAAGGGATAAAATATTCACCAAATCCGGAGGCGGTGTTTTAACTTGCAGGTTCTGTAATTATGTGTGCGAAGGAAAAAACAGAAACCCCGCTCATGAAGCAATACTACAGCATCAAGGGTCAGTACCCGGGTGCATTGCTGTTGTTTAGGGTGGGTGACTTTTATGAAACTTTTGAAGAAGATGCTCGCACCGCCAGTAAAATCCTGGGAATAGTATTAACCAAACGTTCAAACGGTTCTGCCTCCGAAATAGACCTGGCCGGCTTTCCACACCACAGTCTGGATGTTTATTTGCCCAAATTGGTTAGGGCCGGTCAGCGGGTTGCAGTCTGCGACCAGCTGGAAGACCCAAAACTCACCAAAACCATTGTAAAACGGGGAGTTACCGAACTGGTTACACCCGGCGTAAGTTATAATGATAAAGTACTGGAATCCCGGCAAAACAATTACCTCTGCTGTATTTTCTTTCAACAGCAAAAAGCGGGAGTTGCCTTTTTGGATATCAGTACCGGTGAATTTATGGCCACTACCGCCGAATTAGATTCAGTTAAACGCCTCATTAATGGATTTAAACCCGCTGAGATTATTGCTCCGAAAAGCCAGCAAAAAGCGGTCAATGAATTGCTCGGAGACCAAATATTTAGTCAGTACCTGGAGGATTGGGTTTTTCAAACGGAATATGCAACCGATAAGCTGTGTCGGCAATTTAACGCCACTTCCCTAAAAGGCTTTGGTATTGCTGAAATGCCAGAATCCATCATTGCGGCCGGTGCCTGTCTGCAATACCTTGACAATACCCATCATACACATGTGGGACATATCAAAGGCATTCACCGCATTGATGACAGCAACCATGTATGGCTGGACGGATTCACCGTCCGCAATCTGGAACTGCTCTACCCTATCTACCCCGGTGGTACGCCGCTGATAGACATACTCGATCAAACCAAAACCCCGATGGGCAGTCGTTTGCTTCGCAACTGGCTGATACTTCCCTTAAAAAAATCAGCTGAAATTGCATTTAGGCATCAAATTGTTGAGTATTTTTATCAGGAACAGGCCAAGCTGGCCTTTTGCAGGGCTATTGCAGAAAGAATTGGTGATTTACAGCGAATCATAGGAAAGGTAGCCTTGAACCGGGTGAATCCCAGAGAGATGCTGCAATTGGGCAGAAGTTTACAAGCCATTAAAGAACTTACCGACAACCTGGCTGATGCTCAGCCCGCGGTGAAAGAACTAACAGGCCTGATACAGGATGCGAGTGTTATAATTCAAAAACTGCAAATGACCTTGTCTGAAGATGCACCCGCATTACTCAGCAAAGGAGGCACCATTATATCGGGCATTAATGCTGAATTGGATGAGCTTCGTAGTATTGCATTTGGTGGCAAAGACCATTTGCTGGAAATCCAAAAACGCGAAGTTGAAAATACCGGTATCAGCAGTTTGAAAATCGGATTTAATAATGTTTTTGGCTACTACCTGGAAGTTACCCATGCCCATAAAGACAAGGTGCCATCAGATTGGATCCGCAAACAAACACTGACCAATGCGGAACGGTATATTACCCCCGAACTCAAAAGCTACGAAGAAAAAATACTAAGCGCCGAAGATAAGATTTTAGCACTCGAACAACGGCTCTGGGACGAGCTTGTTGCCTGGGTTGGCAATCACATATCGCTTTTGCAGCAAAATGCGCTTACGGTGGCTAAAATTGATGTTTTAATGGGGTTTGCACACCTGTCAATATCCCACAAATACAACAAACCTGAAATAACAGAAGATCGCAGTTTACAACTTGTGGGCTGCCGGCATCCTGTGATTGAAAAACAGCTTCCACCGGATGAGAGTTACATATCAAACGATATATCGCTCAATACCGATGAACAAAGGATTATCATACTAACAGGCCCCAATATGAGCGGTAAAAGCGCCATTTTACGCCAAACTGCGCTTGCCGTAATTCTGGCCCAGATAGGTTGCTTTGTTCCCTGTGACCAAGCCATAATAGGCGTGGTTGACCGCATCTATACCCGCGTTGGAGCCAGTGATAATATCAGTCTGGGAGAATCTACATTCATGGTAGAAATGCTGGAAACCGCCAGTATTCTGAACAATATCAGCGAACGCAGTCTGATTTTACTGGATGAAATCGGTAGGGGTACCAGCACCTATGATGGTGTGAGTCTTGCATGGAGTATTGCAGAATATCTGCAGAGCCATCCCTCCAGGCCCAAAACCTTATTTGCCACCCACTACCATGAACTGAATGAACTGGAAAGTAAAATGGAAGGTGTTAAGAACTTTCATATCGCCATCAAAGAACAAGGCAACCGCATTATTTTCTTGCGAAAACTAAAGCCCGGTGGCAGTGAACATAGTTTTGGCATCCATGTGGCCCAAATGGCAGGAATACCCAATAAAGTGCTCCTGAGAGCCGGTGAAATTCTAAATCGGCTAGAAACTGACCGCTCTGCCATTAGCGGCAGAAATACCATGAGGAGCAATGCTGCCGTACCTGTCTATCAGCTGAATATGTTTCAGGCAGAAGATCCAAAACTGAAAGAGCTGCAGGAAATACTGAAAAAAATTGACGTAAACGCCATATCTCCCATCGATGCGTTGCTGAAATTACAGGAGCTGAAAAACAAATTGGCCTAGAAAGTATAACTGCATCCCAGTGCAGGCAATAACGGCAACTGATTTACCCTCACGTTGTTGACCCTGTCGAAATAAAAGATGTTATCGCGATTATACACATTGGTAACACTGAAAACCATTTGAAACTGCTTGTTATCAGCCAGTTTCCATGTTCGCTTGGCAGAAAAATCCAGTCGGTGATAATAAGGCAGTCGGCCTGCATTAATTCCGGCATACAAAATACCAAGATCTCCGTTACCGGAAGTGTAATCTGTGCTTA
Organism: uncultured Flavobacteriaceae bacterium; assembly: GCA_964475595.1. GTDB lineage: Bacteria > Bacteroidota > Bacteroidia > NS11-12g > UBA955 > RGEC01. The sequence goes on from CAYYXG010000006.1 coordinate 54,201, forward strand.
TTCCCTGCCCGAAATTAAATTTCTCATAATAACCCTGTGTTTGGGTGAAAGGAAAACCGGAGCCAAAATTCCATCGCAAGCTCACCTCTGTTGACTTAGCTTTACCCGGAAGCGTATAATTAACCAGAATATTGGCATTATGCCTTCTATCAAAAATGGGTTGATAGGTCATGATACCATCAAATCGATTAACGTAAGTCAGGCTGTAAACCGCCCATACATACCAACGCTTATCTTCATATTTAACAGTAGCATCCGCGCCGTAGGCATCACCGGTTTCTATGATAAAATCCTGCCTTAAACGAGCCGGTTTGTTCTGATTGAACTGATCATCATTAAAAAGCTTATCTCGATTGATGTTGGTAATCTGATCAAATCGTTTGTAAAATGCTTCTGTATTAACGCTGATTCGCTTGGTGATTTGATATTCTAAACCGGCCACGGCATGACGGGCTTTCTGCAGCCGGTCTGTAACCTGTTTACCATTAAAAGTGGTCGGGAGGTTTTCAGGGCCACTCAAAAATCCATAAAATAGATTGACTACATCCCGATCGCTAATGGCCGATAATAAATTTTGACTGTATTTGCCTACCGCTGCCTTCACCGACAACCAGGCAAAAGGACTGTATTTGGCCTGAATACGGGGTTCTAAGCTTCCATTTCCCAGGGATGCGTAATGCTGCCAGCGTACCCCGGTCTCAGTGATAAATTTCTTCCGTATAAACTTGTAGTTTGCAAAAGTGTTAATTTCTGCGGTTGACTCCTTCTGCTGAATGAGCCTTCGATTGCTGTTATACAGCACAAAATCGGTTTGAAAGCTATTCATTTCAAGCCCCCATTTGAATTGGTCTTTTTTAAAATTATACGAAAAATTCATCCCGATGTTAAATCCGCCAATTCCGCTTTTTCTAGGCAAACCGTCATTTTCTATCTGATTGATTGTATAATTACTATAAAGAAAATACCCGTCAAGACGCGTTTTCGATTGATCAGGAACAACAAGATATTTACCACCGAAACCACTTGAAACCCAATTATATCGTGTAGTATTGGGAAAATCCACCCTATCACTAAATCGAAAACCATACAGATTGGCATAGCCGCCTCCTGCCCCATTCAAGCTGAATTTACCGAATAAGTCCCCAAAATTATAGGGCAACTTATCTGGGTTTGCGTAATTATATAATATTCTGGAAGACTCCTTGAGAAATGAGTTGCGGTAAGACAGCACGAATGAGCTGTTGCTGTTGCCACGGCTGAATTTTTTTATCGGACCTTCCAACAACAATTTACTGGTGAATGTGGTTAGCCCGGCTTTTGCACTCATTTTTTTCTTATTGCCGTCTCTTGTTCTTACATCCACAACTGCGCTGATTCTCCCACCGTATTGTGCACCAAACCCTGCCGTGTGCACATCTGCACTTTTGATCAAATCTGTCTCAAATACAGAAAACAATCCAATTGAATGAAAGGGATTATAAATGGTCATCCCATCCAGCATCACTTTATTCATAATGGGTGATCCCCCACGAATGTACAATTGTCCTCCTTGATCCCCGGTAAATACCACCCCCGGCATGATTTGCAAGTACTGAATAATATCGGCCTCTGCGCCTACTGTTGGGATCTTATAGATTTGTTTGGCTTCAATGGGAGTTCCGGTTATACCTGCATCTCTTTTTCTGGCAACAGAAATCCTTACTTCCTCCATAGTAGCCGATTTGTTTAGGTAAAAATCAGACTTGGTATTGGTGCCACTATAAACCATTAACTCGGCGGAAACTGTATCAAAGCCGGCCGCCCAAATCCAAAGGCGTTGTTTCCCCGCTGCCAATTTTGTCAGGGAGTAAAAACCATCGGCATCTGTGAGGACTATTCGACCATCAAGCGCAGTTTTTACCACTGCATTCGCGATCCGCTCACCGGATTCTGCATTATACACAAACCCTTTTATGTCACCGGTTTGTGCCGCCAGATTGATCATGGAGACGAAACCTACCAAAAAACAAAATAAAACCCTCATCCGATAGTGCGAAAATACGGAATTTGATTGGCATCATTTAACTTTGCGTCGGCATGATATATCGTTTTAAAGTTTGGTTTGAAGATCTGGAAGACGTCATTAGGTGGATTGATATTAAACCGTCCCACACTTTTCTGGATTTTCATTACATTATCCAGGAATCTATCGGCTTTGATAAAAAAGAGCCCACTTCTTTCTATATCAGCGATGATAAATGGCGTAAACTCTTTGAGATATGCCTAGATGATATGGGAATGAATGACACGGAAAACCCTGAACCCAAAGCCCTTATGAAGGATGCCAGACTGAGAGATTACATCAATGACCCTCATCAACGCTTTATTTACATTACCGATTTTCTCGCCATGTGGACCTTGAATTGTGAGTTGCAAATGATCACTGAAGATGCACCCAAAAAAGAATATCCATCAGTATTTCGCAGCGAAGGCAAATCCCCAAGACAACGGGAAGACAGTAGATTTAAAATGCTTGATGATAATGAGTTTGATGCCCTTGCAGCAAAAATACTCGCCGCAAAAACAGGCAAAAACATCATGGAGGGTGCAGAGGAAGAACTGCTGGATGAACCGGATGATGATGACGATGATGACTTGGGATTAAATGAATATGGGGATAGCCCTGATGATGAATTTGGCATGGATGGCTTCTCTGAAGTAAGCGATCAATAATATCGGGATAATCCGATGAAGCCAAGAATAATTGCCTTAGCAGGCCCAACAGCTTCAGGGAAAACTGACATGGCCATCCACTTGGCCAAACGCCTAAATACAGAAATTGTTAGTTTCGACAGTAGGCAGTTTTATCATGAATTAGATATTGGGGTTGCTCGTCCTACACCCGAACAACTAAACCTTGCCACCCATCATTTTATTGCCTGCAAAAGCATTCACTCTCCCTACTCCGCTGCCTCTTTTGCTATTGATGCCCGTAAAAAAATTACGGATATTTTACAAAGCAAAGAATGTGTAATCCTTTGCGGTGGAACCGGTTTATACCTAAAAGCGTTATTGGAGGGACTCAGTCAATTACCGGAAATAACTCCAGGGGTAAGGGATATGGTAGAAGCTACATGGAAAAGGGAGGGTCTAGAAGGATTGCACCGAATAATCAGACAAATAGATCCCGATGCATCCTTAATGCTGGAAATCCAAAATCCGGCCCGAATGAGGCGGGCTGCTGAATTACTTTTATCGACACAAAATCAAACGCTAAAAGAAATTTACAGTCATAAACAGGAACCCATACCCTTTGCGTGGAAAATGTATTATTTACATCCGGAACGAAGTGTTTTGTATAATCGGATAGACCTACGCACAGATGCTATGATTGCCAATGGCCTGCTGGATGAAGTATCAAAGCTGTTACCTATGAGTGATTTACCTCTGTTAAAAACCGTAGGGTACACGGAGTTATTTGCATATCTGAAAGGTAATATGACCTTACAAGATGCCATTAATTTGATTAAACAACATACCCGAAATTATGCAAAACGACAGGTTACATGGTTTAAAAACAAGACCGCTGCCACTGCCATAATCCCTGAAAATGGGGCTGATTTAATACTTAAAAATCTTTTTGATTATAAATCTGAATACTGATAAATAGGATCCACAGGACTACCGGGCTCTATGGTGCACACGGTTTTAATCAATCCATCATCCAGTCCATAAACCCAGCCATGTATCATGGGTTTTTGATGATATTTCCATGCGCGTTGTACGATGCTGGTTTTCATCAGATTCTGCACCTGTTCATTCACATTGAGCTCAACCAGTCTTTCCAGACGCTTGTCTTCACTATCTAAATTCAAAATTTCATCTTTGTGCAATCGATAAACATCCTTGATATTCCTGAGCCATTTATTTAAAACACCCATGCTGTGATGGCTTAAAGCAGCTCTAACCCCTCCACAACCATAATGACCACAAACAATGATGTGCTTAACCTGAAGTTCTTCCACTGCATACTGCAATACACTCAGTAGGTTTAAATCGGTATGAACAACCATATTGGCAATATTTCTATGAACAAAAAGTTCGCCGGGCTCTGCACCCACCACCTCATTTGCGGGTACACGACTATCCGAACACCCAATCCATAAGTAGTCAGGTTTCTGATCTTTAGCCATAGTTGAAAAGTAGGTCTGATCCAGCGAACTTTTTTCCTGAGCCCAGGCCTTGTTTCCAAGTAGAAGCTTAATATATTCTTGCATGATCGTGTTTAAATAAAATGAGTTTTTGCTGATTGTTCTGAAAGCGATGTTCAATCTTGATGTTGTCAATTCCTTTTGACTCACAAAATTCTATCACAGATTCTCTAATATCTACATCGAGAAAGTTACACCGAGTGTAATCAAATACAATATTCGTATCTGTAGGATCTACCTTTTCAAGTAATTCTTTAATGATGGATTTATTAAAAAATGTAACATCACCCACAAATCTTACCAGGTGGTGCTTGTCCATACTCACAGCAATAATGTGTTTTCTGTAATTTGACTTAAAAATAAATATGACACTTACCAATAGCCCAACTGATACTCCGATAAGCAAATCTGAAAAAAGGATGGCCACTACAGTGACCAGAAAGGGAAGAAAATTATTAATACCCTTTAGTCGCTGCTCCAGAAAAACATTCGGTTTGGCCAGCTTGTATCCAACATAAATCAATATGGCTGCCAGGGATGCTAATGGTATTTTTGATAATAATCCCGGGAATAGCCATACAGAAGAAGCCAGTAAAATCCCATGAAAAATTGCACTCCATTTTGATTTGCCTCCTGCATTGATATTGGCACTGCTTCTTACAATTACTGCAGTAACAGGTAATCCACCCAGAATACCTGATGCCATATTTCCGACACCTTGTGCAACAAGCTCTCTATTGGTAGGTGTGATTTGATAATGGGGATCTAACTTATCAGTAGCTTCTATGCTTAACAATGTTTCAATGCTGGCTATTATGGCTATACTCAATCCCAGCAACCATACTTTAGGTTTTAAAAATGCACCCAAAGTAGGGAGCTGCCAATCAGCAATGACCTCATTTAAGTCCGGTATACTCACCAACTGATCTTTGTTCAGTTGCCATGCAGGTAAATATTGAACTGCCAGAAAATTAACAACCCCACCAAGAATAACCACGACCAATGGTGCCGGCAGCCATTTTGCATTAACTTTTAATTTATTTAAAAAAGGCTCCCATACAAACTGTAAAAGCAGCCCAAATCCCCCTAACATAACAGCCATAGGGGTGAAATTTTTAAGTGAAGAAATAATTTCGGTAAATGTATTCTCACCATCTTTTTGAAAAAATGATTCATCCCCCTCAAAATCTGCATCGTAACCCACCAGGTGAGGAATCTGTTTAAAAATAAGTAACAACCCAATGGCCACCAACAAGCCTTTAATAACCGCATTAGGAATAAAATGCCCCACTACTCCCGCTTTTACCAAACCCAAAATCAGCTGTAAGAAACCTGCTATGATAACTGAAACGAGGAATGCATCAAACGAACCAATTTCTGTAATGCCTGATGCTACGGTAGCAATTAAACCTGCCGCCGGACCTGAAACACTGAGGTTTGAACCGCTCAAATACCCTACTAGCACTCCCCCTATTATACCGGCAATGATACCGGAAATAACAGGAGCGCCAGAACCCAGTGCAATGCCCATGCACAAAGGCAAAGCCACAAGAAACACCACCACTGAGGCCGGCAAGTCTGATTTGATTATTGAGTTATTCAAGGGGGGGTATTTAGTAATAAAAAACGGGCTTATTGCCCGTTTTTATTACTATTTCAACACATTGATTAGCGACTTGATCTGGGTGTAGGGGGTAATACCGGTGCAGGTGCAGTCTTGGGTACTGCAGGCCTTGATCCTCCAAACTTAAACTCTATGCGGTTTTTATCTTCAGATTTGCAGGCAGCATCCACCACAATACGATCTCTGGTAATTCCAAATTGACTCACAAGGGCCTGAATGATTGCTTCGGTTCTGCATGACCCAACAACATCTCCTTTTTTACCGACATATAGCTTCTCTTTTTCGCCCACAGAACCGCAAATTACCAACTTCTTATCCGGACATTGCTTCATTTTATCCGCAATCATCATCATCACCACCTGGAATTCAGGCCTGATTTGACATTTATTTGTTTCAAAAAACAATGAGGGAAAAGTCATATCATCGCAGTTACAGCAATTATTAACGATACTTCTTCCGCGTGCATCAACCATAGCGCCTATCGGGCTGTTTGGCTCAAGATCACGGTGATTGGGTATGTTATCTCCATCGGAATCAATCATTCGACCTTCTGCATCTACCTCTACACCCTTTTCCGAGAAAGGCTCTTTATCCTTGTAATCTGCAACACCATCACCATCGGAATCTACTGCGGTGCCATTGCCATACACATTTACTCCAGGCTCTGTGCTGTCATCTACATCAAAAAAGTCACTCACTCCGTCTCCATCTGTATCAGTGTATAACGTATCTACCCTGCGGTCGATGCGATTAACCTTCTCATAGATACTTTCGATGGGGCTTAACCAATCATAATGCTGATTGCTTTTGCTACCAAATTTCCATGCTGCATAAACAGTCATGGTGCTGTATTGGTCGAACCAACGGTTTTGCCAGATGGCCGTATTGTAAAGGTCGATGTCGTCTGTGCGCAAATAGGTTTGACGATAATCCAATCCAATGTCGAAATTCTTACCCAAATTGTGCTTAATCCCAAAACCAAAGGGAACATTCCAATGTCTTCCCTCCCAGCGATCTTCTACATCTTTTCCTACGTTTGGATTGGGAGTACCTTGTCCAAAATAATGATTCAGGTAATAATCCCCTCCAACATACAATCTCTGGTCATTGAATTTGGCCACAGAACGATAGGATCCCCAACCACCACCGATAAACAGATTGAATTGCGTTTTGCGCAAAGGACGAAGGAAGCTGATATTTCCGAGGGTGAAAACCATCTGTATGTTATAATCCTGAAAATTGCTTCTAAATCTAAAATAATCTTTATACAAGGTAGGGAATTGGAAATCCCTGGCACCTCTTAGCACTCCCACATTGTATTCAGCACGCAAACCAAAGGTCTGTGAAACGCTATATTTAGCAAATGCTTTTGCATGCCAGCCGGGCTGAACCTTATCGGCATCGCCGAAAAACTGGGTAGAACCTCCACCCAAACCCACTGACCACTGCTTGGCCCTGCGATCCACAAAATAGGAAGTTACTGAATACTGTCCCGAATCTTTTTTTCGCTCTGTTTTGCCACTAGGCCATTTCTCCATCGCCGTTTCATGGTAATTAGCACCCGGCTTTTGCTTGAAATAGGGCTGTGCCGAAACACAGGCTATTGCTCCAATTACCAGAACTGCAGTGATGGATTTCTTATAAATATTTAGCATTCGATACAATCGTTAATGTTGCGAAAATAATAGCCATCTATCAATCTACCAATAAAAAAAGTATGATTTTAGCCATAATATTAAATTTTGGCCTATATACTAGACATAAAGGCTACCAAATGCATGATCAGTATCCTGATTTTCTATTAATATCTCAATAGGGTTTGTTTTATATTTCAATAAAAATTCAACCCATGACATTACCCTTTCCTGTGGCGATTTCTTATTAAAATGGCTTTGTGATATTTTATTTAATCGATTAAAAACAGGTTCAAAAGCGGGTTGATTTTTAATGTCTGTCAAAACCCTCTTATTGGCCTTTTCAAGTTCATTCAACCATATAGCATATTGTTCTCTAAGCTCTTTGATGTTTTTATATTTTACCCCAAAAAACATCTGTAATATTTTTTCAGATTGATTTTTTAATACTTCAATTTCCTCAGGTAATTTATTATCCCCTAAAATTCGGTTTTCCAATATTCTAGATGCATGTTCGAATCCTTCCCAAAGGGTTTTTTCATCAAGGTTCTTGGATCTAAGAAAGTCCTGAATTCTACCATCTAAGACAATATAAGAATCCCTAAGTAATAAAGCCGGTGCAGGTATTTTTTCCCGATCAAAAAGCGCATATAATTGATGCCAATAATGTAATTCTGCGGGGCCGCAAACATAGGCCACATTGGGTAAAATCAACTGTTGGTAAACAGGCCTTAATAAGGCATTCGGACTCACATTTTCGGGTGAGTTGCCTATCCATTCTTGCATTTCATTGTCTGACATGCGTTGGTGACCCGGGTTGAGTGCAAATCCCCCGTCCACTTTATCTATTCTCAGTCTCAGCCTGTTAACTATACAGAAAAAGTGGGTGCGTCTGGGATTTACTTGTGGCGCAAATCCACAATTTTTTAATTTTGAAGTTGAATACTGCAGGGCATTAAAAACTTGGTCGGTTTGAATATCCTTCAATGCCAAATCATTCAGTGCCAATTTGAGTTTTGGATGGTTTGCATCAATAATAATCAAACCGTAATGACCGAATAAATCATTAAGAATGCATCGGGTAGCATCAGCCAGATTATTAAATTGGGTGTATGCCTTTTTAAAAACATGGAAAAGATCCAGTATTTCCGCAGGTAGGTTTTCCTTTTTCGCCAATTCCAGCCATTCATCCGATAACGTTTCAAGTCCTTCTGTGCTTAGATCTCCCGCTATACCCGATTCAGTAGTTTGCCAGCTATGCTTTTTGCCAAAAACCGATATTGCATTAATTTCTGCGATATCATGGTCTTCGGTTGCCATCCAAAAAACCGGTACGTAATAATTTTCAGGGTGTAATTCCTGTAATCTACGGGCCTGCCTTATCACTGAGGTAATCTTGTAAATAAAAAATAGGGGGCCTAAAAAGATGTGTATCTGTTGTCCTGTGGTAATGGTAAACGTATTGGGTTGTCTGAGTTTTTCAATGGCGGTATTGACCGCTGTTGAAGTCTCGAGATTGGCATATTGGCTTTTCAGGATATCCGCAAGCTGATTTCTCTTTTCAGCATCAAAATGGGTGTATAGACTTTGAACCTGGGGGATTTGCTTACAGGTAATCGGATAAACATCCAGCAGTTTATCGTCTTTTTTCAACCAGGCATCCGTGAGTTTGTTGTAGTAACCCGCAGGCACATGCTTATGGCAGATTAGCTTCATGAAGCAACAATTTCGCCGTGAAGATCGTATGCGCCATACCCCGTAATTCTCACATTGGCAAAATCTCCCACCCTCACATAATTTTTTTGCGCGGGAACCCACACTTCATTGTCTACTTCGGGCGAATCTGATTCAGTCCTACCAACAAAATGTTCACCTTCAAGTCTATCGAACAGTACTTTAACCACCTGGCCCATTTTATCGGCATTTTTTGCCTCACTGATACCCATTTGAATTTCCATAACGGTTGCGGCCCTTTGCTCTTTCACTTCAGGTGCAATATCATCAGGCAAGGTATAGGCGTGCGTATTTTCTTCATGAGAATAAGTGAATACACCGAGCCGATCGAATTGCTGCTGCTGAACAAAATCGCACAATGCTTCAAATTCAGCTTCGGTTTCACCGGGATGTCCCAATAAAAGGGTGGTTCTTATGGCTATGCCGGGAATGTCGTTGCGCAAATGACCCAGCAATTCCTCAGTGCGTTTGCGGGTAATTCCCCTTCTCATAATTTTCAGCATGTTGTCCGTAGCATGCTGAATGGGTATATCAAGGTACTTGCAAATATTGGGGCGCTCAGCCATTACAGGAATTACATCCATGGGAAACTGCGAGGGAAATGCATAATGCAAACGAATCCATTCCAAGTTTTCAATATCGCTTACGTGTTTCATCAAATCAGCCAGCTTCCTTTCCCCATATAAATCGAGACCATAATAGGTAGAATCCTGAGCAATAAGCATAATCTCTTTGGTTCCGTTTCTCACCAAACCTTTGATTTCTCCAACCAATTGTTCTATGGGCTTGCTTACATGCTTACCGCGCATGAGGGGAATGGCACAAAATGAACATGGACGATTGCATCCTTCACTGATTTTTACATAGGCAAAATGTTTGGGAGTAGTTGTCAAACGTTCACCTATCAATTCATGACGATAATCAGCTCCAACACTTCTCAACAAATTGGGGAGTTCCAAAGTTCCAAACCAGGCATCTACTTCCGGAATTTCTGGCTGTAAATCATCTTTATACCGGTGAGATAAACATCCGGTAACGATAAGCCTTTCGAGATTTCCATCAGCTTTTTCCTGCGCAAATCTTAGGATGGTGTCTATACTCTCCTGTTTGGCATTTTCGATAAAGCCGCAGGTATTGATGATGACAATATCAGCGGGTGCAGTGTCTGATTCGTGCGTAACATCAAAATTACCGGCTTTCAACTGACCCATCATCACTTCTGAATCAACCAGATTTTTACTACAACCCAGGGTAATTACGTTCACCTTAGGTTGTTTATGACTGCGGGCTTTCATGACTGAAATAGGGATTGCACAAATATTTTTTTATCAAACAATTTAAGGTCTTCAGCTTTTTCACCCAGGCCGATATACTTGACCGGTATGTTGAACTGCTCACTTACTCCAATGACAACACCACCGCGAGCAGTGCCATCCAGTTTGGTAACCGCAAGCGCGTTAACCTGGGTTGCAGCCGTAAAATTCCGAGCTTGCTCATAGGCATTTTGGCCTGTAGTGGCATCAATTACAAGCACCACCTCATGCGGTGCGTCGGGTTGAAATTTCTGAACAACCCGTTTCATTTTGGCCAGTTCATTCATCAGGCTCACTTTGTTATGCAATCGGCCGGCCGTATCAATAATCACCACATCGGCGGCATTTTCCACGCCGTATTTAACAGCGTCAAAAGCAACCGACGAAGGATCTGTATTCATTCCATGACTGATGATTTCAGCTCCGGATCTCTCCTTCCAGACACCAAGTTGATCAACTGCTGCTGCGCGGAAGGTATCGCCTGCGCCCAATACCACTTTTTTACCGCATGCCGCATATTGCCATGCCATTTTTCCAATGGTGGTAGTCTTCCCTACCCCATTCACACCAACAACCAATACAATGTACGGTTTGGGTGCATTCAACAAGTTAAAATCAGCTTGTACAGGAGTTTGTATGTCGGGCATTATTTCAGCAATCACCTCAGAAATGCGCTCATTCAGCTCCTCCTGACCCAGATATTTATCTTTTGAAATATTGGTTGTAAGTGCGTTAATAATGTTAACCGTGGTTTCTACACCTACGTCAGAAGTAATGAGAATTTCTTCAAGCTGATCAAGAAAATCGTCATCAAGCGTTGATTTGCCTGCAAAAGCTCTTCCAATACGGGCAAAGAAATGTTCGCGTTTTTGTCCTAGCACTTCACGTGCCTCCTGACGGTCTTCTTCAGGGGCCTTTTTCTTGGAAAATATATTAAAAATGGACATTATAAAATAAAAAGAGCCCCTTGTAGGAGCTCAAATTTAGGATTATTTTTTTAATTATGGTTTGCTAAAGAAATCTTTAACACCGTCTTGGTGAACGATTTCTTCACGGAAGGTGTAATGACCGGACTTGCTGGATTTTACGGCCTTGATAACTTTAACGTATTCGTTACCACCTTCTTTTTTGAGCGTTGCTACTACTTTCTTTGCCATTATTTAATTTCCTTATGTACTGTCATTTTTCTGAGGTATGGATTGTATTTCTTCAATTCAATACGCTCAGGAGTGTTTTTCTTATTCTTGGTGGTAATGTAACGGCTCATGCCGGCTACACCTGTGCCTTTGTGTTCTGTACATTCCAGAATCACTTGGATACGATTTCCTTTTTTTGCCATGACTTAAATCTTTCCTTTTTTAAACAGGTTATTGATGCATGCAGAAATGCCTTTCTTATCAATGGTCTTCATGGTACTGGCTGCAACCTTCAAGGTAATCCATTCTCCGGTTTCAGGAATGAAAAACTTTTTGGTCTGCAGATTAGGATAGAAACGACGCTTCGTTTTCTTGTTTGAATGCGAAACATTGTTACCCTTCAGAGCCTTTTTGCCGGTTAAATCACAAACGCGAGACATAGTTTTTGGGGCTGCAAAGATAATGAAATAAATTGATTATTGAAAAAGTTGTTTCTTTTTTTCTTCAAAAAATGCCAAAAATAGCGCTATTACAAAAACAGCTACACCAGACTGCCTTTCCAGATAACTTTCAAATATCATGGAAATACTCAGCGCTGTTAAAACGGCCACACCAGTATTATTACCTTGCCTGTAATTATTATGGGCGATCCAAAAAAAAGATAACAGCAATAGTAGCGGGGTAATGATCCCTGACTGCATAGCCAGTTGAAGAAACTGATTGTGAGGTTGAATCCGGTCTGTGGGGTGCAGATATGTTTGTTTATGCTCGAATTCGCTGTATATCGCTTTTTCAACCCCTGAGAATCCTACCCCCATAAACGGATGTTTTTTTATCACTTCCGCAGAAATTTTCCAGGATTCCCAGCGTCTTCCGAAACTTTTATCACCAAGATTTTGATTTTCTTTTACCGCTGTTAAATCTTCTATGGTATTTATCATTCGGTTTCGTAGGGAAGGAACCAAAAACAGCAATAACATGGGAATTATAATTAACCACCATCGGTTTCTCCCTTTTAATCCAATCGGCAAATCTGTAGTAGCCATTAAGAAAGGAACCCCCGCCCAAAAAGCCAGCATGCCTGTCCGAGCTGACAGTACATGTAATGAAATCAAGTTTACTGCCATTGTACCAATCATTATACTTCGCTCCCAACCCGATTTGGCAAGACGCATAAACGATATTTGAAGTAAAATAATTACAGCTAGAATGAGACTAAATTCTATATGATAAACGGCTGAAAAAAGCGGTAAAGGTTTACTTTCCAGAACCATTTGATTTAAAAACTTAAAATGGGCCATGTAGTTGAGCACCGAAGCACCACCAATCCACGCATGGAAAAGCCCCATGACCATTATTCCCACAAAAACTGCGCGATTGGGTAATCCGGATCGTAAAAACCAAATTAAGGGAAATAGCAGTAAAGGAATCCTTAAAACCAGAACACGCAATGATTCAGCATCATAGCCAAATACAAACTGACTCAACAGCTGCCACACACTCCAGGCAACCGATAAAATAATAATGAGCTTGTGCTTAATAAAGCTTTCTTTACTTGCCAATAATAAAAGTATCAAAAAGAATATGGCAAGCGAAATAGAAGCTAAGGCAGGTGAAAAGTGCAGGGTACAAAGACACAAAGCCGCAGTGGCTACTGCGGCTTTGATGTTGATTTCGCTGTTGAATAACTTAATCAAAGGATATGGCAAAATTACGGTGCAGCATACTTAATTTTTACAGAAGCCATATTGCCGGTGATTCCAATTTTATCGGCTACGGCAGGCGTCATGATTAATCCGGACCCTTCATACTGCCTGGGCGTGTAATTATCAACCACTTTGCAATAAGCCATTCTTCCCGATTGCGGGTTTAACACCACAATGATATTGCCTTTCGGAAGCGTAGGATGCATTACATGGGTGCGTGTATCCTCCATTTTTTGAGTCATTACCTTTGCTACCGCCACCTCCTCTTTTTCTGTTACAAAGTCTTTAATTACCGCAGCGGCTTTCTCCGGCATTCCCGGATTCACATCCACTCCGCCCCTGGGACCCGGTGGGGTATTGGGCTTTTTTGTTACCGTATCTCTTAGCAATGAACCATTGCTAGCCTGCTGGGCATCTGGCTTAACTGAAACCTGATCCTGATGTGGCTCAACCGGTTTTTGTTGGGTTGGCACTTTGATTTTTTGTCCTATTTTCAACTGATCCCCCGTCATACCGTTTAATTTCTTCACATTCTCGACGTTTGTCTGGTACCGATTGGCTATTTTATTCAAGGTTTCACCCTTTGAAACCGTGTGAATCTGGTAGGCATTTTCATACAAATCTTTTCTGGCATTGGCCTTAACAGGGATTTTAATCGTTTCACCCAATTTTAATACGGACTTGTTTTCATTGGCTTTTTGCAGATCCTCCACGCTGCATTTAAATTTTTTGGATAATTTATAATAATTATCACCCTTTGTTACTTTATAGAGTTGATACTCGGTTGTTTGCTGAGCTTTTACTGCCGCAACATGGAAGATCAGTGTTGCTAAAATAATACCTCTGAATATGGACTTCATCATTACAACAAATCTAAAGACTCGCAGGCCTGCCAGCATCAAAGGCAGTCGCTAAGCTATCCACCTTCGAAATCTTTGTCTATTTAATCAAACACTAAACCAAAAGTCCATTTCTAAATGCATAGCCCATCAAACCTGCAGTATTTTTAGCATTGGCTCTTTGCATGAGATTTACCCGATGATTATCGATGGTTCTTTTTGCCAGACACAGCTTATCTGCTATTTCTTCGTTGGTATATTCCAGAGAAATAAGCTGTAATATTTCCAGCTCTCGGCTTGAAAATAATGGTTTTGGGCGCTTGTGATGATTTTTACCTTTTCCGGAATATGGATTATCATTAAAAAGGTGATGGATTTTTTCCGTAATCAAATCAGCATCCAATGGCATGTCAAAGCATTTCATGTCGGCATGTTCACCCAACATGGATTTAGCAAGCTGAGTCAAATCAACAGCCAAATTATCTGATGAAACCGCCACCATTAAGACAGGTTTGTTAACTTGATCAGTCCATACAAAAATTTGCTTTTTGGCTTCAACGTTGTTTTTTTCTTTTTGTTTGAATGAAGACATTTGGCCCATAAAAACATTTTAACTACGATTTTAATCGTTAATTTTCAAAAAAACAAATAAAATACAATAATTATTCGTATGAGCCTTCAGAGACACACACGCCATTCTCCAATTTTATGTACCGATGGCAAAGATATCGAGCTGCATCGGGGTTGTGTGTAATAAACAGGTATATGACTCCGGTCTCTTCCTGGATGTGCCTAAGCAAATCCAGTATTTGTTTTTGTACCAGTGGATCCAGCGCTGCCACCGCCTCATCGAGCACCAAAACCTGAGGGTTGACGGCCAGTGCACGGGCAATACAAAGTCGCTGTCTTTGTCCACCGCTCAACTGATGAGGAAAACGTTCAAGTAAACCTTGATCAAGCCCCACCTGGTCAAATAAGTTTTTAATTGTAGTTTTAGCTTGTTCCCCGCGTATTCCCCTCAAGTTTAAAACTTCCTGTAGGGTATCAAAATTGCTAACTTCAGTATTAAGCGAAGAAAATGGATCCTGAAACACCATTTGAACGCCTGTGGGCTTTTTATTCAGAATTGAATTACCATTAAACAGAACACTGCCATCGTTAGCAGTTTCCAATCCGGTCAATATTTTTGCCAGGGTTGTTTTTCCTGAGCCCGAGTACCCCAGAATGGCCAGCCCCTCTCCTTTTCTCAAAGCAAAAGAGATGTTTTGCAGGGCCTTAAAATCATTTTTTTTCGTGTGATACGTTTTACCCAGATTTTGTGCAGTAAAAATTTCAGACGCCGAAGGAAGTCTCTCTCTCTTTCCTTTTGGCAAAGCATCTTTCAGGGCTTTAACGTACGGGTGCATTTTGCCTTCTAACAATACATCATTCAACGGTCCGGAAACTACCGTATGTCCATGTTGCATCACTGATATATGATTACAATACTTCTCAACCAACGGTAAATCGTGGCTCACCAGAATAAGACTGCTACCCATTTTCCGGCAAACCTGCACCAATGTTTCAAGCACTTTTTCTGCAGTTTCAGGATCCAGCGCTGTGGTGGGTTCATCCGCCAGCACAAGCGCGGGCTTGTGAATGGTGGCCATGGCAATCATCACCCGTTGTCGCTGCCCACCGCTAATTTGGTGGGGATAAGCATTAAAGATACGTTCGGGCTGCTCAATGCCAACCTCTTTTAGGGCATTCAGGCAAGTTTCCTCGGCTCTTTGTCTTTGCATTTTTTGATGAACCGCTAAGGCCTCTAATAGTTGCCATCCACATTTTCGCTGTGGATTTAATGCGCTGAGGGGTTCCTGAAAAACCATACCCATCGTTTTACCCCTGAGGTTTCTCAATGAATTAGAATCACATTTCAATAATGAAATCAATGCTTCGGGTGTTTTACACTCAAGTGTTCCACTAACACTTAGTTCTTTGGGCAACAACCCCATAACGGCCAATAGAAAAAGGGATTTTCCGCTTCCGCTTTCACCAATAATGCCGTAGGTTTTTCCTTTTTCTATCTGTAAATCAGGGATTGAGGACAAAACCTTGCTATCTCTACCAATAGACAGCGCGTGAATATGAAGTATGGGGCTATTCAACACATCAAAACAACAACAATACCCTGAATAAACGGCTAAAAATTACCCACAAAAGAAAAGCCCCGTTTCCGGGGCTTTTATCATTATTGCAAAGTAAGTCTAATGGGCAATGTTCTCCAAGCGGTGGTAAACTTGCCGTTGTTTTGGGCCGGAATCCATGGTGGACATTTTTGTAGCACACGGATGGCTTCTTTATCGAATTCCGGACAACCCGGTGTGGGCTGAACAATCTGAATTCTGGAAATTCTCCCGTTCACATCCACCACGAATTTAAGCTGCACGTAACCTTCTATTCCCTCGTCTCTGCAACGTTCAGGGTACTCAAAGTTGGCAACAATAAAACGTTTGAATGCTTCGTCACCACCTGGAAATTTTGCTTCAATCTGAACTTTACCGACAGGCTCATTACTTCCTTCAAAAGGACTACCATCGCCAGTGTTCGTAGATCCATCAAATGGGTCATCAGAACCTTGCTGGGTTTTTGTACTTGCGTTACTAATGGTAGAAACGGGCTCTGCATCAAATTCTTCTGTAGTGTTCTCATTGATGGTTGGTGCAACATACGCCTGGGTTGCAACCGGCTCCGGTTCCTCCATTTTGGGTGGCTCTTTGGGTTTTTCCTCTTCCTCTTCGTCCGGAGCTTGCACATCATCCAAGGTAGTAATCACGATTTTTGCCCTCTTTACATCTTCTTTAGCCATAATTTTTTCAATAATTAAGGGAACAGATGCAATCAATAGAACAAAAGAGCAAGCAATGACTGTGGCAATCACTTTGGATCTGCGGTAAATGCTTCTTACGTAATAAGCACCATAATCTTTAAATCTGTCTTCAAAAACCATGGCAAGGCGGTCTGCCGATTCGGGCTGATCCCAAGCGTTGAAAATGTCGTTTGCCATATCTCCTCCTTTATTTACCTTGTTTTTTTATCAGTTCTACCTCAAGTTTTGCCATTCCATCATCAATTACGTAATACTTGGCAATCTGGGTAATCATAAACTCATCCATCACATCTATCATATTTCGATAGGTAGCGCCTTCATCGTTTTTCACCAATACAATTTGCTTTGAAGCTTTCTGTACACTTAGTACCTCCTCATCCAATTTTCGTTTGGCAGCTGTATCCTTGTCGTCCAGTTTATTCATACGCTTTTGGATGTCTTGTAACTTCACAAGCATATCTGCGTTGTAATCCACCAATACTTTTCTCAACCCATTGCGGGTATAATCAATGGGGATAAGCTCAGTATTGGGCTTCAAGGAACCTCTGTAATAATAAATCTTATCATTGGCTGTAAGCAACAATGTGATACCATCTTTTACCTCTGGTGCTTTCTGATCTTTCACGTTTTCATCAAGTTTCTCCGGAAAAATCATACGGAGCACTTTGGGTTTACTGAAAGTGGAGGTAAGAACGAAAAATGTAAGCAACAGAAATGCAAGGTCCACCATGGGGGTCATGTCCACATGGGTACTTTGTTTTTTGGCTCTTTTTTTATCGCCTTTACCGTGGCCACCACCACCATTATCCTGAATTTGTGCCATTTGTCTTTTCCTTTCTTATTTCAATGATGGTTCTGACTCTAGACCTGTTATCATCTGGAATTGCTTCACTTTGGCGTCCCGGAAAACCTGTATTACATTTTTTACCGCGTCATACTTGGCATCAGATGCTGCTTTCACGGCAAATTGAATGTAATTAGATTTATCAAATGGGAGCTTGCGATTTTTAGCTTCCTCCTCACGCGCTTTAAAATCGGCATGCGCCTCGAGTCGTGAGTAATAAGCCCACCAGTATAATTCACTTTTTTTACCGGTTGTGTCATAGGGTACACCGGTCTGATTCACCTTGGTTCTTTCATTAGCTTCTAGTTCCAGGTATTGCGGTATAGCAGTTATTTTCAGACCGATGGCTCCTGACCCTGCAAATTTTTTGACGGTCATAGAATCGACTTTTATACCTGATTGGTTGCAAACCTTTTCAAAAACCCTCGATTTCACGGCAGGATTCGTGAGATCTATGAATGCCCTGCCTTGATTGTCAATCGTAATCATGAATACCTGTTTGGGTATTTCGGTTTTCGTAGTACTGGTGGGGGGATCTACCACCACCGGCTCCGGGGTTCTGAAACTGGAAGTGAGCATGAAAAAGGTTACCAGCAGAAACGCCAGATCCACCATGGGCGTCATGTCCAGGGATGGATTTGAGCGGGGCATTTTCACCTTTGGCATGGTCTTGTTTTATGGTTTATACGAACAAACTTAAAAAGGTAAATGAAAATTAAGCGTGACTTGCGTTGAACTCAGATACAATGCTGTATCCGGCTTCATCCATGCTGTAAGTCATGCTGTCAATACGATTGGTGAAGTAATTATAGAATATGATAGCCAACGTTGAAGCGATGATACCAAATGCTGTATTAACTAGTGCTTCAGAAATACCGGTTGCCAGTGCCGCTGTATCGGGAGCGCCTGTATTGGCCAGCGCAGCAAATGCACGAATCATACCGAATACCGTTCCAATCAGACCTACCAGTGTACCAATAGAAGCACAGGTAGATATAATCACCAAATTGCGGGAAAGCATAGGAAGCTCAAGACCGGTGGCTTCTTCCAGTTCTTTTTCAATAGCAGCCTTTTTCTCATCACTGCTAAGCTTTGAATCCTTGGTTACAAGCTGATAGCGAACCAATCCGCTGCGAACTACATTGGCTAAAGATCCTTTTTGTTCATCACAGGCAGCAATTGCCTCATCAAACTGGTTCTTACCCAACATTTGGCGAATTCCCCTAACGAAAGCAGCCGCGTTGCCTTTACCTGTTGCTGCACCCAGGGTAATGAATCTTTCCACTACTACCAGAATTACAGTCACGTTAACCGCAATAAGCAGAGGTACAATGAAACCACCACGGTGGATGATACCCAAAATGTTTTTTGGATGACCTTTTACAACATCATTGTTTTCAAAGTTGGAAGCATTTCCCATTACAAACATGTAAATAAGTACACCTACCAAAAGCGCAAAAACAATTGCGCCACCTGCAAACCATCCCATGAGGGCATTGTTTTCTGTTGATTGTTTTGTGTTATTCATACGGATTTTTTGTTTTCTGATAAAGCTGCAATATTACTCACAGTAGGCGTTAATTGCAAATAACCTTATTGTTAAGAATGGCGTTATAACAGAAAAACGACAATTGCATGGAATGCATTATCAGTTTTTTGACATTTTCTGTTTCTTTAACCGAGCCCCCCTGCATTTATCACTGCAATATTTTACGTCGTTCCAGCATTTTTCCCATTTTTTTCTCCATTCAAAAGGCCGCTGACAAACCACGCAGATTTTGGGCTCTATGCGCTTTTTAAAAGGAATACCGGCCATTTAATGAATCACGGTTACTGTACCTTTTGTTTTATAGGTTTTGTTGTCCCACCCGTCAAAAATCACGTACCAGGCATAAACACCATCCGGTGCTTCTTTTCCATTGATGGTGCCATCCCATTGCCTTTTTTTATCGGTACTTTCCCAAATTTTCCCTCCCCACCGGTCATAAACGCGCATGTGATAATTTTTTACAAAAAGGGGAACGGTTCCCCATACATCATTCATTCTGTCTTCATTGTCAGTGAATGCATTAGGAACCCAAAGTTCCGGTGGCTGATACAAATAAATCCAGTTGCTTTGACTGCTGTATGCACGCCGATTCATACCGGGTACAAATTCATGAGCGGTAACCCTATACCAATAACCTCCCCAATCATAATCCAGAATTGCATCTCTGGACTGTCTGTTTTTGGAGTTGGATACTATGGTTGTCCATGGATTGCCTGCATATTGTCGCTCCAATGTCCAGTAATCTACTGCACCACTCCAAGATAAATAATCCTGCCATTGAAGATCGAAGTAATAAAGGGGCCTACCGGTTGCAGTTCCTGTTATAACAATGTTACATGCTTCACCACCCGGCTTACTACTGTGGCCGCATTTATCAACGACCACAACGGTGTAGCAAAAAGATTCTTTATCGACATCAAATGTTGAATCACTTAAGATGGTATCTGACGTGATGACAAATGGTGTTTTCCCTTTGCTTCCTCCGCGTGGATAACGATAAATTTCATATTCCTTAAAATCGGGTTCTGTGCTTTGCACCCATTCAGCCCTCACAGATTTGTCAAAATCGACGGTTGCAAATTTCATGGGGGTAGAAGCAATTGGAAAGTTAAGTTCAGAAACAGTACAGAAAGGATATGTACTCTCCACCAATTCATCACAAATATTATAGCCTTTGAGTTTATAACAATAGTTGTTATTAGCAGGGTCAATAACGGAGACATCCGTATATTCAACGGCATTGAAATTTCTAATGGTATCCAAAATCACAACCGTACTATTCGGATTGGTTCTTTCAAGCAACAGGTATTTAAAAAATGCGGTTGGCTGAATTGTTGCTTTCCAAGAAACCTTGATTCTGCCTGTATTTCTATCCAGACTCACACAAACGGCATCAGGCGGAATCACTTTTGGGGGTGGTGTCACCAGTATGCCAATGCTGGCCCATGAAGTGTCTGCTGTCGGGCATCCTCTGTCATAAACCATAACACGGTAAAATACTGTGTCTGATGAATGGCTATTACACGTGGTATTCCACTTGAAAGAAAATTGTGCAGTTCCTATTCCCGGTGTAATTGTAATTTCCGCCGTATCATTCCCATTCATTCCCCCTTTATTCGTTCTAAAAGCCCGAATCATAAGGGTATCAAATGGGTCTGGGTCGGTAGCTTTAAGACTGAATTGTATGGATTGTGTAGCTATTACCTGAATGAAAGTATCTTTCATGGAAGGTTTTTTATTTAGATTTTCAAAATCTATTTTAAAGATGGCGTTATTACAATTATTGCTATTCATGGTGCGGCTATACGCACCCGGTGTAGTTGGGAAAAGACCATTTCTTCCGCAGCCGGCGCATACAGACTGATAAATAATCCCTTTCTTATCAAAGCGGCTAGTACCGCCATCCACATGCTCTTCCGCATCCTTTCCGGCGGATGATATTCCACCAAAATAGGTTGCATAAGCCAACCCATTCATATTTTTGCTAAACACCGCAACATAAAAATCGCTGCCATCGGTTACTTTTTGAGCTGCGTCTGCAGAAATGGGAAGATTTCGGGTGTTGCCGGTATTACGGTGTATTTTTGGGGAACCACTTCGGTTATCGGTCAGGTAATCATTAGTAGAACCACCCCAGCCGGAAACAAAAATTCTCTCGCAACGGTCTACCAGAAATGCAGAGGGACTGATATTGGGCTGATTGCTATTGGCACCAAAGGTGCTGCTCAATGTAAGGGCATTAAGTCCGGTATCATACCTCACAATGAACTGCCCTTTTGCGGGCTGATTGTAAGCAGCATTAATTATAGGGAAAACACCCTCTGTTTGTCCAAAAAAATAGGGATTACCGGAATTATCAGTCTGTGCAAAATATGCCTGTTCATAAAATGCGGTGCCAATATGGGTAGCGGCGAGCGCCTTACCGCTGTATTTACTAAACCTGAAAGCAATACCGTCAGCAATACCACCCTGATAGTTCTTTTTAAAAACCCCGGGAAACTTGGACGGCAAATCCAGACTGCTGCTACCACCGGATGCATACAAGTCGCCATTTTTGCCTAATGCAACCCCGTAAAAAGCGTCGTAACCATTACTGCCTGCCAGCTGTGACCATTTCAGCTGATTCAGGTTGCTGCTCATGGCAAACAATACTGCATCTTGTTTTCCCCCAAACCAAGCGCTGTTGGAAGAACGCGGAAAATCAGTGCTGTAGGTAAAACCGGCCACATAAACATTTGTATCATCGGTGATAATTTCACCCCTAAATTCATCAGCATAATTATACAGCAACGGATAATCGTCTATAGGATCCACCGCTCGATTTGCGCCAACCGCATCCATACCAGTTCCCCCAAGAAAAGTAGATGCGAGCAATTGACTGCCATCACTGCTGATTTTGGAAACAAAAAAATCGTAATCCCCGCGGTGCGTTGGCTGTATGGCGCCTGAAACAATGGGGAATGAACGACTTTTGGTACTGCCCATTACAAACAGATTTCCAAATCGATCTACGACCATGCTGTGTGGTTGCTCGTTATTCTCACCTCCCAGATAAGTGCAGTAGATTAATGAATTTCCGTTGGGCGAAAACTTGAGGATAGCTGCATCGCGAGCGCCACCATATCCCAGACTCTCGCTTTGTCCTCCGCCAAAACGTACCTGATAGGCACCGGGAGTGGTGGGCAAACCGGCGTTAAAAACGGTTCCACCGGCATACGCATTTCCTTCATCATCATACGTTCCTGAACAACCAAAGTTATCAGCCCGAGAACCGCTGAAAGTGCTAAACACCAATACGGGATCAATCACGGTTTTTGATTTTCTCCGCCTGACAGCATCAGTATTCACCGAAACGCCTATATACCCTTCATCATCAAGGTAACTTGCCTGTAAATCTTTCTCTCCTTCTTTGTTAATGTTGTACACCCTGGGAAGCTGTTCTGCAAACACCCCTAAAGCGGTCTGAATTTCCAGTTTATCGGAGAGTACTTTTACTGCTTCGGCTCCTTCATATTTCCAGCGAATCTGGTTTACTTTATGATGATCTCCGCAAATAATGTTGTATTTCAGTCGTCCCTGAAACTCCATAATTTCCAAATCCACATCCGGATATAGGTCTTCTACATAAACACCCGGATAAGCCCGTGCAGGAGCTGATTGTTTCCGATTACTGCCATAATGATAATGGTAGGTTTCAGGATAAGCCATTCCCTTTCCATAGGATTTGCGAAAACTGCCATTTTTAAATTTCAACAGTAGGAGGTGGCCGTCAACGATCGTTTCATCGGAACTCCGCACATGCATCTTTTCTGTGGCGGTAGGGTCCCAATTATTAATCCATATTCCGGAATCAGAAACCCAGATATCTGCGCTGCTGAGTGAAGCCTTGAAATGATATTGAGATGGCCACTGCCCCTTATTTTCTACAAATTTAAGCTGGGCAAGAAGAGGGTGGGTAAAAAAACCGATGCTAACTGCAACGGAAAACAGAAATATTTTTTTACCAAACCCCATGTGTTTGTTACAAATTTCGGACTTTTGCAACGGCCTCACAAATATACAGACGTAAAAATCATGCGTATCGTTTTCTTCGGAACCCCGGCCTTTGCGGCATTTTCATTAAAAAAACTAGTGGAAAATGGTAAAAACATTGTGGCTGTTGTTACCGCGCCCGACAAGCCTGCAGGCCGTGGAAAGCACCTACAGCAAAGCGATGTAAAAAAAGCCGCCCTTGCAATGGGCTTGCCCGTTTTGCAACCGGAAAAACTAAAAGCGGATGAATTTGTGACTCAAATGAGACTTTTAAATGCTGATTTGGGCATTGTGATTGCGTTTCGCATGCTCCCTGAAATGATATGGAGTCTGCCAAAACTTGGCACTTTCAATCTGCATGCCTCGCTGCTGCCTAATTTCCGCGGTGCTGCGCCAATCAACCATGCCATTATTCAGGGCGAAACCCAAACCGGTGTTACGACATTTTTCCTGAAGCACGAGATTGACACCGGGGATGTGGTATTGCAGGAACCCGTTGAAATTTCAGCCATGGACAATGCGGGAAGCTTGCACGACAAACTCATGGTAGCCGGAGCAGATTTGGTTTTGCGTACCGTAAACATGGTAGAAAAAGGCACAGTTAGATTAATTCCTCAGGTGTTAACCGGTAATGAAAAATCTGCCCCTAAGATATTCAGGGATTTCTGTGAACTATCTCAAAATGACAGCGTAGTATTTAACCACAATAAAGTACGAGGTTTAAGTCCCTACCCCGGCGCCTGGATTGAAACGGAAGTCGGTCCGCTGAAAATTCATGAGTGCAGGCCGGCATCAATCTCCATTGAAACCGATGAAGGAGGTCCCTTTGTCATTTGGCAACGTCAGCTTTTTTTCCAATGTAGTGATGGCTTGCTGGAATTATTAAAAATCCAACCGGCAGGAAAGTCAGCCATGTCAGCCGCAGATTTTATCAATGGATTGAGAAATAAATAATTTTTTTTGATTAAAATTTGGTTTTGTCATTTTTATTTCAGAAATTGCATTTAATAACATCAAAAAAACACCGCCTATTGCAAAGCAGCCATACTCCTTTAAATCGTTTAATCAGTATTACAACAAACACAAAAGGAGGAAGCCATGCAAAAACCCATTATTTCAGACGGTGCATTGTTAAAAGTTTATCTTGAAGGCAATGAATCAGCGTTAGAGACGCTTATCAAAAGGCACAAATCACGAATCTTTACCAGCATTTACCTTCTTGTGAATGATCGTTACCTGGCAGAAGACATTTTTCAGGAAACATTCATCAAAATCATACATTGCTTGAGAACAGGTAAATACAAGCACGAAGATAAATTTTTACCCTGGGCGCTGCGAATAGCCCGCAACTTGTCTATCGACAGCATTCGACTGAAAGGAAGAATGCCCGGAATTGTAACCGATAGTGAGGGAAATGACATTTTCTCCTATCTGAATCTTAAAGAAGATAGCCGGGAGCAAATTGTGATTGAGAAAGAAGAACATGCCACATTGTATAAATTCATCAATCAATTACCGGCAGAACAAAAAGAGGTTTTGGTTCTGAGGCATTATGCCGATTTGAGTTTCAAAGAGATTGCGGAATTAACCGGTAATAATATTAATACCTGCATAGGCAGAATGCATTATGCCCTCATAAATCTGAGAAAAATGATGCAAAAAATTGTGGTAGACGTAAAATAATTGTTCATTGTTTTGCGTTTTATAGGCAATTACCAAGCCTATGAAACAACATTTTACCGAAGAACAACTCATTTTAATGGCCTACGGAGAACTGAACGCGGAAGACCGTTTACGCCTAGAAAGAGCTATGTCCACTGATTTTGGGTTGCGCGATCAATATTATAAAATATTACAGTCTAAGCAGCTTTTGAATGCCATCAATGAAGAACCACATCCTACATCCGTGGCCATCATTATAGAGCATTCCCATGACAGCCATACAGAAGCTGTTTAAAATTTTATTAACAGGCAACTTAGGTCTTTCAGAATAAGGAACTTTTTTGTTAGGTTTGCAAAAAGACCCAAATGATACCTATGTCACGGTTTTTGTTTTTGTTTTCCCTATTTGCTGCCTCCTGCCACACCGTCAAATTTACCGAGCGTGGATTGGCCGGTTCCGGTTTTTATCAGTCAACGTCAACCGCCTATAAAAAGCATAATAGGACTCCTAATGCTACAGAAATCACAAAGACTGTTGAGGAAATTCCCATTGTGACCACAGAAGTTGACTCTCCACCCATTAAAATTGAATCAACACAAAAAACGACAGAAAAATTAGGGAATCAACTCGTAAAACCCGGCAACACACCAAAGACAAAACACAAGGTTTTATATACAGTCCGCAAAGCAATCAAACCAGTATCTATACAAAAAAGCAACAAAGACAATCCGGAAGAAGGCAGCATTCGATGGTTTATATACCTGCTTCTATGTTTTGTATTGCCGCCCCTCGCCTATTACTTAATAAAACGAGAAGCTGATACATTATTCTGGGTTTGTTTCTTTTGTTTTTTGCTTACAACCACCTTTTTCGGCGGATTCAGATATGGCCTTCTCGGTCTAATAAGCGTAGTAATTGCGCTGCTAACCCTTTTCCAAATTGACATATAAAACTTTTAATCCTTGAAAACACAATACTTAACCGCAATCCCAAAGTTGGATTTAGCCGATTTTACAAACGGCGATGAAACTCAAAAAATGCAATTTGTTCAAGACCTGGGTAAGGCCTATGAAGACATTGGTTTTGTTGCCATTCGCAACCATGGCGTAGACCATGCATTACTCAATGAGCTGTACAAACAGGTTCAGGCATTTTTTGAACTGCCCGTAGAAAACAAATTAAAATATGACGACTCTGACGGAGGCGGACAGCGTGGTTATACCGGTTTTGGTAAGGAGCATGCAAAAAACTCCAATGCAGGTGACTTAAAGGAATTTTGGCATTTTGGCCAATGGGTGGAGGATGGAGACCCTCTCAAAGACTACTACCCTGCCAATAAATATGTTGACGAGATTCCTGCCTTTAATACCATTGGTAAGGATATTTACCGTGCACTGGAAGGTACAGGTATCCAAATGCTCAGAGCGCTTGCGCTATTTCTCAATCAGCCTGAGAACTACTTTGATGATAAAGTACATAATGGCAATAGCATTCTGCGTCCCATCCATTATCCACCCATTAATGCAGAACCCAACGGATCTATCCGGGCTGGCGAACATGAAGATATCAATCTTATAACTTTACTGGTTGGTGCCAGTGCGGACGGATTGGAAGTCTTGAGTAGACAGGGCGTATATGTGGGTGTTACAGAAGTGCAGGATCATATTATTGTCAATGTGGGTGATATGCTTCAAAGACTCACCAACGATCGTTTGAGAAGTACCACACACCGGGTGGTTAATCCTCCACGCGAACAATGGCATCTTCCCCGCTACTCCATTCCATTTTTCATGCATCCCAGGCCTGATGTATCGCTGGCTTGCTTAGAAAGCTGTATATCCGAGGAGAACCCTAAAAAATATGACGATTGCACTGCCATCGAATTTTTGCATGAGCGTTTGCGCGAAATAGGATTGATGAAATAATCTTTTATTTCACCATGATTTTTTTAGTCCAAAAGGCATCAATACTACTTACTGAAAGGGTATAAACCCCCTGTTGCAATCCATTGATTTCCATACAATCATTTCCATTTTTTGATTGGAACATTTTTTTATGGATTTGAGCACCGGTCATGCTATTGATTCTAACCTCCAAGTCCTGATTTTCCGGGAGGCCCGACACCCTAAAACGAAGTGTGCCATTCAGTGGATGCTCTAACAACTGTAGTTCTTGTTTTTCATCATCGCTGGATTGATAATATGAACTACAATTAACCGATAAATTGTTCTCCGGAGACTCCATTTCCATAACAATTCTGTAGGTATTCCAGCCTGCTTTAGGATTAAAATCTGCAAATTGGTAGCATTGCGATGTTTGCATTGATCTGTTCACGGGAATAAAACCTATGGTTTCAACCCTTCCATTATTTTCGCTCTGTATGCTATATCCCTTTAATAACTGATCATGAGAGGTTTCCCAATGGAGTAAAATGTGGTTATTTTCTTGCTTACAATAATAATTGTTTACAACCACCGGCAAAAGAATGATAAAGGCTGATGCAGTATCGAAACAACCATTTCTCGTGCTAGTCATTTTGAGTGAATAAATCCCCGGTTCTGAAATCCAAGGGTTTTGTTGGACTGACACAAAACCACCAGGCCCTGACCACAACCAAGTGTATCCCATAGCATTCCCGAAATTTGGACTATACAATAAACTATCACTGAGTGCGGTATTTCCACCATACATCTGTATATTGTAAACTGTGCCGGTACTTAAGGTATCATAGTAATTGGCAGTTGCCACGGGTTTAATGGTATCAGCAAGAATGGTCACGCTATCTTTCTGGGTAAAGCAACCTCTCAATGGTGCTGATTCCAGGTAATATTTTCCAGGTTTGTTGTAGGTAATAACCGTGCTATCGGCATTGTAACCTGTAATATTGCCATTTGGTGTTGTCCACTTATACCAGGCCAGACTGTAGGCAGAATCGGCATAAATACTCCCTGATTTAAGTGTGCAATTCAAGGTATCAATCCCTTTAATTTTACTGATCACCCTTGGATATCGCCAAAATGGGTATGGCCCTGCAAAATCTTTGGGAGCTGATGTAGGTGAAAGTGATGACTGGCTGTAAAAGATGAGTGTTCTGTAGGGAGTAGTACAAGGGTCAATCCCATCAAATAGCGACGGATCAACACCCAGTGCAGTAAAATTAACAGACAATTCAATAAACTGATTAACGGTATAAATACTATCCCAGGCATAGCCACCTGCAGATGCCGATCCCCAGGGGGTACTCATACAATTATACATACTGTTTGCCGTACCCTGAGCCACTAAAGCAGAACCACCGTTTTTGGGCAATATTTCTGCGTACCCGTAACTTCCAGGAAGGCTACCCTGCCCATAGAAATTTCCAAATAAAAAATTCACGGGAAGTATGCCGCTTCCATTTCTAAAACTATCATAGGTTGATTTTCTGAGCCATATCTGGGGTTTAAGGGTAAAAGCACCGCCTGTATAATCCATAATAACCGCCATGTCTCCCATATTGGCAACTTTTCCGTTAGGATAGAGCCACCAGGCAACTCGCCCACCCTGAGAACCCAGGTTCACCAGTTGATTGGTTAGGGTATCCAGTTTTACATCCTTCACAAATAGCTCTGCTGTGATATTTTTGGATCCGGTTGTTCCAAATACCGCAACTCCATAATAAAAAAATAAAGAGTCGAAAACGGTATTTCCATTGCGTCTGATGTGGCTGCTAAATTCCAGTATATCGGTTTTACCGCCCATGCTGGAACTCCCGATGGTCCAGGATCCCGGATCATCAATCAGTTTGACCCCCCCGGGTCCGATAATAGAAGTTTTATCAACATCTGCTTGGTCCCTGGCATACAACGCATCCAGTAAAATAGCCCCATTGCTTCGGCTAAGTTTAGGAACAGCCATAGGTTGTGTAAATACGAGGTTCTGACGGGCAGTAGTTGAACTTCTGAGCAGTGATTTATATAAATATGTACCTGTGGTATCTATAATTCCGACACCATTTAACGGATATTTCACATTTCGGCACCTAAACCAGTCGTCAGATGGCTTACCCGAAGTAGCGGCAGCCGCACCATGCAATGCAGTATCTGCAGCAAGGTCTCCATCTACTCCGAACCCGCCTTCAATTTTTCCGGGGCCTACTGCCTGAGACTTCAGGCAAAGACTTATCAAACTGACACCTATTAACAGTGCAAACTTTCTTATTTCCCTTTTCTTTTTCATAGCCAACTTTATTGGGGCTACAAAATTGAATCGGATCTATAGGATTAAACATGACGGCTATTGAGAAACGGGTGCCGTAAATCAGCAGAATTGCCAATTGTATTGCTACAGAAAAAGATTTTTTAACTCCACCGCTTCTTCCGGTTTCATCTTTCCTGCTAGGATCAGACGCACCTGCCTACGTCGAAGTGCCCCGTCAAATTTCTTTTGTTCTTCCTCATTCTCAGGTTTAATTGCCGGCACGGTAGCGGGTTTATTTCTGCTGTCGAGGGCCACAAAAGTGTAATATGCCTCATTGCACTTAATCTTTTCTCCTTTTGGAATATTATGGGCAAAAACCTCAATAAAAACCTCCATTGACGTATTAAATGCTCGGGTTACCCACGCCTGCAGGGTAACCACATCACCCAGTCTGATACTTTCTTTAAATGAAACACTGTCAACAGATGCTGTTACTACAATATTGTTACTGTGTTTTTGTGCAGATATGGCTGCGCAAATATCCATCCAATGCAATAATCGTCCCCCCATGAGATTCCCAAGGGTATTGGTATCATTCGGCAACACGATTTCATTCATAATGGTGTAAGAATCTTGCGATACTTTGACGGCTTTTTCTGACATAAAGGCAAAGTTAGTGAGAATATATGGGGAAATAAAAAAGGGATGCCAATTGGCATCCCTTTCCTATGAGTAACTCTTTATTAGGCCTGTGCCTGAACTACAGACACTTTGCTGCGACCTTCGCGGGTCTTGCGGAATTGAACAACACCATCGGTCAAAGCAAATAGGGTATGGTCTTTTCCAATACCTACATTTACATCGGGATGATGCTTGGTACCACGCTGGCGAACAATAATGTTGCCGGCTTTTACAATCTGGCCACCGAAAATTTTAACACCCAGTCTTTTGCTGTGTGATTCGCGACCGTTTTTACTACTACCTACACCTTTTTTATGTGCCATGATGATTAATTTTCTTCGGTTGTTGCTGTTTTTTCAGCTTTGGTTTTAATACTCTCAATTTTGATTCTGGTCAAATCCTGACGGTGACCATTGCGAACGGTGTATCCTTTGCGACGCTTTTTCTTGAAAACCACCACTTTTTCGCCGCGGCCATGCTTTTCGACAGTTGCAGATACTACAGCACCTTTAATGGTAGGTTCACCAAGTTTGGCTTTGCCCTTATCGCTGATCATCAGCACTTTATCAAATGTTAACTTGTCACCTTCGTTCGCGGTGATGCGGTTTACAATCAGGTATTTATTTTCTTCTACCCTGTACTGCCTTCCGGCTATTTCTACAATGGCGTACATAACGTTTTTATTGATTTCCTCTTAAAAAGGGTTGCAAAGATAAGTAAAATCAATGTAATTTACAATAAACGGATATTTTTATTAAAAGGTTGATATATGATTCCTCCGTTGCAATATTTCAAGGAAGGCATCGTTAGTGAAACATAATGTTTCCAAAAATAGTCATTCACACCTTAAAAAGGCATCATCCCGTCACAAAGTGTCAATAACTCATCAAGAATGCGCCCAAAACCCTAATTTATATTTGCCTTTGAATCTATGCAAAAATCCATAATTACCGCCTGTTTTTGTGCAATACTGCACACGCTCAGCGCACAAACCACTCCAGGATTTGATGATGGAACTACAGTTTCAACTACTTTTAAGCCACGTTTGCTATCTGCCAATAAACTGCTGATAGACCCTTCAGTGCCCAAATCCGGAAAATATCCTTTTGACATTAGCTATTTACCACAAAATTTCAAGTGGAACACCCGGAAAATAGCCAGGATTCTACCGCCTGCAAAACACAATGAACCCGGCCTGGACACTATCTATAATCCGAATTACGCAAGAATGGGTGGCGGTAATTATGGACACAAAATCATGGAACTGTTTGTGAGCAACCGACCTGCAGACAAATGGGCATACAATACCTCATTCCAGCACCTGAGTGCAGATGCACAAAACACCAATCAGGATTTCAGCACCAACCGCGCATATCTCGGTGGCTCAAGGTTTTATAAAAATAGCAGCATCGATGTGAGATTAAATTATACCAGAGACATGACCCGGTTCTTTGCCAAAGATACTTTTTATGAAAAAGATGCCGCATTGATCAAGAAAACCGGACAAAATTTAGGTTTTAATGTGTTTTATGATAAAAAACGTGATGGCAAAAGGCCGGGCATGAGTGCCGGACTGATGTTCAACAACTTCTACAACAATCTGAGTCAAAGTGAAACTGAATTCAGTGGAAAACTGGGATGGGATGCAGGTATTAAAACCTTAACTACGGCCGGAGCTCTTGAATTCACAAGCCTGCAGTTCAGACAGAATTTCACCACACGTCAACAATATTTTATTGATGCATCACCCCGGGTTAAAATGAAGATTAAGGAAACCGGATTTGACCTGACGGGGGGCTTAAACATGACATGGCTGTTGGCTGATTCTTCGGCTCCTTTGTTTTATCTGAATCCGGTAATATTGGCAGAAAAAAATCTGGAAGGACTGAAGATGAAAATATATGGAGGGATTGATGGTGGCCTGAGAAAAAATTCCATTCGCAGGTACTTTGAAATGGTCCCCTTTACCTACGATAGCATTCAAATCACCAATTCCTATGATCAGTTAAGAGTCTTTGCAGGTTTGAAAGGCAGCATCACCAACAATTCTCAGTTTATGGTAGAATTTGGTAACAATACAACCTCAAAAATGCCCCTTATCATCACCAATAATGATAGTTTAAAAAGTTTGCAGGTGGTGTATGACAACATTAACAACCTCTATTTTGCCGCAGATTTACGTTTTTCCATCGGTGAAAAACTCCGAGTGGGAGCCAATTGCAAGTTCAACAATTATACCACCGATAATCAAGCGCAGCCTTGGCATCTCCCTAGCTTTACTTATGCAGTATCCGGTCAGTATGCATTGGGGAAAAATGTAATTACACAATTGGGTATTGACGGAATGAGCCGCAGATATAATACCATTCAAAATTCTGGTCAATTGTTAGAAGCAAAAGGATTTATCGATGTAAATGCCCGAGTGGATTACAAAATCAAAAGCTTGCTGAGGGTATGGCTGCAGGGTAGTAATCTGCTTAATCAAAAATATCAACTTTGGTATGGTTACAACAATTTCAGATTATCGGTAATGGGCGGTATCTCGGCAGGATTTTGATTTGTGATATTCTGCTTGTAATTTTGTAGGGATGACCGATTTACAAAGACTGGAAAATGCCATAACCGAATTAATTGGCACTCACGAATGTGTAGTTGTGCCTAATTTGGGCGCTTTCCTATTAAGATCTTTTCCCGCATCGGCCAATCCATTTAGTGGTGAAATAAAACCATCGGGACAGACATTGTTCTTTAATCCCTCAATCACTTCAGATGACGGACTTTTGGTAACACACCTTCGCTATCAAACCGGTTGTGATTATATAACAGCGCAAAAAAGCATTCAAGAGCTGGTATCATTGATTTTGGAGGGCGTTAAGTTGAACCGAAGTTACCCACTGGGCAAACTGGGCAATTTCTTTATGCACCATGAGGGCAAATTATTATTCCTGCCTTCTTCCGCACTTAACGTCAGTAAAAATGCATTTGGTCTGGGAAGTTTAATGGTTGAGGAAATTATTAAAAATCGCATTGAGAGCCCGGTGGTGAATACAGCTGCGAATACAGAACCCACTCCATTGACAAAATCCTTGGATGCAGCTGAAGAAATTCAAGAAGCTGAGGTCATCGAACTCCAATTAAATCAACCGAAATCAAAGGGTTTTATCTGGAAAATAGCCGCCACGGTATGCTTGGTGAGCTTGTCTGCTGCTGCTATATACTACGGAAACTATATTAGTAATACCGGCCGTAATTTACAGTTTGCATCGCATTTGCCCTCAAAACAATCTTCGGAACCTACAACATTAAATCCCGAAAACATCGATGCCGAATCCAATAAAAAATCATCAATGTCCGTTTCCCTTTTATCCTCTGAGGATATGAATAAGGAAATGGAAACTTTAAAAACAGGAAAAGGTAGCGTTTTTATTTGCGGTGGGTCTTATATGAGTCAGCAATTAGCTGAAAACGAGTGTAAAAGCTGGAAAAAAAATGGCATTCCAGCTGTGATTGGTAAGAAAAAAGGAAGTGTTTTAATCAAAGTGGTGGTAGGTCGCTTTGAAAATGACGAAGATGCCAGCAAATTTTTAGAAAAGCTGCCCGTAAATACCGGTTTTCACGCCGGTGTACTGACGGCTCACCTCATATTCAACTAAATATGTCACAATACATTGTTGAGGAAAAACTGGACAGCACCACCATTGAGAAAATCAAAAGTGGCGTTCTATCAATGCTGATATCGGCGGTGCTTATTGGTTTACTTTGGTTCATGCACATTAGCATGCCTAATCCGCCATTTGAAGTGAAAGAAGGCGTATTGGAACTTGATATGGGCGTTGTAGATGGAGGCTTTGGTAATCCTAACGATGGTGGACCTTCCAAGACACCACCCGCACTGGGTGATAAAGGAGGTTCAGGTGGTGGCAACCCGGTACAAAGCGGTGGCGAGGGTAAAGTCATCACCAATGACGCAGAAACCACAACAAACCTCCCTCCTATTGATCCACCCAAGACGGGTGACCAGCTGGATCCTAATCTGGCAAAAAGACTTCCCACCGGAAAAAGAACTGGGAGTTCACAGGAGGGAAACCCTAATGGATGGAAATCCGGGAAAGGCACAACAGGTTCTGGTGGCGGTGAAAATACGGGTGGTGTAAAGGGTGACAACTCAGGAACCAACCCGGGTAACAGAGGAAAAGGGTTAATCAGTGCCAAATTTACCAATTTTAAATTAATTTCAGATGTAGAAGTTGTGCAAGCCCAAGGGACGGGTATTATCGTATTTGAAGTAAAGGTAGATTGTTACGGAAATTTTAAGATATTGGGAGGTGAAGCAACAGGCACTACCTACAATGCAGGCGATGCAAAGGCAGTATTCATGAGTGTTTTATCGCGTTCTACATTTAAAAAGATGGGGGAAGATTGCCCTGAAACCGGAAAAGTATCGGTTACAATACGACCCAGTCTGTAATGATAAGTTACGAAGAAACCCTGGAATTTCTTTTTTCCAGATTGCCGGTTTTTCAGCACATTGGTCCGGCTGCGTATAAAGCAGATTTGAACAATACCCTTGCAATTTGCCATTATTTGGGAAATCCCCAGCATCATTTTAAAAGTATTCATGTGGGAGGCACCAATGGCAAGGGTTCTGTCAGTTCAATGCTGTCTGCCATATTTACCAAGCATGGCTACAAAACGGGATTATATACTTCCCCGCATCTAAAGGATTTTAGAGAGAGAATCAGGGTTAATGGGGCCATGGTTCCTAAGGATTTCGTGATACACTTTACGCAAAAAATGATGCCTCTTATTGAAGAAGTCAACCCATCATTTTTTGAATTAACGGTAGGTATGGCTTTTGAATATTTCAAACAATCCGAAGTTGACATTGCCATTATTGAGGTAGGTATGGGCGGAAGACTGGACAGCACCAATGTAATTACTCCTGAACTGAGCGTGATTACCAATATTGGCTGGGATCACATGGAATTCCTGGGGGATTCGTTGGCCAAAATTGCTTCAGAAAAAGCCGGAATAATCAAAAATAATGTTCCCGCCGTAGTTGGAGAAGTTTTACCTGAAACCCTTTCGGTATTTGAAGAGACTGCAAAAATTCGCAAATCTGAATTAACCCTGGGCATTACTGCACCCGCTCGCTGGATTGAAAAATGTGCGCTGAAAGGCGAATATCAGAAAAAAAATCTCGGCACTGTCAAAGCGGCCATTCAGACATTAGAACTGCAGGGCTATCATTTTTCCGAGCATTTGATTTTGGAAGCGCTTCAGGAAGTAAAACAGTTAACAGGACTCCGTGGTCGCTGGGAAATTCTGCAGGAACAGCCATACATAATTGCAGATACTGCCCACAATATTGATGGATTAACTGAAACTTTGTCGCAATTGACCAAAGGATTGAATGGTAAGTTGCACATTGTATTGGGTGTGGTTAAAGAAAAAGATCTGGCTAAAATACTGAAACTCCTTCCCTCTTTTGCACAATATTACTATTGCAAGCCCGCCATTTTCAGGGGATTGGATGCAGAAATACTGGCTGCTGAAGCTGATAAAATTGGACTTCAGGGAAACATATTTGGAAGTGTAAATCAAGCATTGATGGCAGCAAAACAGGCGGCAGAACAAAATGACACCATCTACATTGGCGGAAGTACGTTTGTTGTAGCAGAAGTCTTATAAACTCCAGTAATCCAGCGCGGGACGGGTTTCTGGGTTTCTGAACATCGCTTTTATATCAAAGAAAAAAGCATCAGCTGTTGCATGTTGTTCAAACCAGGAGGCAGGTAGTTTTTTATATTCATCGTGCGAAACCGCCAATATAATACCGTCGTATTGCCCGCATGGTTCAGAAACGAGCCCAAAGCCATATTCGTGCTGCACTTCAGACGAATCAGCATAGGGGTCTACTACATCCACATTCACCGAATATGAAATTAATTCATTTACAACATCCACAATTTTACTATTGCGAATGTCAGCCACATTTTCTTTAAAGGTGGCGCCCATCATCAATATTCGGCAATCTTTCACCACCTTGCCTCTGGCATTGAGCTTTTTAATGGCTTTCTGAGCAATATGTGCCGGCATATTATCATTGGTAAACCTACCTGCTGCAATCACCCTGGGATGAAGCCCCATTGCCTCTGCTTTGTGTAATAAATAATAAGGGTCTACACCGATACAGTGCCCACCTACCAAACCCGGCTGATAGCGGTGAAAATTCCACTTGGTGGCAGCAGCGTCAATTACATCGTGTGTGCTGATGCCGATTTTGTTGAAAATCATGGAAAGTTCGTTCATGAGTGAAATATTCACATCACGCTGGGTATTTTCAATAATCTTCGCAGCTTCTGCTACTTTGATGGATGCTGCCTCATAAACTCCTGCTTGGATAATGCTTGCATACAGTTTAGAAACATTGCGCAAAGCTTCGTCGTCATTGCCGCTCACAATCTTTAAAATCTTGGTAAGAGGGCGCTCTTTATCACCGGGATTGATTCGTTCGGGGGAATATCCAACCTTGAAATCAACTCCCATCTTCAGGCCTGATAATTCTTCAATAATCGGAACACAATCCTCCTCGGTACAACCGGGATAGGTGGTGCTTTCATAAATTACATAATCACCTTTTGATATGGCCTTTCCCACAGCCGTGCTGGCACCTATGAGCGGTTTCAATTCAGGTTCATTGGAATCATTGATGGGTGTTGGTACCGCAACGATATAAACACTGCATTCTTTGATATCATCAGGATTGGAGGTAAAACGAATTTTTCTGCCATCAAATTCTGATGTATCAATTTCCTTGCTGGGGTCAATGCCCTGTTGCATGAGTTTGATTCGCTCTTCGTTTATATCAAAGCCAATTACATTCAAACGCCTTGCAAATTCAAGCGCTATAGGAAGTCCCACATATCCAAGCCCTATCACACAGATACTTTTTTCGCCGGACGAGACCTTGTCAAACATTTCCATCATGGAATTGCAAAAATAGGATATTCAGTGAGATGGTACACAAGCAAAAAGGAGGCTGATAGCCCCCTTTTCGCATTAGTTCTTCACAATCTGTTTATCGAACGCCGTGCATCATTTTCAGCAGCACTTTATTCAAACTGATTAATACCAGTCCTAAGACAATCACAAATCCTGCAATGCCTGCGAATATGGTGAAAGGCCCCAATTTTTCAACAAAACCGACGGTAAGGCCGGCAAGATTATTTGCAATGAAACTGCTCAGGAACCAAACCCCCATTAGCATGGAAGCCAGTTTAACCGGTGCCAGTTTTGTTACCATTGATAATCCAATAGGGCTGAGACACAGCTCACCACAAGTATGTATGAGATAGGTACCTAAAATCCACATAATGTTGGCCTTGATAGCTTCATTGTCGATAGCACCGCCACGCTCCATTACTGCACCTACCATCAATAGAAAACCTAAGCCCAGCAAGATCATACCAAGACCCATTTTTATGGGGGTGTTGGGTTCTTTTCCTTTGCGGTTAAGATAGGCCCAAAGCAATGTGAATAATGGCGCGAGCATCACAATAAAGATTGGATTTACACTCTGGAAGAAAGAAGTTGGAATTAAGTAGCCGCTAACTTCCCTATTGATGTACTTATCCGTATACAACGAAAAGGCACCGCCTGCCTGCTCAAAACCTGCCCAGAAGAAAGTAACAAAGGCAACTAGAATAATAATCACCCAGGTGCGATCTTTTTCCGGCTTACTGAGACCGGGACCTGCTGTGGCCTTGCTCATATCATCTACGATATCGCCGGCAGCCACGTTTTTGTTTTGGGGTTTCAATCCTTTATCTCCAAGATATCTTTGTCCAAGCGTATTGAACAATATCTGACCCAGTGCCATGCCTATTCCGGCAGCCAAAAAGCCATACTGGAAGCCATAATGTGCAACTTTCACCGTTCCATCTGCCAATACTTCTTTGGTAGCCATAATATCTTCAGCAAGAAGGCCGCAGACCAAAGGAGCCAAAAATGCACCAAGGTTTATACCCATGTAGAAAATATTGAATGCACCATCTTTGCGAACGTCATTGTTGTCATACAGTTGACCTACAATGATGGAAATATTGGGTTTAAAGAAACCATTGCCAATAATTAACAAGCCCAGACCTGCGTAAAATGTGCCCAGACTTATTTGGGAAGCCAAGGAAAATTGTCCGAGTGCCATGAGGATACCGCCAATGGTAATTGCCCTGCGCTGTCCAATGTAGTTATCAGCTATCCAACCTCCGAGAATTGGGGTTAAATACACCAGGCCGGTGTAAATACCATATATTAAACCTGCGTGATCATCAGAAAAT
Organism: uncultured Flavobacteriaceae bacterium; assembly: GCA_964475595.1. Taxonomy (GTDB): domain Bacteria; phylum Bacteroidota; class Bacteroidia; order NS11-12g; family UBA955; genus RGEC01. Next base: position 92,533 of record CAYYXG010000006.1, read on the forward strand.
CCCAAGCCACCCTCCAGATATGATTTTGTCAGATACAAAATCAAAAGTCCGCGCATTCCATAGTAACTGAATCTTTCCCACATTTCAGTGAAGAAAAGGAGTCTCAATCCTGCAGGGTGTTCTTTTTGATTGAAAATCCAAACCATAACGGTGGAGATAATGGAAATCACCGATGCATACATGTACATCTGGAAGGCCTGAGCGGGAATGTCAAAGCTTAATCCGGCAAAGACATTTAGTAGAAAAATACTACCAGCCATGCTTAAGACAAAAGCCAATAAAAGTTTGAGGTTGTTATTCATAGTGTTTTTGTTAAATAATATTTTTCTCTTTCATCACCCGATTGAGCCATCGGAGCATTGCAAACATAAGCAACCCGGCTAAAAGCGCCAAAACACAATTTAGCAGAAAAAAGTCTGATTTATCCTCATACTTCTCCCACATGCCACTTAACATGCCTGAAAGCTTGTTTCCCACCGATGTGCTTAGAAAAAAACCACCCATCATGAGGGCTGTGATTCTTGGCGGACTCAGTTTAGAAACCAGTGATAATCCCATGGGAGACAAACAAAGTTCACCCAGGGTAATCACTGCATACGAAGCCACCAGCCAGAAAGAGCTAACCTTGGCATGTTCAATATCGGCAGACTTGACGGCACCTACCATCACCAGGGCACTTAAAGCGGTAATGACCAAACCTATTGCAATTTTCGCGGCTGTAGTGGGCTCCTTCTTTTTACGCCGTAAAACACCCCAAAATCCCACCACAAGAGGTGTTAACAAAATAACCCAAAATGGATTGATGCTCTGATACAATTCTGTGGATATAAGTTTCAAACTCTTACCTTCACTTGGAATTTGTTCTTTCGGTAAATTTTGAAAATACTTTCTACTGGCGGTTTGTGCTTTCAGCGTTTTAGCCAATGCCAGTCTTTCTGATGATTTATTTTCCAGCTTTAACAATGAATCCTGCTTCTGCACTGCCTTTTTGTAAGTAGCAAAATCTTTATCGCTCAAACGACTGATACTGTCATTGGTTACATTCTGACTCAGATTGAGCACATTGAGTGTTTTGCCCGTAATCTCGCCGGGTACACGATCAGTATGTTGTTCTGCCCAAATGGTGAGTGCGTCTCCATTTTGGTGAAACACCGCCCAGAACACCACTAAACAGCCATATACAGCCAACAAAGCCCCGATGGGCCTCTTGTCTTCCTGTCGTGCCGACATAAACAAATAAATAAAAAACGCGATTACCGGAATACACCCAAAGATGAAGGCATCATTGCTATCGGTTCCAAGCAGATTGCCAGGTATTAAATATCCAAGAATACCAAAAATAAACATGGGAACAAGCGTAAACAGCAATATCCTGGCAGTGGACATATCCCCTGCTTCCATAGGTTTAATTACATCAGCTTCTTTCACATGCTTCAGGGCAAAAACGAAAATCAGCAAACCCAGCAACATGCCCACACCGGCAGCAGCGAATGCCCATCCCCATCCATAGTTTATGCGGAGATACGCAGCCACAAAATTGCAGGCAAAGGCACCGATATTAATACCCATATAAAATATATTATACCCACTATCTTTATTGGCTTTGTAGGGTTCTGCATTGTATAAATTTCCCAAAAGGGCAGAAATATTGGGTTTAAAAAAACCATTGCCTAAAATGATGGACAATAAACCTGCATAAAAGGCCGTTTCGCCTTGAATTGACAGCAGGAAATAACCAAATGCCATCAGTAATCCGCCTAAAATAATTGATTTTCTATACCCGAATACTCGGTCAGCGAGTAATCCACCCAAAAATGGTGTCAGATATACCAACCCCAAGTAGGTACCATAAATATCTGATTTTTTTTCAGGACTAAAGCCCATTCCCCCATTTTGAACGCTATCCAGCATGTAAAGAGAAAAAATTCCCAGCATCAGGTAATAACCAAATCGCTCCCACATTTCTGTCAGAAATAGGAATGGCAATGCTTTCGGGTGTTTTGAGGTATTTGAAGTACTCATAAGTTGTGGCTAAAATACGATTTATTGAGAGAATTAGGAATGGTCAATAAAAAAGCCCTGAAGATTATCAGGGCTTGAATTAATCGTTGATAGGTTTATTCTTTGTCTGAAAATGCACCCATATCAAATAGCAAAGAGAACCTCAGCTGATTTTGCAATGGATGACGACGGGCAAATGGAACCAACATAGCTAGGTCTATGGTTACTTTTTGATATTTCAATCCTAAACCAAATGTGGCATATTGTCTTCCACCCTTATTTTTATTTTCATAAAAAGCACCAACTCTGGCAGCAAATTTATTATCGTACCAATATTCCGTTCCAAAAGAACCGGTCCATTCATTGAGCTCTTCAGTCATACCTCCCGGTGCATCGTAAAAACTTTGAACCATTCCCTGCACAACACTTACATTGGGGTCATTGCCAATAAACTGTCTGACACCATTAATAGCAGAATCACTACCGTCGTATGCCACCAGATAGAATGGACGTGTTGGCACCAGCAATTTATTCACATCGGCGTAAACCCCCACTTTATTGTATTGATCCAACTCATATTTCCATCCAACACCCATTTTTAGGTTGGTGGGTATAAAATCCCGCTGTTCACGGGTAGTGTAAGTCATCTTTGCCCCTATATTCTGAATGTTTACTCCAAAATTAAAATCAGAGGTTTTACCACCCTGCATTTTAATTTTAGTTTTGTAAAGTAAATTCACATCACCTGCACCGGAAATCCCGGCTTTTGTATTGGCTCCGTTAATTACACGATTACCGGCAATGTTGGAATAAATGAATCTTAAATTCACACCCATACTGAAACTTTTGCTGAAGCGCGTCCCATATCCTCCTTCAATGCTAAATTCGTTGGGATTGAAATTGCCCGTCGGGTTGCCCTCAAAATCTGTAAAATTGATATTGCCCAGGGAGAAGTAGCGTATGGCTCCACCTATCACTGAATTTCCTGATTTAGATTTGCTGTAACCGGATAAATAGCTAAATCCAACGTCAGATACGAGCTGTCTAAGCCATGGTGCGTAAGACAATGAGAGACCAGATTTTTTGTCTGCATTTACCAGATTGCTCATATTCCAAGAAACGCTGTTCGCATCGGGGCTAAACAGGGCAACACCCGCATCGCCAAGACCTGCAGAGCGGCTATCGGGAGTAATGGTTAGAAACGGCACCATGGTTGTAACCGTATTTAACTGCCCTGATAACTGACTTTTGCTGATTTGCTGTGCACTAATTAAGACAGCCTGGGCGCCTATTAAAATTAAAAGTGAGACTTTCTTCATAAAAGGAAGTTTGGCAAAAATAGGGTTTTGTTTCTGAATTGTGATTGTTGATTTTGAAATCATGATTGGAATGCCGCATTAACGTGATTAAAAGATATTTATTGCAGCATTACCGTACCAATTTAATCATTTTACCGGAAAATGACGTAGATACATTGCCATCGGTTAGTTTTACCCTGTACAAATAAAATCCTGAAGGTAGGGTTGCTGTTTGCCATTCCGGATTAGGTGCCCCACGCCCTAACCATTTTAACCGCACCTCACGGCTATTGGAATTATCGATTTTCTGTTGGTAACGATGCAATACCTTTCCCTGAAGATCAGTTACTTCCAGTTCTGCATTCAAATCTTTTCCAGGCATATTGTGTTTGAACCAAATTCCCACTTCATCCGAGAACGGATTGGGGAATGCGGCATGCTCAAAAACCTCGAGGTCGCCATTACTTACGGTAAAAGTGGTTGACCCTTCACCTGAATTATTGTAAATATCCCATACTTTCACGGTTATGGTATGCCTCCCCGGGCTCAAATCCATCATGGGCATGCGAATTCTGCCTGATTTATAGGAATTTAAGTCATAATTAAAATACTCGTTGAGTAAATAGGTTTTTTCCGAAGGCGTTCCTTTATCCAGAATAGCCAGCATATCCCTACCAATACCCGCACCTGTTGCGTTTAGCCCATCTTCGTCTTTTACTTTCACCAGTAGCTCCGTTGAGGGTTGTACCTGACTGCCGGACACAAAGGTCGTATCATTCATAAACACCTGAACTGCAGGACCCTGCATTCCCGGGATAACATCCTGTTCACTTCCGCCTATTTTTACTCGATAACCACCGGCTGCATCGGTTTCTCCATTGTGGGCATACAACAATATCTTCCCATAATCCACCTGATAGGCAATGTCTTTGGGCGTAGCAAAAACGATTTTAAACGCTCCATTTTCAACGGAAACCGTTCCTTTGTAGATGAAGCTACTTTGATCCTCATAAGGAATGGGTGCTCCCAACTGATCATTGACCAACGTTTTTCTGATGGTGGGTTTATCGAGAACTTTAACCCACAACTGTCCATTGAAGTCATTAAATTTACCTTTCAGGCGTTCTTCTATGTGTCCCTTGATTTCTACCACACCAAAAGCTTTAAGGGTGTCATTGAACCCTTGAGCAGACTGGTGATTGATGGAATCCAATACCACTGTATGTTTCGGAAATGCCAGTGGCATAGACGGATCGCCTAGCAGCGCGAACTTATTATCTTCTGACGTTATATTCTGCCTGTTCTTCAGTCTTTTGAAAACATCTCCCAATGTCGGGATTGGTTCATTGGCTTTGGGAAATCCATAGTTCGTCCAGAAATCATTGTTAATGGCCATGTTGCCTGAAACAAAGACAAGTCTGGTGGTTGACATCAACGCTATAGGCCCACCGTTAGGATTGAGCAAAGCAAGCTCACCTGCACTCTGTTCGCTGGGGTCGTCATACAAACTGAATTCACAGGTAGCGGTGAACATTACCGGCATTTTCCAATTGTTATTCCATGCTTTTATCATTGGAATATCCAGGATGGCCTCCTGCGCCCAGCCGGCAGGACCGCCATGCCCTTGGTAATTCATAAAGAGGCAACCCTCTTTCATGGTTCTGTCAATGGCCTGATTAACATCCGGATATTTTTCGGTGTTCCCTGTTGAAATCTGGGTAAACGCGTCCGCAAACAACTTATTTACAGATAAGTAAGAATGGTTGGTATCGATATATTTTGCATACCGCTCGCTTTCGCTGGTAAAAACAGTTTCCCAGTCAATATCTACATCATCGGTCACGTAGGTAATATTGGTGCGCCAGTCTCCCAGACTCTTGGGTGAATCATAATTTTCCAGCTTGCTGACCATACCTTCCGCCTCCTGGGCAGTTCTGCAAGGTATTCGGCCTACAGAGACCCACAATGAGTTCTTACCTCTTGCAGGATCGCCTGCAAGCGAATCCAGGTAACCCAAAAAGTCATCCAGACAAAACGTTACCCCTTTATTATGCGCATCGTACTGGTAAGTAGGAATAAAATTGGTATTCCCTTTTACCCGGTCCTTCATATCATAACTGGCTGCTCCCATCAGCAGCACATGTTTTAGCACCTTCCCTGATGAAACGGATTTTAGATACGTATTTCTTATGAAATCACGAATAGCCACCAAGTCTTGCTGTGACGTGCTAAACTGATTATAAATATCCTGCACATCCACTACCTGTGCAGTATAGCCCTGATTTTTGCTACGAATAGAGGCCAGGCGATTGGCTGCGCTTAGAAAATCGCGATGGGAAATGATGAGTAAATCAGGTGATGGGGTTTGCAACAAATCCGGGCCGGTAATGAGGCCCAAAATTTCCGGTTTGGATAAATTGCCCGGTTCGAAAGCCACAAACATTTTTTTGGATTGGCCGGCGGGTGATATCGTTTTTTTGTAAGGACCTTGCTGCGTTAGCTCATGAGCAATCGGCATAAAAGGATTGCTCACATTCCATACAGCTATTGGCTTGCTAATTAAATCGGAAGTAACCCTAATCTCGGCGGCAGAATTATCAGTTAAATCACGATTTCTAATGACAACCTGCCCTATAGAGGTATTGATTGGCATTCTTCCAGTAGCTTCAATAAAATTGATCCAGCCGCTGCTCTTGGTATTGGGCCTCGTCAGTGAAAATTGGGCCTGAATCTTTTTGGAAGTTGCAGACAATCGAAAATATCTTTCCTGAAGATCGAATGCTACATAATCTGTATTTATAGACGAATAATTGAGCGTACCTGAAATATTATTGACACTGTAATTGATGGAACCGGATCCATCCTGCATCCCCCCTGCCACGGAAATTCGAACATTAACCGAATCATTCGCCATGGAGGGAATTCCAAACTCAACAGACCTGTTTAGTGTTTCGTTTCCAAGCTTCTCGCCCAACCAGGTTCTTCCCATATGAATTGGATTTTCAAGGTCTTTTTCATGATACACCATCCACTCTGACTGATCAATGATAACATCGGCGCTTCCTTGAAAATTAGTCGGATTAATGCGTTTGCCTGCGGTTTTTCCGAAACCTACATAAAGGTAGGTAAAATTATCGTAAAAATGAACGGTATGCCTCCACTGTCCTGCAGCATAATTCCATGTATTAGGGGCTGATGCAAAAAACAGCAGATAATCTTCCCCACTGAAAACGCCATCATTTTCACCCTCAACAAAAACCGGAATTTCTCGGGTTCCATGATAAGCGCTTCTGCTCATTTCCGGTAGCATTGCACCCTGATGGGTAAAAACAGACAAATTACGGGCGTCTTTCCCAGCCGGGTTTAAACCGGCATTTTTCAACTCTGTGGCTGTAATTCGATAAACCCCGTCATTGGAAACACGGACCCTGAGCCATTCGCCATCCTTAAATTTCATACCCTGCGAATAAGCAGATGTGCCGACCAGTGTGCAACCTATGAGCAGGAGCTTCCTAATCATGGTGAAGATATGGTAATTCACTGCTCCCATTAACTGCAAATATCCCATAATATTGGATGATTTCATGCATTTTTTTGTCATTTTTCCACGGCAAAAAAAAAATATTTTATTGCATGAAACGTTTTATCTCCTAAATTTGTCCATTCAGAAACTATGCAAAAAGGATTTTTACGACTTTCCTTTATCGCCGCTTCATTATTATCGGCGATTTCCATCAAGGCACAAGATCCGGAGTTGACCCAGTTCTATGCCGCTCCGGTTTACACGAATCCAGCGCTAGCGGGTTCTGCTGTCTGCAATTTTGGAGCTGCCGGCAGGGTGGCACTCAACTATCGGAATCAGTGGCCGGGCCTTCCAGGAACTTTCCGTTCGTTTGCTGCTTCCTGGGATCAGCACATTGCCAGTGTTGGCGGCGGGCTTGGCGCCATGGTGTTTCATGATGTAGCAGGGTCAGGGCTTCTTACCACTACAACAGTAAGCGGCGTTTATTCATACCTATTGCCCTTAAACAGAAATAAACTGTTCATGCGCTTTGGTTTGCAGGGTGCCTATTCTTTCAAGAGCATTAACTTTAATCGTCTGAAGTTTTCTGATCAGATTGTTCCCACTCAAGGTTTTGTTAATCCAACTGCAGAACAGGTTCCTTCGCAAAACATTGGTTATCCAAACTTTAATGCGGGTTGGATCATGTATTCTTCCAAGTTTTACATGGGCGTTGCTGCACACAACATTATTGAGCCCAATTGGAGCTTCTACCAGAATCCCAATGAAGTTTTGCCCCGTCGCTACACCGTACACACCGGTGCGGTAATTCCATTGTCTAAATCTCGTTTCAGGCAGGAAGATGACGCTACTTTCAGCCCCAATGCACTGTTTATGATGCAGCGAAATTTTTCACAGTTGAACATAGGTTTCTATGCCAACAAAGGCCCATTGGTAAGTGGTTTATGGTTCCGTCAAACTTTCGGCAATTACAAAAATGCCGATGCGATTATGATGTTGATCGGTTTCAGAAAAAATCGATTCAAGTTTGGATATAGTTATGACTTTACCGTGAGTGACGGAAGAAGTGCTATACCATCAAGCCATGAAGTAAGTGCAACCATTGACTGGTGCGTTCCTCCGGGTAGCAAACCATTCAGACCACTCAAGTGTCCTGAATTCTAAACAAAACAAAAAAATCATTAAAAATGGGCTGAATAAAATATGGTTATCAGCCCATTTTTATTTGGGAAATATGAAAAATCTTTTTATTATTGCGAAATATTTTTCGCCAAAAAGCGTTAAACATAATCAAATGAAAATGAACTTTAGGGTAAAAAGCCAATGGTTAGCAGCAATAATGCTACCATTAATGTTTGCGGGTTGTGTTCCCAAAGACAGAAGCAGAACCACCGGACAGTACTACAACAGTCCTAAATGGGGAGGATTTGCTAATCCCAAATATCAAGGTCAGGAAACAGGTCCGGGTCTTGTATTGGTAGAGGGTGGTTCTTTCACGATGGGTTCAACCGAAAACGACCTTCGTTATGATAATAATAACGTGGAGCGCACAGTTACGGTTAATTCCTTTTACATGGATGAAACAGAGGTTAGCAACCTTGACTACCGTGGTTACATCTACTGGCTCATGCGCACATTTGTTGATTATCCGGAGGTTTACAACCAGGCCTTGCCAGACACCAATTGCTGGAGAAGCAAGCTTGGATATAATGAACCGTTTGTGGATTATTATTTCCGCCACCCTGCTTACAAAGACTATCCCGTGGTGGGTGTGAACTGGCAGCAAGCTACTGATTTTGCCAAATGGAGAACGGATCGTGTAAACGAATACATTATTGATCGTGAGTGTATCATGAAATTTACCATTGCCCAAGACGCTACCGGTGAAAACAATTTTGATACCCGTGCTTACCTGGCAGGTCAGTATGATTTTCTGAAAAAGGGCAAGGCTCCTTTGAAAGATTACAGCAAATTGAAGAAAAAGGACCGCAAACGCTACAAGGTAGGTATGGAAGACGGTATCTTGTTGCCTGACTATCGCTTACCTACTGAAGCTGAGTGGGAATTTGCGGCACAGGCCAACATTGGCAATACACAGTTTGAAAACATTGACCAGAAAAGGATTTACTCTTGGGACGATTACACCATTCGCATCAAGGATGGTAACGAAACGGACCGTGGTAAAATCCGTATGAACGCCATGCGCGGAAAAGGTGACTTCGGCGGTGTTGCCGGTGGCCCTCTTAACGATGCCGGTTTTATCACCACTCCTGTATACAGCTACTGGCCTAATGCTTATGGATTATACAACATGTCAGCCAACGTAAGCGAATGGGTGATGGATGTTTTCCGTCCACTCTCTATGGAAGATATGGATGCTTTCATGCCCTTCCGTGGAAACGTGTACAAAACATTGGTAATGGATCAGTATGGCGCTATTGAACAGAAAGATAGTCTTGGCCGCTTACAGTTCCGCGACGTAACTGAATCTGACAATGTAAACCGTCGCAACTATCGCAAGGCTGATAACATTGGATTCAAAGACGAGGATAACTACAACAATGGTGAAATGATTTATGAGTACGGCGTTACATCTTTGGTGAACAACAAAGCACGTGTATTCAAAGGTGCCAGCTGGAATGACAGAACCTATTGGGCCTCCCCCGGTACTCGTCGTTTTTTGGATGAAAAACAAAGCTTAAGCACATTGGGTTTCCGTTGTGCCATGATAAGAATTGGATCTCCGGTGGGCAACAGCAAAGAGAAATACAACAAACTGCCTAGCAGTGGTATTGACAAAAAAACCAAAAAGAAAAGATAACATTCATGTAGATTGATAAAAAAAGGCCTCACAAAGAGGCCTTTTTTTATGGCGAACCGTTGTAACTTTGCAACAGCAGTCTGCCTTACCGCGCCGGAGCAATCCGGTGAGGAAAGTCCGGGCAACACAGGGCGCCGTACTTCCTAACAGGAAGGCGTACAGTGGGTAACTGCTGTGCGACAGAAAGTGTCACAGAAACTATACCGTCTCGGTACGCCGAGATAAGGGTGAAAAAGCGGGGTAAGAGCCCACTCATTGCGATGTGAATCGCAATTGGGATAAACCTTACGGGTTGAAAGACCAAATAAACCCTGCATCAGGAGCGGCCCGCTCCGGTTTGCTGTTTCGGCAGTAATGGCAGGGAGGGTAGGTCGATAGAGGCCCGTTGTGAAACAGGTCCCAGATAAATGGTAAGGAGCATATTTTGGCAACAAAATGCGCTACAGAACCCGGCTTATAGGACTGCTTTTAAAAAAATTAATCAATCGGGGTTGATTTTAGACTTCAGATTTGTTAATTTTGCACCCACATTGAACTAAAGGTTCGATGTAAAAGCGAGAATAGCTCAGTTGGTAGAGCATCACCTTGCCAAGGTGAGGGTCGCGAGTTCGAGTCTCGTTTCTCGCTCCAGAGAGCCCCGGAAACGGGGCTTTTCTTTTTTCCGGTATTCTGTCAATACAAAAACCCATCTGTATATTTGCGTAGTAATTAAACTGGTTAATGAGTACTGAATACGAGGCCGTCATTGGGTTGGAAATACACATACAACTGCTTACCGGAAGTAAAGCGTTTTCATCTGACAGCACTGCCTACGGCCATATGCCGAATACGCAGGTGAGTCCCATCAGTCTTGGCCACCCAGGTACTTTACCCAAACACAACAGACATGCGGTAGAATTGGCTATGAAAATGGGGTTATCTCTGCAATGCAACATAACCAGAATAAACCGTTATGCCAGAAAAAACTATTTCTATGCGGATTTGCCAAAAGGATATCAGATAACCCAGTTTGATACACCGCTATGCACCGGTGGATTTGTTAATATAAAACCAAAGTCTGGCGCATCGAAGCAGGTTCGACTCATTCGCATACACATGGAAGAGGATACCGGAAAAAGTATGCACGACCAGGATCTGGAGGATTCACTGATAGATTACAACCGAGCCGGTACTCCGCTCATTGAAGTCGTAACTGAGCCCGATATTCGGACCGGAGACGAAGCTTATGCCTTTGTAACGGAAATCAGAAGATTGGTTAGGTACCTGGATATTTGCGATGGAAATATGGAAGAAGGCAGTTTGCGCTGTGATGCCAACATTTCAATTCGACCCAAAGGAACCACCGCATTTGGAACCAAAGTGGAAGTAAAAAACATGAATTCCATCAGCAATGTCAAGCGGGCCATTGATTTTGAAATAAAAAGACAGACGGAAGTGTTGCAAAGCGGCGGAACAGTGATGGGAGAAACGCGTGGATTTAATGGTCTGAATGGCAGCACATTCAGCATGAGGCGCAAAGAACTCGTGAACGATTATCGCTATTTTCCGGAACCGGATTTACCACCGTTAACCCTTACCGATAAAGATATTGAGGCCGTTAAACACAGCATGCCTGAGCTCCCTGAGGCCCTTTTCAATCGTTTTCATCAGGAACTGGGCCTATCTGAATATGATGCTTCAGTTTTAACGGATGATAAGACCACAGCGATGTATTTTAGTCGCCTGATACAGTGCACTTCCAACCACAAAGCAGCGGCAAACTGGGTTAATGTGGCTATTAAAGGATTTTTAAACGAAAATGCTGTGGGTATGGAATCATTTCCGCTACAGCCAGAGAAAATAGCAGATATTATTTCTGTGATAGACCAAAATATTATATCGCATAGTGCAGCTGTCCAACACCTCTTCCCTGCAATGATTGCCGATCCTTTAGCAACAGCATCAGAATTGATAGAAAAACTCAACCTGGCACAGGATGCGGATACAGGTACCATAGAAACGCTAATTGCCGAGGTGTTATCAAAGTTTCCGGAGAAAGTACAAGAGTATAAAAATGGTAAAACCGGGTTGCTGGGTCTATTTGTGGGTGAGGTTATGAAAGCCAGCAAGGGAAAAGCCGACCCCAGAAAAACCAACGAGCAGGTGCGTAAAATGCTGGATAGATGAGCATTTCGTTTTTAATCTCCATTTTCAAACGACTACAGCAAGGAGGAGAACAACCGGCTTGCATCATTGAAGACCAAACCACCACTTACGATACTTTTGCCCGTAAAACCGGGGCCATACAAGGTAAAATACAGCGCACCGGAAGCATGCATATGGGTATTATTACCCAAAATGCACCTGAAACCTATGCTACCATCATTGCTGCATGGCTAACCGGCAAAGCGTATGTGCCAATTCCTGCACATTATCCGGCAAACCGAATTGAAGAAATCATAGCAAGTTCAGAAATCGGGACCATTTTTTATGCCATAGAAGAACCTGACATTGAAAACCTGAAAAACCTATTTCCGCAAATTGAATTTGTAAACAGCACGGCATTGCCAGAATCGGAAATTTTCTGCGCCTTCCCTGCCGAGGATAAAACCGCCTATTTGCTCTATACATCCGGAACTACCGGAAAACCCAAGGGAGTGCCCATCACCTTTGGCAATCTGCAGGCTTTCATGGATGGATTTGAAGCGCTGGAATATGAAATCAATGAGCAAGACAGGTTTCTGCAAATGTTTGATTTAACCTTTGATTTATCGGTTGTTTGCTTTTGCAGCCCCTTAATGTCGGGTGGCAGCTTTCACACCTTGCCTTCCGGCATGATAAAAACACTGGCCCTGTATCATGTGCTTGAGGAAAACCGCATAACCGTGAGTTTGATGGTGCCATCGGCTATTGGGTTGTTGTTGCCGTATTTGGATGACATCAATTTGCCAGACTTGCGTATATCGCAGTTTTGCGGGGAGGCCCTCAAAAAAGAACTATTAAAAAAATGGAAAAATTGCGTACCCAATGCCCGGGTTGACAATGTCTATGGTCCTACAGAAGCCACTATCTACTGCACATCACTAAGTTGCACTGCTGATAGCATACCGCATCACCATGGAGTGGTTGGAATAGGCAAACCTATGAAATCAACCACATTAATGCTCATAGATGATGAAGGAACATGCATCACAGGGAACAAAATTGAGGGCGAACTTTGTTTGGGAGGCAGTCAGCTTACACCGGGTTATCTTAACAATGAAGACCAAAATCTTGAAAAGTTCTTTTACTATAATGATTGCCGATATTATAAATCCGGGGATCTTGCCTATCGAGACCGCCAAGGCAACTACTATTACATTGGGAGAAAAGATGACCAGGTAAAGATACAGGGGTATCGCATTGAACTGGCCGAACTGGAAGTGGCGGCAAGTAAGATTTTTCCTGATTCCCCGGCAGTTGCCATTGGATATCAGACAGAAGAGATGTGGCACCTTGCGCTATTTATAAGACAATCAAGCATTGACGAAGCTCAAACACACCAATTATTAAAAGGAATTTTGCCGGCTTACATGCTACCGCACCGTATACATACCCTGGCTGAAATTCCGCTCAATGCCAATGGCAAAACAGACCGAAATGCGCTAAGAAAAATCGCACAGGCGCAGCATTGATTTAGCATGAAAATTTCTATCCGACAAGCCAATCAACAGGATATTGCATTCATCACCGATGGCATCATCCACGCCGAAATGTCCGGTACATCCATACTACCCTACCATACTCTTTTTGGTCTCAGTGTGGGTGAAACCGAAACACTGATTCAAGCGGTGATAGATGAAGAGATTGATGGGCAAGAATGGTATTTGCCTAATTTTTCCATACTGGAAATTGATGAGCAGCCGGCCTCTTGCCTAAGTTGCTGGATAGAAGGTGAAAATGGCAGTGGCAGCGGCGTGTTGAAAGCCCAAGCAATGGGATGGATTTTGAGAGAAAAATGGACAAATGCCGCGAAGCAACTGGAATGCTTAAAAAGCATGCAATTGGCCCGTATTCAATCAGCGCTGCAGCTGGAGTGTATTTATACCAAAAAAGAACACCGAGGCAAAGGATTGGCCTCCAAACTCATAGAACACTGCATTCAGGAAGCATTAACATCCCCCAAAAAACCCAATTTGGCAGAAATACAATTGTTGGGTAATAATGAGGCGGCCCTGCGTTCATACACAAAATGTGGATTTCTCTTGCGAGAACAGACAACCTCATCACACCCGGAAATTCTAACTTTGTTGGCACATGACACCCGTGTGTCCTTAACCAGAAATCTTTGATATGGAATCTTCAGACATCCGAGCGCAATTAAGTACCATTTTCGATTCGGTATTTCATTGCGGAGCAATAAGCATAACCGATGACCTTACGGCTGACCAGGTTGAAAAGTGGGATTCGCTTACCCACCTGAGCATGATAGCAGCCGTTGAAGCGCATTTTGGCATCAGATTCAAACTAAAAGAATTAACCGGAATGAAAAACACCGGTGATCTAATTAAACTGATTGTAGAGAAAAAACAGACCGGTTGAGCAGTTCGAGACATAACAGGCCTTTGCTCACCATGCTTACTGCAGGATTGTTCTTGGGGCTGCTTGTATGGATATTTAGCGATTCTGTTTTGGCCCGATGGACCTGGGAGTCGGGATTGCGTTTTACCAAAATCGATCAAATTTTGCATGTGGAGAAAGTCGCTCCCAAGGTGGTGGTGAAAAAGAAAACTTTTCCTAAAGCAGACAGCATCACCCTCAAAAAATTAACGGCAGGTGAACGGTTTAGAATTGACACCCTGCACAAAAAGATACAATACCTTAATAACCAATCCAGCAATGGGAAAACTCCGCTGGACGAATATTTTGCAGCATTACAAAGCACCAAGGATTCATTAATTCATATTTGGTATTACGGAGATTCACAAATAGAAGGAGACCGAATTACCCAGGATTTGCGTTCGATGCTTCAAAAACAGTTTGGTGGAAGTGGTCAGGGACTGGTACCCTTTAATGATGTAGCCACTTATCGGTATCTGGAAACCCGTGCCAAGGGATTGAAAAAATACAATGTATTCAATCACAGAAAAACGAGCGGTTTTGGTTTCAGTGGGATAAAATACCTTATTTCAGCGACAGATTCGAGCCATATACAAGCAGGATTTACCATTTCGCAGGGCTTGCAATTCAGTAAGGTATACCTTTTGCATGACAAGGATGTGAAGAGTAAAGTGAGAATTACCACCGATAAGCAAGACGAGAAGGATGTAGAGCTAACTGGCCACAAAACGCTCATTCATGAAGGAAAATGCCGGGACTTAAGAATCAATTTCCGTCAAACCCCCACTGCCTTTTACGGTTACCTGCTGGAAGGGGAAAAAGGCATTCAGATAGACAACTGCGGAATACGCGGCCATAGTGGCGATGGTTTATTCAATATCAGTAATGCTACCCTTCAGCTGCATGCCCGCATGTTAAATACGAGACTGATTATCTTCCATTACGGTAACAATGCAATTCCATACATTCGCAGCGAAGCACACGCCGCGCAAGTTGGCAATGAATTCTATAAACTGTTCGTTAAATACAAAAAGGCATTGCCACAGGTAAGTATTCTAGTGGTGAGCGGTGGTGATATGGGCAGAATTATTGATGCAAAAGCGGAATCATATCCGTATGCGGCAACCCTTGCCGTTGAAATGGAAAAGGCAGCGGAGAAGGCAGGTTGTGCCTTTTTTGACATGCATGCCCTCATGCAACACGATGGTGGAATTGCAGGATGGGTAAAACAAGGCAAAGCAAGTATTGACGGGCATTTAAGCGCCTATGGCCAAAAGTTTTTCGCACAATCACTCCACAAGGAATTAATGAAATCTTATGAAATTTACCAACTTAGCCACACTCTGAGCCATTAAAACATTTTCAGTCATATTATTATTCCTCTGCAGTTTTGGATTAAAAGCTCAAACTGCAAGATCGGTATGGCCTGAAAACCGATATACCCCCTACCCTTTTCTACACACCGAATTCAACAGTTTGCAATTTTATGACCGGTCAAGGGCTGAACCATTTTTCAAAAAGCTCAATAACGCAGCCAATGAACGTGTAAATATCCTCTACATTGGAGATTCGCATGTGCAGGCAGATGATTTTACAGGCGAACTTCGCGCCCGTTTTCAACTCGCCTATGGTAATGCCGGCAGAGGGATGGTTTTTCCCTATTCTACCGCCAGAACCCATGCTGCTGTGGATTATATAACCTCACATACCGGAAGATGGCTCAATGCCAAAAATATAGAAGCGAATCCTCAATTCCCCATTGGGGTTAGCGGGATAACCTCACGAACCCTTGATAGCAATGCCACTTTCAAGTTAAGTTTTAAAGGAACGGTTCAGCCCGAGCATACCCGTTTAAAGATTTTCTTAAAGCGAGATATTCAAAGTTATGATTTCAGTATTCGTTCGGGCGGCAGCCAGGTATTTGTGGATGTTTTCGAGCCCCAATCAACGGATACTGCCCAAATATTGGTGGTGGATTTGCCTTCGGTAGGCAGCGACTTTACTTTTACATTAAAAAAGACTGATACCTCACAGACCCTATTTGAAATTTATGGTATCAGCATTGAAAATCCAGGGGCAACCGGATTGCTTTTTCACAGCGTAGGCATAAACGGAGCGGGACACTATTCCTTGTTGCGTCAAAATCTGATGGAAATGCAGCTGGGTTTGCTAAAGCCGGATGCCATTGTGATTGATCTTGGGGCCAATGATTTTTATCGCGGAAAAATAGATAAAACCATTTTTTCAGCGAATCTGTTAAAAATCATAAATGTAATACGGGGTGCTGTTCCCGATGCAGCCATTATACTGGGATGTTCTCAGGATATTTACCGCGGTGGATACAGCTTGTCGGATTGCCTGGTTTTTTCAGACATTATCCGTGAGTTTTCAAAACAGCACCATTGTCTTTTTTATGATTGGTACTGGGTATCGGGTGGTCGATATTCCATGATGCGCTGGAGCCAGAGTGGATTGGCCAAATGGGACATGGTGCACCTTACCCACAGCGGATATGTGCTCAAAGGTCAATTAATGGCTGAAAGCTATGAAAGAACAGCCAATTGGCTAAAACAAAATGATACGGGTAAAATCTTGGTTTACGATATAGATTCATTAAGGGCTCCTCTCATTGATACTTCCCGAACTGCTGCCACACAGACCCAAATTCGTTACCAATGGGTTTATCATCGGGTATTGAGGGGACAAACCATTTGGTCCGTTGCTGCGGCCTATGGGGTGAGTGCCTATCAGATTAAAAGCTGGAATCGATTAAGGAGCAACTACCTATGGATAGGCCAAGTATTAAAAATATACGCACCCATTAAAGTACAGGTTCCGGTAAAACCAACAATCCCCAATGTAACCAATCCTGTAGACTCTTCTGAAATAACGGGTCCGGATACCATCTTGAAAGTTGCTCCTAAGCCGGTCATACAACCAGCACCAAAACCAAAACCGAATCCCAGGCCACCATTGCCTCCACCGGCACCTAAGGCCATTTATCACAAAGTAAAATCAGGAGAAACATTGTTTTCCATATCCAAAAAATACGGCAGCAGCACTTCGGCCATCATGAAACTCAACCGCATGAAAAACCATCATATCAGGGCCGGTCAAACTATTCGTGTTAAGTAATGGCATTTAACTCTTCTCATTTCATCATGGTTTTTCTGGCATTTTATTGCCTGTATGTTGCCATGGCCGGAAAACCCACCCTCAGAATTGGATTGTTATTCGCATTTAACAGCTTTTTTTATTATGGACTTAGCGGAACGGGATTATTGATATTATTGATGTTGAGCGTAGTAGATTTTACGCTGGCAAAAGGAATAAATACAGCTCGAAGCGATGGGCGAAAACGATTACTGCTATGGATAAGCATTGTATTCAATGTATGGCTGATACTTTCCTTCAGACATTTGGCACAATGGTTTGGTTTGGGTGAGCTACCTTTTTGGCCTGCAACCATAGGAGTTTCATTTTATGTTTTTCGATCTCTGGGATATGTGCTGGACATCTACCATGAAAATATTGAAACAGCCGAAACCAACTGGGTGCGTTACTTCACCTATTTAAGCTTCTTTCCCCTGATTTTGCAGGGCCCCATATCACCGGCAAGAGATTTTTTACCTGAATTGCACAAAGGATTTAATGCCAAAGCGGTGCCATCGGGTCAGGCCTATTTCTTTTTAATATCCGGAATTATTAAGAAATATGCGTTGGCTGCCTTTTTAACAGCCAATTTTACAGAGCGGGTATTTGGCAATCCCCATCTTTTTACCGGTATGGAAAATCTTTTTGCTGCCATTGGTCAGGCGCTTGTGGTATTTCTTGATTTCAGCGGATACACAGACCTAATGCTGGGCATGGGATTACTGCTGGGTTTCAAACTATCGGACAATTTCAATTTTCCCTATGTAGCGGCCAACATCACGGAATACTGGCGCAGGTGGCACATGAGTCTTAGCAAATGGCTGAATGAATACCTGTTTTTTCCGCTTTCATTTACCCTGAGAGGATGGAAAAAATGGGGCACAGTGCTGGCAGTATTGATTACCTTCATTGTCAGTGGATTCTGGCATGGAACTTCTGTTAATTACACCTTCTGGGGAGCATTACACGGCATAGCACTTTCGTGGGATATTGCTTCATCGGGTATACGCGATAAAATAAAAAAGGGAATACCATTATGGATTTACAAGCCTCTATCCATTTTATTAACCTTTTTATTCCTAGCCCTCAGCGGTATTTATTTCCGTTTGGAGAACATGGAAACAGCGACAGGCATGGTTAACCACATATTCACAGACCTAGACTGGTCTGTTTTTGGAAACTGGATGCGAGATTTTGGCGGTGTTTTCGCGGTGATGCTGGGCTTGCTGATATGGCAATGGACCGGGGAAAAATTTTATAATAAGCTGCAGGAAGCATTCATTCGCTCAGGTTGGTTTTTGCATGCAATGTTGTTGGTCATTGCCATTTTCCTGGCTTATCAAATTTCCGGCATGGAACCCATCCCTTTTATTTACCAAAAATTCTGATCACAGTTTTCCGGTAATGGCGTAGGCTATGTAGCCCACCCATTCTTTTATAATGGCATCGAATCTGTAAAGTGCTTCACTGCTTGGGATGAAGAAATCAGGCAGAAAGTAACCTCGGCCGTAGTCGCTAATGAAATGAACCGGATACGGTTGCACCTCCAAGCCCGCTTTAACAAATGTGCCCTTAGCGCGGCGCATGTGAAAGGATGAAGTGACCAGTAATACAGGTCCGCTTATTTTATTATCTTTCAATATCTTAGCGGTATTTAGCGCATTTTCATGGGTGTTTCTGGACTTACTTTCTTTGATAATCACCGAATCGGGTACCCCATAATCTTTTAGAATGGGTAACACGTAGTCTGCCTCAGGCTTGGTGCGCCCGGTAAGTGAGGCAGAACCTCCGGAAAGGATAATCCGCTTAATTTTATTTTGTCTGTATAAATTTACAACGGAATACAGTCGGTCTGCGGCATCACTCATCTGAACCCGGTTTCTGTGCGAATCCCATTCAGCATATCCCCCCAAAATGATGGCGGTTTCCGGAATTGCTGCATGGGTATTAGGCTCAATTTCCCACGCACGGGTAATTTCATTGACCAATACCTTATTAGAAGTAACAAACAGAATAATTACAGCGCCAAGAATCAATCTGCGACGGCGTTCCTGCTTCTTGGTAAAATAACTCCAAATCAGCAATCCCACACTCCAGCAGAGTGGACGAATCAAGACAATCAGAATTTTTGAAAGCAGAAAAAACATTTTCAATTACAATATACGAATTTTTTTTGTCAATTCCAAATTAATCAGTAGCCAATATTCGCTGCAAGCTATGATAATATTGCAGGGACTTAATCTGCGATGCCATCAGGTTGGCATAGGCAGTTTGGTATTGAAAGTGCGCCTGTGACAGTTCAACACGGTTGTATTTACCCAATAAATAAGCGTCGTTTGAAATTTGCAATACTTTTTTATACTGTTCAACTGCCTGTTTTTGCAGAGTTACCGATTGCTGAGCATTTCTCCATTTTTTCACCCCCACAAAAACCTCATTTTTAAGTTCCATCATGGCTTTTTTATAGGCAATTTCTGCCATCGCCGTCCTAAATGCAGCTATTTGAATTTCCTTCCTAACCACTCCCCCGTTAAAAATATTGTAATTCAGATTAATACCAATGTTGGCGGCTGTGGTTTGGTTGTTAAGCAAAAGTCCCACATCAGAGCGGCTGTTTAGCAGACTGGTATTTAGCTGCATGCTCAATGTCGGCAGCATTTCAGACTTAGACAGGCGTTGATTTTGTTTCATGGTTTCCCATTCGGCCTTTCGCAATCTCAATTCGCTGCTTGATTGCAGCAAAGCTGCTTCTGAAGTATCCGGCAGGGGTAATTCCACCTCAATTTCTTTGACGGATGGGCTATATTGTTGATCCGCCGGTTCAAACATCAGTAAATTGAGACTGGCTGCTGCTTCTATACAAGCCGCCTGACGGTTAATGGTTTGCGAATTTTGCATAGCTTCATCGGCTTTTGCCTGTAAAACATCTGCTTCGGTTGCTTTTCCATTTTGGTAGAGCAGCTCAGCTTGTTGGGTTTTAACATGAAAAAACGAATCCATACCCTTCATTTGCTCAAACCACTGTAATTCGTTCACCCAGTTGTAATAGGCATTCAGCACCTGCTCTCTGAGCATTTTTTTTCTAACACCTAACAATTCAACGGCGGCTATTTCCTCCCACTGTAGTGCTTTCTTGCGTGATTGCACGCCCATTCCATCAAACAACATCTGTGTGGCCTGTAAATTTCCGTTGAGTGAGGAACTGCCGGCACCTTTTCTGGAAATTTCACTACCGTTGTTGAAGGTGAGGTTGGCATTTTGGGTAGCGGTATTCCAGCCACTGATAATGGCGATTTGTGGCAATGCCCCCGCCCTACCCAGACTGTTGTTTAATGCGGCAATGCGCTTCAATTTTTCAGCCGTTTGCAAATCAGGGTGATTTTTAATGGCTTTTTCCACCGCCTGCTCCGGGGTTAATTTCTGAGCCAACAATGGATTCAGACAACCTACAATACAGAGCAATATCACATACAATGCCTTCATTATTTCTTTCTTGAAAGCCATAAATACATGGTTGGAATTACAATCAGTGTAAACAACAGCGAAATCAGAAGACCGCCCATCACTACAATGCCCATTCCTTGCCTGCTGGCGGCACCGGAGCCAAAAGCTATCGCAATGGGTAGCGCACCGAATATCGTTGCAATGGTGGTCATTAAAATAGGTCTTAGGCGCATTTCTGAGGCCTGCAGTATGGCATCGAGTTTACTTTTTCCGTTTTCGCGCAGTTGATTGGCAAATTCAACAATCAAAATCCCATTTTTAGTCACTAGACCAATGAGCATGATTATACCGATTTGCGAAAAGATATTTAAGGTTTGGTTAAAATACCACAGGGAAAATAAGGCACCGGCCAGGGCCAATGGAACAGTCAACATAATAATTAATGGGTCGGTCAGACTTTCAAACTGCGCGGCCAGCAACAAATAAATAAGCAGCAGTGACAGCAGAAAAACGAATGACAGATTATCATTGCTTTCCTCAAAATCTCTGGAACTTCCGGTTAGTACGGTCTTAAAACTGTTATCCAGATGCTTTTTTGCCAATGTGCGCATGGCCTTTATGCCGTCACCTACTGTTTTCCCCGGAGGCAAACCTGCAGAAACCGTAGCTGAAATAAAACGATTGTAGTGGTATCGCTGTGGCGGGGCACTCTCCTCAACCACTTTGACCAAAGTTCTCAACTGAATGGCGTTGCCATTTCTATTTTTCACATAGATACCCTGAAGATCGGCCGGCTCATCCCTATTGGCCCTGTCGAGTTGGCCAATAACCTGATATTGTCTTCCATTTTGGGTAAAATAGCCAAACCGCTGCGCGCTGAAAGCCAATTGAAGGGTCTGTGCAATTTCCTGCATACTCACCCCGGCCATTGCGGCACGTTCACGGTCAATTTCCAGGTTAATTTCCGGCTTATTAAATTTTAAATTCACATCCACGGCCTGCAGATTAGGGTCTTTGGAAGCGTCTTCCATAAAACCCGGCAGTACCGATTTGAGTTTTTCAAAACTGGGTGCCTGAATCACAAATTGCACGGGTTGGCCGAAACCTGCCCCCCCTGTAGAAATAGTCTGGGGTTGAATTACAAAGGTTTTGGCAGCATTCATGCCCATGGCTTTCTTCTGTATATACTGAGCAATCTCGGCCTGGGTACGTTTGCGTTCCGACGCATCGATCAGTCTGATGCGGGCAAATCCTGTATTAACAGATCCCGAACCGGCAAACTGAGGTGAGGTAACGGTAAGGGCTACCGCCAATTCTGGAACAGAATCATCCAGGAATTTTGCCAATTGCAACATATGCGCATCCGTATAATCATAGGAGGCACTTTCGGGGGCTGTAACTGATAACCGAAACCAGTTGCGATCATCCATAGGCGCCAACTCTTTGGGGAGTGATTTGAAATAATATACCCCAGCGGCCAGCGAAATGGTTAAAATTCCCACCGCTATCCATTTTTTGTGCAACACACCGTTTAGCCAACTTCGGTATCCGCTGTTCAATCGCTCAAAAAATGGCTCCGTGGCTTCATAAAAACGACTACGCTTGTTGTTTTTCCTCACCAAATACGCATTAAGCATGGGTGTGAGGGTAAGCGATACGAATGCAGAAATTAAGACGGATGATGCAAGCACTACCCCAAACTCCCTAAAAAGACGCCCTGTGAAGCCTTGAAGAAATATAACCGGAAGAAACACGGCGGCCAGCGTGAGTGAGGTGCTTACTACGGCAAAAATTATTTCACGAGTACCCTCAATAGCCGCAGTAATGGGGTTCTCTCCTTTTTCAATGCGTTTGTAAATATTTTCTGTCACTACAATGCCGTCATCCACCACAAGACCGGTAGCCAGTACAATGGCCAAAAGGGTAAGTACGTTGATGGAAAAACCAAAAAGATACATGATGAAAAAAGTGCCCACCAGCGACACTGGGATATCAATTAGCGGTCGTATGGCCACGATTGCATCCCGGAAAAAGAGGTAAACTACCAATATAACCAAAACGAAGGCAATAAGTAAGGTTTCCGCTACTTCCTTCACGGACCTGCGCACGAATTCGGTGGTATCCAGCACCACATCCAGCGCTATATCAGCAGGCAATTCTTTTTTCAGATTTTCCAGCCGCTTATAGAACTCCGAAGCAATCGAAATTTGATTTGAACCCGGCTGAGGTACCACAGCAATGGCTACCATAGGCACCCCACTCTGCCTGAGAATGGTAGTTTCATTTTCAGGCCCAAGCTGAACCTCTGCCACATCTTTGAGGTATACATTACCAGCTTCTGTGCTTTTCAGCAACATGTTTTCAAACTCCGTTACGGTTTCGAGGTTGGCCCGGGTATTTATGTTTAACTCCGTGGTATTGCCCTCAATTTTACCTGAGGGGAGATCTACATTCTGCTGTTGAAGTGCAGTCCGTACATCGGCAGGAGAAATACCGCGTGCTGCCATCAGGGCCGGTTTCAGCCAAAGGCGCATGGCGTAGCGTTTTTGACCCCAGATTTGCACCCCGCTGACTCCGGGAATCGTTTGTATGCGCTGTGCAATCACATTTTCGGCATAGTCGCTTAGGTTGGTTTGTTTACGATCGCTGCTGCGCACGGTCATACTGATAATGGCATCGCTGTTGGCATCTGCCTTGGAAACACTGGGAACCGCATCAATATCCTGCGGAAGCTGCCGCACTGCCTGAGAAACCTTATCGCGCACATCATTGGCGGCCCTTTCCATGTCCACGCTCAATTCGAATTCCAGGGTTATCACGGAGCTCCCCTGATTGCTGGCGGATGAAATGGTACGTATGCCTTCGATGTTGTTCAGGGCCTTTTCCAAGGGTTCGGTGATCTGGCTTTCCACCACTTCGGCATTGGCACCTGTGTAACCGGTTCTTACCGTAATAATGGGGGGATCAATGGATGGAAACTCGCGTACTCCGAGGAATTTAAAACCAATGCCTCCAAACACCAATATGAGCAAAGACATGACCATGCTCAATACGGGGCGTTTCACGCTCAGTTCGGACAGATTCATGGTTTGGCTGACTTTTTAGGCGATATCTTCACCGCGACACCCGGCTTCACAAACATCAGTCCTCCTGTGATCAGGGAATCACCGGACTGCAAACCTGATAAAATCAAAATGCTGGAATCGTTTCTTGCCCCTGTGATTACGTCCCGCGGTTCTGCCTTTCCGCCTTTGATGATATACACCCTATTACCTTTCAACACCGGCACCAATGCTTCGGAAGGAATTCGTACCGCAGCGGTAGCTGATTGTTTCTTAATTGTAACTGAAACAACATCGCCGGACTGAAATTCCGGAGATGATTTCAATCGTGCTCTCACCTCAACAGAACCTGCTATTGTATTGGCAGAAGGTTCTATGCTATAAATGCCGGCGACGCTTTGTTTGCCATCTGCAGCAATCACGGTCACCTCCATATTTTCTTTAAGCCCCTGCCTAAATGAGACGGGAACAAAGAATTTCACCTTAATAAATGAATGCTGATATAGGGTTGCTATCACCGTGGATGGCATCAACATGGCCCCAACACTGATGGTGCGATTGCCCATTGTACCTGAAAATGGTGCTCTGATTTCGGTTTTTGCAATTTGCGCTTCATTGAGTTCTACATCGGCCTGCAAGGATTGCACGTTCAACTGCGAGGCATCATATACTTCACGAGCAATGGCCTTGGCCTCCCATAACTTTCGGTTTCTATCCAGCTCAATCCGGGCTTGTGCCAATTGCGCTTTTAATTTTTTTTGCTGCGCCTGTAATTCTGAATCGCTGAGCTTAACAAGCAGCTGTCCTTTTGAAACGGGGGCCCCTTCCTGAAAATAAATGCCGATAACCTTACCTGAAACTTCGGGTTGAAGCTGAACGGATTCTGCAGGCATTAAATAGCCGGTAACAGAGATTTCATCGCTGTATTCATTCTGGCTCACCGCAATGGCGGAAACCTTAACAACAGGATTTTTGGGCTTATTATCCCCGGCTTCTTTTTTTGGAGATAAAAACAACCATTTTCCCAATGCGAGCAACACCACTACAAGGATGAATATATACCAGCTTCTGTGAATTTTCATAGGTAATAAATAACCCCAACCTAAATGGGTTGGGGTTTCAAAGTTACGTATTATTTACGGGGGATTATTTCCGATTACTCGATATGCAATTTCACTTTGAGCGTGCACTCCAAGGGTTTTGTAGTTACCCTGCGGGCTTTGGCACCATACCAATAGGCAATCTCATTGCTCCGCAAATGTTCTTTCATGTTCACTTTTTCTGTAATGATCATTTTATGGTAGTCGGCATATTCATCATCCAAATCATTGGTAGCCAATAACATTGGTTCATTCCAATCGTTTTTGGAAGTATTGAAGGTATTAAAAATTACGGCTCCTACTTCAAAGTTGCCAAGATTGTTATCCTGATCTGCATTATTCACAAAAATTTCAGCAGATTCCATGCTTATTATTTTCACATCATTCAACGAAAACACACCACCGGTTTCTGCTTTGATGATAGAATCTACATTGATGTAAACTTTTTCGGTAGCATACTTACCTTCAGCAGTGGTGGATGTGACAATCGGTATGGTAAAATTAACGTTACCGCCCCCGGTTGAAAAGGCTTTAAATAACTTTTCTTTCAATTTATCGCAGGAGCTGAATGAAATGGCCGCCATGCTTAAGAAAATGGCAACCGAAAAGAGGGTAATTGACTTTTTCATAGAGCGAATGTATATGGAAATAAATACAATTACAACAAAAGATATTATGTACCCAATTTTGCAATAATTGGATTGTTAAATATTTCTGTTATTTCATTATTAATTTTTACCCTAAGTCATCAATTTCAAATCGATTATCCATTGAGATTAATAAATTTGACACATGTTATTAGAAGGTATAAAAAGACAATTCATTTTAAAATTGTTACTGGGTTCAATGCTGACCATTTCAACGATGTTATTAAATGGTCAGACTCCTGAACTGACAGAGGACAAAATTTTAATAAACAATATTTCAGTTCCTTGGGGATTTACCTTCATCAATAGTGATGAGGTAATATTTACTGAAAGGCAGGGTAAGCTTTTTCGCTATGTGATATCTACCAATATAAAAACTGAAATTTCCGGCGTACCTGTTGTTTCACAAAATGGACAGGGTGGGTTATTAGATATTGCATTGCATCCGGAATTTGCAACCAATCGTTTTGTTTACCTAACTTATGCAGTATCTGCCTCCGGTGGCCAAACCACTGCTCTTGGCCGAGGCAAACTGGTTGATGATAAACTCACGGAGTTTAAGGAGATATTCAGAGCGCTTCCGATAGTCAATTCCGGAGTACACTTTGGCTCCAGAATTGTATTTGACAATAACAATAAGATTTATATATCTGTGGGTGACAGAGGCACTCCAGAGCATGCACAAAACAGAAATAATCACTTGGGAAAAGTATTGAGATTAAATGATGATGGAACGGTACCAAATGACAATCCGCTTATAGACACCCCGAATACAAAACCTGAAATTTACTGTTGGGGAAACCGTAATATACAGGGCATGGCTATGCACCCGGTTACCGGAGAAATATATGCACATGAACATGGTCCGCGTGGTGGTGATGAACTCAACCTGATCAAACCCAACACAAACTATGGTTGGCCTAAGGTTACCTTTGGCATTAATTACGATGGCACTACAATTACTCCAGATACCACACTGCCGGGGATGACACTACCACTTACCTATTGGGTTCCATCTATTGCACCCAGCGGTATGACCTTTTTACGAAACGCACAACAAGCTAACGAGGCCGATATACTAATAGGTGCACTAGCGGGAACGCATATACATTGGCTAAAATTGAAAGACGATAAAAAATCGGCATCCTACCGGAGTATGAATGGGTATGCACGTTTTAGGGATGTGCGACAAGCACCTGATGGACAGATTTATGCCCTTACCGAATCTCCAAACCGTTTTATACGCCTAAAATCCAATGTTCGTGTTTTCACCTCTTCCGTCACCAACCATAATTTAATTGCAATTGACCAATTGAACGTTTACCCTAACCCTCTTGTAACAGGAAGTACTATTTCATTCCATTTATATCAAAACCAAAATGTCTCCTTACGAATTTTGGATAACGGAGGTAAGGTAATTATGGAAAATAAAACCAACTTCTATACGAAAGGTACGCACACAATTCAATTAGACACTGATAATATTAGCCCGGGCCTTTATTTCGTTGAGTTAAAAACAGGAAATCGAAGTACGCTTCAAAAGGTTGTCAAGTTGTAGGCACAGAACTGCCAAAAAAATTTAACTACCTGGTATATTTTATCAAGATAGTTGGCGCTTGATTCCAACTGAGTAATTGTTGGTGTATGGCCGCATATAACTTATTTGACCATGCCTAATTCAGTTGCTTTCTTGTAATGCTATACAATCAATAATCCAAAGGGATTTTTTAAAACCTATATTCTTCCACTTTCATTTTGACAATCCTGCCATCTCTCACCACCACCAGAGGGGATTTCTTTTGTTTTGTAAATGCAAGGCCTTTATAATGTTAACTTTTTATTCATTATGAATCAGGGAAGGGTTATTTAGATTTTCTGATTTCATCGAATTTAAACGGATTTATAATTTATTCCATAGCAAAAAAATTTGAAATGCCCGTTCAGGGGTTTCAAAATTATTATCCCAGATAAGTGCATTGTCGGCTATTGTCAAATTGATCCCGCTGAGACTTCCCGACCCCTTTGGGTACGGGATCCCAGCAGGACACATAAAAAAAGCGGCCTTTAAGCCGCTTTGTGATCCCGCTGGGATGTTTTTTGTCTTCTATAACATACACAAAGTGAATGATTTAGTGAACACAAAAAATGATTTGGCAAACATTTGGCAAACATCTCAAGACCTTTTAAACATCAATGTTAATAAAACATGTTCAATATATTGCACCTGCAGCCCTGACAAAATGTATATTTGAGCACAACTATGGTAGCTACTTCAATGTTAAACAAAGATAGGATTGTGGAATATCGATTTAAACTCGGTGAGAAGATCAAATACATAAGGGAATTAAGAGGTTACAGCCAGGAACAACTAGCGGATATGATGGACATTAACCGCTCTACAATATCAAAAATCGAAAATGGAAAATTCAGCATAACAGTTGACTACTTAGTGCGGTTTTCTATTTTTCTAGATTATGAATTCAAGGTAATCGAAAGGTGACTGTTAGAATAAATAGATTTAAACAACTTTCTCAATCTATAACTAAAGAAAGATTAATTGCATGATAAGCAAGACTTCTGATACTCTTGAGTTTAAAATAAATACCATTTTTCCAAAAATTAATTATGCCGATTAAAAAACAAGACAAATTGACATTCATAGATTTATTTGCAGGTTGTGGTGGTTTGTCTGAAGGGTTTTACAGACAAGGTTTTAAAGCTCTGACACATGTTGAATTTGATCATTTTGCATGTGAAAGTCTTCGAACTAGAATGCGGCATTATGGATTCCTTGATGCTCAGATAAGCGTTCTTGAAAAAGATATCACTGATGAAGATATCTTACAAAGTATTGAAAAAGAGATAAATAATGAAGCAGTGGACTTAATCATTGGAGGTCCCCCATGCCAGGCATACTCTTCATTAGGACGAGCAAAAGATGATAACGGTATGCAAAATGACCCTCGCAACTTTTTATTTGAGAGCTATGAAAGAATACTAACACATTTCAAACCAAAGATTTTTGTTTTTGAAAATGTAACGGGATTGCTTACCGCAAAAATTGGAGGCAAAAAAATTGTAGATAATATACTCAAACAACTCGGCCAAGAATATAATCTAATTGAAAACCCATATGATATGGTATTAAATTCTTGTGACTATGGTGTACCTCAAGTTCGCAAAAGAGTAATTTTAATTGGTGTGCGAAAGGATATTAAACTTAAACCAAAAGAAATTTACAATGGAATAATAAAAACACATTACAATCCAGAATCTTCAGATGAAGAAAGGAAAAATAAACGTAAATATGTGACTGTCAAGGAAGCAATTTCTGATTTGCCTTTTTTAAAACCTGGCCAAGGTTCAACATACACAGAGCATAGAGTTAATTTATGGAATGATTTTTTAGATAAAATAAGAGCACGGGAGAGCAATATAATTGCTGATCATGTTGCCAGAAGTCACAACGATGTTGACAAAAGAAGATATTATGAAATGAGTAAAAACAAATGGACCTTCAAAGATTTATTAGAAAAAATGCCAGAACTCAACCACATGAAACAGCGTGTATTTGACAATAGTTATGTAGTTCAATTTTGGGATTTACCTGCAAGAACAATAATTGCACACCTTTACAAAGATGGTAATCAATTTATCCATCCGGATTATAAACAAGCAAGAACTTTAACCCCTAGGGAAGCGGCTAGATTGCAATCATTTCCAGATGACTTTGTCTTCGAAGGTTCAAGAACGCAACAATACAAACAAATTGGCAACGCTGTTCCTCCATTAATGGCAGAAGCTATTGCTAAGAGCATAAAAAAAGCACTTTTAGGATTATAAATATGTTTAAGAATATTAATACTATAAAAGCAAATGAAAAAAAATATTTCATTGAAATAGTGACATTTTATGTCAAATTGTTAAATTCATTCGCTTTAAAAAACCAATTTCATGCACACGTTGGAGACCTTACAATTTCAAAAGAGGTAATTGAACGACTCAAACAGTTAGAAATTATGTCATTTGGAACAAAAGAAGAACAAAAAATACTGAAAACTATACTTCCTCCCCTTCTTTTTAATGAATTCATAGCTGCTGTAAAGTTCAATATTGAATATAAATCACAAATCGGTAGTTTACTTGATAAAATAGATCCGAGTAAAAGAAGGGAAGTTCAAAAAATTGCTAATTCCAGCAGAAAGCCAAAAACAGTCGATTTTTTCTGCGGTGCAGGTGGCTTGAGTCTTGGCTTTGGACTTGAAGGCTATCAGCTAGAACTGGCAAATGACAATGAAGACGTATGTATTGAGACATTTAGGTATAATCATCCTGAAATTAGCGAAAACAAAGTGATTAAAGGAGATATACGAGAATTAGTTAATGAAATAGAAAATCACATTAATAATGAAATAGATGTTGTTATGGGAGGTCCGCCCTGTCAAGGCTTTAGTTCAGCAAACCAACAAAGAATAATTGATGACCCTAGAAATGAACTCTATAAATACTTTATTAAAGCCGTTGAAAAAATAGCCCCAAAATTTGTTATAATGGAGAATGTCAAAGGTATGCTACCATACGCCCAGCAAATAATCGAAGACTACAATAACATAAAAGTGGAAATCGCAAATAAAACACTCACATATATAGTACATTGCAAAGTTTTAAGTTCCGACAATTTTGGGGTAGCACAAAAAAGAGAACGTTTGATTTTCATTGGGATACGCGAAGATATAATAGAATTGAAGAAAATAACTCCACTTCAAATTTTTCAACAAATAGACAATAATTGCAAAAATGCAAAAAAACATCTACTCAAAGATGCTTTAGCATATATAAAACCGCTTGAAGCCCCAAGAGAAAAGAATATGACAGAGGTTGATGACGAAGTTACGGGTAAGAAAGTCGATATAAATACTTTTGTTGGGAATGAGAATACATACCTAAAATTAATTAATCAGAACAGAAAAATAGATTATATTTTTAATCACAAAGCTCGTTACACAAATGATATTAATTACGAGATCTACAAAACTTTAAAACAAGGCGAAGACGGAGCTTGCGAATCGGTAAAGCACATTATGCCTTATTTACACCGAAATCACATTTTTAAGGACAAATATTACAAACTTGTTGAAGACAAACCCTCACGTACAATTACTGCACATTTAAAAATGGACTGTCATTCTCACATACATCCGAAACAAATAAGAAGTATTACTCCAAGAGAAGCCGCAAGAATTCAATCATTTCCAGATGATTATGCTTTTCTTGGTGCTTATTTAAAAACATACATGCAAATAGGCAATGCTGTTCCACCTGTAATGGCAAGAGGAATTGCTAAAGCAATAAAACAATATTTATAAATATGATAAAAATGAAATTTGAGAAAGTATTATCCAATTCAAATATTGGAGCGGCAGGCATGCACGATCGATACATTACAATACCAAAGACCCAAGTAAATCCGGAAGAATTCTTTGGCAACCCTCCGAAACAAATCACAGTCAAGGATACTTGTTTTAATCTTAAGTATATTTTACCTTATAGAAAGGAGGCCAACGGTGAGTATCGATTAACAAGAATTGGGGACTATTTTGACACAATTAAGGCAAATGTTGGTGATAGAATTGTTTTTGAAAAACATTCTGATGGCCAAATTTCAATACAATTAATAAAAAGTACTTCTAATGCTATCAATGATTTTATTCATGCTGTTTGCTCTTCAGGTTTAAAATATGAGGTCCAAATAATATACAGATTTATTGCATCTCTCCTCACCAAACCCTTCGTCATCCTCACCGGTCTCTCCGGTTCCGGTAAAACTAAACTGGCACAGGCCTTTGTGCAATGGATTTGTCAGGATGAAAGTCAGTACCGCATTATTCCAGTGGGTGCCGACTGGACCAACCGTGAACCCCTTTTGGGTTATCCCAATGCTTTGAAGCCACAAGAATATGTAAAACCCGACAGTGGTGTACTGGATTTAATCATTCAGGCCAACAATCAACCTGAACTTCCACATTTCCTCATTCTAGATGAAATGAATCTGAGCCATGTGGAACGATATTTTGCCGACTTTCTGAGTGTAATGGAATCGAAAGAAGAAATTCCGTTGTTTGCCGAAGGAACGGTGCAGAACGGAGTTCCGGCAAAACTAAAGGTTCCATCCAATCTATTTATTATCGGCACCGTGAACATTGACGAAACTACCAACATGTTCAGTCCGAAAGTGCTCGATAGAGCCAACACCATTGAGTTCAGGGTTACTAAGGATGAAATAAAAAACTTTCTGGACAATATCAGAGACATTAACATGGATACCATTACGGGCAAAGGTGCTGGCATGGCCAAAAGCTTTTTGGAAAGGGCAGCCTGTAAAGAATTTGCTACTACTGATATCACCGAAATCAATGAGGCTTTGGTTCAGTTCTTTGGTGAGCTGAAGAAAAACGGGGCAGAATTTGGCTACCGCAGTGCCACCGAAATACTGCGTTTGATTTATCAGCTTACTAATTTGGATAGTACACTTAAAACCAATCAAAAGATTGACATTGCCATTATGCAGAAGTTGCTGCCCAAGCTTCATGGTTCACGCAGAAAGTTGTGTCCTGTGTTGGAAACGCTGGGTTCGTTCTGCATTACGGGTAATGTGAGCATCATTAAGGACGTGTTTGACAAAACAGAATTTGACTACAATGGTGCCAATGTGCTATATCCGCTTTCGCTTGAAAAAATTGCCCGTATGTATCGCGGAGCCATTGACAACGGATTTGCTAGTTTTGCTGAAGCTTGATTTCATCCGGAGATTGTTATAATGATTACGAAAGAACATTATCATGAAATTACATCTAAATACGATGAGTTTGCAAGTTGGGCAGTGTGGGCAAAAGAAGGCTTAAAGCCCAAATCCAATATTGGCGATATGAGCATATTCGATTTAATTCAAAATCCCAAATTACTTGATATGCTTAAACCTGATGTAATCATGGTAGGCCCTGAAGAAGCAGGTAATGTTACTTTACTACATTTGAAGACCAAAAAACCAATGAACAAAATAATGAAACAGAAAGAAGAACCAAAGAGCAAGAAGAAATTGACAAAAGACCAAACAAACCAAATAATGTCATATCCCGCTTATTGGAGGAATACTCTAAAAGAGTCAGCTCTAAGAGGGGATTCAATAGAAGAGACGTACAAGGAGTTAAAAGATTTGGAGAATATGATGTAAACGTAGTAGCAGAATACACCTTAGATAAACGAATAGATGAGGGAATAAAGAAATTAAAGACCTGAAGTGTATTGACCCATTTATTATTGCATTCGGAAATGTAACATATGAATTGTTAAAAATGCACTTTGGTGATACATACAGAATCCATAAGGTAATGCATTACAGTCAACAGATAAGTGAAGAGAAATACAAGGATGTTATTTGAGAAACACTAAATATTAAAAATAAAATCTGGTCTTAAATTGAAATCAGTATCAAACATAGAAATCAATCTTGATTCCGTTAAGGAAGGTCTGCGGCTTTGGATAGATGCCCGCAGACCCGATTCCTTGTTTGATGCAGAGGAAAACGCAGCCGAAAACAATGAAGC
>CAYYXG010000007.1:0-32012 GCA_964475595.1 uncultured Flavobacteriaceae bacterium
CAAGTGTTTAAGGCATGTCAGTATATCGGGTATCGCCGCGCATGACCCCGGAGGGGTCAAATGTTAGTAACCCGATGCGATAGCGTCGGGTGGGCAAACCCCACAAACCAACGACCCCGGAGGGGTCGAACCTACGAAAACCCTTGTATTCCGCTCACCGTGGTGTACTTCAGCACTACATTTTTATTGGGATAAATACGCTTAAAAGCACTCTGAACCATGAGCGTGGCCTCATGAAAACCACACAGAATCAGTTTTAATTTACCCGGATACGTATTGATATCGCCTACGGCGTAAATGCCCGGAATCTGTGTGCTATAATCTTCTGTATTTACCTCAATGGCATTTTTATGAATTTGTAATCCCCAGTCTGCAATAGGGCCAAGTTTGGGTGACAGACCAAACAGGGGTAGGTAGTAATCTGTTGCCAGAACTTTATCTTCTTCACCTTCTTGCATGACAATCACGGAATCCAGTGTGGGAGTGCCTTTCAACCCGGTAACTTCGCTGTTGGTCATCAGATTGATTTTTCCGATTGCAGCCAGATCAAGGGCCTTCTGTACACTGTCCGGGTGTCCCCTGAATTCGGTACGTCGGTGTATGAGGGTCACATGCGAAGCAACATCAGCCAAAAAAATACTCCAGTCCAGCGCACTGTCTCCGCCACCCGCAATCACCAGTTTTTTACCCCTGTATTTTTCCGGATCTTTCACAATATAATCTACCCCATTTTCTTCGTAGTTTTCAATTCCTTGAATTGGGGGTTTACGGGGCTCAAAACATCCAAGACCGCCTGCTATGGCAATATTGGGGGCTCTGTGTATTGTGCCTTTATGGGTAATGACTTCAAAATGTCCGTTTTCCAGGTGTTTAATCTGTTCGGCTCTTTCCCCCAATGTAAAACCGGGCTTAAAAGGCGCAATTTGCTCCATTAGGTTTTCAATCAAATCACCTGCCAGCACGGAAGGGAAGCCCGGTATATCATAAATGGGTTTTTTGGGATATATTTCGGTTAGTTGCCCACCCGGCTGGGGAAGAGCGTCTATGAGATGACACTTTAATTTCAGCAAACCTGCTTCAAAAACCGTGAAGAGCCCCACAGGTCCCGCGCCGATGATAATGATGTCTGTTTCGATGGCTGCTGACATGGCCGCAAATTTAATACACAACCCTGCTGTACTATACTTTTTTTCTGTTATTTGCAGTAGCAATGCAACATCCCGAACATATCACTGATACCGTATTTTCCGGGTTCACATGGACCCATATTATCAATCCGGATTTGCAAAATATGGAACGGTTTGCAGAAAAGTATGGTCTTAACGATTATCAGCTCACAGATAGCTTGCAGCCGGGCCATTTACCCAAATTTGAACAACAGCATGAATACCGGTTTTTGATATTACGCGCCCTATTATCCAAAGTGCCGGAAAGGAATAATACGGTTGGTCAGGTGTCTGGCAAAGTGGCTTTTTTTTATAATGGTGATAAAGTCATTACCGTTTGCCGCCATCATTTTGCATTTCTTGAAAAACCTTTTTCTGAGGACATTAAAAGTCCGGAAGAGTTTGTCATTGGGGCTATGAGCCGTATTTTCCAGACCTATGACGGAACCCTTAAGCAGCTATCAGATAAGGTAGATAATATCGAAAAAGTTATTTTCCTCCGCAATTTTTCACGCATTTCTTTAGAGGATTTGTATTTTCACAAAAGCAAAACCCGGGTGGTGAAAAAACTATTACAAATTTCCCAGGGGGTGCTCAATCAGATGAAATTTCAGGATGTTCACCAATCCGCATTTCAGGATGTAAAAGATCAGTTATTCGGTTTAATTCTAGGCTATGAAGAAACCATGGAAAATTCCATCAATCTCTTAAACACCTATTTGTCTATTAATTCCCGAAAAACGAATGATGTAATGAAACTATTAACCATATTTTCTGCATTTTTTCTTCCCCTTACCTTTATTGTCGGGGTGTATGGAATGAACTTTAAGAATATGCCTGAATTATATTGGGAAAATGGATATTACTATGCATTAATATTGATGACACTCGTTTGTATAGTTATTTTTATTTGGTTTAGAAAAAGAAAAATAATTTAATTATTTTTTTGCATAAAATCATTGAGATAATCCATTACATGCGCGGTAGCACCGGCTTTAGATTGGATATATTGCAGGGCTTTTTTACCGGCATATTCTCTGAATTCCGGGTTTCCCAAGCCACTTTTTAAGTGTTTTTCAAACGCATTGTAATCCTCACATTCATAGCCAAAACCCGCTTCAATACTTTCCATAGCTTCTGGGAATTTATGGTGTTTGGGGCCAAATAAAATGGGAATACCCCTGCATGCGGCTTCCAGCATGTTGTGCAGACCCTTGCCAAATGCACCACCGATGATTGCCACATCCGCATAGGCATAGATGCCGTTCAATACACCGATGCAGTCTACAATCAATATTTTCGCTTTGGTAATATCTGCACCATTTTGCCATTCACTATAGGTTATACATGGGTATTCAGAAAATCGGTTTTGTATTTCCTGTATATGTTTTTTACCAATGTCATGCGGCACCAGAGCGAACTTGCGATTTACAGGCATGCCATTATTGGTAAAAAAATCCTGCAGCAATTTTTCCTCCGGGGGCCAGCAACTGCCTGCAACGCATAAAATGCTTTCCCCCTTAAACAAGGCAATCTCCGGCATGCTCGCGGTTTCACGAATCACATCCAAAACCCTATCAAATCGGGTATCGCCACTAATACTGATATTGCGCAAACCTTCTTTCCGGGCTTTTTCAGCACTGATTTCGTTTTGCACAAAAACCCGGTCAAAATCCTGCAGGCAGCGCTTCCATGCTTTTGCCCATGGCTCAAATACGAATTGCTCTTCCCGGAATAAGCAACCCATCGCTACCATTTTACAGCCATATTTTAACCCTTGCTGCATGTAACGCAGCCAAAATTCATATTTAACAAAAATGACCATGTCTGGCTGCACATAACGATACCAGAGTTTGGCATTGCGCTCAAAATCCAGCGGCAGGTAGAAGACGCCGTCGCAAGGGAAGGATTTGCGTTGTTCATACCCCGAGGGTGAAAAAAAGGAAATGACTACACTGGTTTCAGATTGCTCTTTTTTAAGGGCGTCCAGCAACGGTCTGATCATCTCAAATTCGCCCAGTGAGGCACAGTGAAACCAAATGCGTTTCCCCGTTTTTTTAGGCAGAGCCCGGCGCATTCTTTTTCGCCACTGCCAGCGGCCCTTGATCATTTTTCGGGCCTTTGAATGAAATGGAGAAGCCAAAACAAGGCCCAGCAAGTATAGCGCGATTAACAGGGGGTAGGCCATCAATCAAAATAATTGGGATTGTCCTGCTTACGTGCTTTCAAGCTTAATGGAATGATGATGCCTCCTGAAAGTCCGCTGTAAAAATCAAAATGTTTGCTGTTATCAGGCCCTCCATCCGCAAAATTCCAGCTACGTCTGTTTTGGGTAAAGCCCTGGGCAACATCTAGGCCTGCGAATAAACTGATGGTTTCCGGATTCAGGTAATGCCAGCGAAAGTGCTGTACCAGTTGCAATCCATTGGTGAGACGGTCATATCCTTTGGCGTACTCGCCTTCCAGTTGTGGAGTTCTACCAACATCAAAGCGCATTTTTACGAAGTGCTGCATAAATCCTGCACCCAAAGCCAATTCGAATTGCCCTGCTTTTCCGCCTTTGCCACCTAGCAATTTGCCCACAGTGAGGGTGGTGGAGTTCCCACGCATGTAGTAGCGTATTACGGTTGGGAAGCCGTTCTGATCAATGACTTCTCCGCTGGGCCCCAACATATTTCCAAATAGGTTTCGGTAGTTTACCCGGTTGCCCCAAAATGGAGTATGGTTAATTCCTACGGTAATGTTGCTCCCC
The DNA here is from genome assembly GCA_964475595.1 of uncultured Flavobacteriaceae bacterium. Taxonomy (GTDB): domain Bacteria; phylum Bacteroidota; class Bacteroidia; order NS11-12g; family UBA955; genus RGEC01. The sequence goes on from CAYYXG010000007.1 coordinate 3,919, forward strand.
GATTTATAGTATAGTCCGGCGGGCATGCTGGCAAACTGCGGAAACCCTTTTGCCAGATCTGCCCCGGAAAGGTAGAAGCCACCTCCAACGCGCAGCAGCAGAAACGATCCGCTTCCTGGCGATTGTGGCGCAGGAGCTGGACCCTGAATGGGTTGTGCGTTTGTAATAGAAACAATGAGAAAAAAAGATATGATGAACAGAATCCGCATTGATACTGCGAATCTACGTTTTTTATGATTGTGAGTGTGCAACAATAAAGTCAGAAATGCAGGATATAAAAGCTGTTGGATTGTCGGCATGCACCCAGTGGCCCGCTCCGGCTATGGTTTGCAGGGTTGCATTGGGGAAAAAGTTGAGAATATAAGGCATGTCGGAATCCCTTATATAACCGCTTTTTTCGCCGCGAACAAACAAGGTAGGGCCTGCATAACCGCGGGAAAGGTGCAAATCCCCAATAATTTCCGGATAGTATTTTTCCAGTGCCGCGGCATTAATTTTTAGCTGATAACCACCTCCGGGTCTGGGTTCAAGGTTTTTGAGCAAAAACTGTCTTACGCCCGCATCAGGGGCGTAGGGTTCGAAAAGGTTTTCTGCCTCTTTACGGCTTTGAACATGGGCAAAATCAATATCCTTAAACGCTTTGAAATACTCGCCATGCCCCGCAGGATAAGCTTTGGGAGCAATATCCACCACCATCAGCCCTGAAACTCTTTCAGGGTGCCTTTCTGCAAAATTCATGGCGGTTTTACCTCCCATGCTATGACCTACCACAAAGGCAGTATCGTCCTGTAAATGATTCATCAGGCAAAGCAAATCTTCACACATGGCATCAAAACCTGCATTGTCATGGTGAAAGCTACGACCGTGATTGCGGGCATCAAAGGTGATAATCCTGTAATTTTTACTCAAAATACCGGCCGCATAATGCCAGTTATCCAGCATGCCGAAAATGCCATGTAGGATATAGACAGAAGGACCTGAGTCGCCATAGATACGATAATTTGGGAGCATTTAAATTTTCTAATAAATAATATTAATCAAACAATTTAAAAACAGCAATATTTAATTTATCTATATTTTTTTTAGTCTTTTCGGACGGGATAAATGATAGGTCCTTAAGGTGTATTACCCAATCCTGGTTGGCAAATAACATCCTCACCTCTTTTTGGGTTAATTTAGCGCTGAAACGAGATAAATAATGATCATTAAGCCTCTCATTATAGAGCAATGTAGGTCTAATAATATGTATGGAACTTTGATTGTTGGTTATTAAAAGCGTATCGATTTTTTTATATAAATTATTCTCATGTTTGATGGAGAAATTAATTACCGCAGTATCATTTAGATTTTGCAAATATTTGAAGGTGAAATCGGTCTCAAAAATATTCTTCTTTGTATGTTTTAATGTAATTGGTTTAATGAAGTACTGTATGCCTGCATTTCCCATAAAATAAGATTCATATAAATGTTTTCCAGATTTAACAGCTCCCGGTTTTATCATCATGCAACCGGAATTTAATACTATAAGAAGAATTGAAAAGCTAATAAAAAGAATGCGTTTCATTGAGGGTTTTTGGTGATTGTTATTCTTTCTCTCAGGGCTTTTTCGGAGAGAAAACTGTCAGGAAGATTCTTTGTATAAGTCCTGCCGACGATGAGCAATTTACTATTGTTAATCTGACACGCCAAGGTATGAAGTTGCAATCCTTGCTGAGAGAAATAACTTCGATAAACGGCGTTACTTGAATCCAAAATTTGCTTCCGCTGATTTAATAAAGGGACCGATGGTTTGATATTGAATAGAGAGTCAACTGTAATGCCGTAAGGCAGCCCAATAAATATTCCATATTGCTCATGATGAATATATTTAAATAGGGGGATGCTGTTTTTATTATATGTTAAATATTTATTGTATTCAGAATGAATATTTTGATCAATATCTGGAATAGTTTCTCCGGCTTTGGTAAGGAAAGAAACGCCATTAAACAGCATAATATCTTCCGGCTTATGTTCTTTGCAGGAAAATAATAGTAGGAATAGTATAAAGAAATATTTGCGCATGCGAAAAGGGCATAAAAAACCCCGAAATGTGCATTTCGGGGTCTTGGGAGTTATTATTCTCCGGTTACGATGGTTTCGTAGGTAACAATCAAATTCAACAGCGATGTCTGTTTGATATCTACGGTTGAGATTTTGCTGATACCGCCATTTTTAGCAGCTCTGGCTATGCTGGCATCCTGATCAAAGAACAAAATACCGAAATAGCCGGTTGCTTTTGCTGTTCCAACTTTGCTTCCAACAGGGTTGCTGGTAGCGTTAACGGGCAAAGTGAGTGCGCAGTTAGACATAAAGATGCCTGCAGCAGCCAACGCCAAGAAAGTCATGAATTTGTTTTTCATAGTTTTTTTAATTTGGTACTACAATATTATCCACTGTTGTTGTATCGTGCAAGGGTAGTCCAAACAAGTTATTCACAATGCATTGGCATGGCTCAATCATTAAATATTCATAAATCTATGGAAACTTGGTCAAGGCTTCATATTATTGTAATCAAATTACAAAATATGAAGAAATTGATCATTCGCATGACCGTTTACCTCGTAGTGGGTACGTTTATGTTTTCCTGCTCAGTAGAGCGCAATGCCGTCACCCGCGGTGGAGCATCTTCCTATGGTGTAGGTTCAGGAATTGCCGGTTCACTCCAAAAAACGCGTAAAAGTCCTACTGCCTCATTACCCGAAGTTTCCAAGGTAGAGAACAATACGATCTCTGTAGTGGAGGAAGTAGCCTTAGGAATGGCTGTGGCTAAACCTACCAAAAATGTGCAAGAATCAACCCATGCAAAGCCATCCAAGAATATCATAAAGTCCACGCTTATTAAGCGCATGAAGGAAAATGTTGAATCGAACCATCAAGTTAGTAAGACCAAGGTTTTTAGTTCCCCCACCGTAGCAAAGGCAGTGCAGGGTGTCAGTAAAAGTTGGTATCTGACATTGTTCCTTTGTTTCTTTTTTGGAATCTTAGGTGCACACCGCTTCTATCTGGGCTACACCTGGCAGGGCTTTGTACAGTTATTTACACTGGGCGGCCTTGGAATCTGGTGGTTAATTGATTTTGTACGAATCATTCTGAAGAAGCTTGAGCCACGCTGTGGTATTTATGAAGATATTTAATCGGTACATCATACCATAAAAAAAGCGGCTTATGCCGCTTTTTTTATATCAAAAAATTGTACTGATTAATTCAGTACTGACTCTACAGGAGTGTATTCCAGGTTAAATGCTTCGGCAACGCCTTTGTAAACCACTTTGCCATTCACTACATTCAATCCCAGGCACAATTCTTGGCTCTTGCTGCAGGCGGCTTTCCAGCCCTGATTGGCCAGCTGTATTGCGTAAGGCAGTGTGGCGTTGGTCAGAGCAAGTGTGCTGGTATAGGGTACGGCACCAGGCATATTGGCCACGCAGTAATGGATCACATTATCTACTTCATAAATGGGTTCAGCATGGGTGGTGGGCTTGCTGGTTTCAAAACAACCTCCCTGATCAATGGCTACATCCACAATAACAGCTCCCTTGCGCATGGTTGAAAGCATGTCGCGTGTAATGAGTTTGGGGGCCTTAGCGCCGGGAATCAGCACACCGCCGATTACCAGGTCAGCGGTTTTTACTGCCTGACGAATGTTGTAGCTGCTGCTGTGTTGTGTATCCACATTGGCTGGCATAATGTCATCCAACTGACGCAATCTAGGCAGACTAATGTCCATGATGGTTACGTGTGCTCCCATGCCGGCAGCCATTTTGGCAGCCTGTGTTCCTACGATTCCCCCACCTAAAACCAACACTTCGGCAGGCCTTACTCCGGGAACACCGCCAAGCAGTACGCCACGTCCACCCATGGGTTTTTCCAGGTATTTGGCGCCTTCCTGCACGCTCATGCGGCCTGCAACTTCGCTCATCGGTACGAGCAAAGGCAAACTGCGGTCTGCTTTTTCAACGGTTTCATAAGCCAAACACACCGCATTGCTTTTAATCATGGCGTGGGTGAGGGGCTCATAGCTGGCAAAGTGAAAATAGGTAAACAATAGCTGATTGGCTCTTATCAGGCTGTATTCGCTTTCGATGGGCTCCTTTACCTTGATGATCATTTCTGCGATGCCGTATACTTCCTCAATCGTCGGCAACAGCTTTGCACCCGCCTCCGTATACTCCGAATCATCAAAACCACTGCCTGTGCCTGCATTAGCTTGCACATATACAGTATGTCCGTTTCTTACCAGTTCGCTGGCTCCCGCAGGTGTTAAAGCCACCCGATTTTCATTGTTCTTAATCTCTTTGGGTACTCCGATTATCATAAGTAAAAGTGCTGCAAAGATACTCAGCTTTGTGTATCTCCCACAAACCGAATATGCGGTCCGTAAAATATTGCGTATTTTCGCACTATGAACGTTGGCTGGATTCAAAAATATGCCCTTAATCTTGGTTGGTTTTTGATGCTTTTGGGAGGCATATCCTTACTCGACCGGGGAGCATGGTTTTATGTTGGACTGTTAATGGTATTGGCCGGCTTACTAAACATGCTTAATACGCTTCGCCTTTTGTATTTGGGTAAAAATGCTCTGCTGCTTTCCATTGGCAGCATGTATTGGCTGAATATCGGTGCTTTAACAGTGTTGTCTTTTGCCCATGTGTTGACCACTAAAAAGGATATTTCATGGGAATTGGTCGGCTTTTTGGTCGTTAGTGCTTTATTTCTGTTTGCAGCTAAGCTGGGTGCACAAAACACAAAAGTTCCAGCCACCGGAAAACAATCAGTTCGGCGCTAGTTCCTGCAATAGTTTCTCCGTACTTCGACTCAGAATCTGAAAAACTTCTTCAAATCCTTCATGACCGCCATACCAGGGATCCGGGACATCTTCCTCAAAACCGATATCATCCCATTTTCGCATGAGGTGCACTTTTTCATGGTGAGAAGGACTTTGGCTTAGGGTTTTAACATTCCGCTCATTGCTGCGGTCCATTACCACAATCATGTCATAGTTGTCAAAATGTTCCCGGGTGAATTTTTTGGCAGTATGTGTAAAATGCAATCCGTTTTCTTTCGCATTGCGCAGGGTGCGTGAATCGGCATTTTCGCCGGCATGGTTGCCGCTGGTGCCCGCACTGTCTATCAGAAATAAATCCTGAAGTCCGCTGTCATTTACATGTTTTTCAAACAGGGCTTTTGCCAGAGGTGAGCGGCAAATGTTGCCCAGGCAAACAAACATAACCTTGTATTGCATCGATGCAATAATAAACAAGCTCAATCACATCCAGCCCATTTCGGTTCTGATTTTTCCCTTGGTGTTGCATTTGCTTCTCGAAGTGCCGCAAGCACTCATAGCGAAAGCAACCAGTAAGATGAAGAGTAGGAGTGTGGATGGCGTATTCATAAAATGTTAACGTTAAAACCTGTCCTTACATTATATGAAATCTGAAAAATGTTAATGTTGACGTAAAATCTATAATCTGTAAAAATTTAGTATTTTAGAGTGGTTGGCATCAGAATCATCTGTTTATGCTGATTTTAAAAACCACTAAAACATACGGGCTTTTAGCGATGGGTTCAACCCGTTTTTGTGCATCATTACCGAAATGGTCTTGAGCCGAAAATAGGCCTCACTCACATACAGATAGCCACCACAATAATTACCACTGCCCCAGCTGTTCTTCACCTTGAAATATCGTGTTCCGTTCTGGTCGGTCAGCAGGCCGGTAATGTGCATGCCATGATCATCTGTGGTTAATTGTCGGTCAAACTCATCCTGTCGCATTTCCGGGGTGATGGGTTTTTCGGCATAGGGCTGATCGAAGGCAGACCCGCTGCGCACAGCACCTGCATCATTGAAAAATCGGGAATCATCTCCCTTTTTCTTAACCAGTGTATCATTAACCGGAACAATGCCCAAGCCATCTCGGAAGGAGAATCCTTTTTCACTCACGTCTGCAGCCCAGGCCACTGTGTATCCGTTTTTTAATGCCTCTATGGTGACTTGTGTCAGTTCATCCAAGGTAACATTCCATGCCTGTTGCATGCTCCAGTTGTCGGGTACTTCCAGCGTAAAAGCCCTGTAATAGGGATGATGGTTAAAGCTGGTTAATGCCACATAATCATCCATATTCAATCCCAGCGATGCGGCAAAAGTCTGTGGCGTATATTCTTTTCCTTTGTACTGGAATTTATCAGGCACTTTGCCCAAATAAGCATCCAACACGCCCTCAACGGCCTTAACCCATACTTTGCTATAGGTGCCACCAGGGTTGTTTTTAAGTTTTTCCATCATGCCTTGCAGTATTGCAAGCATCTCATCGTGGTTATGACGGCTTTGTCCGTATTCTAAACCTGTGTATACTTCTTCCGGTACAATGCCATATTTGCCAATGATGTAGGGGATATCATGGCCTTCACCGCCTTGTTCAAAATTGCATTTCCCATTCATTCGTATATAATTGATGGCTTTTTCAACGTACCCCCAGCGAACAACATACATTTCGCTGAGATCATGTTTTCCCTTGCCTATCCTCAGCAATTCACTTTCCAACATGCTTAATGTGCTAAAACTCCAGCAAGTAGCGGTTTTGCACTGATCCTTTACCTCGGTGCCGGCCAAATCATACACGTATTTAAAGGTGTATTTACTACCGGATTTATTGGTGACATTGTCCTGAGCAAAAAGGGCTGTGAAAGAAAAAAACAGCCATGAAAGAGTGGTTATTCTCATACTGGCAAATGTAGTAAAACCAAACCTAATAATGTTTTTTACTGCTGCCGAAAAGGCCTGCGTACAATGTAAGTTTTGGGTGTAAAGAAGTATTTGTGGTAAAATTTCAATACCCACTTCAGCAATGTACGGTTAGTGAAAATTACAATGCTGTTATCCTGTGGCTCCGCGCCCAGTGTGCTTTTTATTTCGGTTGCTGTACGACCTAATTGAATCTGTACTGTATCTGTGCCAACATTTTTTGCAATTAAATCCAGCATGAGTCTTTGGTATAGATGCCATTTTTTTGCTTTTTCTGCATGGTAGCCAATGTGCATGGCAAATACCGTTTCTCCTGTCTTTACTGCACTAAGAAAACCCACAATTTGTTCATTTTCATCCAAACAAAACACTGTTTGGTAGTTCTTTCCATAAGTGTTGCAAAAGCTTTTGATAAGCCCTTTTAAATCGGGTGGCAGGGCCAGCGTTTTATTGGCCAGGGTGGCAGCAAGGAGTTTTGCCATACAGTCAATTTGATGCTCTGTAAGCTCATCGCCATGTCGCCATGCCGTTTGAAGATGTTCACTGCACTGCAGCGCTTTGTTGATCCTTACCCTGTATTTGCTTTGCATGGCCTGCTTGTAATCCTCAAGATTGGTCCATGTATTTTGCAAATTCAGCAACATATAGGGTTCTGCGGGAAATACAATTCCGTCATCGGTTTTGGGTGTTCCCCAATAATTGCATACCACCGTTTGTATTCCGGGTTGTAATATTAATTGTTGCCCTACGGTATGATGGACCTCCTCCAAAACCGACATACCTGGGGTGCATGGATTTCCTGCAAATACTAGGCTGCCCTTTTTTAATAACGCATTAAAAATGCTCAATAGAAGACGAGATACATATTTGCCGGTAGGGTTGCTAAATTCTGGTACATAGAGTTCCGGATACCCTTCCTGTTGTTTAATGTGATTTGCTCTCTGACCTAGAACAGGTTCCGGATGGTTTTCGGACCGTTCGCAGACTGCGGCCAGCGTTAGGCAAATCAATGACATACCGCAAAGCTAACAAAACAATGTCTTATTGGTTTGTTTTAAAGCAAACTGATCCATAATTCATTAAAAAATGCAAGCAGGATTTCGAACCGCAATTTTTTGCACGATATTTGAAAGTTCATTGATGATGAAAAAAACTTTTCTATTACTATCCATTACCTTGTATACCCTTTGCTCATGGGCCCAAAAGAATCAGAGTGGAAAGTCTGCGGTTTCAGTTATTAGTCCGGTTAAAGATTATCCGGTGGCAAAAAGTCTGAATTCATACAAATCTTTGCCCTTAACCACGGATCTTACCTCTTTGTCAGAGCTGGAAAAACAGACTTTGCGCCATTTAATAGATGCGGCAAAGGTGGCGGATGAAATATTTTGGCTTCAATCTTGGGGTGATAAAAAGACGCTGCTTGATCGGGTCAAAAATGATACACTCAAACGTTTTATAGAACTCAATTACGGTCCTTGGGACCGCCTCAATAACAACACGCCATTTGTTCAAGGAATTGGAGAAAAGCCCAAAGGTGCCAATTTTTATCCGTCTAATATCACTCAGACAGAATGGGAACAATGGTCCAGCAATCAGAAGAATAATCCGTACAGTGTGGTAAAACGCAATGATTCGGGGAAATTACTGACACAGCCCTACCATTTGGCATATCAGGAAAACCTCAATGAAATGGTGAAACATCTTTCTCTGGCTGCCAATACCATTCGGAACGAGGATGAGCGTTTTGCAAATTTTTTGATTGAACGCTGCAATGCTTTGATGCAGGGGGAATACAATAATAGCGATGTTCATTGGCTTGGTTTGTTAAACAATCGCCTGGATATCATCATAGGTCCAATTGAAAATTATGAGGATGAATTTCAGGGAATCAGAACTGCGTTTGAATCTTATGTAATGATTAGGGATATGGCCTGGACGCAGAAGCTGGAAAAGTATGTTTCTTTGCTACCCTCTCTGCAGCAAAGCTTACCGGTAGATGCGGCCTACAAGCCTGTCCTGGCCATGAATGTTCCTCAGTCTTCAAATCCTCCCGGTAGTAATGATGTAATGCTGGTGGTAGAGGCGCCTCCCCCCGGAGCCCCAGACGGTCCTAAACCTGGAAGTTCACTCGCCGTATTTGATGTGGTGTATTACGCAGGCCATAACAATGCAGGCAGCAAAACCATTGCCGTGAATTTACCCAATGATGAGCAGTTACAACAGGAATATGGTACGCGCCGCTCTCAGTTAAAAAATGTGATGCAGGCCAAATTTGACAATATGGTGAAACCCATTTCTGGTTTGATGCTGGTTGAAACACAGGCCTCCAAAGTGAATTTTAATGCATTTTTCAATAATGTCATGTTTCATGAGGTTGCCCATGGTTTGGGTGTTAAGAATACCGTGGATGGTAAATCAACTGTCAGAGAAGCCCTGGGGGCAGAGTTTTCACCCATTGAAGAATGCAAAGCCGATGTTTTGGGATTGTATATGGTAACGAAGCTGATTGAATCAGGCGAGCTAACCGGCAACATCAATGATTTCTACGTGACTTTTGTGGCCGGAACTTTCCGAAGTGTGCGTTTTGGTGCTGCCAGTGCCCATGGTAAAGCCAATATGATCATCTTTAATACCCTTCTGTCTAAAGGTGCTGTTTCACGGCAAAAGAATGGCAAATACCTGGTGAATGTGCCTGAAATGAAAAAAGTTATCAGCAACCTGGCTGCTGAGTTGCTTACCCTTCAAGGCGATGGAAATAAAGCCGGTGTATCCAATATGTTGAGCACCCGCGCCGTTATATCTGAAACCCTGAAAGCAGATTTGGCAAGCATTGAAAAAGCAGGAATCCCTGTGGATCTGATCTTCGAGCAGGGAATTGATGTATTGGGCCTAAATAAAAAATAACAATCTAATTTAATGAGAATAAGATCCTGGATTTCCTTTTTCACCGTTGGTACAGTACTTACACTGCTGGTATTTTGCAGCAATAAAAAATTTACCGCCGGAGATTCTTTGCTGGTAAGGGTAACCGGCATATTGTCAGAAAGACACTATGCCCCGGTAAAAATTAATGACGATTTTTCAAAAAAATTGTATGACAATGTGTTGGAAAAATTGGATGATGATAAACATTTTTTCACCCAGGAAGACATCAAAAAACTGGAGAAATATGAGTTTTCTTTGGATGACCAGATAAAAGCAGGAAGATTTGACTTCTTCGATTCTGCTTGGAGTACCTTGATGAATCGATTGGTTGTTTTAGAGGATCATTTCAATAAGACTTTGGACAAGCCCTTTAATTATGAAAATTCCGGATCCTATACCGTTCGAGAAAATGTGGAGAAATACCAACCCAATGTCAAGTCTTTGAAAGATGACTGGACCCAATGGCTGCAGTATCAGACTGTAGACCGCTTATACCGAAAACAGGAGGCAGCAAAAGTGGCTAAGGATTCAGCACAATCCGCCTATAAACCTTTTGATACCCTGGAGTTAAAAGCTAGGCAGGAAACCCGCAAATTCTGTACTGACTGGTTTAAAAGATGGCGTAAAATGGATAAGCGCGATAAAATTTCATTTTATGTAAATGCTATCACAGAATTATACGATCCACATACCAATTACTATCCTCCTGAGGATAAGGCCAATTTTGATATCAGCATGACCGGCAAGCTGGAAGGAATTGGTGCAACCCTCACAGAGCGTGACGGATACATAAAGGTTGAAAGAATTGTGCCCGGCAGCGCCAGCTACAGGCAGGGTGAACTGAAAGCCGGAGACCTTATCATCAAAGTAGCACAAGGCGCAGCAGAGCCCGTGGATGTGGTGGATATGAAACTGGATGATGCCATACAGCTCATTCGCGGTAAAAAAGGCACAGAAGTGCGCCTGACCGTGAAAAAACCCGACGGAAGCATTAAGATTATCCCCATCATACGCGAAGTGGTGGTGATAGAAGAGAGTTACGCTCGCAGCGCCATCATTGACTTTGAAGGTAAAAAAATAGGCATTATTCAGTTGCCCAGTTTTTATGCCGATTTCAGTGAAAAGGGTAGGGGTAGGCATTCTTCTCAGGATGTATACATGGAGTTGTTGAAACTGCAGGATGCCGGTGCTCAGGGAATTATGCTGGATCTGCGCAATAATGGAGGCGGTTCTCTGGCAGATGCCATCGATATGGGTGGTTTGTTTATTAAGGAAGGCCCCATTGTACAAGTGCGCGAACCCAGAGGGATGGTAGATGCCCCCGGCGACCCGGATCCCAATATCGTGTATGATGGCCCTTTGCTGATTCTGACAAACGCCTACAGTGCTTCTGCCAGCGAGATTTTAGCAGCCGCCATGCAGGATTATAAACGTGCGCTTATTGTGGGCTCTAAAAGCACATTTGGGAAAGGAACTGTGCAGACCTTCGTGCCCATTGGAGGTGGAAGCTCAGGGGATTTTCCCAAAGGATTCGGCCAGCTTAAGGTAACCATACAAAAATTCTATCGCATCAACGGCGGCACCACCCAATTGAATGGGGTAACCCCCGATGTGGTTATTCCGGATATTTATGACGGTATCCCCCAGGGAGAAAGAGAAATGAATCATCACCTGGCGTACGATAAAATCAAACCGGCAAATTATATCCCCTACTCAGCACCCCATACCACGCGGTTTGAAGCTGTCTCACAGGCTGCCAAATCCAGAATTTCAGCCTCGGAGCACTTCAGCAATGTTCAAAAACGTGCTAAAAGTCTGGCGGCCATGCGCGAAAGCTATACCTGGAGTTTGAACCTTAAAAAGTATGCTGCTCAACAAAAAGCCCTAAAAGATGAGGAAAAACGCTATTCTGATAGTGCCTACAGGCCCATAGATAGAAAAATCGATGTGCTTGCCGCTGATGTAGAATCGGTAAAAGGAGATGCTGTGAGGGAGGCTCAGCGCAAAGATTGGCTTAAGGCGTATGCCAAAGATGCATGGCTTGATCAGGCAATTTTGATGATGCAGGATTTGCTGAATTAACTTCCTTTAATCACGCCAAAGTGGCGTAAAAAGAATTCCGGAAAGTACCAGAACCAAGAAATTTAGCGCTCCTAATAGCCATAAATCTTTGTATACGGAGCTGACTAAAATGGGCTGCAATGCTTTTTGACTGGCTTGCATCCCCACCAAAATCATGGGTAGGATAACGGGTAAGGACAATACAGGGGCTACCACGCCCGGCTGATGGGTTTTGCCCGCTATGGCAGATATCATCGTAAAAATGGTGGAAATGCCCATCCCAGTTAATACAAGAGCGGCCATGTAAACCAGTCCATGTTGTACCGGATATCCCAATAACAGGGAAAATACCAATAAGTTAAGCACGCTGAATAGGACCATTTGCAAACCATGATATGCGATTTTAGCCATGACGATCAAAAATGGCGAAGCCAGCTGATTTAGATAAATCCACCGGTTTCTGGAAATTCCTGTGAATCCGCGAGATATTGTTTGGAATGTACTAAATATCAGTGCAATCCAAAATAAACTATTCCAGGTTTTAATCTGTATGTTGGGATTGCCCAGATAACACAACATCCCGATGGTAAGCAGCTGGAGTATGGTGGCCGATAGGTAAAATGGTTCTTTTAGGTCGGCAGCAAGTTCACCTTGAACCAAAATCCAAAACCGTTGAATACCATTTTGCATGCCGAAATTCTGTTTTACATTCGCGAAGGTAAAACAATATACATAAAATGTTAGACTCCATCAATCATCTTACAGCCGAAGAACAACAAATTGTTACCCTTTCACCCATTTATGTCAGTTTGCTCATTGCAGGTGCCGATGGCCATTTTGATACAGACGAGAAAAAAAGAGTCGTTGAGCTTGTTCATACAAAAACGTTTTCTGAAAGGGCGGAGATGCAAACGCTTTTCAAACAACTTAGTACCGATGTGGAAGGTCAGGTCAGAATGTTAATTTCATCACTTCCCGAGCATACAGCCGAGAGAAATCAGTTGCTTAGCGATTTAATAGCACGCCTGAACGATATTCTGCCAAAACTTGATCCCAATTTTGCCGTACAGCTATACAACAGTCTCAGGCAATTTGCCCACTATATCGCCATCGCCGATGGTGGCTGGTGGGTTATTTCTGCGGTTTCAGATTCAGAAAAACCCTTCGTTAAACTGCCTATGCTGAACGTACCACAAGCACAATGAGTTTGTTTAAAAAAATATTGGTTGCCAACCGCGGAGAAATAGCCATCAGGGTTATGAGAACGTGCAGAGAGTTGGGTATTCCCACGGTCGCTGTTTATTCAGAAGCCGATAAAAATGCCATTCATGTTCGTTTTGCAGACGAGGCCTTTTGCATAGGCTCTGCCGCTTCTTCAGACAGCTATTTGCGCCAGGATCGAATATTGGAGGTAATCAAGAAAACCGGTGCCGATGCCGTGCACCCCGGTTATGGCTTTCTGAGCGAAAATGCCACTTTTGCCCGTTTGTTGCGTGAAAATGGAATTACCCTTATTGGGCCTTCCCCCGAAAGCATGGATATGATGGGGGATAAAATTCGCAGTAAGCAGGCCGTGGAAAAATATGGTGTCCCCTTGGTGCCCGGTATTAATGATGCCATTACTGACGACACAGCGGCATTACAAATCGCAAAAAACGTGGGATTTCCAGTGTTGGTAAAAGCCAGTGCAGGCGGAGGCGGCAAAGGCATGCGGGTGGTTTATGATGAAAGTGAATTCGCCCAGGCCGTGCAGACTGCCCGTAGCGAGGCCAAAAGCGCTTTTGGTGATGATAGTGTTTTTATCGAGAAATATGTGAGTGGGCCACGACACATCGAATTTCAGATTATGGCCGATTCCCATGGCAATGTTTGCCATCTCTTTGAGCGTGAATGCAGTATACAGCGTCGCCACCAAAAGCTGGTAGAGGAAGCCCCCAGTGCTGTGCTCAATCCCGAATTGCGTCAGAAAATGGGTGAAGCTGCCGTGAATGTAGCCAAGGCATGCCAATACAGTGGCGCCGGCACCGTAGAGTTTTTACTCGGTGATGATGGTAATTTTTATTTCCTGGAAATGAATACCCGCTTGCAGGTCGAACACCCGGTTACAGAATGCATAACCGGACTGGACTTGGTTAAAGAACAAATCAGGGTCGCTTCCGGATTGCCATTGGGTTTCAGCCAGAATGATCTGAAAATGAATGGACATGCCGTGGAATTGCGTGTCTGTGCCGAAGATCCCCGCAACAACTTTTTGCCCAGCGTGGGTACAATCATGGATTATGCCATACCCAAAGGGCCCGGTATCAGGGTGGATGATTGCATGGAACCAGGCATGGAGATCCCCATTTACTATGACAATATGATAGCCAAACTGATTGCTTGGGGTGAGGATCGAGAATCCGCCATCACCAGACTTATCAGGGCCATCGATGAATACAGTATTACCGGCATTGAAACAACACTGGACTTCGGAAAATTTGTACTCAATCACCCCGATTTCAGGGCCGGTAAGTTTGATACCCACTTTATTGCCAAACACTTTAATCCTGAGGAACAAACCGGTGAACCTTTGTCAACCGAAGAACATCGTGCAGCTGCCATGGCCGCAGCGGCATTTTTTCAGGGAGCCAATTCTGCTGCTGCAGAAATGAAACACATTTCTCCTGCAGAAAACTTATGGCTTAAAAACCGTAAAAAATATCTATCCTAACCTCAACTGGCGTGAATACAAATTCCCATGCCGTTTTCATTGCGGATGATTTTCACCCTGATCTCATGCATCGACTTGAGCAGAACAGCATTCCATTTGTATACGCTCCCATGGCCAATCGGGCTGAAATTATCACACAATTGCATCAAGGGTATCATGGGTTGGTTATTCGCTCCAAAACCCCGGTGGATGAAGAAATACTCATGGCTTCAACACAATTAAAATGGGTGGCCCGTGGTGGTTCAGGCATGGATAATATTGATGTAGATTCTGCAAAACGGTTGGGGGTGGAAGTGTTTAATGCGGCTGCTGCCAATGCAGATTCTGTGGCAGAACACACCCTGGGTATGCTGCTTGCATTATTGCATAATCTGGCCCGCGCCGATGCCGAAGTTCGAAAACGATTGTGGCGCAGAGAAGAAAACCGCGGCACAGAACTGAAGGGCAAGACCGTGGGCATTATCGGTTATGGAAATACTGGAACTGCCGTAGCTGAGCGACTTCATGGCTTTGGTGTTACGGTGATTGCCTACGATAAATATAAGAAAAATTTTGGAAATAATCAAGTAAAAGAGGTGGATTTGGAGTCCATTCAGCGGAATTCTGATGTCATTACGTTGCATGTCCCCTTGACCGAAGAAACCCGATACATGGTAGATGCTGCCTTTATTGGCGAATGCAAAAGGCCTTTTTATCTCCTCAATCTCAGCCGTGGAGAAGTGGTGAAAACCATCGACGTGATTTCCGCTATGGAAAATAACCATATTGCCGGTTTTGCAGCGGATGTGCTGGAAAATGAGCAAATTCATCAATTTTCCGTTACGGAAAATGCCTGGTTTGATCCGTTAATCCAACAGGCTAGAACCGTGCTTTCCCCTCACATTGGTGGATGGAGTTACCAAAGTTATCAAAAAATATCCCAGGTACTGGCAGATGAGATTTGCTCCAGAATGTCATTATAGTGTAAATCGGGTTCATCTAATGTCACAGTTTTGTTGCTTTCGATTTATAAATCAATCTTTTTGTCAGAAAAACAGCAGGTTTTTGCCACCTTTGATTATGGGTTTGTTAAATCGTTGAATTTTGGGTAAACTTGCAAACGAAAGACCGAATTGAAAACGGCTTCCAATGATTAAAAAAAAGACCTATGAACAGAACCATACTTAAGTTTCTCTTTGTAACCATTCTCAGTCTCAGTGCTGCTGCAGCGGTTGCACAGACCAGTTTTGCGGATTTTCGTGTGAAGGTGACATTTAAAGGGGCTCCCGTTTCAGGTGCCGTTATCAAAATGTCGAAAAATGAAATTTTGGCCAAAACAGACACCACCGACAGTGATGGGTATTGCGTGTTCCAGACCCTGGATCCCGGTACCTATGAAATGGAAGTGGAAAAAGGGGGCTTCAATCCTGTAAAAAGAGAACTCACGCTGACTGTGGGTTTGAATGATCAGCAGGAAGTCTCATTGACCCAGGGAATGGGTACGCTGGTGATTACCGGTGTTGCCAAGAAAACTCCGGTGGACCTCATGAAAAATGAACGTGGCGTATCTAATAGGCAGCTTTTGCAGGGTAGTCAGCGTGGCGTAAATGCAGTAGTTTCCACCAACTCAGCCATTGTTGCAACAAGGCAGGGTATTTCTGTAAGGGGTACCCGGGCGGATGGTAACGGAACTTTCATTGATGGTATGCGTGCCATTGGTGGCGGTGCTATTCCTACACTTGGAACCGAAGCCATTGCTGCCAACATTGGCGGTATTCAGGCCATGTACGGTGACCTGACCGGAGGAGCTTTCAATTATACTTCACGGGGTGCAACTGCCAAACTGGTTACCGCCATGGAAGCGGTTACTTCGCAAGGTCTTGATCCCTTCGGATTTAATACCTTGGAAGGATTCGTTTCAGGACCCATCTGGAAAAAGAAGTACAAAGATGAAACGGGTACTACCAAAGAATTGGTAAAGCTTGGGTTTGTGTTGAATGGTAATGTGGGTTATTTCAAAGATCCCAACCCCACCCGCACCGGCGTATTTGTGGTTAAGGAAGATAAGCTACGCGAAATGGAAGAGAATCCACTGATATTTACGCCTAACGGATTCGTTCATCGCGGTTCTTACCTGCGTGAAAGCGATTTTGAACGCCTTAAAGCCAGACCCAATTCGCCTTTGTATCAGGGCAATATGTATGGTAAACTGGAATTCAGACCCAACAACCAAATCATGGTAACCGGCTATGCATCTTACTTCTATAGCCAAGGACTGGCAGCCAGCAATTCCATCATGAATTTCAAGAATAATGCCCGGGGCGATAATGCCACCTTCCGCAGTTACTTGCAATTTACCCAAAACTTTAAAGTAGATAAAAACAGCAGTATCAAGAGTGCTTATTACACTGCACGCTTGGAATATCAGGATGTGAACGGTATGGGGCGTGATGCAAACCACCTTAATAGTATTTTTGATTATGGTTACGTCGGTACCTTCCAGTCCTATCCCATGCCTGTTTTTCAGTATGCCAACTATGATCAGCAACAAAACCCCAATAAAGAACCCCGTACCGTTACCGATCAGTTTGGAAATACCGTGCAGTTAAGAAATTACTGGGAGCTTGTGGGTTATGCCGATACATTAATGACATTCACGCCCAGCAACCTGAATCCACTGCGGGCTCGCTACACCCAAAATGTGTATGACTACTATGCAGAACGTGGTTTTAATGTCAGAAACTCCTCTCAGGTTATTCAGAGCCAGGGTCTGATGAATGGTTTTAACCCCAACAACGTGTATTCACTATGGGGTACGCCGGGCGGTATTACCAGCAACTTCGGCAAAAGCCAAAATCAGCGTATTTCATTGTTCGCGGTAGGTCAGATGCAGGTAAAACCCAAAACCGTGGGCGGACGTGAACGTACCCCACATGACCTGCAGGCCGGTATTTATTATGAGCAGCAAATTTCCCGCAGTTACAACCTAGGGGCCAATGGACTATGGATCTTGATGGGGCAGTTGATGAACCGTCACATCAGCGAACTTGACAGGGATAATCCCATTCTGAGCTATGATGCCAATGGTGTATTTACAGATACCGTTCGATATAACCGCCTGATAAATTCTGCCGATCAGAGCAACTTTGACCGTTCTTTCCGCAATAAGTTGATTTCGCAGGGTGCCCGCGATGTGTACGGTAACCCCGTCAATGAGCGCACCTTTGTGGATATTAACAGCTACAAACCCGGTGAATTCTCTATCGACATGTTCACTGCGGATGAACTCCTGAACAATGGTAACGGATATGTAAGCTATTTCGGTTACGATCATATGGGCAATAAAGTTTATAGAAAGCCCGCCATTGAAGAGTTTTTAAACAATCCAACCATGCGTACCATTGGCGCTTTCAGACCGGTATACATGGCCGCTTGGTTACAGGATCAGTTCCAGTTCAAAGACCTGGTTTTCCGTCTGGGATTGCGTATGGAGAGCTATGATGCCAACCAGTTTGTGTTAAAAGACCCATATACCTTACATCCCATTCGCACAGCAGCTGAAGTGAAGCAGATTAATGGGTTGGATATTGCCCATCCTGACAACATTGGCAGTGACTATGCGGTGTATGTGAACGATTTGAAATCTCCAACCCGAATAGTGGGATACCGCAACGGTGACCGCTGGTATAATGCCGATGGCAGTGAACAGCGTAACCCTGAATTTTTGGCCAACCAAACTTCTAATGGCCGCATAGCTCCCTATCTGGTAGCCACCAATACCGATAGTCTGGTACTGGGTAAAGAAGCACTGCGTGACTTCATCCCCGCCCTAAACTTCCTTCCCCGTATCTGGTTTAGTTTCCCCTTGGAGCCGGGACGTAAAACATTCTATGTGAGTTATGACGTATTGGCTCAAAGGCCTAACAGTGGTGCATCCTTTCTTACTATCGACGAACTGTACTATCTAAAAAACCGTCAGGGAGCTACTATTTCTAATGGAGATCTCAAGAGCCGTGTAAAAACTGATTATGAAGTGGGCTACAAACAGATATTTGGCCGCAAGAAGAACAAAGGTCTGGAGTTGGCTGCATCCTACTCAGAGATTCGCCGCGATTTCGGATTGTATCAGATTGCACAGGGTTTCCCGGTTACTTATAATACCTTCCGTAATATCGATTTTGCAACCATCACCGGTTTCCGTGGTAATTTTGTTATGAATGAAATAGGACCGCTGAGTCTGCAAGCCAGCTACATGCTCCAGTTTGCCGATGGTACTGGTTCCAATATCAATTCTCAGGCTGCTTTGATTGCAAGTAACCAGCCTAATCTCAGAAACGTTATCCCACTGGGTGAACTGGATATACGCCACAATGTGAAGTTATCTGCCACGTGGGAATGGGCCGGTGGCAAGGATCCAAAAACCAAAAAGAGTCTGTACAAGGGTCCAATTGTTGCAGGCAAAGAGATTTTCAAATTCACCAGCTTTAATATCATTGCCAATGCCTACAGTGGTGGTCCCTACACCCCCACTACGCGTCCTGTGCAGATTGGTGCAACTGACAGAGCCCAAATTAAGGGAGTTCCCTTTGGTGCCAGACTGCCATGGCAGCAGACACTCGATATTAATATCACCAAAGGCTTTGCTCTGAAGCGCTCGGGCAAAGAAAATCCTTTAATTATGTCTGTGTTTGTTTGGGTTCAGAATGTGCTCAATACCCAAAATATTCTTGGAGTATATCCCTTTACAGGTCAGCCCATGGATGACGGTTTCCTCAATTCACAGGCCGGTCAGCTGCTGGTGCGCAATCAAATCGATGCCCAAAGCTACACCGATTTGTATAAAATTTTCCTTAATTCTCAAACCGGCAATTTTGGTGCCCCCAGAAATGCCCGTATCGGCATACGTGTAAATTTTAATTAATGTTCTACTTAAATTACAGAAATCCAATGAAATCCAATCCAATGAAAAGTGTTTTGTTCATAGCTGCCGCCATGATGTCTCTGGCTTCTCATGCAAGACCTGACCTAGGTACATCCAGGGTAAAGCCCTCACAAAACGATGATCAGCGCCTCGTTATGTTCGCAAACACATGTGAACCTGCTTCAACCAGCGCGGATCTTGATATTAATAATGTTAGAACCAAATTGCTGAACGGTGGCGATATGTGGTGGGATATTAACAATCCTAAATACGAAATTCCCAAGGTGACAGACCCCAATGCGGTTCGTAAGCACGCCTTGTTTTCCGGAGCCATCTGGATTGGTGGCAAAGACAATGGTGGAAGCTTAAAATTAGCCGCAATGACCTATCGTCAGCGTGGCTCAGACTTCTGGCCGGGGCCTTTGGATACATCTACCGCATCCACTGATCCCGCGCGTTGTAAGAATTATAACCGCATGTGGAAGGTAACTCGTGATGAATTAGAACAATTTGAAGAAAGCAAATATGTATCCCAGTCCGTTGACATTCGCGAATGGCCAGCCGGAAGAGACCGTGCTACCAAAACCGGCAACGAGTCTCGCTATTTGGCTCCATTTAAAGATATTGATAATGACGGTGTTTATGAACCTGATCTGGGTGAACATCCGGTTCTGGATGAAAGACGCCCTGTGAGTGAGAATGGTGTTGACAGACAGCCCGATATGTTTATTTGGTGGGTTTTTAATGATCGCGGTAACATTCACTCTGAAACACAGGGTCAGCCCATTGGTGTAGAATGTCAGACCACGGGTTTTGCTTTTGCCACCAATGATGAAGTCAACAATATGACCTTCTATACAACCAAAATCATCAACCGTGGTTTCACCACCCTGAATGATTGTTACATGGGTCAGTGGGTAGATGCCGATTTGGGTAACTATGCCGATGACTATGTGGGTTGTGATGTTAACCGCAGTTTGGGTTATTGCTACAATGGTGATGACGAAGATGAAGGTGTTTTGGGTTATGGATTAAATCCCCCTACTGTAGGTGTGGATTATTTTGAAGGACCAACCGATACGGCCGGAAACCAAATGGGATTGAGCCACTTTATGTATTACAATAATGATGCTGACCCCATTCGTGGTAACCCCAATTTAGCACCTCAATTTTATAACCTATTGCAGGGCAAATGGCTGGGTGGACAAACCGTTACACGCGGTGGAACCGGTTTCGGTGGAAGTCAACCCGCCAGATACATGTTCCCTGATAATACCGATCCTGATTACCTCGGTAGTAGCTGGACAGAAAAGTCAAGTGGAAACAAACCCGGTGATCGTCGATTTATTCAAAGTACAGGTCCTTTTGAATTGAAGCGTGGACAAGTGCAGCGTATTACCGTGGGTGTAGTATGGTCTAGAACAACCAGCGGTGGTGCCCTTGGGTCCTTAAACGTATTGAAACTGGCTTCTGATAAAGCACAGACACTCTTTAATAATAACTTTAAAATTCTGGATGGACCTAACGCCCCTGATGTTGAAATTCAGGAGCTTAACCAGGAACTGGTTCTTAAAATGCTGAACACTGGTTCGGATAAGGTAGAAGCTTATCAGGAAACGTATAAAGATGCCAACAACGAAACCAAAACTTACAAGTTTGAAGGATACTTGATCTATCAATTGAAAGACGGTACCGTAAACACGGGTGATCTTGATAATATCGACAAAGCCCGCCTATTGTTTCAGTGCGATATTAAGAATAACAGAGCGCAGATTATCAATAGAGTGTATGACCCAAAATTGGCTACCCTCATCCCCGTAGAAAAAGTTGATGGTGCTGATAAGGGTGTACAACATAGTTATAGCATTAAAACCGATCTTTTTGCAACGGGTTCAAATACCGACCTGGTAGATTTTAAACCGTACTATTACATGGTTCTTTCTTATGCGATTATTTCGGATGACCCATTGCAGGCAGATCCAAATCAGTTTCTCGCGGGTCGCAGAAATATCAAGGTTTACCGTGCCGTGCCGCATAAAACTGAACCCGAAAATTTTGGTACCGAATTGAACAGTAAGTATGGCAGTGGGCCAAAACTGACCCGAATTGAGGGTAGGGGAAATGGTGGTAATGTACTAGAGTTTACCAAAGAAACCATTGACCAAATTATGAAAGATGGTATCAGCAACAACCCCACATACATGGGTGGAATGGGCCCTGTAGCCGTAAAAGTTGTTGATCCGCTTAAAGTCCCTAACGCACAGTTTGAATTATATTTCAAAGAGCGTACGGCCAGTTTGGGCACAAACCTCCGCGATTCTATGACCGCGAACTCCTATTGGGTTCTGGTGAATAAAACCAGTGGTGATACGATAGCCGCCGATACCACGATTGGTACCAAATACGAATCACTACAAGGTCGTCGATTTGAATATCCTGCACCTGGTCAATACAGGGCCTTCAATAATGCCAATCCTAGTGTATCGTTGGCAGATTGGGGTTTAAGCATAGAAATTAATCAGGTAACAAACCCAGGTGAAAATGCTGAAGCTGATCCTTCTAACAGCATGATTTCATGGTCGGTTGAATGGGAAGACAACGGAAAACAATGGCTGACCGCAGTGATTGACAACGATGCCCAGAGCACAGCCACCAGCGGAGCAATTTGGCAGAATTGGATTCGCTCCGGTACCAATGGCCGTGGTTCTATATTTGATGGGCATTTGCATGACTTTTCCGATGCAAATGGGGTTGTACTGGATCCGGGTCAAGCTTATGAGAGAATCTGGAACGGCAGAATTGCACCCTATGCGTTAACAGCAAGGGCTGCGTTTAATCCCAGCAACGGACGCAATACCTATGGCTTTGCCTGGGCGAGTAATGGTTCATCAGACAACCCATTGTCTGAAGTGGCCAGCATTGAATTGGTGATAACCAAAGACAGAAGTAAATGGACTCGCTGTGCCGTAATAGAAATGTCTGATGATGAAGTAAGAAACAGCAACGAGGGCTCTATTTACAAATTCTCTATGCGTGCAGGTACTTCCAGAGACAGAAATCTAAATCCACAATCCGGAAGCACAGGTCTCAGCTGGTTCCCCGGTTATGCAATCAATATGGAAACCGGTGAGCGATTGAATATCGCATTTAGTGAAGACAGTTATTTGGCCGGTGAAAATGGTCGTGACATGATATGGAATCCTACGGACAAAGTTTTCAACGATAATGGAAATTATCCTGCTTTGGGTGGTAAGCAATTCATTTATGTGTTTGGTACAGGATTGTCTATGCCAAACCGCGCCATCAAAGGGGACCGTTATTTTGGTGAAGATGATGGAAACTTTAACAACTTCCGTACCGGTTTGGCCAACGCTCCTGCAGGAACATTGGCAAAACGTAGATTCCTGAGCCAGGCGATGTGGGTAATACCCACCTACATGGCTCCCGGCTATTCAATGACAAATGGTGTGCCTCCTACAGATGTGAAGTTTAAGATTAATATTCAAAAAGCATACACATCATTTAATACAGGAAGTACCCTGAATAATACCAGACCCATGTACAGCTTCAATTCCGCTGACATTGCTCCAACAATAAGCAAAGAAGTTGGCAAAAAGAGCCTTGATCTGGTGAATGTGGTGCCAAACCCATACAGGGCCTACAGCGAATATGAGAATAGCCCGATTGACAGCAGGGTAAAAATCACCAATTTGCCTCCTACTTGCACAATCACCATCTATGATATGGCGGGTAACTTCATTCGTAAAATCAGTAAAGCGGATGAAAAGACATTCTTTGAATGGGATTTGAAAAATGGCAGTAATGTTCCTATTTCAAGTGGTTTATACCTTATCCATGTAAAAGCACCGGGTCTTGGTGAAAAAATTGTTCGCTGGTATGGAATCATGCACGCCATAGATTTGGATACCTATTAATTAACTTTAAAAATAAACACAGTGAAAACTCAAATTATAGCAGCAATTAGTATCGGCATGCTCACAGGTATTTCATCCTTGCATGCAGGCAACCCTGAAAGGCAAGGTCAGGCGGGAGCCATGCAACTTGCCATCAACGGATGGGCTCGCAGCAGCGGCTGGGGTTGGGCAAATGGAGGTGGAATCACCGGGGTGGAATCTATGTATATGAACGCCGCCGGACTTGATAGAAGTGCCAGCAGAACCGAACTTGCCTTTCACAGAACGCAGTGGCTGGTAGGCTCAGGTATTGCTATCAACAATTTTGGTTTTAGCCAAAAAATAGGGGAAGATGGAGATAAAGGTACCTTTGGTATTAGTGTGATGCAATTTGGAATTAAACCCATAGAAATCACTACTGAGTCCAATCCATACGGTGGTATTGGCACCTATCGCGTAAATATGACGAATATTGGCCTTGCCTACAGTAAGTCATTTAGCAATAATATTTCTGCAGGTATGGTGGTAAGGGCGGTTAATGAAGGTATCCCGGATGCAAGAGCTATGGGCATGAGCCTTGATGCAGGTGTGCAATACACTACAACCTTAAGACCAACAGCCAATAAATTAAAGCAGAATGATGTTAAATTCGGCGTATCCATGAAAAACATAGGACCTGATATGCGTCATCAGGGAGATGGTCTAAGCTATAAAGCCATTGTTACCAACGGTGACTTCTCTAAAACCATGCAACCCAAAGTAGATAGGATTAAATTGCCTTCTCTATTGAATATCAGTGGATCCTACGATTTTCGTCTTGACGGTGATCCTGATGCATACAACAACAGACTTACGGTTGGATTTGGTTTCACCAACCATGCATTCTCTGCCAACCAGACCACATTGGGCTTAGAATACAGCTACAAGAGCTTTATTACCGTTAGAACCGCGTTTGTCTACCAGGAAGGCGCTTTTGACAAGGATAACAGAACAAGCGCCTTTACCGGGCTTTGTGGAGGATTGAGTTACGATATTAAATCCAAATCCAACATAATCTCTCTCGATTACAGCTATCGCGCCACCAATCCTTTTGATGGCACCCACTCGTTTGGATTAAGAATTGGCCTCGGCGGCGGAGACGATTGAGGGTAAAAGAATAATAATTACTAACTTTGTAGCGTTGCACCTTTGTAATACATGGGTGCAACGTTTTTTTAATAACAAATCCCATGAGCGAAATTCAATATTTTACCAAAGACGGACTTGAAAAAATCAAGCAGGAACTGCATTTTCTAAAGACAGAAGAGAGACCAAGAATTACACAGGCGATTGCAGAAGCCAGAGATAAAGGGGATTTAAGCGAGAATGCCGAGTATGATGCTGCCAAAGAAGCGCAGGGGCATCTGGAAGATAAGATTCGCCAGATGGAAACGCTGATTGCCAATGCACGTGTTATTGACAGTTCCCAGCTCGATACCAGTAAGGTTTCTATACTTTGCAAAGTGAAAGTACTGAATCACAACGTGGGCAAGGAAGCAGTTTATCAACTTGTAAGCGAAACTGAAGCCAATCTCAAGGAAAATAAAATCAGCATTAAAAGCGCTATTGGGGCAGGTTTGCTGGGGAAGGCCAAAGGAGAAGTGGTGCAAATTACAGTTCCTGCAGGGACTGTTAAGCTGGAAATATTGGATATCGGCTTGTAATATGCCCAGTATTTTTAGCCGAATCGTTTCCGGTGAAATACCGAGTTATAAAGTTGCCGAAAATGATGATTTTCTGGCCTTTTTGGATGTAAATCCACTGGCACCCGGGCATGTGCTGGTCATTCCCAAAAAAGAGGTGGATTATATCTTTGATTTGGATGCAGAGGAATATGAGTCTCTATGGTTATTTGCCCGGCAGGTTGCAAAAGGGCTAAAACAAGCCATCCCATGCAAACGCGTGGGTGTTGCTGTAATCGGGCTTGAAGTACCGCATGCACATATACATTTGGTGCCCATGAAGGAAGTGGGGGATGTCAATTTCACCCGGCCTAAAATGAGTCCTACGGCAAGTGAATTGGCAGCAGTAGCAGAAAAGATACGCACATTTACTGCGGCTTAAGTCATCCTTTTTTATATTTGTTTCATGTATCCCGAGATCTTTTCACTGGGTTCGGTCTCTGTTCAGGGATACGGCCTGATGATTTTCATTGGTGTGTTATTAGCGTATCTTTTTATGCTAAGAAATCTGAAGAACCACGGGTTAAAGTCTGAAGATGTCAGCGAAATGTTTTTGTGGTGCTTTGCCTCTGTTGTGGTTGGCGGAAAAATATTTTTCTGGCTGGAAGACCCAAAACTGTATATTGAAAACCCTTCATTGATGCTCAAATCTTTTGGAAATGGGTTTGTTTTTTATGGTTCTTTTCTGCTGACAGTGCCGGTATTGGTGTGGTGGTTCAGAAAAAAAGGCATCAACCCTTGGTTGGCCTTTGATTATGCCGGAATTGCCGGTGCAACTGTGCATGCATTTGGAAAACTGGGATGTTTAATGGCAGGTTGTTGCCACGGCAAGGTATGCGATGAATCTGTAGGCATCATATTTGAAAACCCTAATAGCCATGCTACCCCTTTAAATACACCATTATATCCCACTCAGATTTGGGATGCACTGATTCTTTTTGCAGCCATTGGATTAATGTTCCTGATGAAAAAAAGGAAGTTTTTTGATGGTCAATTATTTCTAATGTACGGACTGGTATATGCAGTAGGTCGTTTTATCACGGAGAAATATCGGGGAGATGAGGAGCGTGGATTTGTCTTGAATGGGCTTTTAAGTCATAGTCAGGCCATAGCTGTTGGTGTTTTTTCAGTATGTTTGGGCTTGTTCATTTGGCGTTATATAAAAACCCGAAAGGCCCATGCAGTTTAAACAGGTTGTGGGGCAATCCCACTTAAAGCAAAAACTCATATCTATGGCTGGCAGTGGTCGTATCCCTCATGCGCAGCTTGTATTGGGCCAATCAGGTGCAGGCAACCTGCCCCTTGCCCTAGCATTTGCCGGTTATTTGCTATGCAAAAACCCCTTGCCGGATGACCGTTGTGGGGTTTGTGATTCCTGCCGTAAAATGGATTCCTTTACCCATCCGGATCTTCATTTTACATTCCCTTTTCCGTCTAGTTTGGGAGATATTTGTGTTGATTTATATCCTCAATGGAGAAAGTCGTTGCAAACCGATTCGTATCTAAATTATGAATCCTGGATGAGGCAACTCAGTTCCGAGAATAAGCAGGGTAATATTCCGATTGACGAATGTCATGCCATCATTCGAACCCTCTCCATGAAAGCGTATGAAAGCCGATACAAGATTCTGTTGCTTTGGCTACCCGAATACCTTGGTAAAGAGGGAAATGTGTTGTTGAAGTTTCTGGAAGAGCCACCACCCGACACGCTGTTTTTATTGGTTTGCAGCCAACCGGATAAACTGCTAAGTACCATTGTTTCTCGCACACAAATGATTAGGGTTCCCCCAATCGATGAACAAGATCTCACCCTTCATCTAACCGGGCAACTGGGAATACCTGCCGAAGAAGCAGCCCGTTTTGCCATGATGTCTGGCGGTGATTTGCTGAAGGCCAATGAGCTGGTTTCTAATACAGACAGCCCTTATCTGGAACCTTTCCGGCAGTGGATGCTTTATTGCTACAAAAAGAACCTGCATCAGGCCTCTAAATGGACGGAAGAAATGAGCGGTAAAGGCCGTGAATACATAAAAGGGCTGTTGTTGTACGGTATTGAAATAATGAGGGCTGTTGCGGTGATGGAGCATTTGGGGGAGCGAAACGGACTGAACCATAATGAAAAAGAATTTGTTATGAAATTAGGAAAGTTGATGACAACCCGAAAGATTACCCGAATATTCGAAGTGCTTGATGCCGCTGTTTACGAAGTCGAGCGAAATGGCAATTTGAAAATGATATTCACCGATATGTCTTTCAAAATCAGTAAAACTTTTTAAAAAAATTCATCGCTGAGCAACCCTTTGACTAAAAAAGTCTTCTATGGATTAATCAGGGTCTATGAATTACCTGCATGGCATCATTGAATGCGGACATCACGGAGAGCGAGCTGGTCAAGGCCTGTTTGAATGGGAATACCAAAGCCCAGCAGGCATTGTATCAAAAGTATGCACCGGTAATGTACGCCATTTGCCTTCGGTATTGCGGATCCCCTGACAACGCCAAAGATATGTTGCAAGAATCCTTCATCAAGCTATTCGAGAGTCTGAATAATTTCAGATTTCAGGGCTCTTTTGAGGGCTGGAGCAAGCGCATCGCCGTAAACACTTGCTTGGATTTTATCAAGAAGTTAAAAAAAGAGCCATTTGCTGATGAGCTTGATCAACATGTCGATATAGGCGCAGATGATGCCGTTTACCCTCAGCTGGCCATGAAAGATTTAATGGCCCTGTTGCAAAGTTTGCCGGTAGGCTATCGTACGGTTTTTAATCTGTATGCCATAGAAGGGTACAATCATGGGCAGATTGCTGAATTGATGGGCATTAGTGAGAATACAAGTAAAACGCAACTCTTCAAGGCTAGAAAGATGTTGCAAATTAAATTAACCAATCAGCGTTAAGTTATGGCAAACGAGCAAAATCCCATCGATGAAATTTTCCGCAGCGGTCTGAAAGACAGCGGTATCGCCCCGCCTCCGGGTGTATGGGAATCCGTGTCTGCCGGACTTTCCTCTACTGTTTCAAAGGGTGTTTTCTCGGTCATTTTTAAATCCGTATGGACCTGGGTGGCCCTTGCCGGATTGGGA
>CAYYXG010000007.1:32112-117521 GCA_964475595.1 uncultured Flavobacteriaceae bacterium
TTTCTCGGTCATTTTTAAATCCGTATGGACCTGGGTGGCCCTTGCCGGATTGGGAGTAGCCACCGTGGTAGTAATTATAACCGCTGAAAATACGGTAATCAATGGTCAGCCCGCAGAAACAGCCGATGTACAGTCTCCAATAAAGAATCAAAAAGCTGAAAATGCACCGAAGGTTCCAACGGATAAGTCAGCCATTAAACCTGAAAAGCAAAGATCAAAAGTGAGCAAATCAGAAGATAAGCGTGAAAATGAATCTGCTGTTGCTCAAGTTATATCAGGATCTCAGCCCGAAAGACATGGTGTCGCAACAAAAGAAGATAATCACGCTGCAGAAAAATCTTCAGAGAAAGCGGCTCCTCGGTTGGCCATTGAAAATAACAGCGTGGTGAGCGCTTCACCCTGTGGTAGAAGTCTTAAAGTGAGCGCCGTTGGTAACACCCTCGACAATAGCTGGACATTTTCACTGCCAAATGCTCCGGTTGGTGCATATTGCGCATGGAGTTTTGGTGATGGAGAGTCCGGATCCGGAAATCCTGCCATCCATGTTTATCCGGATCAAAATGCAGAATATACCGTGAAAGTAATGGTCTTCAGGTCTGCAAACTGCATGGATTCCGGTGTTTACAAATTCACGGTTCGACAGCGCCACCCGGGTTTAAGTGTTCCTGATGTTTTTACCCCTAACGGAGATGGGATTAATGATGAACTTGTGATTACCCTCCCTGAAGTAACCCAATTTAATCAGATTGTAACAGATCGCTATGGGAAGCAGGTTTTTGTAAGCAATGATCCTATGAAGCGTTGGAATGGAAAGTGTGCTTCAATAGATTGTGCAACTGGTACTTACAAGGTTTTCATTACTTACAAAACGCCTACAGCTAAAGCTGCAGTTGTCTTTTCAAAATCTATACTGTTAAACAGATAACAAACCGAAAAAGCACAAACGTAACCCATTAAAAATCGAAAATGAAAATATATAATCCGCATATGAACAGAAAAAATAGCGAAGAAAATGTGGAAATTTGCCGCAAAAAGAATATTTTTGAGGCTTCCCAAACAAGGAAATACAATATTATGAAAGGTTATACAGCCATCTTCAACAGGATTGTGCCGGTGATGTTCCTGCTTTTTGCAGGTAATTACGCCTCGGCGCAATGTACCATTCAGTACAGTGGAGCAGAGTGCGTGGGTTCGCCCATTCAGTTTCTTGGATCCAACACAGGTACTACCCACGACTGGGATTTTAATGGTGAAAACTCGAATTCAGGGCAGAAAAATTTGAATTATGCATTCAAAAGCCCGGGTGTAAAGAACATTCGTTACATTACGACCATCAATGGTACAAAGTGTACATCGAACATTCAGATTACCATCAAAACCAGTCCGGTTCCGAAGCTTAAATTGCTCACAGCTCCCGAGCAATGTTTCAAGAACAACCTGTTCTGCTTCAGTGATTCCACCATCAACCCCAACGGGTCTGCGATTCGCTCTGCCAAATATGTGGTAGGTGATGGTCAGTTCTTTCAAAACAGCAGTGTAATTAATCCTATTTGTTACAACATCAAGGACGTTCGTGGAGGCTGTTTTGATTTGTATGTAGAATATACCGATGCAAACGGTTGTGCGGCCAGTGATACCATTATCTGCGCTGCTAAAGTTCGTGAAGCGATAGGCCCGGCATTTACCAGCAACAAACCTGTAGACTGTGATTCTGTAACTGCCTTGATTCGCAATATTTCTAGAATTGCTCAAAACAAAGTTAAATCTATTACCTGGGATTGGGGTGATGGAACAACCAGCAATCAGTGGGGCCCGAATATCACTAAAAAGTATTACAAGCCAGGTGTTTATGACATCAAAATGGTCATCGAAACGATTGATGGATGTAAAGACTCATTTGAGATGAAAGCTGCAGCACAGGTGCTGAAAGGGGAATACCAGATTGTGGCTGATAAAGACTCAACCTGTATTTCAGATCCTGAAATTAAATTCAGTCTTACACCCCAGCCCGTGGTAGGTATTTCCAGCTTCCTGTGGAATTTTGGTGATCCTAATTCTGGTCCTCAAAACACCAACAACCGTTCACTGGCCCCTCCTCATTCGTTTTCTGGCCTTGGTCCATTTCAGGTAAAGTTCACCTATGACATCGTTTGTGGTGGTATTACTCGTAAAAAAGTGGCCTATGATACTGTATTAATTATTGGCCCACAATCGACCATCGAAATTGCCTTTAACCGAATTGCTGAATTTGAGGTGTTCCAGTGTCCTAAAGATGTTCAGGATACCGTTCACTTTAAGAACTTCTCCAAGTTCTATCACAACGATAAGAACATGTGGAACGATGACAGCACCTTTGTTAAGTGGCCCGGTAATTACCATCCCGGTCACGTGTTCGACAATAACCAGACCTGGGTAAAGCCCAAAGGTTTTGTTGATCCGTTGTTCCGTCAGCGGGTATGTGCCGTGCGTTTGTGGAATTTTGGTGATAACTATGCACCAAGATGTACTACGGATCGCTTGAACAACAAAAACGTAAACGTAAATTGTCAGTACAGCCACGATTCATTGCCTACCCACTACTACAAGAGCTGGGATTTGGTTATGCTTTCTGATTTCAAAAATGCGCCTATGGAGGACGCCATATTTATTGAAAGCACCAGACTGTGTAAGAAAATCAATGTTTGGCCTTCAGATACCAACTGGATCATCGAAGATACCATGCTGGTGATTCCCAAAAGCAAAGCTGACAGTTTGCTGGGTGACCAAGCCAAATATGCACTCAATAAAACCAAAACCTATTTATGGGAAAAGGGTATAAAAGGACCTGCAGAACGATACATTACGGATAACGTGGATGTGTTGCTGAAGGCAGGAGACTCGGCATATATAGGTCCAGAGAATGGTCCTTTCACACTGCAGGTGGGGCCCAAAACCATCAGTCTCGAGCCTAGGCAGATCATTAAACTGAAAAGCCCAACTGATTCATTCCGATTCCTGTTTACCGTATTCCTGAAAAAAGATACCTTGCCTGCACCGTTGTTGCGCATTCGCACCAAAAAAGGTGAGAATCCCCGAATCATCGGCTTCATAAAGCGTACCTTCCCAGGAACGGAAGGCCTAGACTATAAAGTTGATTATAAGCGCTGGAGAGAATTGTATTACGCTCAAATCCCCCAGTGTAACAATGTTAGGTTATGGCATGGAGATACTTGCCACCCTCTGGCATGTACCTCTGAAAGTATTAAACAGTTGTCTATGCTGCATGCCAATGCCGGCGGTGTAGGTTCCGGTTTGGTGAAAGATGCGATAGAATGTCTGGGTGGAAAGAATCCACAATACGGTATCACCTTCATTCTGAGTGATCTTAAACCCGGTTGTACCTTCTCGTATGTAGGAATTAATTATGATACGTTCTGCAAACCTACCACCTGGACTACACTTACCAGTGGTTTAGTACCTGGCAATCGCCCTCCCGGTATGCCATACATGGGCTACCAAATAGCCAGTAACCCACCTTCTCGTTATTCCAAGCAGTACAGTGCTTCAGAGGTATGTAACCCCAATGGCTGTATTACTGTGGGTATTATCGTAGGTAATGGGGTGAAAAAAGGCGGAACTGTGGGTGATCCACCACTTTGTGCCGACACCCAGTACTATGACAAATTTGCTTGTTTCCCTCTGATTGATCCTACATTCGAAATCCTTACCCCTACACCCAATCCTGCAGGTATTCGCAAGATTTGTAAGAATGATCCTGTGGTTGTACGTCCGATTGGTGCAAACAAAACAAAAAACGATGATTTGAAGAACCTGCGTTGGGAATTTGCTACCGGTAATGCCAGCCCTTTTTACAGTAAACAGTGGGGATATCAGATTCAGGAAGACTACTTACGTGGTGTTTACCTAAAAGACTCAGGTACCAAGAGAATTTATAACCTGTTGGTTCAGAGTCGCTTCGAAACACGCCCCGAGCAATTGCCTTGTTCTACCGAATGGCAGGACGACCCTCGTTCTGATCGCTCTGTGGCTTGGGATGATGGCAAGCATGGCGGTAAACTGGATAAAACGCCTGACACCATAGTAACGGCTATTATTAGCAAGTGGGATACTGCAGCCGATGTATCTGCGGTATGGGATAGAATTAAAGAACGTCTGGAGGCCAGAGGATTTGATCCATTTGCCATTGATCCGGCCCAGATTACCCGCATGATTTGGAACAATACAGGTATCATCGGGCAGCCTGCTACCGGAGCACAGGGTTGTATAGACACCAATGGTTTTGGTCGCTTCATTAAATTCTACCTGCGTCCTGACCCGAATTCCAAGATCATTATCCATGAGCGTGATACCAATATTAGGCCTATGGATTCTGCCATAGTAGGCAATAAAAAAGTACGTGCCTACACCTTCCGTTCACCTTGGGCGGGTTATCACCTGGCCAGTATCAGCATGACATCTTCCAATGGTAAATGTGATGAATTTGCTGCTTATCCCGTGATAGTGGGCTTTGCTGCCATGATTGAATTGCCTGACTCTACCATCTGTCAGGATCAGGCTACCAATCTGCAGGCACGTTTGGATCTGAGATACTTCCATCCGGATCCGCTAAACTTTGGAACCTGGGATCCTTATGATTATTGGCGTGATGCACAACGACAGGCGGATATTTTTGCCGGTGTTAAAAATCGTGAACCTTTCACCCGCTGGGACTGGAACAAGCGTGATGACGACCCCAATAATCCTGTAACCAAGTTTGGTGGAGCTCCATATGGTGCTACCGGTGTAGGTTCTCCTTGGTTCCAGCTTGGTGGCGGACCTAACGATCCTAAGACTATCTACTATAAAAACGACTCCGGTGTTTATGAGTTCCGTGTGGCTGTGGGTGACTCTTCAGGTTGCCGCGACACCATCAGCAAGCGACTCTTCATTAGCCGCCTTGATGTGAACTTCGGTTTGAACCTTGAGATACCTTCCTGTAACTCCATCATTGAGTTGTTTGATAGCACCAAGTTGTTCGACCCTTGTAACTGGGCAATTAGAAACTGTAATGGCCCCACACCAATAGAGTGTGACTTTATCAGAGAATATTTCATAGACTGGGGTGATAGCAAAACGAACTATTTCACGCGTGGAAAATCTTCAGATGAACTTCTACCGCCTAGTATAGCACACAAATACACGCGCAACGGATGGTTCCAGATTACAATCTTTGCTAAAACTGACCAGGGCTGTGCTGATACCATCAAGCGTTGGATAAAGATACCCGGACCTCGTCCGAAGTTTGAATACGCTGATTATGCAGGATTTGACATTACCATTTGTGAAGGCGAAGCGGTAAGGTTCAAGAATATGACAGACACTGCTACCAATGGTGCTGACTGGACCTGGTTCTTTGGAGACGGAGCATTGGCTAACAAAAAAGATACATTTGTTAATCATGTTTACACCAAACCCGGTAAGTACTATGTTTTCCTTGAGCAGTATGACACCCTGTTTGTGCCACCCAATCTGAAGCGTTTCTGTCCTGCCACGTATCCTGATACCGGCGGTGGTCAGCGTGCATTCATTGTTACTGTAATCAAGCGTGATACAGTTCGTGGATTCATTGTGAAACCTTCTATTTGTCCCGGTGATACTAACGAGTTTGTCGATAATTCAGATACGCTATTCAAATCCTATAAATGGCGCTTTGAAAACTTGAGCACAGGTTCTGTAGACACCGTGACTGTGACCACTAAAAACTATAAACGGCAGTTTACAGTTCCGGGTAGATACAGGGTAACGCACCTTGCTGATTACGGAAATAACCATCCAAGGCCCTGGTGTCCGACTCCTCCTGTGGTAGATACTTTCCTTGTGGATAGTGTAGTCGCGAATTTTGACATCGATTCCAGTGGTAAACCGGACTTTGTCTTCACCCGCACGGATGTGAATGGCACTGAATGGCGCTGGGGCTTTGGTCACCAGAATGACATCAAGAATACACTGCCAAAAGATTTCATTGAGAATCTGAAGTCGGATGACAAGTCAGTGAAGTGGTCTTATGATAGCAGCGGCACCTATTGGGTATGTCTGGAGGTGAAAAATGCCACCGGTTGCGTTGATACGATTTGTAAACCCGTCACCGTGGATCTGTTCATTTACCTGGCTAACGTGTTTACTCCCGGCAAAGCCGATGGTAAAAATGACACCTACCGTGTGCCTATCCAAGGACATGACCTCTTTGAGTTGAAGATCTTCAACCGCTGGGGTGAGCGTGTGTTCCAGACCGAGAACTCAAAAGTGGGATGGAATGGTCAGGTGAACAACGATGGTCCGGAAGTTCCTGAAGGCACATACTTCTACCAGCTTACTTACAGATTTAAAGGCAAGCAGCAGAAATATGTATCCGGCTCTGTTAACCTGATACGAGCGAACTAATAAAATCGTAAATCCATAAAAGCCCCGGCCATTGGTCGGGGCTTTTTGTTTGTACCTTTGTAGCAGTGGTTTCAAGGCAAGATATTATTGTTGCCAGGGCTACACCTCCCGGTGTGGGTGCTGTGGCTGTGGTGCGCTTGAGTGGACCTGGTTGTTTTGCCCTGGTTGATCTGCTTTTAAAAAAGAGCATACTTGAAGCACCTAGTCATACTGCTCACTTCAGGGCCATTAGGGATGATCAGGGAATAGTAGATGAGGCATTACTGACTGTTTTTAGGGCGCCTTCCGGTTATACAGGCGACGATACGGTAGAAATCAGTACCCATGGCTCTCCGTATATTGTGGATAGGTTGATTCAGGCACTTTGCAATGCCGGAGCACGACCTGCAGAGCCGGGAGAGTTTACGCTAAGAGCCTTTTTGAATGGAAAACTGGATCTGGCCCAGGCCGAAGCAGTTGCCGATTTGATATCTTCAGAGTCTGCAGCGTCGCATCAGGCGGCCATGGGTCAATTGCGTGGCGGTATTTCATCGGAGATTGCTGTTTTAAGAACGCGTCTTATTGATTTTGCTGCTTTGATTGAATTGGAGCTTGATTTTAGTGAGGAGGATGTGGAATTTGCCAAACGTGATGAATTGATGTTGTCCTTACAGGAAACCCTGATCAAGGTGCAGATGCTATTGCAGACTTTCGCACAGGGCAATGCGGTTAAGGAGGGAGTACAGGTAGTGTTGGCAGGGAGACCCAATGCCGGTAAAAGCACGTTATTCAATCTGTTGTTGCAGGAGGAAAGGGCTATAGTGTCGGACATAGCAGGTACCACGCGTGATGCGCTGGAAGATGTAATTACCATAGAAGGGCTGCGTTTTCGGCTGATTGATACGGCCGGCATACGCGAGGCCACAGATACCATTGAGAAGCTGGGGATAGAACGTACCTATAAATACCTGGAGGGCGGTGCTATGACACTGTATGTGGCAGATATGGCAGAAAGCAAGCCGGATATGTTGACGGAAGATTTGAAGGCCCTTGCCGGAAAAACCAAGCACCTTTTGGTGTTGGGCAATAAGCGTGATTTGCCCGGTGAATGGGATGCAGAGGCATGGGGTGCTGCTGCGATGGCAGGGGGTGCGGGTGGATTTCTGTCGGTATCCGGTAAGATAGCCGAAGACAGGCATGCATTAAGGCGTTTTTTATATGAAAATACTGCTTTTAAGCCCGTTTCAGGCGATCAAACCCTCATAACCAATCAACGGCACTTCCATGCATTTTTAACAGCAGAGAAGTCCTTGAAACGCGTTATTGAAGCCATTGAAAGTGGCATATCCAAGGAATTGCTGGCATTTGACCTGCGGGAGGCGTTGGCCGCACTGGGCGAGGTTACGGGTGAAATCAGCACGGATGACCTTTTGGATAGCATCTTTAGTAAGTTTTGTATCGGTAAATAGGTAAGGCCTTGTCCCCCTTCGACATGCTCAGGATGACAAGGCCTTTTGTGCCCGCGGTTTGGTGACTAAAGGAAATGTCAATTACGTATGTTAGGCCTTGTCCTCCTTCGACAGGCTCAGGATGACAAGGCCTCAGGATGACGAGGAATTAAAATGTAACGGTTGTCATGCTGAGCTTGTCGAAGCAAGGCAGCCCTTCACAACCGCCCTTTCAAAATCTCTTCTACCACTCCCGGGTCCAGTAGGGTGGTGGTATCCCCCAGGTTGTAGGTTTCGCCTTCGGCGATTTTGCGCAGTATGCGCCGCATGATTTTACCGCTGCGGGTTTTGGGTAGCCCACTCACAAACTGAATCTTGTCGGGCTTGGCAATGGGGCCAATCACCCGGGAGACGGTTTGCAAGATATCGCTGTGCATTTCATTGGGGTTTGCGGGCATGCTCTCGCAAATCACAAAGGCATAAATGCCTTGTCCCTTCACATCGTGAGGGAAGCCCACCACCGCGCTTTCTACCACACCGCTGTGCATGTTGATGGCGTTTTCTACTTCGGCAGTGCCAATGCGGTGCCCCGATACATTCAGTACATCATCCACACGCCCTGTGATGCGGTATAGGCCCTGTTCATCGCGCAGGCATCCGTCACCCGTGAAATATAACCCCGGATATGCAGAAAAATAGGTTTGTCTGCAACGCTCATGATCCCCCCAGGTGCTGCGTATTGCCCCCGGCCAGGATTGTTTAATACACAGATTGCCAGATACTCCATTTCCTGCTATTTCGTGGCCATTTTCATCCAGTAGCACAGGAAACACGCCCGGTAGGGGCAGGGTGGCAAAAGTGGGTTTGGCTTCGGTAACACCCGCCAGGTTACTAATCATAATACCCCCTGTTTCGGTTTGCCACCAGGTATCAACGATGGGTGCTTTGCCTTTACCAATATTTTTGTCATACCAGTGCCATGCCTCAGCATTGATGGGTTCACCCACGGTGCCCAGCACCTCTAAGCTACTCAGGTCCTTGTTTTGTATGGGCTCTACACCAAAAGCCATGAGACTGCGGATGGCGGTGGGTGCAGTATACAGAATGTTAACACGGTGTTTTTGAATAATATCCCAGAAACGGCCTGCATCGGGCCATGTAGGGATGCCTTCAAACATAAGGGTGGTGGCGCCGGCACTAAGCGGACCATACACAATGTAGCTATGGCCGGTAATCCACCCGATGTCTGCAGTGCAGAAATGGATTTGCGAGGGCTGGTACTGAAATACGTTTACAAATGTGTAATGCGCCCATACCATATAGCCGGCAGTGGTGTGGACTACTCCCTTGGGTTTGCCGGTGGAACCTGAGGTGTAGAGAATAAACAGGGGGTCTTCTGAGTCCATGCTTTCGGCAGCACAATCTGTATGACCATTTCTTTTCATGGCTTCGGTCTCGGTGTGCCAGTCAAAATCCCGACCTGTCTGCATGCTCACAGGGGTATGGGTGCGTTTCAACACCCATGTGGTATGAACCGAGGGGCAGGTTAACAGGGCTTCGTCCACCACTTCCTTGAGGGGTATGGTTTTGGCTCCACGGTAGGCACCATCGCAGGTAATGACAGCGCAAGCCCCTGCATCTAAAATGCGATCAGCAATGCTTTGTGCGCTAAATCCGCCAAAAATGACGGAGTGAATGGCACCGATGCGGGCACAGGCGAGCACGGCTATGGCCAGTTCGGGCACCATGCCCATGTATATGCACACCCTGTCGCCCTTGCTGATACCGCGGTGTTTCAGCACATTGGCAAACAGCATCACCTCGTCCAAAAGCTGGGAGTACGTATAAGTAATGGCGGGCTCAGCGGGGTTGTTGGGTTCCCACAGAATGGCGGTTGTATCGGGCTGTGTGGCCGCATAGCGATCCAGACAATTTTCTGTAATGTTCAATTTACCGCCTTCAAACCATCGCTGGGTGGCGGAATGGAAGTCTGATTTCACCACATTATGCCAGGGTTTGTGCCAGGTGAAATGTGAAGCAATGCCTGCCCAGAAAGATTCAGTTTCTTCGCGACTTTGTCGGTAGGCATTGTGATACTGGTCAAGGGTTTTTATCTGGTAGGGAAACGACATGCTTAATGCGAAAATAGGGGAAATTTTGTGGCTGGGGGCGCTTATTAACATCTGCCGGAATATTGAAAATAAATAATCCGGAAACTACCCCTAACTTCGCTGCGTGCGCATAGTTTTTTACCCGTTGTGCATGATTGCGCTAAGTCTGCATGCCCAGGATACTGCCCGTATCAGGTGGAATCCTGTGGATACGGTCAGGCTTTCCTTTATGAAAACGCCCGGATTGCGTGTGGGTTTCGACAGTCGCAAGTCTATTATGAGCGGGGTGCCGGTGGATGTGAATGGTTTGCGTTATGGTCTGGATTTTGGTAAGACCGCCGTTTGGACCGGTTATTACAACAGCAGGTTACTGCAAAACCTGGAAAAAGATACGCTCAATCAGGGCTTTGAATACATTAGTTCTACCCTGGAATACTATGTTCATCAAAGCTGGCGGTTTGAGGTAGTAACTTCCTTTCAGGCGGGCATAGGGAATGGTTGGGAATACCGTAAAAGTGGCGCTGATATTAAAAGAGCCAACATTGGAACCATCATTCCGGTAGAGGCCGGCATTGGCGGTACCGTAAGGTTTCTGCGCTATTTTGGTTTTTATGCCGGTGTAGGTGTGCGTCTGTCAGGTTTGCAGACTACAGGATTTACCGGACCTTACTGGTCGTATGGACTCACCTACTTCACCGGAACCATGTATCGTGATACCAAAAAGTGGTTCAGAAAGTAACTAACACCTCCTTGTATAATCACATAGGACTTAATCCTTATCGAAGTGGCTGATAAACTCTTCGATTTTTTCGCTGTCTATGCGGTTGGCCAGTATTTTCTTGTTCTTGTCCAGAACAAAGATGGTAGGGTTGGCTACGATGTAATATGACTGCATGTTGTGGGCCATTTCCTCAGAACGCACGATTCCTCTTCTCAGGTGCAAAAACTCTTTCACTTCAGGATGTTCAGCGATGTATTGCAGCCATTCGGTTTTTTTATCGCTGCTGGCCAATGCGATTACCTTCCAGCCCTTGTCTTTATTTTTTTCATACACTTTCGCCAGTTTAGGCATTACTTCCTTACAATGGCCACAGGTTGGGTCCCAGAAAATCATCAGGGTGTAGGGTGCTTGTACAGAAGCGGTACTCACCCATGTGCTATCGGGGGTTAACAGTTCCAGCGGGGGGGCTATTCTTCCTACCAGGGTAGATGATTTACGAACGGCGGCCTCACACATTTTTTCAACGGTAGTGCTGTCGGTCCACCAAGCTTTTCCGTTGCAGTAATTATTAACAGCCAGATTCACAAAAACCGCATCCTGGCCCATAATCTTACTGGTTTCAAATTTGTAGGTGAGATGATAAATCACGAAGTGCTCCATATCAATGGTATTTTTCACTTTTTCAAGAATGATATTGCATTCTTTAATGCAGCTATCGGGGTCAGGGCTCACCAGTTTATCGAAATAAAAATTCAGTTTTTGCTTAATGAAGTTTACAGGCATGCGGACCAGTCCGTCTTCGCCAAAGTCCACATGATCCCAGTAATGGGCTTTGTAGTAGTTGTAGGGGAATGAACTGTCTTTGGTGCCATCTGGCTTGGTGGGCAATTCATTGGGTACATCCACATCCATCATGGCATAAAGAAAGCGGGAGAGCAGGTGGTCTGGATGCGCAGCTATGTAATCCTTGTCGTAGTTTTCTTTCTTTTCGTACAGGGATTTTTGTTTGGTTTCCAATAGGGTTTTGGTGGCTTCATCGGTTTCTCCTTTAATGCGTTCATCCAGCTTGGCAATTTCGATACCGAGGTCAACGCGTCCATTCTGGTAGGCCGCGAACGCCGCATTTTGGTCAGATCCCTCCACTTTCATGGTTTTGTAATATTCGCGCTTCCAGAACTGAGTATCGGTGCTGATGGTGAAATTCTGGTCATCATCCACGATGAACTCAAAAAAGTCAGCTTTTTTGGGCATCACAAACAGGTACATGCCCCGTTGAAGTTTCTTATTTCCGGTGAATGTAATTAGCCCTTTCTTGTCAACCACTGCGGTGTCGCGCAGGTATTTGTTATCGAGATAATAATCGGCAATGTATACGGTATCACCGGTTTTCAACCCCCGTATTTTGAATCGCAGGCTGTATGTTCCGGCCTCCCTTCCATCCCAGTTTTTAGCATTGGTGAGTTTGGGGTAAACACCGATGTTGTTTATTTTCACCGGTGCCGTGCGCTGATAGGGTGTTATTTGCGCGGTCAGGGACATGGTGCCTGCTAGCACTGAAATAAGGGTGAAGGTTTTTAGCATTCTCATGGGATTTGCAATTGAACAATTAATTTGCAAATTTTGTTCCAAAACTCCATCAATGGGATGAATCGCAATAAAAATGATTTTTTTGAGGATGTATATGCGGTTGTGCGGCTCATTCCGCATGGAAGGGTTACATCCTATGGAGCCATAGCACGGTATCTGGGAACTGGCAAAAGCAGCCGTATGGTTGGTTGGGCCATGAACCACAGCCACGGCCTTGAAATTCCGGTACCCGCGCATCGGGTGGTGAATCGGTTAGGAATGTTGACCGGGAAGGCCCATTTTGGGGATGATAATGCCATGCAACATTTGCTGGAGGCCGAGGGTGTGAGGATTGAACATGAGAGGGTTGCTGATTTTGAGCAATTGTTCTGGGATCCTATGCAGGAAATCGGTGTTTAGCAACCCTTCCACCAGGGTTGTTTTGGGTAGGGAGCGTTGACACGGATTCTTTCGGCTGTGATGGGGTGGTTAAATTCCAGTGAAAAGGCATGCAGGGCTATACTCCTGTCGGGCAGGGGAGTGCCGGCTCCATATTTGACATCGCCTAAAATGGGCATGCCGGTTTTGGCAAGCTGAGCACGGATTTGGTGGAAACGTCCGGTTTCCAGTTTTATGTCCAGGAGATAGCCTTCATTGGCGTGTTTTAGCAACTCATAGTGCAAAATGGCCTCTTTTGCACCGGCTTTGGGTTTCAGATAGGTAAGTGCGCGATGGGTTTTACTGTCTTTACCCAGGTAATGGATAAGGGTATCTGAATTTTTTGGTGGTAATTCTTTTACCAGTACCCGGTAGTTTTTTTGGGTGGTTTTTTCGCGGAACTGTTCATTCATCCGGGCCAGGGCTTTCGAGGTGCGAGCCAGTAGAACCACACCGCTTACAGGTCGGTCTAGGCGATGTATCAAACCGACAAAGGCCTTTCCCGGCTTGTGGTATTTGGTTGCAAGGTATTCTGAAACGATATCAAGCAGGTGTACATCTCCGGTAATGTCTCCCTGCACAGCCAGCCCCGCCGGTTTGTTCACGGCAATTAGGTGGTTGTCTTCAAAGAGGACGGTGAGCTCCAACAAGGCAAAGTTAATGTTATCGGCTTAGCATTAGTGTTTCAATTTTAATATGTTTTATTTGTTTTAGATTAGGTTAATAAAATAAACCAAATTATATTTGTAACCATGAAAAAAGACAATCTCGATCCATCAGGCGCTACAAAAATAATTGATGAGGCGCTGAGCCATGTTCGCAACGAAAAGACAGGTGCTTAT
This sequence comes from uncultured Flavobacteriaceae bacterium, assembly GCA_964475595.1. Lineage (GTDB taxonomy): Bacteria > Bacteroidota > Bacteroidia > NS11-12g > UBA955 > RGEC01. The sequence goes on from CAYYXG010000007.1 coordinate 45,638, forward strand.
TATTATTACATTTTATGGGGATTGATTTTGATGGCACATTTCTTTTTAAGGTTTTGTAAATTCTCTTATCCATTTTTAAGTGATTATTATATTGATTTATTTATTTATGGTGTCTTTCCAATGGGTGGAATACTGTCATTTATTAGAAAAGATAAAGATGAGCAAAACGAGAAACTGGTTACTAAAATTGAAAAAGTTTACGCATTTGGATTTATTGGTTTAGCTATTTGTTATGCTGTTCTTGGATTTGTTGAAATAAAAACCCATGTAGATTTAAAAACTCCTCTATTTCCTTTATTGATAGGTTTTACGGTATTTATTACGGGTGGAATTACCGACTATAAGTTATCCATTATTGGCGGAGCTATTGGTATGATTATTTCTTTTTTTACGTTAATTTTGGATGCAGAATGGCAATACCTGCTTTGCAGTATGGCTTCTCTTGTTTGTTGTGTTATACCTGGTTTTTTTATGAAAAAAGTTTATAATGTATAAAGATTTAAATCCATTGCTTCATTCTCAGTTAAGACTGGCAGTAATGTCTGTTTTAATAGGTTTGGAAGAGGTTGAATTTACCTATCTTAAGGAAAAAACGGGTGCGACAGCGGGAAATTTAAGTTTACAGCTGGGGAAGCTTGAACACGCAGGTTATATTAAAATCAAGAAAGGATTTAAAGGGAAATACCCAGTAACAAAATGCCAGATAACTGAATGCGGTAAGAAGGCTTTTTGTGATTATGCAACCGTTATAAAAAGTTATTTGCAGCATTTGTAAGGGTAGGATTTGGTTATGGATGACTTTTTTAAAACCACATCTATTGCCGTGTTTAGGTGTTTAATGCCGTATTTTTGCTCCACTTGAAACGTTTCTTCTCTCCCCATCGGGCAACACTTAAACAAACCTTTACCCTGGCCATTCCCATCATTATGGGACAGCTGGGAATTGTGTTGATGGGGGTGGCAGATACCCTTATGGTAGGGCGTTTGGGTAAGGATGTGCTCGCAGCCGCCAATCAGGCCAACAGCATCTTTTTCATGGTTTCCAGCGTAACTTTTGGGGTAATGTTTGCCATTAGTTCGCGCGTCAGTATTCAGTATGGTGAAGGGCTAAGGCAGGAAACCTTTACCACTTACCGGGCAGGGCAGGTTGCATCCATATTGCTGTTTGCCTGTCAGTTTGCCATGCTGGAAATTATCATTCAGAACTTTGAGTGGCTTGGGCAGGCGCAAAGTATCAATCAGCTTACGCCCGATTTTCTTCGCATCATTAATTACTCGGCATTGCCTATGCTGCTTTCTACGGCATCAAGGCAATATACGGACGGCCTGGGTCATACCAAAGTGGCCATGTCTATAACCTTTGGTGGCTTAGCGCTCAATGTTTTATTGAATTATGCATTGATTTATGGTAATTTAGGACTGCCTGCCATGGGCCTTTATGGGGCTGCCTGGGCAACCTTAATTGCGCGTGTGGGTATGGCGCTTGCAGGAATTTGGTACATTCGCTATTCGGGCTTTCTGGCCGCTTACAGGCCCCAGCAAATGCCGCCTTGGGGGAAAATAAAAATTCAGCTTTCAGCGCTTTGGAAGCTGGGATTGCCGGTGGGGCTGCAAACATTTGCCGAGTGGGCCTGTTTTAGTATTTCCGGATTAATGGTAGGATGGCTGGGTACTGCACAGGTAGCGGCGCATGCCGTAGCGTTGAATGTGGCATCGGTAGCATACATGGTTGTGAGTGGATTGGCTGTAGCGGGAAGCATACTGGTTGGCAATGCATACGGAGAAAGAAATGTACAAACCATACGAAAAGTGGCCCATGCCACGTTCTTTATCATTGTGGTTTTTCAACTGGTGAATGTATTGATTTTTGTGCTGTTAAATAAACAGATAGCGGGATGGTATGGGGTAGAAGCGGATGTTATGCCGATTATTTTGCCCTTATTTTTCCTGGCAGCCGTGTTTCAGCTGGCAGATGGTGTGCAGGCCGGAGCTATGAATTTGCTCAGAGGGATAACGGATGTGAAATGGTCATCCATTATTTCGGTGGTTTCTTACTGGGTGGTGTCATTGCCGGCGTCATACCTGTTAGGGGTTACGCTTGATGGCAAAGTGTTTGGTGTATGGACAGGCTTCACCCTGGGGTTGTTTATCGCTGCGGGTTTCGGTGTATGGCGATTCTATCATAAATTAAAATCATTACAATGGGAATAAGGCACTTGATGACGTTAACTTTCACGCTGATGACGTTTGCTAATGCTTCTTTTGGTCAGCGCAACAAAGATGAGCAAACCTTCAGTGTGTATGTTGCCCCCAATCTGGGGTTTAGGTTGATGACCGGATATAAGCCACCGGAAAAGTATTATGCATCGAATCGATTCTTTAAGGATTCATTGAATATGACGGACAGGCCCGGTCAAAACATCAATTTTGGGGTTGCCTACACGCGCAAAAAGAATGCACTGGAATCGGTTACCTTGGGCCTGGGGTATACTTCTGTGGGTTTCAGACGAGCCATCACGCAGGTTCGGTTGGGGGATACCATTCACCCTAAGATTGGAATTGTAGCGGGGCTAGTGGGTTCCGGACATTTACAAATTAATCAGGATTTTAGGTATCATTATCTGGAGTTTTCCTATTTGAAAGCAAAAAGTGCGGAAGGGTACACCCGAAATTTGAAAGAGTTTGATTTGTGGTGGACCTATGGATTGTCTGCCGGTGTGCTTATTCGTGACCGGGTGATGGTGGAAACCCTGGGTTTTTCTCATAGCAATGGGGATTCTAAAATTGCGGTGCAGGATGATGCACTGAGAGGGTTTCCGGCCAATATCTGGCTGAATGCAGGGTATAAGGCCGACTATATCATGTTTAAGAAGACCAATGCATTTGTTCATGGACGGTTGCGGATTCCGCTGCTACCATCTGCAACCGGAGCGCAAACAGTTTTCATTCCTCAGCTTGGGCTAGAGGCCGGTCTAATCTTTAAACTGACCGAAGAAAAATAATAGAATTGTTACATTCGCCCCACTGTTGCTATGCCTAGTAATCGGCAAGCGTTGTGAAGCGTATTGGCTGTAAATGTGGCTATCTGAAGTCTTAAAGCCCGTTTTACGGGGTCTGTTTCTTTAAGGAAAGACAGTTCATTGTAGAGTCTGTTGAATGACTTTGCCAAGTCCAAGCTATAGTGGGCAATCACTGCAGGATTGTAATCACGGCTGGCCATACCAACGGCTTCTGGAAATGCATAGAGGCATTCCAGTACTTCTCTCTCAGCGGGTTGCCAAGACGAGGTTTCTGCGGGCATGCTTTGCCATTCAGAACCGGCCTGTTTGAGCATACTTTGTATGCGTGCATAGGTGTACAGTACAAAAGGACCTGTATCACCCTGAAAGTCTATGCTTTCTTCCGGGTTAAAGAGCATACGCTTTTTGGGATCTACTTTCAGGATAAAGAATTTAAGGGCTGCCAGTCCCAGTTTTTCATAAAGGGTATTGAGTTCAGCAGCTTCCATCCCTTCCGTTTTACCCAGTTCCAGGGTTTTCGCTTTGGCGGTATCATGCATTTCATCCAGCAGATCGTCGGCATCCACCACGGTGCCTTCGCGGCTTTTCATTTTGCCACTGGGTAAATCCACCATCCCGTAGCTGAGGTGATACATTCCGGATGCATATTTACGACCCAATTTCTGCATGATAAGGAACAGCACTTTAAAATGATAGTCCTGTTCATTCCCCACAACGTATATGCTTTTTTCTGTGCCGAATTCCCTGAATTTTTCATCGGCGGTGCCAATATCCTGGGTGATGTAAACGGATGTGCCGTCTTTGCGCAGTACCAGCTTGTGGTCCAGTCCTTCTGCAGTCAGATCGATCCAAACAGAGCCATCATCTTTGCGATAGAAAACCCCTTTTTCAAGCCCTTCTGTTACGATGTCCTTGCCCAGGGTATATGTATTGCTTTCGTAGTAGAACTTATCAAAATCAACCCCAAGCCGGTTGTATGTATGGTTAAAGCCCTTGTAAACCCATCCGTTCATGGTTTTCCAGAGTTCAATAACTTCCGAATTTCCAGCTTCCCATTGTCTCAGCATTTCCTGGGTTTGCAGCAGCAATGGAGCCGATTTTTCGGCTTCTTCTTTATCCATTCCACCGGCTACCAATGCATCAATTTCAGCTTTGTAGGCCTTATCGAATGCCACATAGTATTTGCCCACGAGATGGTCGCCTTTCATGCCGGAGTTTTCTGGAGTTTCTCCATTTCCAAAAAGCTGCCAAGCCAACATGCTTTTGCAGATATGAATGCCACGGTCGTTGATCAGGTTGGCTTTGATAACCTCATAGCCACCGGCTTTCATAATTTCGGCGATGCTGTAACCGAGCAGATTGTTGCGTATGTGGCCCAGGTGCAGGGGTTTGTTGGTATTGGGAGAGGAGTATTCCACCATCACACGACCTGCGGAATTGGGTTGTATACCGTATCCGGTATTATTCCAGTGTTTTTGCAGTAAATCCTGCCATAGTGTATCTGAGACACTAAGGTTTAAAAAGCCCTTAACTACGTTGTATGCTACTACAGGATGTCCAATTTGAATGAGTTTTTCTCCAATTTCTGCAGCTGTTTCCTCGGGTTTTTTCTTGCTGATTCTCAGTAAGGGGAAAACAACGAACGTGTAGTTACCGGTAAAGTCCTTATTGGTTTTTTCCAGCTTAACGGTGGTGGGATTTTCACCGTACAGTTCTGTTATGGCGCGATCGATCTGCAGCGATATTTCCTGCTCAATATTCATTTTACCGCGAAAATAGGTAAAAACTCAGGCATGGTGATACGCATTCCCTTTTTGGATACACATGGCGCGATACAATTGTTCGCAAAGCAGCAGCCGGGCGAGGTGGTGCGGCAGCGTCATATCCGATAAACGTATGCAGGGATATGATTTCATAAAATCGGGGGTAAAGCCGTATGCACCGCCAATTCCGATGATGAGTCTTCCGCGCAGGGTGTCGAGTTTGGTTTGTATCAGGGTTGAGAATGCTTTGCTGTCATGTGTTTTGCCATGTTCATCGCACAGCAGCACTATATCATCGGGTTTGATAATTTTCTGCAAGGTTTCAGTTTCAATCTGCTTTTGTTTGTCAGCATCTTTTGTGCGTGCTGCAGGAAGTCGTTGCAGCGTGGTTTTCCATGGCCCATTCAGCCGTTGCAGGTATTTTTCGCACAGCGCATCGATAGCAGGGTCTTTGTGGTTTTCGATGGCTGCAATCAGTATGCTCAAGGCAATCAGTTATTGTTCAAGATTTCGAAAATCTTATCCAGTTTGGGTGTGAGGATGATTTCTGTGCGGCGATTTTTGGCCCTGCCTTCTGCTGATGCGTTGTCTGCGATGGGGCTATTTTCTCCACGACCACTGGCGGTAACCCTTTTGGCGCTCATTTTGCCATCTTCAGTCATAATGCGCACAATGCTGGTGGCACGGAGCACACTTAAGTCCCAGTTGTCTTTGATTTTTTCTCCATTCATGGGCTTGTTGTCTGTATGGCCTTCTACCGTTACAGTTACATCAGGTTTTTTATTCAGGGCTGCAGCCAGTTTTAGCAATGCTTCCTGGCCTTTAGGATCTACGCTAATGCTACCACTTTTAAACAACAGTTTTTCTGCCAGACTCACATACACCTTCCCATTGCGGTATTCTACCTTGATGTCGAGTTCGTCAAATCCGGCCAGGGCCTTGGCAATTTCATCCTTGAGGGCTTTTACGGCGCTGTCTTTTCTGCTGAGTTCACTTTCCAGAACTCTAACCCGGGCAACGGTTTTCTCCAATTCCTTGCGCAGGTTTTCCAGTTTTATACGCTCTTCCTCTGCCTTTGCCAATGCGTTGTTTAGCTCCAGTTCTTTGGTTTGCAAAGTTTTATTTTTGGTGTCAATTTCAGCGGCCAGTCTTTTTTTCTGTTCATCCAGGCGGTCACCGAGACTGCTGATAAAGTCCTGATTTTCTGCGAGTTTTATTCGGCAGTTTCCTAGTGAATCGTGCAATTTTCCGATGCGATTATCCAGTGCTGCAATATTGCCGTCTAACTCACTGATTCGTCCCAGGTATTCAGCACTTTGGTTTTCACAATCACCAATTTTTTTATTGAGTTTTTCCTCCAGTTCCTTTTTTGAATTTTCCAGTTCCTGGTATTTCTTCTTGGTAACACAGGCAGTCATCATCAGGCCTGCCAGCAACAGCCACGCGTATTTCATTCATACAAAAGTACCCAACCCGGTAAGTAACGTGTTTTTGGCTTGTTCACACGTTCAATTCTTTGGACAGGTTTATTGATTGACGAACACCTGAAGATTCCCCTTTGTGAGTGAACGCACCACCAATGCATCGGGCTGTATGCTATAGTCTTTGATATCGAGGTCTTGCAAACTGCCTTGTAGTCGTACCCCGAAGTCCATTTTTTGGTTTAGGGATGCGTGTATGGATTCACGGGTCAGTTTCATAAGGTCAGACACGTCGAAAACCATTTGCTCTTCCATTTTCTTTCGAATGGTTTCATCAAGCAGCCATTTGGCCGATTTGATGAGCACATTTTTGGTTTCAATATCATATTCCACCTGTTTGAGTCGGAGTTGGGCTGTTTTGGCATTAAACTCAGGAATACTTAACAGATAAAAAATGCCTTTGTTGCTGCCTGTAAATCCTACTTCTACACCCAGTTTTTCTTTGGCGGGAAACAGTTTCAGGTAAGTAACCTTGATTTTTTTTCCGCCCATCTCGAATATCTGGTCTTTGATGGTGCTGTAAACCTGCTCGGAAAGTGAATCATAATTCAGGTACAGATCGGTATATACTTCAAATCCTGAATTTTTTTTGTATGCTGACAAATTGGGCAGGGCAGTTGGGATGGCATTTGAGGGGGTGGAAGCGATAACAGGGGCGGCTTTTAGCCCCACCGAAAAGCTGAGTTGAGAACCATTCATGTTAATATCCCCTAGGGAGATTTCTTTAGGCTGAAATCTTAGGAAGCCAACCTTATCTATTTTTATATCTTCTTGTAGCGCATCCCAGACGGGTTTGATGTAAGGTTTCAGATCCTGTTTGGCAACCTCCGCATCAATGAGGCCTGCAAACTTACCCAGCTGGGGTTTCAGCTGACTTTGAAGAATGCTGTTTATGTTGATATTAGCAAAGGTTACTTCGCAGGGATCAATGGTTTTGATGTCGGTAAAACGAGAAGATGATTTTATCCGGTAGTTGGGAAGGATTTCTAGGTCTGAAGCCAGTTTCACATTGACTCTTCGTAGTTTTTCATTCCAGCCGCAGGAAAAGGGTATAGGAGGATTTACACAGGCATCAAACAGGCAGGCAGCGCAGTATTCGCCTTTAAATCCATAAGCCATATCCAGGTTGAAGTTTACGGTTTTTCCGGATCCGGTAATCTGTAGGGGTTCCCGTTTTACTTTATAATCATAACGAAGCCCTGAACAGGGTTTATCGCTACCCTTAAATTCTTTGTCAAAGGCATCATCGGCCATTTTAAAGAAGGGTTTCATTTCCACTTTGATGGGGATATGGATATTGGAAACCACGGCGGGCAAAGGTTTGGGCGGTAGCGTTTGATTGGCAGCAGAAGGGGCCTTTGGTTTAATACCTCCACAGTTGGATAGTAATAGAACAAAACCTACAGCGTAGAGGTAAGAAAGTGCGTTCTTAGGAAACATAAAATATTATGAAATCAATGTCAAAATTACTACCGTGTTTCTTTTTTCAACACTGCATCAAGTTTCATTAGTGCCCAGGCAACCAGAAACGTAATGGCAAAGGAATACAGGGCATAAACCAGGGCCGGTTTTTCCATTATAGGAATTTCAAGTTTATCTCCTGCGATAAGCAGTGCGAGCGCGGTGTTATGCAGCCCCACTTCAACAGCAATGGTAATTCGGTTTTTAAAAGAGAGTTTTCCCAGTGCACCGGCCACATACCCGGTAATCATACTGCCGATGTTGAGGGCAATCATCCAAAAGGAAAGTATGCGCAAATCATGACTTGTCATCGCAGTTCCCCCCTTATCACTGCCTGCCAGAAATTTGAATGCAAAAACCATGAGCAATAGAATGGGCAGTATAACATTGAGTGATTTTTCCATTTTTATGGCATACTTTCCAAATTGATGGCGGGCCAGCATTCCCAGCATGGCGGGCATAACAGTTACGATAAAAATATCAAAAAGGGTGCCCCAAAAAGGAAGTTCGATCATTCTGCCGGAATGCATGAAATGCTGCAGAAAAATATTGACCATGATGGGGATGGTAAAAAGTGAAAGCAGTGCGTTACATACCGTGAGACTTATGGCCAGGGCAACATTTCCTTTCACGTAATAACTCACGAGGTTGCTGGTGATACCGCCCGGGCAAACCGATAAAATCATGATTCCCACCTGCATTTCTGCACTCAGGTCGCTTTGTTTTGCCAGAATCCAAGCAAGCAAAGGAAGCAGAAGCATTTGAGATGCCAGGCCAATACTGAGTGCTCTTGGCTGATCAAATAAGTGTTTAAAGTCTTCTTTGGTCAGGGAAAGTCCCAAGCCGAACATGATCATGCCGAGAACGACATTCAGCAGTATGTTAATGTCAATGGTCAACGGCTAAATAATCAATTAATAGGGTTGTGAAATGATAGAAGAAATAAACGCCAATAATAATTAGTATTAAACCAAAATATTTATTCACGAAATAATAAACCCTTCTGCTCAGTTTTCGTCCTAAAAAATCACTAAGAAAAACTTTGCCTAAATCCATTAAAAAAAGGGTGAAAAGTATAGAAACTAAATTGATTAATATAGATATTTTATAGTTAGGATCTGCTTTATCGTAATATACCGATACGATTGCCAATAATCCAATCCAAAGAAATAAAACGAAGGGATTTATCAGATTTAGTATAAACCCTTTAAAAAAAGATTTACTTTTTGCGGCAGGTTGCTCAATACTACGTAAAAAATGCTGGTATTTTTTATAGAAACCTTTTAAACCCAGATAAGAAATGGCGGATGCTGCAAAAAATGAAAATCCGAGTTGAAACTCGGCTAGGATGAAGAAACGTGATAGACCAAAAAAGCAAATGAGTGCCATGATCAGTTCACTGAGGAAAATCCCGAGTGCCACACGCATACCTTCTGATCTTCCGCCTTTAATTCCTGAATTGATGAGGGTAAAAAAGGATGGACCAAAACTGAGTATGCTAATCAGAAACCCTTGTGCAATCCCTTTAAGTATGGGTGTGATCCAAAACATATCCGATTGCAAATTAGCAAGGAAAAACCGCTATCCCAAATAAGACAGGGTATATGACTGTAAATCGCTGTACACACCAGGCGTTGCAGCCACTATTTGTTTGCCAAACAGAAAGTTTGAACGGGATTGAAAATCACTTACTTTGCCGCCTGCTTCTGCTACCAGCAAAGCCCCGGCAGCCACATCCCAGGCATTAAGACCTGTTTCATAAAATCCGTCGAAGCGTCCGCATGCGGTATAGGCAAGGTCTATGGCTGCAGAACCCATTCTTCTAAGACCGTGGGTTTTTTTCATGAGGACTTCCAGTAAGTTGAGATATGCGGTGGTTTGCTGAAATTCATAGTAGGGAAAACCGGTGGCGATTAAGGAAGCATTGAGTTGCTGAGCCCCACTAACGCGAATGGGGTTACCATTGAGAAAGGCTCCCTGATCTTTTTCTGCGCAGAACATTTCATTGAGAGCCGGCGCATACACCACGCCGGCGGTAATTTCACCATGTTCCATCAGGGCCACGCTGATGGAAAATACCTGTAAGCCATGCAAAAAGTTGGTGGTTCCATCCAGGGGGTCAATGATCCATACCACAGGGTTTTCTGCATATTGGGGTGCGGTGTTTTCTTCTGTGATAAACCCTGCTTCCGGTCTGATTAGCCGCAATGTGTCAACCAGCATTTTCTCGCTTTCCACATCCACATAACTCACCAGCTGGTTTAAACCCTTGTCAGAAACTGCATCTGACGTAACGTGCTGAAAATGCTTCAACTGAAATTCACCCGCGCTGCGGCAGGCTTCCATTATCGATGACAGTAATGCTGAATGCATCAGCGGGTAAGCATTAAAATTCCTTTTTCTACGTGTCGGTAACCCTCCGTGTCGATGGTTTCTATAATCAGGGGATACATGCCATTCATGGCTTCTTTGCCTTCAGGGGTTTTACCATTCCAACCTTTGCCTATTTTATCCGTTTCAAACATTTTTGCACCCCAACGGTTGTAAATTTTCATATTGAAAAATACGCAACCACGGGCATACGGCGCATAGACCTCATTCAGGTTGTTTTCATCCGGGGTGAAGGCAGTGGGGATGTACAGATAGTAAACATCTTTAATTCTTACGAGAGCTTCCGCGGTATCCGAACATCCCGGTGGTTTGCTCACAATGAGTTGTACTTTGTATCTGCCGGTATCGCTGTAGGTGTGGGACGTGCTGCCGGTTGCAACATCGGTATTGCCGTCTCCAAACAGCCATAGATATTGTGACGCTCCCTTGCTGTTATCATTGAATTGTATAAAGGGTTGTTCGATGGAGGCCAGAGAAGGCGATGGTGTAAATATTGCCGTTGGAAATGATGCTACCCTCACACTATCGTTGATGCTGAATAGTTTTTGGCAACCATTTGAGGTTGTAATGCGTAGTTTGGCAAAATAGCTGCCCGCATTGGCAAAAATTCTGGTGTATGGCCCTGTCATGGCATTCACAGAGTCTTTCGGGCCAAATATCCAGAAAGCTTTAGCGGCATCTGCACTGACAAAGGAAAACTGAACCCTTCCACCGGCGCAGATATCGTTAATATCGGTGCTGAGTACCCCGTTGGGTTTGGGATGAACTACCACATTGGCGGAGGCGTTGAAGGGGGCTGAACATCCATCGGTGAGTATATAGTTGTAGGCCCTGGTGTAGCTAGGATCGGTTTTCAGCTGTTTCCAGGTAACTGGCAAGCCATCCATAGTCCACTGGTAGCCGGCGGACTTACCACCGGTTTGCGAAAGTGTGATTGTGAGTGAATCGCCTTGGCAAACTGAATTCGGGGTGGCTGTGATAGCTCCCGACAGTGGCAAAAGACGTGTCACATTGAATGATGTAGTGTCATTCCGTTGGGTGCAACCGTCTGATAAAATGGCTGTATATCGGGTAATACCGGCTGTGGAAGGATTTAATACCACATTTAATCCGGTCTGTCCTCCGGGGCTCCAGGAAACAGTATGTGCATTGGTTTTTCCTCCGCCTGAAGTTAATTTCACAGTGAGTGTCTGACCGTCGCAAAGGGAAGTATCCTGGAATTTGCTTAGGGTCAGTGCGGTTAACAGGTCTATTTTTACGCTGTCTTTCACTTCAGGTGAGCAATTGTCAGCACCGGTGACTACATACCACTGAGGCGCTGCAGGATTTTCTGTGATTGACGCGGTTGATTTACCATTTGCCCAATTGTAGGTGTAGCCGGATCCATTCCCACCGCTGAGATTGGCGTTTAATACTACCTGACTACCCCGACAAATAATCGTGTCATTGGACAGCTTTAGGTTTAATGCCGGATGGGTAAGTAAAGTTATGGTATCCCTTGCAGGTGAAACAGTACAACCATCAGTTAGTGTAACAATAACACTTTGTGTGTCATTCAGGGTAATGGATTTGTTGGTTCCTGTGCCCAGTCCGAGGTTCCAGCTAAAAGAGTACCCGGCAGTGTCACCACCGGCGCCTGAGGCAGTGAGGGAAACTGTTTTGCCGATACAAACCGGTGTAGTTTCGGATGTGATTTTTGCCTGCAGACCTGGTTTTACCCAAACGGTTTGATAGGCAGTATCGGGCGATTCTGTGCAGGCATCGGTAAGTACCACTTGGTAAGTGGTGGTGGTTGCGGGTGAAACGGTATGGGTATTGCCGTTGGGCAAACCTTGGTTCCAGCTGTATTGGTACGCCGATGAAACTCCGCCTGATCCGTTAGCCAATAGTTTCACGCTTTTACCCTTGCAAATGACGGTGTCTTTGCCAAGCTCTACCTGCAGCGGCGGCCTTACATCCACCAGGATAGAATCTACGGTTGTTTTTCGCGTACAAATGTCCGTGAGGGTTAGATAATACCAAGTTTTTGAAGTAGGTTTTACCACAGCATTGGCGCGATTATCACCATGTTTCCATGAAAAACGGTAATCAGGGGCATGACCACCCGTAGCTGTCGGATTCAGTATCAGACTATCTCCGTAGCAAATGGTGGTATCATTTCCTGCATTGAGGAATAATGGTTTGCGAATGCCCTCAAATTCCAGTTTAAATCCTTTGCCTTCTAAAAGCGGGTCAGAATACTGGCGGAACCATATTGCATCTGCTTTGATGGTTTGCCATGCGCCGGCAAATGGAAGTGCAGTACCGGTGTATCGGCCGATTTTATTGGCCCATGAAATGCTGTTTTTAAATAGCACAATGGAATCGTATCCATTCTCATAGTCCAAAACCCGGAACCTGAATCTGATAGAGTCAGCCCCCGGAATTTTGAGTTTGAAATTGACAATTTTCAAAGGCCCATAGTTATCTTCCCCACCATCGTCGTAAACAAATCCACTGCAGCGGATGGCGCTGTCGGTGCCTGTTTTTGGCAATCGCACAGAATTGCAGATATCATAGGTGCTGTCTATTTTCACATACTGCACCTTAGTGATGCTGTCTTTTTTGTTGTTGAAACAGCTGGTTACCACCAGTTTTACATTGAATTTCCCGTAACTTCCATAGGTATTGGAGGGATTGGTGAGGCTTGAGCTATTGCCATCGCCAAAATACCATTGGCTGGATTTATAATTGTCACTAAGATTCAGGAAATTCAGCTTGGTTCCGGTGTAGCAGGCCATGGTGTCGCCGGTAAAATTGGCTTTTACATAGCCACTATCGTATTTGTTTCCAACACCGCAAACCCACCATGCATTGGTAACGGCAATTACTTCTTTGCTGCACTGTCCGTAAAGGTCAGCGGCTGACATTATGCTAAAGGTTCGGGCATCGGTATACTGTGAGTTTTTGGTCAAATACACCGAAAGATTTCGGTAGGCAATTTTTCCGGCTTTGATGATGCCCAGCGAATCTATATCGAATGCCCAACCTTTTTCGTTGGTGCCTTTGCTGCCGTTAGCGATTAGGTAATACCAATAATTTTGAACCCCGCTGTTATAATGCACACCGCCATTGTCGCCGGCACCTGCGTACCAGCTTACCCCTTTGTAAAATTTGGGATGGTTGAACAAATTGGGGTTGGTCATGCTGCGAATGCCATTTTTACTGGGGGTCATGTCTTCGCCAATGCGCCAGCTCCACTTGGATGGTCTGGCCCAAATCTCTATGGAATTACCGAAAATATCACTAAAGCTCTCATTAAGGGCACCACTTTCATAGCTGTACACTAGGTTGGCGGTATAGGTGGTTACCGCATGCGCGATTTCATGCCCACATACATCCAGAGCCGTTAATGGGGTAAAAAGACTGCCGTTACCATCTCCGTAAGTCATGTAAGAGCCATTCCAGAATGCATTATTGTAGTTAGAGCCGTAATGAACAAAACTGATAATTTTGGCACCATTCCCATCAAAACTATTGCGGCTGTGCTCTTGATTGAAATAGTCGTAGGTCATTTCGGCGCCCCAGTGTGCATCGGTGGCCGTTTCGTCTTTGTTGCTGTTTATGTTGTTCCAGTAGTTGTCTGCATCTAGAAAATCCACAGCAGCGCCATAAGAAGTGCCTTTTCGCATGTTGTAGGTTTCAATTCCTTTGCCTCTTCCGGCCTCGCGCAGTCTAAAGGAAGTGGGTGCGGTGCTGTCAGTCTGTATGCTTTGTGTGCCGCTGTAGGCCGTTACGGCAGTTCCCTTGACTTCGGTGTGTAATATTAAATCCTGTGAGGCGAGTATTTCTCCGGTTTCAGCGTCCACATAAATACTTTTTCCGCCTAGGGGTTCCTGAGCAAACACCTCAAATTTCCATGCCAGTCGGTGTTTTTCTTCCAGTCGAAAATCTTTGGGACAGTATACTTTTGAACCTTGCGGGAAGTAAGATGTATCGGGTTTGCCGGAGAGTTGTCGCAAGAGGTTATTCTGGGCTTCATCCTGCCAATAGTAAATACTTGCAGGCATAAATTGAAGGGCTTTTTCTCGGGCTTTTTCAGCAGTTAGAGCGGTAGTTCCCTCAAAGTAGGTTTCCGGCACCAGATCCCCGTTGATACTGAGTATACTGCCGTTTTTTTCATGAATGATGACAGTAGATAATTCGGAGGGTATGCCCTGATGGAATTGCTGTGCACGGTGATGGGTCTGCCCGAGTTCATCGCTTAGCCTAGAGTAAATTTTCCATTGGGTGACAGGGCTGTAATTCCCCATTTTCCTAACCATGGCAGGCCATTGGTTAAAGTCAGGTCTTTTGTTTTCGGGAAATACCAGCAACGACGGGGTAGGCAGTTTGCTGTGCTTAATATTTACCTGTAATGAATTTTGACCAAAAACAGGTAGAACCCATAGCAGCGGGAGGATAAAAAGTTTGTCAATGCGCACACGCATGGCGTTGGTTATGACAAAAATACGAATTCTTTTCTGGATTATCAGCAAAAAGCTTCGTAGGCGCCTGACAAATTGTCGGCAACCATGTCTGCAGTGCGACCTTCAATCATGTGGCGTTCAACCATATGCACAATTTGACCATCCTTGAAAAGGGCTACTGCCGGAGAAGAGGGCGGAAATGGTACCATAAAATCTCTTGCCTTTTGGGTAGCATCGAGGTCCTGGCCTGCAAAAACCGTAAAAAGTCTTTCTGGTTTTTTGCTACCCTGCAAACTTTTCAGGATGCCGGGGCGGGCACTGCCTGCGGCACAACCGCACACGGAGTTGATCACCACGAGTGTGGTTCCTTCATTATTTGAAAGCGCTTGTTCAACCTCTTCGGCGGTGCGCAGTTCGGTAAATCCATTATGGGTGAGTTCGGCGCGCATGGGCGCTACAAGCATTTCGGGATAAGGCATAACGTTAATTTTACTAATGATTACTACTGCAAATTTAAGGCCATTTATGTGCATTTAGGGGTAAAATCCATAATGACATCAATTGGCATGATTATTTGTTAATTTTTTACTACAAAATAAAAAGAAATGAAAAAACTACTGTTTGTTATGTTGGCAGGCCTGTTGCTTGGTGCCTGCACCATTATTCGTCCGGGTGAAACCGGGGTCAAGCGCAAGCTGGGTAAGCTAGGCAATACCGCATTTGATCCGGGTATTCGTATATACAATCCTTTTCTTTCCACCATATTAAGGGTCCCGGTAAGAACGGTGAATCTGGAAGTTAAATTGCCGCTTCCCAGCCGTGAGGGATTGACCATACAGTCGGAGATATCCATATTGTATCGCATCGAAAAGCGGTCTGCGCCTGAAGTAATCAAAAATATTGGAATGAATTATGAGGAGGTGGTGATATTGCCTGTTTTTCGTTCAGCGGCTGCGGATGTAACGTCAAGGTTCTATGCAAAAGATATGCATAGTGGTGAGCGTGCTTTGATTGAAAGAAATATTCGCGATACCATGATGGAAATACTGGGTGCAAAGGGTTTCATTGTAGAAAATGTATTGCTCAAGTCCATTTCTTTACCTCCGGGCTTATCGGCTGCTATCGAAGAGAAGTTGAGGGCTGAGCAGGAGGCACAACGCATGGAATTTACCAAGCAGCGAGAAAAACTGGAGGCAGAACGCAAGGCGATAGCTGCAGAGGGCGATAAGCAGGCTGCCATTATTGGTGCTCAGGCCCAAGCGGAGGTTGCAAAAATCAAGGCTGAAGGACAGGCGAGTGCGATTAAAATAGAAGCGGAAGCCAAGGCGAAAGGGAATGATATGCTGGCCAGAAGTTTAACCGGGGATATTTTAAAAAATAATCAGATAGAGGCATTTAGGGCGTTGTCTCAGAGCAGTAATTCCAAGGTTATCATCACCGATGGAAAAACTCCGCTGCTGGGGATTCCGGATGGTGGGAAATAATCAACTTTTGTTTCCGCCAATATAAACTTCCTTGGCGTGGTTTATGCCAAAGAAGTACGGCACGGACTGTATGGCGTTTTTTGTATCGGTGGTCCAAAAATCAGCGCGTTTACCCACGGCAATGCTTCCGGTTGATTTCTCCAGCCGTAGACTGCGGGCGGCATTGAGGGTAATGGCATTGAATGCCTCAGCAGGCAGCATTTTCATGCGGCTGCAACCCAGACTCCAAACCATTTGCAGGTTGCACACCGGACTGCTGCCCGGGTTGAAATCAGACGCCAGCGCGAACGGGAGGCCTGCATCCATGATTTTTCGGGCTGGGGCATAGGGAATATCAAGAAAATAACTGGTTCCTGGCAATCCCACAGGCATTACTTCCGAGTTTTTCAGGCAGCTGATTTCCTCTTCACCCAGATGTTCTAGGTGGTCTGCGCTCCATGATCCGGCTTTTACGGCAACCTGAACGCCTCCGGTAATTCCAAGCTCGTTGGCGTGGATTTTGGAGGGAAGTCCCAGGTTGGCTGCGGCTTCTAGCAAGCGGAGGGTTTGTTCAGGGGTAAAAAAGCCACGGTCGCAAAACACATCCATGTGGTCTGCCAGGCCTTCCTCGCAAACTGCAGGCAACATCACATTGATAATATGGGCTACATAGTCTTCCTGTCGGCCTTTAAACTCCGGCGGTACTGCGTGAGCACCCAAAAAGGTAGTTTTGATAGTTGTATTCACATGGCTTGCAACGCGTCTTGCAATGCGTAGCATTTTTAATTCGCTTTCCACACTGAGGCCATATCCGCTTTTGATTTCCAAGGTGGTGGTGCCATGTGCAATCATGCGTTTTACTCGCCAAAGACTCTGTTCAAACAGCAATTCTTCATCCATTTCACGCAATTTGGACGAGGAATTTAGGATGCCTCCACCGGCTGCCGCAATCTCTTCATAGGATGCACCTTTGAGTCTCATTTCCCATTCGCTGCTGCGGGGTTCGGCGAAAATGCAATGTGTATGGCTGTCAATAAGTCCGGGCAATACTTCCAGCCCTTTTAGCGAGATAGTTTGGTCTGCCGCAGGCAGGTCAATGCTATCCATACTACCCCAACCCACGAAACAACCGTTTTCCACCAGCAACCATGCGTCGGTTATGCTATTTACACCAGCCATTTCAGAGCCCTTTAATTGGGTTTTGGGGATAGTTTCAATTCCGTAGATGGCATTGATATGGGTAAATAACTTGCGCATGCCCTGCAAAAAAAGCATATTTGAACCGCTTATGAGCATAGATTTAACAGAACGGTTGAAAAAAAGACCTGAAAAAGGCAAGAATGTATTTTTAGCTACGGGCACTCATGTAATTGGAGATGTGCTTTTGAATGAGGATAGCAACGTATGGTTTGGTGCGGTTTTGCGTGGTGATAGCGATAAAATTACTGTGGGACGCCGCACCAATATTCAGGATAATGCTGTTTTACATGCGGATCCCGGTGAGCCGTGCTGGATTGGTGACGATTGCGTGATCGGACATAGCGCCATCGTACATGGTGCCAGGTTAAGTCATCATGTGTTGGTGGGGATGAATGCTACGGTGCTGAATAATGCAGAGATTGGAGAATACAGCATCATTGGGGCAAATGCTCTGGTGCCATCAGGTATGAAAATTCCACCCTATAGTCTGGTACTGGGTGTACCTGCCAAGGTTGTTAAATCCCTGGATGAAAGCGTTCATAAGCGAATTCAGGACAATGTAGACGAGTATGTGAATAAGGCAAAGGCCTACCGGGAAGCCGGATTTTCTGCGCCCGAATAATTAGGTTATTCGGAAAAAAATTCGTATATTGAGGTTTGGTTATTTGGTAACCTCAGACGCAGGGGTCTTGTCTGATTTTTTATCCTTTTTATCTTTACCCTTTTCCTCTTTGGATTCTTTGTCTGATCCTTTTTTGATGTTGAAGTTGTAGGTAATGCCAATACGATGCTCCCAGAGTTGCTCCCAGTTGTTACCCTGTACATAACCATCCAGTTGGTCATCGAAGGAAGGAAGCCAAGTAGAATTCAGATTTACATTGAGGTGGGGTGTGCAGCGAATATTTACACCCAGTCCTACGGGGAAATTAAAAAATTCAACTTTGCGCCAGTCGGGGGTATAATCGGGTTTTTGTCTGTCGCCGTAAAATAATCCCACGCCGGCAACTGCATAAGGTGCCAAAAAGGCATCTTCTTTCAGCCATTTTCCATTATTAAACTTTATTCTGGCTACCAGGTTGGTGTTAATGCCTTTAAGATTTAACTTGGGATATTGCTCCTGAAAAATGTGTGGTGTGGGTGTGTAAAACATTTTGCCGTAGTTGGCATTCAAACTGAGATCCAGCCATTTATTGAGGTAGCGGGAAACGCCTCCACCAAGCTGAAAATTGGGATGACGAAATTGCAGCAGTGTTTTGCCTAAATCGCCTTTGTATTCTTTGTAGTTGCCATTAATGGAAACGGCCCATTTGTGGGTGGATGTTTGTGCAGTACCTAAACCCGCCGTAAATAGATAAATGGCAATCCAAATCAGTTTTTTCATAGATAAATGTTGATGCGAAAATATCAAATATTTCAGTATTTACCAATTACCCAAATCATTATCTGTTTTTTTTTGATCATTGGGTCAAGAATAACATTATCTTAAAAGGATAAAACCTCGTGTGTGAGACTTATTCATTATACTTGCAATAATTAGGCATGGCAAGAAAAACAAAATACTTTTTTAATCCAAAAAGTCTGAGTTTTGAGCGGGTTAGGGATAACCGAAGCTACATGCTGTGGAGGGGTATTGGTTTCAGCAGTCTCATATTGTTGCTTTCACTGCTGTTTGCCGTGCTGTTCAGTAGAATATTTGCCACCCCCAGAGAGCAATCGCTGATGGATGAAAATTCGTTGCTTCGCCGCGAATTGAAAGGGATGGACCGGGCTGTGGCGGAGCTTGAAAGAAATTTGGATGTGTTGAAGGAAAGGGATCTCAAGATATATCGGGCCATGTATGAGGCCGATCCACCCAAGCCGGTAGATTACAGAGGTTCGGATTACAAAGAGCTCAAATCCTTGCCTGAAGGGGAGTTGATTCAGCGAATCAGGCAGAAAATAGACCGGCTAGGCCAAGAAGCGTATGCGCAGGCTGTTTCCTATGAATCATTAAAGCGGTTAATTCGGAGCAAAGAGGCCTTTGTAAATGCAATACCGGCCATTCAGCCCATATCAAATGAAAATTTAAACCAGATGGCCAGTGGATTTGGCTATCGTCTAGATCCGTTTTACCGCACCTTTACGTTTCATCCCGGTATGGATTTTACGGCAGATATTGGCACAGAGGTATTTGCTACCGGTGATGGAGTGGTGAAAAAAACTACCAATGATGGCTGGGGATATGGAAACCATGTGATTATTGAGCATGGTTTTGGATATAGTACGTTATATGGTCATTTAAGCAAAATTATGGTTAGGCCCGGACAGAGTGTAAAAAGAGGTCAGTTGATTGGCCATGTAGGCAATACCGGCAGAAGTACGGGACCGCATTTGCATTACGAAGTGCGGCGTGGTGGAAATCCGTTGAACCCGGCATTCTTTTATCACAGTGACCTGACCGACGAGCAGTACAGACAAATGATAGAAATGAGTAACCGTGAATCTAAACGATTTGATTAATGGAAAATAGTCAAACACATACCAAGAAATATTACAAGATTGGGGAGGTTAGCAAAATGCTGAATGTGCCTGCTTCCACCCTTAGGTTTTGGGAAACAGAATTCAGGCAATTAAAGCCTATGAAAAGCAAGAAGGGTGATCGTATCTACTCGCTGAAAGACATAGAAATTCTGAAGGAAATTTATTTTCTCACCCGAGAGAAAGGCATTAAAATAGCAAAGGCAACGCGTAAATTGAGAGGGTCTGGAGTAGAAACTGAACCCAAAGTAATGTTGATTCACAAGTTGAGGGAATTAAAAGACAAGCTGCTTGTATTTAAGCAAGCATTAGGCGAGTGATGAGAAAAATTGGGATGTTGCTTTGTTGGTGTACGGGGGTATGTATGCTTCATGCTCAACAGGGTGCAGCTTTTTGGGGTTTGGGAGGGAATGAAGCAAACAGGGATGCTGCTTTTGGGTTAAGCAATAATCCTGGTGTTGCATTTGCCGGCAAGGCCACAGGGGGTGTTTGGGGGCAACAGCGATTTACGGGTACCACCATAGCCCATGGTGGGGCAGCAATGGCTTTTAGGAGTAAAGGTACCATGTATGGCGGGGATTTTGTTTACCGAGGAACTGCAGATTTTTCAGTCAATTCGGTGCATCTTTCTATGTGTCAGATTATCAGTTCGCAATTTAGTGTTGGTTTTTCTGTGGGATATACTACCCTGCTACAATCCATGCTTAATGAGCGGCCGACATGGCTGAGCGGAAGACTGGGTGCGGCATTTCAGCTTAATGATAAATGGGATGCATCCGCAGTTATTTTCAATCCATGGAACCGAGCTTATGATGGAGGCATGGCCATTCCGGGTGGGGCTTTGGCCCTGGGATATAAGGTTAATCCGCTCACCCGGGCCGGATTTCAGTACCGGTATAATGCCTCATTTCAGCCGGTTTATGGCGTTTCCATACGGCATGAATATGGAAAGCGCATCGTGTTCAATGGAGCACTGCAAACAGGTCCTGAGCCATTTTCGGGTGGATTTGAGTATAAATCAGCTTCAGGCAATTTTGGGCTAGCCACTCGATACCATACGTATCTGGGCTTCTCTCCTGCCTTTTCTTGGATATGGTCAAAGCGATAAAATGCATATTGATTTTGCTGCTAATGCCTTTTGGGAGTGCGTTGGCCCAGATTCCGGAGGATGTGAAACTGACCATTGAGCGATACCTGGAAACGCTAGAAACCAATGCAGACTATACTCAGATTTATGAGGATCTTATTGTCTTTACAGAAAAACCCCTCAATCTCAATCATGTAGGGGTAGATGACTTAATCAATTTTCCTTTGATAACGCCGGTTCAGGCGGCAGCCATTGTCTCGCACCGAAGACGATTTGGTTTGTTTCTGCAACTGGCAGAATTGCAGGTAGTAGGGATGGAGCCGGAGCAGATAAGGGCGATAGCACCATTTGTGAACATTTCACCCGGACTCGAAGACAGGGTGAAAGGGTTGGCTGAAAAACTGCAGAAAGGCAAAGCCGAAGTGATCCTAACCACCAAAAGGCGCTATCCTGATCCTAAAGAAACATACAATGCAGATTTGATGGCCATGAGCACCCGATTGCGATATACGCTGCCCGGCGTTTACAGTTTCGGAATAACGGCAGAAAAAGATCCCGGAGAATATTGGTGGAATCGGGGGCCTGATTACCTTTCTGCGCATGCGGCTATTTTTAATTTTGGCGCAGTAAAATCGCTGGTTGCCGGAGATTATGTGCTCAGCATGGGACAGGGGCTGGTAATGGGGGCCGGCATAGGGATTGGGAAGAGTGCCAGCGTGCTGAATATTAAACGATCTCAGCCCATGGTTAAAGCGTATCGTGGGGTTAATGAATTTTTGTTTTTACGAGGTGCCGCGGCTACACTAAAATTGGGGCAAAAATGGGATTTCACGATTGCGCTTGCCTCAAATGGCATCAGTGCAAGGCTGGGTGATACGGCAGGATTGGGCGGCGAAGGATTTTCATCGGTAGATTTGGATGGATTGCACCGCACAAGCAATGAAATTGAGAATAAAAATAATCTGCGAAGAAATTTACAGGGTTATTGGTTGCAACGCAATGGAAAAACGGGCAGTTTTGGTGGAGGCGCGTCACTTTTTAGTAGCAATCTTCAGCAATCGAAATCCGAGGATTTATACAGATTGTATAACCCCACTGGTAAAAAACAGCATTTTTATCATGGATGGCAGGCGCACACTTTGGGTAGATTGCATGTTTTCAGCGAATGGGCATGGATGGCACAAACCCGCAGGCATGCAATTTCTGCGGGTGCGTTGATTTCTTTGGGTAAGTGGGCTGAATGGTCATTGCACTTACGCGATTATGCTCCCGGTTTTGTTAGCCCATACAGCACGGCTTTTGGCAATGCCAACCAAAATGAGCAAGGGTTGTATATGGGTTTAAAAATGAATTTCTCACGAAAGCTCAGTCTGAGTAATTATTGTGACATTGCCCGTCAACCGTGGCTTACTTTTCGTTTTTATGCGCCTTCCCGCACCCAGGATTTGCTATGGCAGCTGGATTATGCCGCTACCAAGAAAACCCAGCTGTATGTTCGGTATCGCTACATCACCCGAAGTCTGCAAAGCAATGAGGCAACTACCAAAAGTGTTACCAGTTACACAACGCATTTGTTGCGTGTGAATATCAATGCCGCTGTTACCCAAAACAGCCGGGTTGAGTTACGAGCCGAGCACAGTTTTAATGCGGATGGACCCTCTGCAGGACATTCATCCCTCTTCTACGGAGAATATACTACCCGCATTAATCCCGGGCGGTGGCAGCTGGTGATGCGATACAGCATGTTTGATGTATCCGGTTTTTACAATCGATTATATGCCTATGAAAACCAGCTGCTGTATGATTTTGGTACGGTGGCTTTTTTTGGGAAAGGTCGTTCGGCTTACTTATTGGCCACCAAGCCCATCAATAAACGTCTGAAAGCAGGTTTGCGCTATGCTTGGATGGAAAGTATCAATAGTGGAGATGTATTGCCCACCTGGAACCGACGTATCTTTGCGCAGCTTATCTGGCGAATATGAATCCCAAGCTCAGCGTTAACGTCAATAAAATCGCCACATTGCGAAATGCCCGTGGTGGCAACAATCCCGATGTGGTAAAAGTAGCTTTGGACTGTGAAACGTTCGGTGCCGAAGGCATAACGGTTCATCCACGGCCCGATGAAAGACATATTCGTTATGATGATGTTAGAAAACTTAGTGCAACGGTTACAACTGAATTTAATGTGGAGGGTTATCCATCAG
Source organism: uncultured Flavobacteriaceae bacterium (assembly GCA_964475595.1). Classification (GTDB taxonomy): domain Bacteria; phylum Bacteroidota; class Bacteroidia; order NS11-12g; family UBA955; genus RGEC01. The sequence goes on from CAYYXG010000007.1 coordinate 68,673, forward strand.
AATCTTTTTTAAGATTAGTGGAGGAGTTGAAGCCCGCACAGGTGACCTTGGTCCCTGATCCGCCGGATGTACTTACCAGCAACAATGGATGGGATACAAAACAACAGTTTCATTTTTTAACTGATGTGGTTGGCCGTCTAAAATCGGGTGGCATGCGGGTGAGTCTGTTTTTGAATCCGGATGTGGCTATGGTTGAAAATGCCGCCAAATGCGGTGCAGACAGAATTGAGCTTTACACAGAGCAGTATGCAGTACAGTTTCATCAAAAACCTGAGGATGCCATTCGCCCCTATATCCTTACTGCCAATGAAGCACTGATGGCCGGATTGGGAATCAATGCAGGTCATGATTTGGATCTGCAAAACCTGCATTATCTGCGGGTTCATCTGCCGGGATTGCTAGAAGTTTCCATTGGCCATGCCTTGATTTGTGATGCTTTGTATTATGGGCTTAGGGATACCATTGGTATGTATAAATCCAGGTTACTGCCCGATTATTCACTATGAGTATTAAACCAACGACATCTTTACCCAAAGACGGAATTGCCGGATTAAGGGAGCACTATAAAGAAGATGCGCTGAGTGGTTTTTTGGTTTTTCTACTGGCGCTTCCGCTCAGTCTTGGAATTGCAAAGGCATCTGATTTTCCCCCGATAATGGGGCTAATAACAGCCATGATTGGCGGTTTGGCAGTTTCGCTTATCGCCGGATCTCCTTTAACCATTAAGGGACCCGCGGCAGGACTTATTGTCATTGTTGCAGGGGCTGTGGCAGAATTTGGGCGGGGTGATGCTGTTGCCGGCTGGCACCTTGCTTTGGGCGCGATTGCAATTGCAGGTTTATTGCAGATTGTATTTGGTTTTCTAAAAATCGGAACCATCGCCGACCTTTTCCCTTTAAGTACCATACAAGGCATGTTAACTGCTATAGGAATTATTATTTTCAGCAAACAGGCCCACGTAATTTTAGGTGTAAATCCTGTAGATGAGGCCGGTAGGGCCATAATTGAGCCCTTCGAACTCATAATGGCTATACCTCATACTATAAAACAGCTTAATCTTAATGCTTTTATTATTGGTGCCCTAAGTTTGGTACTTGTTTTTGTTTGGCCAAAATTCAAGGGTAAATTTTTTAAAAAAATACCTGCACCTATTGTTGTATTAATACTGGCTATCCCCGTGGCTAAATATATAGGGCTAGATCGACGTTATTTTATTCATTTTGATCAAAGTTTAATGGATACGCTGGTGTGGAATGCTGATTTTTCAGGCATTGTAAATTTCCCCTGGATTTTTGTTAAATATGTATTAATGTTTGCATTGGTAGGCAGTCTTGAATCATTATTGACAGTGAAGGCCACCGATTTTCAGGATCCATGGCGTAGAAAGAGCAATGCCAACAAGGATTTAATGGCTGTTGGTGCAGGGAATGCAATTGCGGGTGTTTTAGGTGGTCTTCCGATGATTAGTGAGGTCGCCAGAAGTTCAGCCAATATCGAAAATGGAGGTAAAACACGCTGGTCGAATCTTTTTCATGGTATTTTTATGCTCATTTTTTTGATAATGGATTTAACATTTAACGACCTGATTCCTATACCTGCGTTGGCGGCAATGCTCATTGCTGTTGGTTACAGACTGGCAAGTCCCAAAACTTTTGGCGAAATGGCTAAGGTAGGCGCAGAGCAGCTATTTGTGTATGTGGTTACCATTATCGTCACACTGTTATCAGATTTGTTGCTGGGTATTGCAGCTGGTGTGGCAACCAAACTGTTTACTCAGTTTGTGCTTGGAACTCCATTTGGGGCGATGTTTAAGTCACATATTGTTGAAAAAGGGAATGAGATAAGGGTAGGGGGGGCAGCAGTTTTTAGTAATTGGCTTGGTCTAAAAAGGCATCTCAGCAGGTTCGATAGAACTTCAAAGATCAAGGTAGATTTAACATACTGTAATCTTGTAGATTATACAGTAATCGATAATCTACATCATTTAAAAGCAGAATTTGAATTATCAGGTGGTGAACTGCTGGTTACGGGGCTCCAAGAACTGGAATATACCGGAAAGAATAAGCATCACCAGGCAACAAGGAATAAGCCCAAAACAAACAGATTAAGTCTAGCAGAAGCCAAAAGATTGATTGCGCAATGATCCAACGTATTTTGGCATTTTGTTTTTTAATCATTGTATTCTTTTCCCTGCAGTCCCAAAACCGCATTACCGATAAAAATGATATATTATGGATGCCGGTAACCATTAGTACCAAGCTGAACGACAAATTCGCACTTCATACCGAATATCAGTGGCGCCGCAATAATCTTGGAATAACCTGGCAGCAGAGTCTCTTGCGCATGGGTTTGACCTATAACAGAAGCAAAGCCGTGTCCTATCAAGCAGGGTATGGCTGGATTCTAACCTATCCCTACGGTGATTATCCCATCGCTGCCAACGGAACTTTTACTGAGCACCGCATTTATCAGCAGGCACAATTTAAAACTGCCCTTAATGATCAAGGTGTAATGCTCATCAACCGCCTCCGTCTGGAACAAAGATGGCTGGCTGCGAACAATGCTGATGGCAGTATTAACCATTGGAATTATGTACATCGCGTTCGGCTAAACCAACGATATAATTTTCCTTTCAAGGCATTTAAAAAGGATTGTTATTTCACGCTAATGGACGAAATATTCATCGGATTTGGGAAAAATGTGGCCCAAAATGTATTTGACCAAAACCGCTTGCTTGGCTTGTTGGGCTGGAATGTGAGTCCAAAAGTGCAACTGGAACTGGGTGCAATTAACCAGATTGTGCAACAGGGAAAAACCGTAAATGCCAAGCCGGTTTTTCAATACAATACAGGCTCCGTGTTGGGTTGTAATATCAAATGGTAATTGTTATTTGGAAATATATCCGTGTTTTATGAGTAGAGCTATGGCGGCATCCGGTACCAGGTATCGGATGCTGCGATGGTCTTTCATCAGCTTTCTGATATAGGTTGCTGAAATGTCTATAAATGGGGTATCGTACAAATGAACAGAAGCGTTTACTATTTTATTTTCAGTCGCTGAGCCTTGTCGCTGATAAACGTGAAAATCGGTGATGGAGCATAATTTTTCAATGTCTTTCCATTCATGCAGCCGGTTCAGGTTATCGGCTCCCATGATGATGGAGTATTGGTTTTCACTTTTCTCCCGCAAATGTTCCATGGTCTGAATGGTGTAGGAGGGAATCGGAAGGTGAAATTCTAAATCCACGGCCCTAAAACGCGGATTGTCTGCAATCGCCGCCTTCACCATATCCAATCTGAGTTGTTGTGGCAATAATCCATCATTTTCCTTGAAAGGATTTTGGGGTGAAACCACAAACCAGACGGCATCAAAGGGCCCATAATTCAGCATGTGCTGAGCCACCGCAAGGTGACCTGTGTGAATGGGGTTGAACGAACCAAAGTACAAACCTATATGAGCCATCAGGGTTTGTTTAGGAATTCGGTTACCAGGGCTTCACAGGTTTTTAGGGTGTCTTCCAGCACGTCGTTAATCACCACTACGTCATACTGGTTTTCAAAACTCAGCTCGTGGTTGGCTTTGGCAATACGCTCCTGCAGGTGATGCTCCACTTCCGTGCTGCGCTTGCGCAATCTTTGCATGAGAATTTCCACACTGGGCGGTCTGAGGAAAATAGCCAGTGCATCTTGTTTGAATCTGCGTTTCAGATTTAGGCCACCCTGCACATCCACATCAAACACCACCGCTTTGCCGGAATCCCAGATTTTATGTACTTCACTCCAAAGTGTTCCATAAAGCACGCCGGCATATACCTCTTCATGCTCCAGAAACTCATTGTTTTCTACGCGTTTTTCAAAGTCTTCGGTTTCCAAAAAGTGGTATTCGCGTCCATTAACTTCTCCCGGCCTGGGTTTGCGTGTAGTGGCGCTTACCGAAAAAGCCATTTTATCGGGCATTACAGACAGCAGATGTTTTACCACAGTAGTTTTTCCTGATCCTGAGGGCGCTGAAAAAATAATGAGTTTTCCCAAGGTGTTATTGTATTATCAGTTTTTGGGTAACAACTTCATCTTTATAGCTCAGTTTCATGTGATATACCCCTGAGGAAAGTTTGGTTACATTCAGTCCAGGCATAGAAGTCAGTCGCATATCAATGCTGCTTTCCATTACTTTTCTTCCATGAATATCATGGATAATGATGGTGCATAAATCGTTTAGTTCTTCCGGTTTGTAGGTGCTAAAATCAAACAATAAGTAGTCTTTAGCAGGGTTTGGGCGTATGTTGATTTTGGTAATCGGTGTTTCCGGTTCATTGATTTTGCCAACCGTAAAAGCAAATCGAATGCTTGTGCCAAAATCGGCTCCAAAACGTTGTAGAACCTGGTTATTTAAGCTTCTAATCTGAATAAAACCATTGCCGTCGGCAGTATTGGCCCACCAGCCCAAACCATCTTTATTGAGTGGATAGCTGGGGTTTGCAGCTCCTGTATCCTGAAAGTCAAGTGTATAGCATCCTTCGGGCAAGTCAACGGTATCGCGGTAGGTAATGCCGGCCGTGGGGTATTTTTTTCTGGATTTAACAACATTCCCTAGCATATCACGGATTTCGTAGCTGTTTTCAGAGGGTGCATTATTCATGCTGCAATACAGAACAAATTGATTTGGTAATAACGGTGGCATATTTCCGGTAAAAACAGTGGCAAAATTATTGGATGGGTTGTTGTCGGGTTGATTGTTTACCCATGCGGCAGTTACCTGAAAGTTGCCATTGCGATTGTTGCGCACAAAATCTGCTGGCAGATCCAGGGTATCCCACTGCCCGGAATTCAGTTTGCCGTTCCAGCGGTAGTGTTTCTGTTGTAGACCGGTCAAGCCAAACAAAAAGTCAATGTTTTCTATGATCGATGCCCCACGGTTACGAATGATGATTTTGGGTGCTCCGCAGGCGGGATTTACCCGCTTATAGCGCAATTCAGCGTTGGGACTTATAATGTCTTCGATGGCCACATCCAAGGTGAAATTGGGTTTGCCATATTCTACCAGGTAGGTGCTGAGCATATAATTGGCACCACCGCTTGTGGTGGCGTAACTTTCCATGTCCAGATCCATGGTATGGGTGCTTTCGGGCGTGGCGGCTATATCCAGATTGTATTCGCGAACTTCGGCACCCGGGCACCATCCGGCGCGGTCATACAGCCATGTTCCGGCTTGGGGAAAAACAGGATTTTCTCCGCAGTCTTCACGCCACACCCAGCTTTCATCGGCCAGGGCGCCGTCCAGTATAATGCGCCTTCGTTTGGGGCAAAATTCTGCGCAGTTTTCGGGTTTGTCCATGCCGTGGCCTGTTTGCAGAATTTTGAAGCGCATCAGGTCTGTTTCCTTGCCTAGGGTGAAGGTTTGTTCGGGTACGTTTTTATCGAAAAGTGTATCGTTGCCATAGCCCACGCTGCGGGTATAAAAGCGGGTGATGTTTTTCACATCGCGCCATGGCGTGCCTTCTATAAGGTTGAAGTTTAGAGAGATTTCCCATCCCCGGTCGTGGTTGGCTTCGTAACCGGTGTGCTGATACATGATTTGCACACTGTCGTGAAGCAGGTGGGCAAAATCGGTAATGTCAAACACCCAGGTATGGTTCCAGTTTTGATCGTAGTAGAAGCCATATGGCGTAATGAAGCGCATGATTTCCCAGCCAAGACTATCATTTACGGCACCGCGGCGGTTGCATAGGTAAATGTAATTCAGGTAATCCCATTCGCCACACTTTAATCCGGGAGCACATTTGAAGGTCAGTTCTGCGTATGCCTTCTGGTACTTTGTGCCGGCGGTGGGGAATTCCCCCCAGCCGTAATATTTGGTATTGCCTAAGCCCGGGTTGGTTTTAATGACAACCTTATTGTGGGTTACCACGCGGGTTGTATCACCGGGCTTGGCGTTAATAATGTGGGACAGTAAAAGGATGAGTGAAAAAGTAATGGTTCTGATCATTCCATTGCAAACTTAATAAATTATACATTATCAGAGAATGCAGGTTATGCGTAAAGATATGAAATGGCTTTTGAGGAGCTGAAATATTGCATTATATTTGCAGTCCCATTGGGCCTATAGCTCATTCGGTTAGAGCAACTGACTCATAATCAGTAGGTGCCTGGTTCGATCCCAGGTGGGCCCACCATAAAGACTCCGCGATTGCGGAGTTTTTTTATACATGAAAGATATTTGCTGTTATATCCTCTATTCTGAAACCCTGGGTAAGTTCTACACCGGGGCTTGTCAGAAATCATTGGAAGAAAGAATTATCAAACACAACACCCATTTTTATGGCAAAAAGCATTTTACTGCAGCGGCAACCGATTGGGTGTTATTTTTTAGAATTGACGCAAGTGATTTTTCTCACGCCCTTCGATTAGAGCGAAAAATCAAGAGCATGAAGAGTAGTAAATACATTCAAAATTTGAAGAAATACCCTGAGCTTGTTCAAAAAATCATTACCGAAACTGCAGCAGTAAGCAACTGACTATATCGATTCCACAAAGTAATCTGTATGCTATAGTAGGTGCCTGGTTCTCCCGATAGCTATCGGGGCAGGTGGGCCCACCATAAAGACTCCGCGATTGCGGAGTTTTTTTATACATGAAAGATATTTGCTGTTATATCCTCTATTCTGAAACCCTGGGTAAGTTCTACACCGGGGCTTGTCAGAAATCATTGGAAGAAAGAATTATCAAACACAACACCCATTTTTATGGCAAAAAGCATTTTACTGCAGCGGCAACCGATTGGGTGTTATTTTTTAGAATTGACGCAAGTGATTTTTCTCACGCCCTTCGATTAGAGCGAAAAATCAAGAGCATGAAGAGTAGTAAATACATTCAAAATTTGAAGAAATACCCTGAGCTTGTTCAAAAAATCATTACCGAAACTGCAGCAGTAAACAACTGACTATATCGATTCCACAAAGTAATCTGTATGGTATAGTAGGTGCCTGGTTATCCCGATAGCTATCGGGGCAAGTGGGCCCACCGGAAAGACTCCGCAAAAACGGATTTTCTCCACCAAGCACAACTTTTTTCCGACTAAAAAATTCACCTCGCTGATAAAACGCGGAGTGACGTGGAAATTTTGTATAGCAATACAATATCAACATCCATGAAAAATCCTGTAAAAAACCTGGCTCCGCCCGACATCATTCAGCCCGGTCCCGGGCAAAACACCCTGATTGAAGTTAAAACTGAAATTAAAACCGTGAACGTAAATGAAGATCCCCTTCGCATTGATTTTTTGTATTACGCAAATAATGAATACATCAACGGCGGATGGGTGCAGATTCAGCCCCAGACCTACATCAGGCCGGTGAATTCAGAAACTCGCTATAAGCTGCTTAATACCATCAATATTCCGCTTGCGCCCAAAAAGCACTATTTCAAATCCACCAAGGATATGCTGTTTTATTCTCTATTGTTTCCTCAGATACCTAAAGATATTACCCATATTGACATCATCGAAATGGAAGGCCCCGGCGGCAACTGGTTCAATTTTTATAATGTAGCCATGGAAACTGTACTTAATGGCATAATTCCCGTAAATATTAAAAGAAGTAAATAACAGTTATGAAAAATAGATATATCGAAATTGTATTTGACAACAGTGACAGTATGGCTATTGGTTTTTCCGGCAATAGATCGAGGATGGAAATGGCTAAAGAATTATTTAAGGATGAGATATTACCCAATATTGACTGGTCACATGATAAAGTTGTTTTAAGGACTCTCCGATCTAGTTGTGATGGTGTTTCCAGGGCAGTGATGGCATCTAATTCGATAACGCTTAAAAATAATATCGATGCGTTGAGACCTTCAGGAGGGACGCCCTTATACAATACAATTAAAGATGCTTTATATGCCTGTAAAAGAGCTGTGGAAGATGACAAGGTAGTATTTGTTTTGACGGATGGTGAGGATACTTGCGGTTATGGGAACAAACTTGATTTTACAGAGGAAGAGTTGCGGTACATAAATACACTGGATATAATACTTATTAAATATGCCATTGATAGTGCAGTGACAAATGCAAATCTTGACTGGTTTGCCTCAAAAATTGGTGCACAGACCTTTTCAGTGGGAGCCAACGGTCGGGCAGATTTTAGCAGTATGCGGGCTGATTTGCGCAGTGGACTGGGCAATGCAGGTTTTGTGTCCGGTGCTAATCGAAATATTACCCCGGTTTACCCCGGTTACATGTTATCTTGGAGCGAACTGAATAACAGGGGCATTCAGATTTATCAGGCCGAATTGCTATTTAATGAAGGGTTTTTAAGCTGGAAACCAGAACCTAATCAACCCTTGGAGGGCAAGCAATGGAGCGAATTGCTGTTTTTATGGAGTTTGCGTTTTCTGAACGGATTGCCGTTAGAAATAGTCCGTGCCATGCTCATGCATCTGCCAAAGCCCTATGCCTATAGCCAAAGCGGCATGTACTGGGATTTTCAGAAAACCCGTTGGATAACTCCGGAAGCTAAACCGGCGCAGCGATTGCCCAATCCGGAGGCAAAAATGCATGATAATCTCAATGTAAAAAACCGAGAAATTGAGTCGGATAAACTATACGATGAAGACGTGTATTATGAAGTTCATCAATTAAGGCAGGAAAATATTGCAGGTACTCCGGGTTATAAACTGGAGAAATGGCAATGCAAAACAGATATACTTATAAAGCCATCCAAACTGAAGAAATTAAAAGAAGGAGATGTGGTGCAGTTTGTGAGACCCAAAGCGAAAGGACGGCCCAAGAAGTCAACTTCTTAAGAACGAATTTTTTATGTTTGCCGGACTAGAGGGTGATATTACCGAATCCTCAAACTCAAACACCACCGCAGAAGCCGTAGGAAATCCCGCTTGTCCCACCTTCCCAAAATGATAGGCCAGCGCCTGCATTTCGGGATTGTGGCCCACCACCAATATGATCTTGGCTTTTAGGTTGTTGATGGCTGAAATATATTCATGCGCGCGGCCCATATACAGTGGAGCGTGGTAAACAATATGTTCCGCTGGATAATCAAAAATACGGGCTACAATTTGTGCTGTGCCGGCAGTACGTGTAGCCGGACTGCTGAGAATGATATCGGGCTGAAGGCCGGCATCCATCAATTGCTGAGCCGTTTCTTCCGTTTCCTTGCGTCCACGGTTTATCAGAGGCCTTTCAAAATCGTTAAATGCATCTTCCTGGTCAGCGGCTTTGCCATGCCGCATGAAAATGATGGTTTTGCTCATGCTTTTCTTGCCATGCGTACTGCTAATACCGCGGCCCAGCACCAACCGGCTATAATCAAGAGTCCACCAATAGGGGTAATTGCACCCAGTTTTTTCAGGGAGCTGCCCCAGGTTTCATTAAGGGACAGAAAATACAAACTCACCGAAAAAATCCACATGCCCGCAATGATAAGCAGGGAAGGCCTGAACAGTTTTTCGCCAAACAGGGAAAGCAGTATCAGGCCCAGCGCGGTATAAACCTGATAACGCACACCGGTTTCAAAAACGGCCACATATTTTTCAGTGGCTATGTTCTTTAATCCATGGGCGCCAAAGGCCCCGAGTGCAATGCCTGCCGCCAACAGCAACATGCCAAAGGCAGCAAGTTTGTAGTTGGGCTGAAAATTAGTCATCCAGGGCTTTTTCAATTACGGTGAGAATGTAATTGCGGTGTTCTTTGCTGTCTTTATCGCCACCGGTGCTGCTTTTCAGCTTACGGGTAATGTCCTGCAGCTGCGCAGTAGCCCTGGCCTTGCTGATTTCATCGTGGCGGCTATTGCCTTTCAGGCCGCTGATGGCTATCAAGCGCTCGGTGTAGTTGATTTGCAACACCTGACGGAAGGTATTTACATTGCCATTCAGGTCTTCATCAAATATGGCTTTGGTTAGGTCGCCCAGCATTTCGCCTACACTATACTTGTTTCCGTACATGCGGCTGTCGCTCAGGCGCAGCATCATGCTGGGGCTGAGCAAATGATCCAGCACCCCGCTTTGCATCGCATCCACACGGCTGTGGAATTTGGGATCTTCGGTGGTGCCAAAGAAATTGTAGCCGCGGCGCTGGGGTTGCAGATAAGCTACAATTTCGGCGGGCACTTCCATGGCATTGGGCGCAAAAGCGTATTTAGCCAGCGCATTCATGGCGCGTTTCTGGTCTGCATAGGCAACAGGTGTGTAAGGGGTGGTGCTGTTGGGGCCGGGTGCCACACGCTCCACGTAAACCCCACCCACATAGCGGCTGATAATGCCGGTCATTTGGCCGTAGGCACCGGAAAGACTGCCGTATGCGTTGCGCAGTTCCTGCCAGCTAACACCGCTGGTGTAGCGATTCTTCAGGCCGCGCATCAGCGACTGTACTTTCTCAATCCTTTCAATACCGTAGGCAATGGCATCGGAACTTAAGTCATTCACCATCACGCGGGGATCGATGGCTTTTCCGGGCGCACGCATATCGTCGGCATCGTTGCCAAAGGTGAGTTCTTTTTCACCACTGCGCGCAAGGATTTTAGCGAGGCGCTCGTTTTCTGCCTTTTCATCGTCTATGGAAAGGCTGTAGCCGTATTCGATGGCCCACATGTCATAAGGACCGGGGGCAGTCTGGCAGTATTCCACCGCATTCACATCCCCATTGAGGTTGATGGCCGGATAATCCATAACAGAACCAATCAGTCCGTTGGCGGTAATGTTCTTGTCTTTCAGCTGGGCGGGGCTCAGCAGCTGGCTGGCCTTCATGTTGTGCTGCAGTCCGAGGGTGTGTCCCATTTCATGCAATACCAGGTAATGCAAGCTCTGGTTAATCAGCTTGGTGATTTCAATTTCAGAAGCGCCGGCTGCACGCAGGGTTTCAGCGCCCAGCAGCATTTCATTGTGCATGGTGTGCCCGGCCTCGCAATAGTGTTGGTTGGCTTTTTTTACCTCGTATAATTTTTCGGCAACCAGTCTGTTGGTAACAAACACATATTCCAGCATGATGTCGGCGCCCAGTATTTCTCCGGTACGTGGATTGACAAAGCTGGGGCCATACCCGCCAAACGGGGGATTGGGGCTGCTGGTCCAGCGCAGTACATTGTAGCGAATATCGCCGGCATCCCAGTCTGCGGTGTCGGGTTGTTCTTTCACCTGAACGGCATTGATGAAACCCAGCGGTTCGAAAGCCTTGTTCCAGGCTTCACCTGCAGCTTTGATGGTAGCCCTGAATTCTTTGGGTGTGGTGTTTTCTATCCACCATACAATGGGTTTTACAGGTTCGCTTTTGGCAGCTGAGGTGTCTTTCTTACGCAAATCCCAGCGGTGAATCATGTCGCGGTAATTCACGGCAGCCGTGGTGGTCATATCATTCACCTGATCCGAGAAATAGCCAATCCTTGGGTCATCAAAACGGGGTTTGTAGCCGTCGGCAGGCATTTCAATTAAGCTGTGCTGCACTACCACATTGGTGGCGCGGGCGTCGGTTACCTCTTCGCTTCCTCCGTTGATGGGATAAGGGTTTTCAAATACATAGCGCACCACCATGTCGGTATTCATGGGGTAGTTTTTGATTTGTTCGTAGCGGGTTTTGCTGCGGCTAAGGCTACCCAGGTTAAATGCCATGGGGTTTCCGGGGAAACCGCTGGGTTTGATCTGGTGCAGTTTTTCGCTCAGGAACAGGTCATCCGCATCGATGAGGTATTCTCCGCTTTTTTCATCGTTGGCAATGATTTTTTCATAGGCCAGGGAACTGTGGCTGATGTTGGCATCGGCACTTTTACTCAATTCGCTGTTTGGATTAAAATAGAATCCGGTGTTTTGCTGTTCAAAATCGATGTATTCGAAATGTTTTTTGATTTTAAAAATGCGGCTACCGCGGAATTGTCCTCGGTGAAAACCGGCATCGCTAACCCCGTTCTCGGTGTAGGTAAAGTGGATGAATTCCTTATCCAGCTGGGTTTTCTTGATGAGTAAATACGATTTTCCGGTGTTGGTATCCCTAAACAGGGTAAAAAGGCCGGGTATGCGCTTGCAGTTTTTGGTTTTTGAAGCGATGGATGGCTTGTCTTCCTTGGGTTTGGGGGCTTCAGCGGCCGCAGGTGCGCTTTTTTTGTTTTTATCCTTTTTTTTCTGGGAGAATGCCGGTGCTGCAACACATGCAGACAGGGCAAGCAAAATCAGGTGTTTTCTCATAATAAAAGAAGTTGCAATGATAATGCAGGCGGGTGGATTTATTGCAAAAATCGGTGGGTGAATGCCCTTATTCGATGGTAATGCGCTGATTTTGAAAAGTGACGGTCATCCCGGGGTAAATCTTATTGCGGCGGCGGGTTTCGACCGTTCCGTTTACTTTCACCAGGCCATTGTCGATGGCGTTATTGGCTTCAGATCCGGTTTCTACCCATCCCAGCAGTTTCAGCAGGGCATTGAGTTGTATGTAGGGGGTGGTGATTTTCATGTAGGTTATTCTAATGCTTCTGATTTTTCGCGGTAATAATTTCAACTTGCAAACATCGTATTTTTAGAGGATTTCATGTCTATCATGTTATTGCTTGGAAAAAGAAATTCAAATATTGTCAGGGTGATTAAAATGATGTAAAATTGTAGAAAAAATATTAAAAAAATGATGGATTATGAAGAGGTAATCAAGATTGTGAAGGTAGGACACATAGAGCTCAAGCCTTCGCATGCGAGATTATGCTTTCCAATTATTGTAAGAATTTATAAGAAGATGCTGGTAGGTATTAAATTCAGACCCATAAAAGTGGATGGTGGAATAATTATCGACGGCCATCATCGTTATCTGGCGTCGGTTATTGCCAAAGTTTCTCTGGACATTCATCATTCACATAAAACTTCTGCAACCGATATTTATGAATGGTCAGCGGTACAGTTTGATCATAACGATTGGGACACAGAATCGAAAATAGCCATATTAAATCAGTATGATGCGGAATTTAATGAAATAAGCATTGAAAAATTGAATGAATTATTGAATTAATTCTCTAAATTTGTATTATGTATCTGTTTTTGGATATAGACGGTGTGATGGTTCCGGCCAAAAGCTGGGAGAGACCTGCATTGCTTCAAGACGGATTTATGAAATTCAGTGATAGTGCTGTAGCCGTGCTTCAATCTGTGATTACCCAGGAAACAGTAATCGTACTAACAACATCTCATAGAAACAGGTATTCTTTAGAGGAGTGGCATGTACTTCTCAAAAGCAGAGGCATTATGGCTAATTCGATTATGAAACTTGAAGAAAGCGATACCAGTTTGAGTCGCAAAGATGAGATTATGCAATGGTTTGAAACGCATGATATCCACACTGAATTTATAATTCTGGATGATGATAAATCATTAAATGAATTGCCGGCGTATTTTAAGAAGCAAGTAATTCTTACCCATGCCGCCGTTGGATTGACAGCTGAACATCTGATGGAAATAAAAAGTAAGCTGCAAGTAGCTATTTTGGGTTAACCGCTTTCTGTATTTTATAGGTAAGGCAAACATTTTGGCATTGTTTTTCTATTAGCACCTCGATTTATCAATATACGAAAAAAAACTGATATTTCCAAATTAATTAAGGGTTTAACTTCAGCATGGCGAATGATGAAGGGCATTATTTTGGGCTGCTTTGTAAGCTTGTTTTGCCTAACTATGCAAGACGTAAAACTGCTTTCCACACATGCCGAAGAAGAGGCTGTTCGCACACTGAAATCGGCAGCACTGTCGCTGCAAAAATCAGAAGACCTGGATTTGTTGCTGGATAAAATTGGCGATGCCCGCATTGTATTGCTGGGTGAGGCTACCCATGGTACCCATGAATTTTATTTGTGGCGAAACCTCATTACCCGCCGGCTGATTTCAGAGAAGAATTTCAGCTTTGTGGCAGCAGAAGCAGACTGGCCCGATGCCTACCAATTGAACCGCTATGTAAAAGGGTACAAAGGCACACCCAAAAAGTCGAAGGAAGTGCTGAAGAATTTTAATCGCTGGCCTACATGGATGTGGGCCAACTGGGAGACGGATGCATTTGCCGAATGGATGCGTCGCTACAATGACGGAAGAGATCCAAAACACAGAGTGGGTTTTTATGGATTGGATGTGTACAGTCTGCAGGAATCGCTGGAGTATCTGGCGGCGTACCTCAAAGCCAATGACAAGGAAGCGTATGGACATGTGCAGAAGGTGTTCCAGTGTTTTGAGCCCTACGGAACGCAGGAAGGATTATCCTATGCGGTACGCAACGGGGCCCTCACCCAATCTTGTGAGGCAGAAGCAGTGGCCTTGCTTGCAGCCATTAGAAACAAACAGGCGGGTTATAACACAGACCCCGAAGCGCCGCTGAATGCCGAACAAAACGCTGTGATTACCGTCAATGCCGAGAAATACTACAGGGCCATGATAAAGGCCGGACCGCTTTCTTGGAATCTACGCGATTTGCACATGGCCGATACGCTGGACCGTTTGCTGAAATTTCATGGAAAACAATCCAAGGCCATTGTGTGGGCGCACAACACCCACATTGGCGATGCCCGTGCTACCGATATGACGGAAGATGGTATGCTAAACCTTGGGCAGTTGTTGCACGAGCAATATCATGCCCAGGGCGTATTCAGTGTGGGCATGGGAACCTACAGCGGCAGGGTACTGGCCTCCAACCGATGGAGCGGTAAACCCATCAAAATGGATATGCCACCGGCACGCAGGGGCAGTTGGGAGCATTGGATGCATGAACATGTGGGGGCGGATAGTATGGTGTTTTCCGATGATTTGCGCGAAACCGAGTTTTTTGAAAAACGCATCGATCACAGGGCCATTGGTGTGGTGTATTTACCAGGCAGAGAAGAAACCAAGAATTATGTGCCCAGCATCATCCCGGAAAGGTATCAGGCGTTTATGTATTTCCAGAAAACGCACCCTGTGCATGGCATGCACATAGAGCCGGATGGCATGCAGCTGCCCGAGACGTATCCCTGGGGATTGTGATTTGGTACCATTGCCGCCCATAGCCGCGGGGTTAAACCCGCGGCTATGGGCGTTATAATTCCTATTTTCCCCCTTCCACCTTTTTGTGGAAAAAGGTGGAGCCAAAACCATTGGCGGCCCAAGGCGCCTTCCTCGTCACAGATCCATCCCGCATGGCTCCCCGGCTTGCGCCCTCGCAGCCCTCATAGTCGCGGAGGTTGGGCTGCTCGGGTTTCGCCATGCTCCACGCGCTGTGGGCCGCCAAAGCGGGGACAAAACAAGTGTATGGGAAAAAATTCATCAGGCGGGGAAAATTCATTCTTATCGGCCGCTATTTTTTCTCGTGAGTCTCCGCTTGTTAAGCTTTTCAGTGCGCTGCGGACCCCGCCGCCCGAAACGCTCATGTCATCCTGAGCTTGTCGAAGGGTGACAGCCTTTCAGGTTGCTGAAAAGCAACAAGGGATTGGATTGCAGCCCTCATGTAACCAGCGTTGCCGCAAATTTTTTCACCTCTACATGAAATTCAGCGGTGGTCATTTTATCCTGCTGCTCAAAGCGAAATTGCTTTCCGGCAAAGCGTTTGTCGCCGTTGATGATATTTTTAAACTGATTGACCAATATTTTGGGGCCCAATATCAATGCGGCATCCATGGATTCTAGGTATTCTGAAAGGGATATCAGGTATTGTTTCAACTGGTTTTTTTCGCGGTTGTGGCGGCTGTATTCGTTGTTGGTGGAGCGCAGATTTCCCACATTGGCGCCGGGCGGGGTTTCACCCGTATATCGCAGGCGGTTTTCAATGCCCGATTCCAGTGGGGCCGGCTGTTGGGGCCCGTTTTCAGGAATAAAAAACAGGGCACGGGTATGGTTCATGAAAATACCCAGGGTTTTGGGAGCTTTGTGCGGATCCATAGGTTTTTAATAAACCACTAAAGTACAATGCAGCAAAGGGGTGAAGGGTGATGGAGGTCAGCGCGATGTTTGAGCGTGATGCGTATTAATTGCATTGCCGCCCGTTTCGGGTAGTACTATCCAAACTCGGGCGACTTCGGATAGCTGCGCGCACAGCATTGTAAATTCATCACGGCAGCGTTAAAAATCGTTTTAAAATCTATCATTTTTGTAACAAATATTTTCTACCTTCGTTTTATGCCTGTGAACAAAGATGCCCTTGGCCGATACCGCATTATTGATGAAATGCTCAAGAGACGCTCATTCCCCAGTAAAGA
The DNA here is from genome assembly GCA_964475595.1 of uncultured Flavobacteriaceae bacterium. GTDB lineage: Bacteria > Bacteroidota > Bacteroidia > NS11-12g > UBA955 > RGEC01. The sequence goes on from CAYYXG010000007.1 coordinate 84,865, forward strand.
GGTGTTACTGGATGCTATTGAAAACCGCCTGGGATACCGCATTGGCAACCGCACATTGGATGAAGACATCAACAACATGCGGAATAATGAGGATTTGGGTTACCTGGCTCCCATTGCATACGACAAGGTCAACAAGGGATATTACTACGAGTCTTCTGACTATTCCATCACCGGGGTGCCCATAAGCCTCGAGGATATTGAGAAATTGAAGTACGCTGCAGGAATTTTAAACCAGTTTAGCGGTGTTCCCTACCTGGCCGAAATTCATCGCCCCATAGAGCAGCTGGAGCGCATTATACGCGTGGGTACCGCCACGGGTAAGTGGCTCAATCAGCAGGTGATACAGCTGGAAGTGCCTGGTGCATGGCCGGAGAAGGGAATTTTTGAACAGGCAGTGGAAGGGATTTTGCAAAAAAGGATAATGTCCGTGCGGTACAAACCCTTTGGGGGTGAAGAAAGCGAGCCCTTTCGCATTCGTCCGTATTTGCTGAAAGAATTTAAAAACCGCTGGTACCTGGTGGCCTTCGCCGAGCACAGAAATGAGGTGCGCAATTACGGGCTGGATCGGTTTACGGAAGCCAATCTCACCACCGATGTGTATGCGGAAGCATTTGATGCGGAATCCTATTTCATCCATTCCATGGGGATTACGGTGGTTAATCATGCCGAGCCCGTGGAGGTGGAGTTGTTGTTTGCCCCGGAAAGCGCTGCCTATGTGTTGTCAACCGGCTTGCACCCCACGCAGGAGATCCTTGAAAATGATCCCAAAAAAGGATTGCGGGTTCGGATAACGGTGCATTTGTCTGAGGAGTTGAACATGTTTATCCGCAGCTATGGCAGCCGTGTAGAGGTGTTGCAGCCGGCATCGCTGCGCGATGCCTGGCTGGATGACATGCGCAAAACGCTGCAGCGTTTTGCGTAAATAAAAATGCCGAATTGTGTTCATTAATTTACTTAGTATCATTTTGACACTAAGCCCATTTTTCTTACATTTGAAACGATGAAACGGTATTTAATTTGCTTGTCGATACTGACTTTGTGTTTGCCCATCAAGCTCATTTCACAAAAAGACCTACGTGAGGAAAGCATTTATTTTCTGATTACTTCCCGTTTTTATGACGGAGACCCCACTAATAACCGTCCTACTGAATGGTGTTCGTGGTATAAAGGAGCGAGCAACAATATCAAAGATACCCAGGATGTTACCTGGCGTGGCGATTTTAAAGGACTGGTGCGTAAACTGGATTATATCAAGGATATGGGTTTTACGGCTGTCTGGATAACCCCCATCGTGCAAAACCGAAGTCCGCTTGATTATCACGGCTATCATGCATGGGATTTTACCAAGGTAGATCCGCGCCTGGAATCTCCGGGATATACGTTTAAAACTGTGATTGATTCGGCGCATGCCAAAGGCATCAAAATCTTTCTGGATGTGGTGCTGAATCATGCAGGTAGATTTGGTATAAAAGGGCGTGCAGAAATTAAATACAATACCGATCCCAATCAGCCCTGGGGAAAGGATAAAAACGGCAATAAGCTACTTGATAATCCCAATTGGCAGTACGATGGCATGACCCCCAATCCCTTGGATGGAAAGATTTGGAGCCGCTCTAACCTGGCCAAAATGCCGGCCCCATACAACAGCAATCTGGCGGCCTACAACTGGCCCGGCATGGAGAGCTATGTCAATACCAGCGATGCAAAATGGTACAATAAATCCGGCAATGGCTTTGCGCAGGGTTACGATGATACCACCAACCTGTATTATCGGGCGCTTGCGGGCGATACCCCCGATTTTCTAACCGGTGGAGATAGTGTGCGGAATTATTTATTCAATGCCTATAAAACGTTTATTGACATGGGTATAGACGGCATGCGCCTGGACGCCGTAAAACACATGCCCAAAAGGGATGTGCTGTGGTTTGTGGATGCATTTAAAAAGGTAAATCCCAACCTAATGTTGTTTGCGGAGGTGGCCCAAAAACGCCATGAACTGCATCAGATTGAGGAGATTAATCCCCACTGGTACACCTGGCGTGGGAAAACCGGCAGTTCGGCCAACAGCGGCATTGCGGTGCTGGATTTCTTTGCCATGGGCACATTTCATTTGTTTGGCAAGGGAGAGTCTTTTGCAGGCGTGAAAGCTGCCGACCGTTACGATTATTTATATGCTGACCCCGGCACCAATGTGATGTTTCTGGACAACCATGATTTTGGCCCCAACAACGACTGGAACCGCCGTTATGATGGCTCTCCGGAAAACCTGGCTGCTGCCTTAAACTTTATGTATACTTGGCGTGGCTTGCCTTGCGTGTATTACGGAACGGAAATGCAGTTTAAAAAAGGCGCATATTGCGATATACACAGCGCCAATGATATTAATAACTCCATAGACCTAACCGGAAGGGCATATTTTGGCAATGAAATGGTCAACGTTCCCAATCATAAAATCTATAAGCACCTGCGTCGTTTGAATACCATTCGAAAGGCAATTCCTGCCCTGCAAAAGGGAAGCTGGCGCTGGGACGGAACCTCCGATGGCAACGGAGTGGGTTTTGTGCGCCGATACAATGGCACGGATGTGGCGGTTGGATTGGCCAAGGACGGTGCTGTGGGCTTTAATTTCAGCGGATTGGCCAATGGTACTTACCGCGATGCCATTAGCGGTAAAGAAGTGGTGGTAACCGGCGGAAACCTCAGTTTTACAGTGGAGCCGAGCAGTGCCGGAATTTATGTGCTGAATGGTCCGGGGCGTATTGGAAACAGCAGTGACGGTTATTTTCAGGGCGGCAGCAATGGTGGATCTACACCGGCTTCTGTGGAGTATGTGCCTGTGAATCCCTTGCCCGGACAGTCGTTGAAGGTTATTTACAACGGTTTTCTGGCGACGGAAGCCAATGTGGTAATGCATTACAGCTGGGACAACTGGACGGTAGGTGGTGTAAAGGATGCCAATATGAGTAAGGTGAATGGTAAATGGGAGGCAACGGTTGCTGTGCCTGTCAATGCCACACTCAATTTCAGTGCAGCGTTTAACAATGGCAGCGGGCGCTGGGACAACAACAATTCCCAGGACTATAAAACGCCTTTGGGTAAGCCTGCCATGGGTATTGCGAAGCCTCATTCCGGGGTCGTGAATATCTTCCCCAATCCATCGGATGGAAGCTGGTATGTAACGGGCGTTGTGCGTGAGGATTTGCGGTTAATGGATCCTCAGGGCAGGGCGGTAGCCATGGATTTACAGGCGGAGGATGCGGGGCTGTTGATTACCTTACGGGATGTTCGCCCAGGCCTGTATTTTCTGCATGTTGGTGGGCGTGTGTACCCTTTATGGTGCAGGTAGGCGATGGGTTTGCCAATGATTTTTGCAATTGCTTTTGCAGGTAAAGTATAAAAGTGTTATTTTTGCACCCTGTTTTTGGCGAAAGCCAGCGCAGAACCAGGTATCGTAGCTCAGTTGGTAGAGCAAAGGACTGAAAATCCTTGTGTCGGCGGTTCGATTCCGTCCGATACCACAAGAGGTTAGTTTATCCACATTTAATTGTGTTCAGAGCTGTTCAAAAGACAGCTCTTATTGCTTTAATAGCAAGCTTTTCAGAAATCCGGCCCGTAAATTTGTGTTCAAAGTTGTCCACATGGCTCCGGATCAAATATCGTCTTTTTTACACTTTTCGAACACGCAAAGTGCTCTTAAACCCTTAATCCTGGTAGCGGAAGAATCTGTGAAGTTCCTTGAGTTGAGTGTCGCTTAAAAATCAAAAAAACTACAAAAACTAATCTTAAAAATTATGTATAGAGTACCTTCTGTTAGAAACGCCGAATTCAGCTGCTCTTTTTATTTAAGAAAAGATATAAAGCTGGATAATGGCCACCATCCAATTTATGTAAGACTTAAATTTTCAAACCTTGGTCATGTACACGTTCGCAAAGCCACCGGTTACTCATGCCGCTTTGAAGACTGGATACCCGAAAGGCAGCGAGTGCGTTCGCAAATCCGCGGGAGCATGGAGCTGAATGCTAAACTCACACAGTTTGCCAAAAAAGCTGCTGAAATACATGGGCACATCAAGGAAATGGAAGTTCCTCCGCCAAATGCCATCATCGATAAGTTGCTTTTTGAACGTACACCCAGCTCGAAGAAAAAGAAACTGCACGAGGCCCTGCTTACCTTCCCTGAGTTTGTGGAGCAGTTTTTGGAAAATGCAGAAAATCGACTGAGTTATAATACCATCAAAGCGTACCGAAGTTCATATCTGAAAGTTAAAGAGTATGCTAAAAGCAAAAACATCATGCCGGACTTCAAGATGTTTAATAAACTCTTTGGTGATCAATTTGCCCAACACCTTGCCAGCCAGCGCATTTCAAACAATACCACCGGCAAGTACATTACCTCATTGAAGATATTACTTCGTGAAGCCAGAAAGATTGGGGCTGAGGTAAATACAGATTTTGAGGAATATAAGGTGCCTTCCGCACCTGTTGATTTTGTCTACTTTACGAGCGAAGAGCTCGAAAATTTGATGATTGTGGACCTAAGCGCTGACCGGGAACTGGATCACGCCAGAAATACTTTTCTATTCCAGTGCGGTACGGGATTGCGATACAGCGATGTTCTAACCCTCGAGTGGGAGAACATTGTAGGTGATAATATAGAGCTGGTAACACAAAAGACCCGTCAATTTCTAAAAATACCACTGAACCGTTTTACAAGGGAGGTACTGCAGCGTAATCGCGAGATGCCCAAGCCGGTGGTGGCTTATACCAATGCATCGCAGAACAGGATGCTTAAAACCGTTGGTAAAACCCTGGGTATGACAGACAGGAAGGTTATTGCCCGCTATTACGGCAGTAAGCGTGAGGATACTATGGTTTCCAAGTGGAAACTGGTGAGTACTCATACCGCCCGCAGAACATTTATCATCCTTGCCTTGGAGCGCGGCATGCGGCCGGAAGTGGTGATGAAAATCACAGGCCATAAAAAGCTGAGCACGCTGCAGCGCTACATCAGTATCACTGATTCAGTAGTGCAGTCAGAGATGAGCATGGCTTTTGGATAAATCATGGGGGTTACAATTCCCCCATGATTTTTTTAATGGCCTTCCAGGGGTAAAAAAGCTTGTTTCCGATGCGTTTGTAGGGGATGATGCCATCCCTGCGCCAGTTATAGAGGGTAGTGCGTGAAATGCCAAGGCGCTCCCGCAGCTCAACGTCTCCTATAAATTCCTTGGATTGCTCAGCTTGAGTATCTTGTAATTTTCTTACTGCCTTTTGGATGGCGTCGATAAGTATTATGGATTCTTGTTCAAATTTTTCGTCTTTCATAATCATCTTTACTTTTGATGCTGTTGTTGTAAACTATAGCTAGAACACCTGCTGTAAATAAGAATATTATTGTTGGTATAACCCACTTCCTATTGCTTTTGGGAACAGGCTCTGGATTGACAGGTAAGGGTGGCGGTTCGGCTGCATGTATTTTTTGTAGTCTTTGTTGTTTTGCAAGGGCCGGTTTGAGGATTTGGCTCTCAAAAAACAACTCTGTAGGGGTTTTTGCCTTTACAGAGATGGCGTTGAATAATATTCTTTCTTTCATGATTTCGTTATAAATATAACTTCGTCAGGGTCTTTGGGGTTAAATTTTAGGGTGTATTCCATGATTTGAATGGTTCTTACATAGTTGGCATCATCATCGGGGCTGTCTATTAATGCAAAGCCCATATTGAAGCTAAAACCCATACTCTCCAATTCTCTGCGGGTTAGGTATTTGCTATACTTAGGGTGGAATATATTATTCAGTAGGGCGTAATTTTTGTAGCCGGAATTTCCGTGTATGCGGATGATAAATTGACGATTACGGTTGCTTTTGCGTTTAAAGGTCAGGGCGCAGTCATCGCAGCGTTTGGTGTTGCCATGGTATTTGTTATTCGGTAGTGGTATGTAGCAGTCTTCACAATTCATACCTCAAAATTACTATGGTCATTTTGGCAACCATAGTGACTTTGAAAAGGCTCAAAGCCCTAGAATACAAGAAAAAAAATATTTCAAATAAATAAATATGGCTAACCGGATACTCAAAAAGGGTGTAAGTCGGGTTGGTTAACCCTTTTTCTTTTTGGGTTTTTCATATTTACCATTAAGAATTATGTACTTCAAGTACTTGATTTTAACAAGGTCATCCTCGATCCTTTTATCTATAGGATCAAAAAATTGATTAATGCCTGTCTCCAGCCAAGTTGTAAGTGCCTTGTTTTGATAAGTTATTTCATCTTTAAGCCTAAAAGTTCCTTTTGCTAAAAATAGTTTCCTGAGACCTTTGATGAATGGAATATGCAACTTCCAGAATTTATACCATGACCGGAGAATGGCTGATACCTGTTTGAAGTATTCTGGGTTGGATTTGAGATAAATTTGAAAATTATCAGGGTGTTGCAATTGTATAAACTTTCTACTGCTGCTATGCAGAAAGAATACATGTTCAAATTCAAATGTGCTCTGTTTAGGGTCTTTCCAGTAATAAGTCTCATTGATAGCAGTCCTGACGGTTTTTTCTAGCTTCGACAAATACTGATCAATATTCATTCTGGTTTCGAAAAGGTCATTGGTGAATAACTTATTAATGATGTAATCAATGGTCACATCGTAAAATGATTGTATTTCAGAATACATGGAATCATTATTTCTCTTGCCAGAATGCTCAATGTATAGATTCGTGTTTTTTACCCGAATCTCTTTGTCTGCTGTAATGTAATCATCGATATTCTGAGATTCACCTTGCCCTGGGATAAAATCCACATAGAATATCGTATGTGTTATCCTCTTAGATTTTTTGTAAATACGAAGTAAAGACTGGCTTGGTTCTTCATCGAAATCTTTGTCTACCAGTAGAAATGAATCATACTCTTTGCGCAACTTGGCTGATATGTACTTGTTGGTGGATTTTGGTTTTCTGCCCATGGTATAATCAATAATAACGATATGACTTGCCACTAATTGCGTTCTTCTAAGCTGAAGGGCAGTTTCTTCATCAAGGGTAATTGACCCAGAAGCGTTGATCCATTGAGAATGGATACAACGTATTTGGTGTTTTCTATAATAGCTAATTTCGCTTCATATATTAAATTCAGTTGTTTTGGGTCTTCAACATTGATATCAATATACTGATCTTGTTCACTCTCTGTAAGAGCACGCTCCTGAAAATACCGGCAATTGAAAAATACATAAGCCAGTAATACGAATGCACCATAGATGGTGTTTTCAATGCTTGGGAGCATCCGTTGACCAACAGATTTTCCGTCTTTGGTTAAACTATGCAGGTGAAGGCCCATTTTAGAATTTTCGGTTACTTCCAGCCTTGCATGGATATTGCCCCATAATACGCCGTCGTTAGGGTGTGAGTTCCCAATGGTAACAAAAGTGGTAATGGTTGACATATTATTGATGATTATATAGTCTTTTTACAAATGTATATAAGTAAGAGGGTAGCTAATACAATGTTAATGGATAATATTTGCAGAGGATTGCTGCAATTTCCAGAAATTGCGGCAATGCGGGATGTTTTTAATTAATGTAAAGCAACATTGTGACATGTATGTGTCTATTCTTGATGATTGTGATTGGGATGCATACTTGATAGATCCGTTTGTAAATGGATATTTTGGTTACGCGTTTGGTTTGTTGTTAAGGGTGTGTTATAATTGTAAATAACAATTTATTAAGCACCCATAACAGATGCAGCATGTCTTTGCAAATGTCCTAACCATTGCCTGGGAGGGTTTGGATATTTTGAAAATGAAACGCCACCATGTAGCGCCAATATAACCCAAAAGCGTAATGGCGCATGTGTTGCAGGAGCTCCTCAGGCGCTGGATGACCTGACCTATGTGTATGACTGGAAATACCAAAACATGAATATTCCGGCAGAAAAGCGCGACCTGGTAAGCAACAGACTTTATCATGTATGGGATCAGGTGAGCAGTGGCAATTACACCGACGATATAGACCACCAAGGGGGCATAGGTACTGGTGCAGGCCTGCTGGATACCAGCACCCTGCAAACATTTTTTGCTACGGCCAACTACGGCTACGACGAGCTGGGCAACCTGACCAAAGACCTGCAGGAAGAAATTGCCAGTATAGAATGGACCGTTTACGGAAAAATTAAAAAAGTAACACGCACAGTCGGCAGCAGCAGGGCCGATCTGGAGTTCGGATACGATGCTGGTGGTAACAGACTATGGAAAAAAGTAACGCCCAAAGGCGCAGGAGCTATTGTAAAAACTTTTTATTATCTTCGTGATGCGCAAGGAAACGAGATGTGCCGATATGTACAATATATCAATAGCAATAGCCAATTAATGTATGTGGCTGAAGAACATGGTATATATGGAAGTAGCCGCGCAGGGATAGATAACAGGAAAGACACGCTGTACATGGCAGGTGATTATAACCCCACCTGGGGCGGATCTAATACCGTGCGCAGAGAGCTTGGAAATAAGAGTTATGAATTAAGTAACCATTTAGGTAATGTACTTGTAACTGTTACAGATAAAAAAGTATATGAAAACCTTTCTGGAACCATATATTTTGAGGCTGAAATAACTACTATTAACGACTTCTACCCGTTCGGAAGTGATATAAAATCGAGGGGGTATTCTGCTGAGAAATACAGGTTTGGGTTTAATGGGAAAGAAAAGGATGACGTGGAACAAGGTTCTGGAAATAATCATAATTATGGTATGCGTATTTATGATCCAAGACTTGGACGTTTTTTAAGTGTTGACCCTTTGGCACATAAAATGCCTGCTTGGAGTACTTACTCTTTTTGCTTCAATAATCCCTTAATGTTCATTGATCCGACAGGGGCAATACCTTACCCAATTACAATTAGGTCGTTCGCTCCGTTCTCATCTTTTGGTTTTGGTTTTCATGGTGATAATAGAGGGTACTCTAATACCCCTTCATATGCAAAAAATGACCAAGGGCCATCAGCAAGAGCTCATCAAAGAATTTTATTTGATACTGATAAGTCTGGTATATCTGCTTATGGTTGGAGTTCTCCAACTTACAGGAGTGGCAGCCCTGGAGATGCCGAAAGAGCAACACCAGAAATATCTTTTACGAAGGGACTTAAAATTACTACCGCAGATGACGTAAAATCTTTTGAATTCGGAACCCACTCAGCAGTGGCTAATCCCAAAACGCCTTCAGGATTTACTCCTAATATTGATGTGTTTTCAGATTTTTCAATAACAGAAAACAAAAAGGCTAGAACGCTCTCCATTAGCGGAAAACTTACAGGCGATAACTTCCCAAGCACGGAAGCATTTATATCAGACCCAAGCGGACAAAACCTGTTTATTGGTGTTGGTCAAATAGGTGCAAATGTGGGTAGAAATACAGGTCCATTTACAGAGCTTCCAGGGGAGAATAAAGACAATCTAGTCACCAGTTTTAATTTCACTATTACCACTGATAAGAAAGGAAATTTTACGGGTGTGCAGTCAGGTGGAACAACATACAGCATAGCGGATTGGAATAAACAATTCTTGAGCACTAAACCCCAAGAGGCGAAAAAATGAGGCTATATATATTATATACATTGACCGCATTGTTAACCTTTTGGATGATTTTGTTTCTTTATGGAGTATCCGCAGGTTTTGCAAACTACACACCGATAGCGGCTTTAGTGGGCTCCGTAGTGCTTTTTGTACTGGCTGCTCCAATATTTGTTTACCGTCAGCGTGTTGGTTTGATTATTGGATTGGCAGGATGTTTATTGATAGTTCCTTACAATATAGGATTTGCCAGAAGCGTTTTTGATGAAGGTGTTTTAAATTGGGGTGTGTTGATAGCGATATTACCAACCTTGCTGATTTTATTCAGCTTGTTTTTTAATGTAAGGGGATTGATGGTTAAGAATGCTGTAGTAAAGATGCCATCGGGATTAACCCCAAAGATATTACTGGCAGGTATTCCGATCACCCTGTTTTTGCTATATCTTATTTTCTACGGCAAATATTGGAGTTGGCAAATGTTCAGCGTTTAAACAAATTAAAAGCCCAGGCTTACCTGCTTGGGCTTTTTGCATTATAGGGCATCAATATTTTTATTGAAAAGCTTTTAGCTTGACATTATTAATCATTGCATCAAGTGCGTAAAGTATGCAGGATTTATCTTGTTCAGGAAACTTTGCAATATCATTTAATCGCTTCATCATAGAAGGGTCTTTTAAAAGCTCCCTGTCCTCTGTCTCCCCCAACAAATAACCTACGGTTGTGTCCAGCACATCCGCCAGTTTTTTGACCACGTCAATTGTCGGTTTTACTTCATCCCGTTCATACTTCCCCACAATGGAGTGAAGGGATTTTATTTGCCTTGTCAGTTCGGCCTGTGAAAAGCCTTTGGCTTCCCTGTCTTCCCTTAATTTTTTACCGAAAGTACCCATATTCTACGCTTTATGGTATTCAAAAGCCTGTAACTCTTTGAATGTTCAAAAATACGAGCTATTAAAACCATAAATATTTTGTTTAATGGGATTGATGATCTAAATTTATTCGGCGGTCGGTCTTTGCGCAATGGGCAAGAAGCCGGTCGAGACCAACCGCCAAGTTATCAATTCAAAAACATATCTTTGCTTTAAGCACTGCCCATGCATCCCCGGTTTACTATAACAACCAGGCTCCTTAAGTCCACCCCGTTCGGAAGTGATATAAAAACAAGGGAGTTTTCTGCAAAAAAATATAGGTTTGGATTCAATAATCAGGAGAAAGATGGAGAGCTGGGAGAAACTTATGCGTTTGAGTATAGGATTCATGATGCCAGGTTGGGAAGGTTTATGAGTGTGGATCCCAAGGCAGCCGATGCACCAGGTTGGTCGCCGCAACGGGCATTCTATTGCAATCCGATTAGATATATTGACCCTACAGGTATGTTAGAGGATGACTATGGGTTAAATAAACAAGGAAATATTACCTTGCTTCGTAAGACAGATAAACCAACTGACAAACTTGTAGTATTGGACAATGACGGAAATGAAACTGACAATTCTTTAGAATTTGATAAAGGGATTTTAAGTAGTAAGAAAACCAATACAGTCACTGCAAGTAATAAAAAGGATTATACTCTTGACCTATACAAAATAAAAGGAGATGATAAAGCAAAAGGTTTATTTGAATTTGTTGCTGATAATACTGAGATAGAATGGTCACTTACAGGTATTGGGGCAAAAAGCGGAACAGATGGACAAAATATTTTGACCACTTCCCATATAAAAGCCCAAGAAGTGGGAGGTGGGTACTTAATGGCTTACGGGTACACCATTCGAAAGCACTCGCATAGCCATCCATACAATGAATTTACATCAACCGCTGATAAAAAGTTTGCAGAATCATTGAATTTGAAGTTTCCAAAGGCTACTTTAGATATATATCACAAGGGAGAATACTTTCAGTATGACAAAAACGGATTAATATCAGTTCCTACGATAGTTTTACCGGAGATAGAAATTAAAGTCCCCAAAAGATAAGACAATGAGGAATATTTTTAAGACTCTAACAGTATTTATATTTTGTCTAAATAGTCAAAAAATTCTCGCTCAATACAAAGAAAAACAAATTGAACTATTTCACATAAATATTAAGGATGAAAGTCTTTCAACAATCCTTGATGAAATTATCCTACACGAAAAAAGGTGCAGTTATTATGACAGTGGGCTATTGTTTTCAATCAGTATAAAAAAATCAGAAGATAATTTTCTCATATCAATCGAATCTCAGAAAGACATTAACGTATTGCTCCCTTTAAGATCGTATGGTTATTTGTACCATCAGAACCACTTGTTTGTTTTACAAGGGAATCCTTGCGAAGATATATTTTCAGCTTGCGGAGAAATGAGAATATTTAAATATTTGGATTATAACCTACTCCAATTTCATCCAAAAAATGAAGATAAAAAAACAATTTATGTCTTTAATGATGATTCTTTTTCCCAGTGGCATTATTGGTATGTTAATACGAAGTTTGTCTTAAAAGAGAAATCGACGTCCTGTGAATAATAAATATAAAGCCGAAAAAGGCCAAACTTCCACGTCTGTCGGTTTTTGTGCAATGGGCAATAAACAGGGCGAGACCAACCGTCATGTTATCAATTCAAAAACATATCTTTGCTTTAAGCACTGCCCATGCGCCCCCGGTTTACTATAACAGCCAGGCTCCTTAAGTCCACCCCGTTCGGAAGTGATGTAAATATGAGGGGGTATTCACCACAGAAATATAGGTTTTCCTACAACACACAGGAAAAAGTTGATGAGTTCAGTGGGGCAGGAAACCACACCACTGCTTTGTATTGGGAGTATGATACAAGACTTGTCAGAAGATGGAATTTAGATCCTGTGTATAATGTTTCTGAAAGTAGGTATTTAGTCAATACAGATAATCCATTATATTATACAGACCCATTTGGGGATTTTAAAACAAAGTTTGGTGCTTGGTTATTCAAAATTGGACACGGTGGCAGTGATTTAGGGAGAGACGTAAAAAGTGGTCAATGGTATGTTGGAAAAAAAGTTGAATACATAGGCGAAGGAGTTGGAGTTGCTTATCAAAGAACTTTCGGCAGAAATGGAGAACATAAACCGATAAATTATGGAGGCAAAAATCCAATGACCCCTTGGGATGTTGGCGTTGAATGGTTGTCAGGAGCAGGTAATCGTGAACAACATTTTAAAGATGGCGACCCATTCACGGAATTATACAAACAGCACGAACACGTACAACAAACAAGGCAGATGGTAGTTAATCAGCTAAACAGTAGCAATGGTACTAATACTGCTGATGGTAAAAATCCTTATGAGTTAAAAGGAATTGAAGGAGTAGGTAAGTACATTAAAGATTATTCTACATTAGTAACTGCCGGAACAACAGGTAATATTGCATTTACATATTTAGGCTCTCACGGACTTATTTTTAAAATTACTTCTGTTGATATTGAAAATCGCACAGCGGTTGTTCACTTCTCGGTTCATAATACTTCTACAATTCAATCTGCTACAAGACCTCCTGTTATTGGTTATCAAAAATGGTGGCAAAATTCAATAGGTAAAAGATTAAATGAACAATTTAAGAGTGGTCCAATGTCAAAAACCGTGCAGAGTATTGACTGGTCAGAAACAATAAAATGGTAATGAAACAGCTGTTTATACTTGCAATGGCAATATTATCGTTGTTTAGTTGTAGTTTTATTTCTAGCTCTAATTTTTGGCTCACATTTCAAAAAGAAAATCAAATATCTAAGAATAATAGTCAAGGGGCTTGGGGTGGACATTTACAAATAAGTTGGGAATGTAGCAATGAAAACTGTTTTAATACGAAAGAAATAATAAACTATGCCAGACAAAATGGGTGGGAGTATTTAGATAGCATTGCAATATCTAAAAATATACTTTATAATTGGAAATATAATGACAAAGATATTTTCCCATTAGCGAATACTGGTTTTAATTTTAGGGATATTGTTGGTAGTTCTTCTTTTCAATATTTTCCAAGATATATAGAAACGGATTTAACTGTTTATAGATTTAAAACTAATGTTTTACTATTTGAAGCTGGAACAGATGATGGAACTGATATAAATGGTTTTGTCGTGGTAAGCCAATCAAAGAAACAAATGTCTGTTTATCACTATTGGGGTGAATAAAACTAGCCCTACATATACAGTAACTCAAATCTTTGAGTGAGGGATAGAAGCAAATACCACACAGCGAGGCAGAAGCGAGGAGTCGCAGTAATTAGCCCCCTTGCCATGTTATCAATTCAAAAACATATCTTTGCTTCAAGCACTGCCCATGCATCCCCGGTTTACTATAACAACCAGGCTCCTTAATAAGTCCACTCCGTTCGGAAGTGATATAAAAACAAGGGGGTTTACTGCACAGAAATATAGGTTTGGATTCAATAATCAGGAAAAAGATGGAGAGCTGGGAGAAACTTATGCGTTTGAGTATAGGATTCATGATGCGAGGCTTGGTAGGTTTTTGAGTGTGGATCCGTTGGTATTGGAATATTCATGGAATAGCCCATATTGTTTTGCCGAAAATAGGGTTATCGATGGCAGAGATTTAGAAGGTAAGGAATGGGACTTTTCAACTGTTGGTGATGCAAGCGGCAATATTCATATAAAAATAACAACTACATTTACTATTGTTGATAAATCTAAAGCTTTTGAGATGCGGCATAGAAGGAAGCTCGAAAGATATATGAAAGATCAATTTAAAACCATGTTCAATTGTGCTAGCCACAGCAACGAAAATGGCAAAATAGTGACATTCTCCTCAGAATTAATTATTCAATACAGTAAAGAGGCAACAGAAAACGATTACGGCATTGTACTTGTAGATGGGAAAAGAGGATTCGGTATAAAAGGAATAGCATCGACAAATCCAGAATCAAATTCACAGAAAGGGTTTGGCTCGGTTATCGCAGCCGAAGGCAAGGAAATCTCAAAAGGAAAATATAGAAATTTAAAATTAAGGGCATTTGAGAATATTGCCCATGACATTTTTCATGAAGGACTTCATCCAATAATAGACAAACATCCTGTAGATTATAATCAGCCATATGAAGATGTTTCATTAATTTGGGATGGGATCGAGAAAACATATTTAACACAGCAAGGCGCTGATATTGATTTGATTATAAAGAATATCATGATGTATACAGACCAGAAAGTTGAAGGGAAAAAAATATCTGAATGGGAGTCATCAACGAAAGAAAGAAATAAAGTATCACCTGAACAGGCTAAAGGAATAATTGAGAAAATAAAGTTGGATAAGGAGACCACTGCAAAACCATAAGCTCCAATGATACGGAATAATTATTTGATTTGTGTATTCTGGTTGTCAATATTCTATTGTGCAAAATCTGAGGCCCAGAGTTATCGCGAAAACAATGACAGCAGCAAGTGGAACAACGTAGTTATCAGCGAATACTTAGACAATGATACAATAAAAAAAGTGAGGAAGAGGAGGCGTTTTTATTCGAGTAGTATCAGTTTTTATAGTCAATTTCATGATAGTCTGACCATTTATATAAATGGTCAGACTTATGCAAAATGTTTTGTAGCAACAAAGAGACCTCGTAATATGTATGACACCATATTTCATTTTGAGAGACAAAAATTAAATAAAGATACTATTTATCTGCTTTTTAATAATACATTTAAGGTGCCATTAAATCATTTGAAAACCTACGAATACCTATATATATACCACTATTACGGCATTGGTAAAGAGAATGTATTGTTGCTTTATTATTCAAATGAAGGGCGTTACTACCTTTTGGAGTAATAGCCAAATCAGGCGTAATTGTCCACTAATCCGAGAGCATTTGGAAGTGCCACATAAGCTGTGTGATTCTAGATTTAGCATCTAGAATATAATCGATTCAAGGCAATTCTCACACTAACTCTTTTTTCCTGCGTTTGGTCTTTATGCTTGACAAAGCCTGGCGAGACCGACCATTGATATAGCAATTCCCGCCCGTTTGTAAGTACCCCATTTTTCGGACAGGGTTAAATTAGACATTTCAAATATGGTTATTTCTTTCGAGATATTTAATAGGACTGAGATTATTTAATGATTGATGTGGATGCAGTGTGTTGTATTCTTCCATCCATTCTAGGGATAGTATTCTTAAGTGGTGCAAGGAATCAAAGAGATATGCATCCAGGATATCCTCGCGGTAGCTGCGGTTAAATCTTTCCCCGGCGGTCGGTCTTTGCGCAATGGGCAAGAAGCCGGTCGAGACCAACCGCCAAGTTATCAATTCAAAATCATATCTTTGCTTTAAGCACTCCCCATGCATCCCCGGCTTACTATAACAACCAGGCTCCTTAAGTCCAACCCGTTCGGAAGTGATATAAAAACAAGGGGGTTTACTGCACAGAAATATAGATTTGGGTTTAACGGAAAGGAAGAGGATGGAGAGACGGTGGCTGATGCGTATGACTTTGGTGCCAGGATTTATGATGCTAGGCTGGGGAGGTGGTTGGCGGTGGATAAGGTTATAAAGACAGACTTTTCGGTTTATGGAGCTTTTTGCAACAATCCACTGTTTTGGGTAGATCCAAGTGGTAATGACGACTTTTTCGGAATTGACGGGAGGTACATCGGTTCTAATAATAATTCAACCAGTGTGGTTTATGTTGTAAAACACTCAGATGTCACATTGAAAAATGGGATTGTTGTTGCTTCCTCGAACACACAATTGTTCTCCCATTATATGAACAGCTTAGATGCGAAGAAAAGAAAAACGTTGCGCATATTAATGAGAGTTGCATATCATTATTACGAAGGCAATAGTAAACTCGTCGGAGGAGCAAGAGCAGAGGATGCAATCGCGCATTATGCACCAAATTCTGATGCAGTACGCCTTTGTTATTATTTAAACGAAGAGGGGAAATATGTGATTTCTGATTTGTTTAATGACGCAAATAACATTAGAACAGCTTTGGACCACGAAGAGACACATCGCAGATTGCAAAAAGAACAAGTCAAATTTAAGGATGACTGGGTTAATTCAGACAATTTCCGATCTTATAAAAAGGGGGAACTGGAACCTTTTTCCCACACGTTAGCCTACTTGGGAGAAATGGAATCACGCCATTTTAAAAACTCTACTAGGGCTATGCAGGCGTTCACTGTTGATGGATTTATAGATCATTTAAATCAAGCTCTAGAAAATATCAAATCTGGAAACTATCCATTCCCAATTACAACTGAAATGATGGATGAAAGGGTAAGGAAAGCTAATAATATTTTAAGCAAAAATGCAAAAAAGGGTTCAGGTCACTACTATATATATTACAATTCAACCAATGACAAATATGAGAAAGCAGAAACAATATTAATAAAAAAGACAGTCAAGAAAGATAAATAATGAAGAATAATGTATTTATTATATTCATAATAACCTTGACTTCTTGTTATGAGAGTAGAAACAATTTCAGTATTCATTACTTCTGCAGTGATAAAATGATAAATGATTCTATTTATCATTTAGCTATTTTTTCGAATTCACAGGAATTAAAAATGACTTATAGTGTTGTGAAACAGGGTTTGACATATGAATACAAAATTTCTAAGCACATGGGAATATACCGAGGTTTGAAAGATAGTGCTCGCCTGTTATTGACATGTGTTTTAGATAGCACTTTTATAGGGTCGGACTCAAATGATTGTAATGCAGTAGTTTTTATCAATCAAAAAAGATTTGTAATCAGTAAGAATAAGTTTTTCAATCAAACCATGAGTCGTTATGTTGAAAATTTCCTAAAGGTAGCTAAAAAGAAAAAACTTAAATATGAAGTTTTATATCCGAAAGAAATTGCCTCTTCGGCGCATTGGGTAAATGAATTATTGATTGTTATGAATTCTTCTTTTGGTTATGGTTTGCGCTAGGACGCATTCCAGATAGACGTGATAATAGCATTCCCAATTCCAACCAAGTCCTTATTTTTGTTTGAATTCAACAATGCAGCACAGGTTTAACATATCGCTCATTATGCCCCGGTCCACCCCGTTCGGAAGTGATATAAAATCGAGGGGGTATTCTGCTGAGAAATACAGGTTTGGGTTTAATAACCAGGAGAAGGATGGGGAGCTTGGGGATGCCTATGCGTTCGAGTATAGGATTCATGATGCGAGGCTGGGACGGTGGTTGGCTGTAGATCCAATGTTGAATGTATATGTTAGTCAGAGTCCATATTGCTACACTAGGAACTCTATTAATTTGTACAAAGAAATCGGTGGTAAAAATTATCAAGTAATCTATGATAACGTAAACAAGACCATCACCATAAATGCTCAATTCAAAATAATCAAATCTGATGATCTGAGCAGAGATGAAAAAACTAAACAAGCTGTCAATGAAGCAATTGCGATGTATAACTCAGCTAAAGACATTGAAGTCAAAATTAATGAGGATGGAAATTCAACTCCAACGACATACAAGGTTAGTTTTGCTTTAACTTTAGTTGAATCTGAGGATAAAAGCGCGGGCCCATTAAACACCATCCAAGTAAAAAGTGATTTGGATGTTGCGGCTGTTTCTTCCGAAGCTGCGGGTTACTGTAGCGATAATAAAATAGTAATTGCAGAAAGTTATAATGATAAGGTATGGAGTGTTACGAAACATGAGATTGGCCACGCTTTGGGTATGCCGCATGAGGAAGGTAAAGGTTACTTAATGAGTGAAGAAGTCACTACTAACGAGGTAAATCTTGGTATTGAGAATATTAAAAGCTCACTTGGCAGAGTAGGTATTGGAGATAAACGTCAACCTATTGTTAGTGGAGAGGAAGGTGATGGGCAAATTGTAAGAATCAATGGTCCGATTTTTGAAGATGCTGAAAAAATGAAGACATGGAAAAATGCGCTTGAAACTGCAAAAATCGATTTTGCGAATGGTAAATAATATGATTCTAAATATAAAAGTTATCTGTTAATAACTATTCAATAAGTTTTACCTGATTAAAAGCAATTAACACATTAATAATAAAAGCTTATGAAGTACTTTATATATACTTTTGCATTGATATTTTCAGGCTGTAAAATTTTTCAAACAAAACCGGCTTACTTCTACGTCATTGTATCTACGTACAAACGCCATTTAATAAATGACATCGACGTGTATGATCTAAATTCTAACCGTTGGTTCGAAACAGTACTAACTGATAGTATTTTTAGGATTGATCTGAATAAAAGGGCCTCCTATCTTCATTTGGCAGTTAATGGCAAAAATGCCTGTCAGGAGTTTGTGGAAATCAGAGGCAACAAAGAGGATACAATTACAGTAGAACTAAAATATTGTAAAGTAATACCATAACTGAATGAATCAGTGAGGATCCTATGATATGTCATTGTAACTGGCCAGAGTCTTTTTTCCTGGGTTGGTATTTGCTATTAGCCAATGCTTGGTGGAGAGCATCTCATTAACTATGTCAAAAACAAGATATTCCTGATCACAAGGTTTATAACTGGACGCGTCCTTTATTTCACTTTCTTACTGGCACCTGCAAGCCCATCAAATACCTTATCCGTATATTCATCCAGGAATTGCTGTGAATAACGCACATACCGGAAAAACTCCTTGCTGTTTGGCGCATGGCCACTAATGCGCCGGACAGCGTGCTCGGGTACCCCGGCCATCAATAAAGTGGTGATGGTGGTTTTACGCATGACATGACTGCTCAGTAAATCGCAAAAGCGAAAAGCTTTTCCTTGGCCGGTTTTTACCTCCACCCGCCTACCGTTTTTCATCCGGTATTTACCCACAACTTGCGTCCAGCCTGCTGCTTCTCCCAGCTGCTTCAGTCTTTTGTTGAAGTATGTTTTTCCGGGATATGGCAGCAATTTGTTCCGTATTCCTCGTTCCTTTAAAATTATTCTGGCAAACTCGGGCAGCTTTACCTTGGTTTCGTTTCTTGTCTTTTGGCTGGTTGTAACCAGATACATACTACCATTTCCCCGGCGGTCGGTCTTTGCGCAATGGGCAAGAAGCCGGTCGAGACCAACCGCCAAGTTATCAATTCAAAAACATATCTTTGCTTTAAGCACTGCCCATGCATCCCCGGTTTACTATAACAACCAGGCTCCTTAAGTCCACCCCGTTCGGAAGTGATATAAAAACAAGGGGGTTTTCTGCAAAAAAATATAGGTTTGGGTTTAATGGACAGGAGTTAGTAGACGAAATTAGCGGCTCTGAGAATCACAATACAGCACCTTTTTGGGAATATGATAAACGTTTAGGAAGACGCTGGAACCAAGATCCGAAACCGAATCCATCAATTAGTAACTACGCAGCTTTTGCAAATAATCCGATTTGGTACAAAGACCCATTAGGCGATACAATTATCGTTAATTCCAATACCAAAAATAAGGATGGAAGTGCATACACAATGTTTAAATTAGATGATGGGAAAAAGGATTTATTAACCCAGTCTTATGACCAGTTTAAAAAGAGTGGCGTTCAATGGTATGCTGAAAAAGAAAAGAATTATGCAAAGATGACTTACTTAAATCCCGATTTGGCAAAAGACGGGAAAGCAAAGGGAGTAACAGCAGAACAATTTGCAACAACAATAAATAACATCAGAACTGTATTACATAAATCAACAAGCTACAGCTTGTTTGGTTGGGGGAAGGCTTCCATATATAATAATTTTAATCATGGAGAACAAGGAGATATAAAAGCGAAAGGGAAATTACTTGATGGCTTTCAATTAACAATATATACTGGGGCGGATGGAAAGCAACAACTAATACGAAGTGATTTGTTAGGAAACTTTGTGTTTGGTTTTATGGCACAAGAACATGGGCAATCATTTCAAACATCGAGGGAGCAAGGTGACTTTTTACAAGCAGAAGGGGTTGATGATAGGCTTGATACTTATTTTCTATTACTTGGACATCAGCAAAGGCAAGCAGGCAATACCGTACCAAATTCATTTAAGAAAAATGCCACAATCCCTAAGTAATAAGATAATAGTGAACTTATTGTTTAATACAGTAATAACTATAGCAGTGTTTTATTTGCTGTTTAGATTGTCCGTGATTTTAGTTTCTGCTTTTCATCAATGGGAAAGTTGTTTGCAGCGTGGAATTTTTTGGGAAACCTATCTTTATTTTTTTGCAGTGGTCGTGTTGTTGCTTAATCTGATGTTTTTATTCTTCCCATTAATGGGAATGAGAGCAAGGATGTTATTTAATACTATGGGAATTTTGATAATTGTAGTAGTTTTTTTAAAGTCGTTACGATTTATGCCTTATAGCACGCTATTACCTCATGTTATAGCGATAATCGTCTTGATTGGATTGCCTTTGATATTTTATCAAATTCCTGTCTTAAAGCGTTTATATTTGTTCCTTACAGGAATAAAAGAATGATTAAAGCCTTACAGAAATGCAGGGCTTTTTACTGTTTAGGCTTCCTAATAAAGAAAGGTTTTTCTAAAGTCCAGCGGTAGGAGTTTACAAGGCAATCAATGGCAGGTTTTTCCAGTTCAGGGCATTGCTCAAAATCAAGAAATAAGATGTGTCCAGCTTCAATAAGGTTATTGTAATGTTCAGCCCAAAGAACAGCGTTTTGCTCAATGCTATTGGTGGTAGGGAGTTCATAAGTGTTTTCCAGTACCATATTAAAAATTGGCGCTTAATGCATTTGTAAGCGTATTTTTCAAACGGTTATTAGAAACAGCCATATCTATAATTGCATAGATGTGGCTTTTTTGTTCAGGTTCGAGATCGTCAATGATTTTTACCTTTTCCACCACTGTTTTGTCATGGCTATCAACGGTAACAGGAGCATCCTTTTTAAAGAAGTCTTCCACCTCAATTTTAAAGGCTTGAGCAATTTCCCCGGCGGTCGGTCTTTGCGCAATGGGCAAGAAGCCGGTCGAGACCAACCGCCAAGTTATCAATTCAAAATCATATCTTTGCTTTAAGCACTCCCCATGCATCCCCGGCTTACTATAACAACCAGGCTCCTTAAGTCCAACCCGTTCGGAAGTGATGTAAATACGAGGGGGTATTCGGCGGGAAAATATAGGTTTGGGTTTAATGGACAAGAAAAGGCTGCAGAAACGGTATCAGATGCGTATGACTTTGGTGCCAGGATTTATGACGCGAGGCTGGGAAGGTGGTTAGCGGTGGACGCCTACAAACACGCCTACCCGCAATTAAGCCCGTATACATTCGCCATGAATGATGTAATAAGGCTATTAGATGAAGATGGCAACTTCGTTCGTGACAAAGAAGGGAATTTGATTTTTACCACGAGAGGTAAGAGCAGGACTACAGAAATAACTCAGCCCGGCTCACAAACTGCATATTTTAACGAGATATATGAAAAAGACCTCATGGGTGATAACAATGTTGTATATCGTGAGCACTTTGAACTGCGCTATGAAGCTGTAAATGGCTATTTGTTAGATAACAGTGGGAAAAAAGTGCCAGCTTTATTGGTCGATAATGCGAGAGTTAGAGCTGTAAAAGTAATTGAAGTGTTTAACAAGGCTACTAACACTTGGGAAACATCCACCGTTGAAGCATCAGACAAAGAAGCACAAGAGTTCACTAGCACTTTAGATGCAAGAACCAATTGCACGGGTTCTGCATTATTGGATGGTAAATTTGTTGTATTTAGCAACGCGATTACAAACAAAGTAAAACAACATGAGCATTTCAGAACACTCGGAAAAGATGAGATACCCATGCCCGGTGATATTGGTATTTACAAAGCAGCAGATGGAACAGTTGAACATTTTGTAACATATGTATCGCAAAATCAGGTGAATTCTAAAGGTGGCGTTGCTCCTATGAAAGAAAATGTCGATCCTCTTTCTAAAGAAACCTGGGATGGTCATGCCTCATATGAAGTATGGAGAAAAGTTCGTGAAGATTGTGTTGTTGATGCACATATGTTGGGGACGTGCGACAGGCCAGGCATTCACGTTGTAAATAGAAAAGAATCAAGCCAAATTAAAAGAGAAGTAAAAAGACAACAAAAACAAGGGGCCAAAGATTGAGTATATAATATTATGAAGATTATTTTAACTATAGTAACTTTTGCAGTATTTACTCATGCATATTCGCAAGATATTATTGACACATTCATGAGTAATACATATTTAAAGTCACCGTCAACAATTTCGTTGACAAAATGTACTGACAGTTTAGCTAAAATATACATAGATAGGTTAATGAGATACAGTAATAATCAAGAACATGTTTCATATAATGGCTCAGGTAATGATTATGACAGAATATCTCTTCCTGTTTATAATATTCGCTATCATGAATCAATAAAATGCCCGAAGGGTATTTTAGCTATGTATTTAATATGTGTTATTCTCACTAAAGATACAAATCTATCTCTTCCACTATTAAAATTCACAAATCGAGGTAAGTATAGAGTTAAATGGTATAAGTATACCAAATTAATTCCTAATTACAAAAAGTTACCAGCTGGAGGGAAATTTGTGGGAAAGAAAGACTTTAAGAGAATATCTAAGTATTTAAATAGTTGGTATAATAATTATAGGGATAGTACTATGGATGTCATTAGGTCTCATATTCCCCTTGAGCAAACAGCTTATATATTTAGTGATTAACTTTAATATCCTTAATATTATATCCCCGGCGGTCGGTCTTTGCGCAATGGGCAAGAAGCCGGGCGAGACCAACCGCCAAGTTATCAATTCAAAAACATATCTTTGCTTTAAGCACTGCCCATGCATCCCCGGTTTACTATAACAACCAGGCTCCTTAAGTCCACCCCGTTCGGAAGTGGTGTAAAATCGAGGGGGTATTCTGCTGGAAAATATAGGTTTGGGTTTAATGGAAAAGAAGAGGATGGAGAGACGGCGGCTGATGCATATGACTTTGGCGCCAGGATATATGATGCAAGGTTAGGGAGGTGGTTAAGTGTTGATCCAGAAACTGGTGATTTTTGTGCACTATCTGCTTTTCAGTCTATGAACAACAATCCAATTCTCATACTAGATATTGATGGTAAGAAAATATTAATAAATTATTTAGAACCAAAAAAAGACGCAAATGGGAGTTTTGTAATTGGACCTGATGGTAATTTGGAAATGGTGGCCAAAAGTTATGAATATGGTGTTGGTATAGCTCCTCCTGATAATACTTTCGTTAAAGAGTCAATCAAAGCCTTAGATTATGTTTGCAATTCGCGAAAAGGCAATAAAGAGGTAAATAGAGCTATTAAAAACAAGGAATCCATAACTATTAACGAACTTTGGAGTGATGATAGGGATGAAGGGCCAAGTTCAGCAATATTTGCTACGAATGATTTAAATGGAGATGGAGGTATTTCTCCAAATGAATTTGTTAGAGATGAGAATGGTCATTTATTAAAGATATTCGCAATAACATGGGACCCTAACAGTAAAGCAGAAATTGTAGATAAAAACAATAGAGGTACTGGTAAAACCTCATCTGCTGCTATACTATTGGTTCATGAATTAGTCCACATGAATAATGCTATTAAAAATGCCAAAAAGTCAATTAGAAAGGCTACAAGTTTTGACAAACGTTACGACACTAAAGAAGAACGGAGAACAATACGCAAAGAAAGAAGAATATCTAAACAACTGGATGAAAACAAAAGGTATAATCATTCAGGATTAATCCGAACAAGCAAAAGTTCCACTGAGCATGATGAAATTGAGCCTAGTAGTAAGAAAAATACCAGAGGATTAATGGGGACGCCATGAAATATTTATTTATTCTCATAATTATTGGAATTTTTAGTGGTTGTTTAATGCAGCCTAAATTCGAGCTAAATCAAGATTTTACAAAGAAAGTTAATATTGTCAGGATAGATTATTATTTTACTCCAATTACTCAATTGTATTATCGGCGGATTGGCGCTAATGAGGTTGTTGATTTAGCTGTTCGACATTGTAATGATTCAAATAAGAATCCATATTCATTATACCAATATGGAAGTATCTCAAGTTCAAAAATATGTTTAGATTCAAATTATAGAGAACTTATTCCTAATTTAGTTTATATAAGGGAAAAGATATGCAAAATGGTTTTGAAATATCATTCATTAGATTCCTTAAATTATATTAAAGAACTAAATAAATACCCAACTTTTGATATGAGACAT
This sequence comes from uncultured Flavobacteriaceae bacterium, assembly GCA_964475595.1. GTDB lineage: Bacteria > Bacteroidota > Bacteroidia > NS11-12g > UBA955 > RGEC01. Next base: position 109,555 of record CAYYXG010000007.1, read on the forward strand.
GTTTTTATTCTTAAAATAGATTTTGACTTTTTTGTAATTGGCTTAAATTCTACAAATCACATGTGGATTAATGGCAAGGTAATTAAGAAAGATGAGGAATTGACGGAATCAATTTATAAGTTCGTTCAAAATTATAATAAATTACAAGAATAGAATAATTCCAAACATTTTTGGATTTTAACTAAATGAAATCAGATTTTCCCGGCGGTCGGTCTTTGCACGATTGGCATGAAACAGGGAGAGACCAACCGTCAAGTTATCTGTTCAAAAACATATCTTTGCTTTAAGCACTGCACATGCATCCCCGTTTTACTATAACAACTAGGATCTCTGATCCCACCCCGTTCGGAAGTGATATAAAAACAAGGGAGTTTTCTGCAATAAAATATAGGTTTGGGTTTAATGGAAAAGAGCTGGATGGAGAGACCGCCACTGATGTGTATGACTTTGGTGCGAGGTTATATGATGCGAGGCTGGGAAGCTGGTTGGCGGTGGATCCGTTGGCAAGCAAGTATCCACATTTATCTCCTAATGTTTTTGTTTTGAATAATCCAATAATGTTCATAGACCCTGACGGTGCTGATGTTAAACCTGCAAAAGAATTTCTAAACACTTCATATGGTAAGGTATTTCAGGACTTGAGAACAAATAATGCAGAATTTCAAAAAACAATTGCCAATTATGAAAATAATAAGAATTTTAATTTATCCTTAGGTATCGATGACGCAAAAGTTAAAGCAAGAGGTGCAGTAGCAATTACAGAAACACCAATTGATAAGTCTAATATTTCTAAGTCTGCAGATATTGTTTCTTTTTATTTATCTTCTACTACAGTCCCTTCAAACTCAAATTATAAGTTTACAAATATTGGAGTTGTACAAATTGTTGGGCACGAAGCTGTTCACCAAAAATTAGCTCTTACAACTAAGACTGAAGATGGCGCCCATAATACATACAATTACGAAAGGCAGAGTTTAGTAAATATTCTTACAGAATATAGCAAGGATAATAATTTAGGATTAAGTACAAATTCCATTACGGCCCTTTCATATTCTGGGCAACAAAGTTCTAATGACTTTAAAAATTATATCAATGGTTTAGCAAAGGATAATGGGACTACCTATAAAGAAGAAAAGGCTAAATATGATAAGTTGATTTCAAGTTTGATTTACGAAAAAAGGGAAAAGTAGTTATGAAATGTATAAAACTCATCCTGTTTCTTTTTCTTTTTGGTAAAGAGGTGCATTCGCAAAACATGCGCACATATGTCTATATTCTAAATGAGCATGTAGCTTCAGTAGATTCTACGCCAATACTTGGTATGGAATTAGAATTTGCCACAAAAAGAGAGTACTACAGTGATTCTTTATTTTCAGAAACAAGGCTGTTTACGGGGGATAATGCTAAATCAATTTTGTATAAAATTGAAAACGGTATTTGGTATTATAAAGTAAAAAACAAGTGGAATCTATTTTATGATTTCAATACAAAAAAAGGCGGTTGTATTTCACTCCCTCAAGCGAACAATAAAATACAATTTAAAAAAGCTGTAAGTATAAGAAATGAACTCTTACACGAAATTGTTTTAGAACCGGTAAGTGTATCCTTGTCCCATCAACTACATTATTATTTTAGCCCTTCAAAGGGTGTAGTAATTATTAAAGCAAGTAGCGGTGCAATATTGGTAAGAAAAGATAGTTTTAGAAAGCCCCTTACAGATGCTGAAACTGAAAGTTTGTAAAATGCGGGTCCTGTTTATTGATCAGGTTTTCTGTTAAAGACAGTTTTAGACTGGCGGTCGGTCTCTACGTAAAGTCATTAGAAAAGTAGAGGCCAACCGCAATCTCATCTGCCTACGCCAACCCAAAAGCCCCCCCCCCCACACATTTATCATTCCAAAAACATATCTTTGCTTTAAGCACCGCCCATGCATCCCCGGTCTACTATAACAACCAGGCTCCTTAAGTCCACCCCGTTCGGAAGTGATATAAAAACAAGGGAGTTTTCTGCAAAAAAATATAGGTTTGGATTCAATAATCAGGAGAAAGATGGAGAGCTGGGAGAAACTTATGCGTTTGAGTATAGGATTCATGATGCGAGGCTTGGTAGGTTTTTGAGTGTTGACCCTTTAAGCCCGAAGTTTCCTTGGAATAGCAATTATGCTTTTGCTGAAAATCAAGTTGTTAATTGTATTGATGCGGAAGGAAGTGAAACACTTCAAAGAACAACAGTTACCTTTACAAATCCAGCTGGAGTTACTACTTCATTATTTGTAATTAGCAATATCAATAGTGGGGGTCCACTTACTATTAATTATCAAATTATTAACAATGGTGTAGTTTCTCCAATAGCTCCCCCACCTATAACACCTGAAGATTTTCAAACAGCAGACCCTATAACTTGGTCCCTGTACAAAGGTATGCAAAGTGGCTCCAAGTACCAGGCGTTTGCAGGGGGTGGATTCATCCGACCTATGCATTCATCGGCTGGAGCATATGGAGGATGGAAAGAGATTTTATGGAGGTCGCTATCTGACGGCGTGAGTCGAGTTAATCAGAATAATACAGTACTTGGAAGTTTTAGACAAAGTACTATAGATGTTGGGAATAAGGAATTTGATAAACGAGTTACTCAAGAAACGGACCTATTAACAAATCATCTTAATAATGCACTGGCCTCATTACCAGTTGTTGGTGCAGCCCCACCTGCAAATGTTTCGGCAGGTTTACCTGCAAATGCTCAGTTTATCAATGGGAATGTATCGATTCCAGCTGGAAATATACCAGACCCTACCAACCCGACTCAAAATATCACTTTTAACAGAAATTCAAACACGCAAGTAAATCAGACAGTAACTGCTGTCCAAATAACAATTACCATTCAGGCTTATGCAAATACGCAAAGTGAAGTAGACGCAACAGCGGCAAATTTAAGAGCAACTTTTGCGGGTAGACCAGTTACTATCAATGTAGTAAACAATCCGGGTATTGCTCCGTTAGGTCATAAAGGAAATGCTGGAATATCATACAAGATTGATGGGGCTACTACTATCAATTCTCAAGGAACGGTGAAGACCACAACTACCGCTACAACGGCAAATGGAGGTGCAATTTCGCAAGATTAAGCAACATGAAAGGAACAAAAGATAGGATTCTGATTACTGCACTATGCTTTTTATTACTGTGCTCCTGTAATGGTGTGAAGAAAGAAACAAAATCGCTGCAATCAACTAAAACCAACTACCAGGATTCACTTATTCCAAGTGCTACATATTATGTAGATAATAGTATCGAATCAAATATAGTACTAAACAAGAATCTGAAACTGACATTTCCTGCAAAAATGTTTTATGATAGTATTAACAAAATTTACCCAAAGAATGTAAAACTAAGTATTAAATATTCGGACAATCCATTGATACTTGCGAATATTGAAAAACTCGCAAGAGATAATATGAATTACACGAATCAGAATAGCAATATTCATTTTTATTTAAAAATAGAAAATCCAGATAAGTATGTGATTAAAAAAAATCATACACTAAGTATTTATTCGAAGGGCAACGCCTATAGAGTAGCTTATATTGACGGTTTAAATAAAAGGATTAGGGAAATACAGCCTATTGTTGAAAGAGAGTTTGAAGATCCCGTTACAGACTTGCCTGATGGAATCACCAAAACTAAAATCCCTATGATAAATAAAAGAGATCAACTTAATTATATACTCGTTGAAGAGAGTTTATACTCAAATTTACTACCGTCACATATTGTATATTGTAGTATTCCATTTTTTAATTCCAAACATCAAGAACTATCAAACTACAACCTCACTGTTAAAGTTTCAAATGCCAGAATACCACTTAAAAATATAAATGTAGTTGCCTTTTTAAATGGAAACAGCAGAAATTGGTATCATATTATGCAATATGATTCATTATTTAGAATTTATACTTTAGACAAAAGCCTTGATATGAAATTAGGAATTCCAAATGGCCAAAAACTTGTGGTCGTTGCATATTCCTATGACGATCAAGGTTGGATATGGGATTCTAAAGAATTAACTATGAATAAGGATGAAAAATTTGTAATGACTCCAAAAAACATATCATTTAGCTCTGTAAAACAGAAATGCAAAGAATTGCAATAATAAATCTTTGTATACAATGAAAAAATCGGTGTATCTTGTGACTTGGCATGATTGAAGGCCGCCCAAAAAAACACAAAGCATTTACACTATTGGGAGAGCGATTTTAAGTATAAGCTTCCCCGAAAACCGGCTGAATATACCTAAATCAAGAATTCGACGCAACACTGTATATAGGGTTTTTATTTATAGATTCACCACTATGTATTTGCGCCATAGTACTTCAAAGTGTTGCAAACTCCCATGCTTTTAGTGATATTTGAAAAAGCATGCGAGCCAGCCAGATCATTACTAGCTTATCGGGCGAAAACAGCCATCCTTTCGGGAGTTGCATGCAAGGACGGGCTTTTTCTAGTGCTGCATACCGTTTCGGTGGTGGTTGGTGTTGGTTTTTGGGTTTTGGTCTTAGTAGTTGTATTGGCTTTTATTTTCTCTTATAGCCTTACTATAATTATTTTTTGCTGTGGCTTTGCTAAACCAATTTTCGCCCCTTTTCCCCGGCGGTCGGTCTTTGCGCAATGGGCAAGAAGCCGGGCGAGACCAACCGCCAAGTTATCAATTCAAAAACATATCTTTGCTTCAAGCACTGCCCATGCATCCCCGGTTTACTATAACAACCAGGCTCCTTAATAAGTCCACTCCGTTCGGAAGTGATGTAAAAACAAGGGGGTTTACTGCACAGAAATATAGATTCGGTTTCAACAATATGGAGAAGGATGATGAGATAAAAGGCAGTGGTAACAGCTATTCGTTTAAGTTTAGAATTTACGATGCTCGTTTAGGTCGCTTCCTTTCTGTTGACCCATTAGCAAAATCTTATCCGTGGAATAGCACTTATGCTTTTGCTGAAAACGATGTAATAAGAGCAATAGACCTTGAAGGATTAGAAAAATACATTGTTACTGCAAGGTCATTTATTCCAATGGCAACAGTATATAATCCACTGTATATTCCCTATATAAATGATAAAACAAAATCATTTGGTGGGGATAACAGATATTACTATACTGTTAATAATGCTTCATATAGAACGGAACAAAAGGTGGTTGCTGATTTTGACGTAAACAAAGTTTATTACACAAATAATACAGCAAGCGGTTCTATCGGCTATGACAGCAAAGGAAATGTTTCAGAAACTTCAGACCCTCAAACGGCAGGCACAATAAAAAATACGCTAATGACCGAAAAATCCACTTCCACAACAATTTATTTGACTGTAAACGCCTCTAATTCTTTAGTAAGTGGTGCTCCACCTATAAACTATGATTTAGCTGTAACAATAACGCCAAGTACAGACGGAAAAAGTTTTGATTACCAAGTTAAAGGTGATGTTGATGGCTTCCCTGCGTATGAGTTATGGATTACAGACGAAACAAATAATAAATCATTTTTGCTATTTAATAGAACGCCAACCCAAACAGGGGAAGGACCAGGTTCATTATTCCCACCAATGGAACACAGCTATAACTTAAAAGGAAATAGCACAAGTGTAACACCAAGCACAACAAATTCATTTAGCACAACACCCAATTCACCTGTTTGCGATGACGACTGCGATTAAAAAAAATGAAGTTTTATTACTCGCCTCTGTCCATAGCAGCTATTTTGTTGTTTGCTTGGGGAATACAGTTGATAGTTGCAATGCTTAGAGGTGCTTGGGCTACATATTTTGCTTTTATCTTTCCTGCTTTGGGGATAATTTTATTTATTGCTGATTTTTACATAAAGAAATCAAATCTCAAATTCAGAAGCAAACTAATTATACAAATATTAATAGTATTGTTTCTTTTAGTGGTTGGATATTTGATTTTTAAACTATAACAAAAAGCCCCGGCTTGCAGGGCTTTTTAATTTTCTCTCTGTTCTGCGAAGAAGAGCAAAAAAGGGGCGAAAAAAATACGGAAGTGTCACAATGACTGTGCCATGTAGGTCAAAGTCAGAAATCAAATTTTTATAGTTATTGAACTTTTTCCCATCGGTCAATCTTTGTGCAATGGGCATGAAACAGGGAAAGACCAACCGCCAAGTTATCAATTCAAAAACATATCTTTGCTTTAAGCACTGCCCATGCATCCCCGGTTTACTATAACAACCAGGCTCCTTAAGTCCACCCCGTTCGGAAGTGATATAAAAACAAGGGGGGTTTCTGCAAAAAAATATAGGTATGGGTTTAACTTAATGGAAGGTGACGACGAACTAAAAGGTAGTGGAAATAGTTATGATTTTGGGGCGAGATTATATTGCCCAAGAATTGGAAGATGGCTCACACCAGACCCTCAAGCATCAGCTCAAGCGGGATGGTCGCCATACAAAGCCTTTAACAATAATCCCATAATATTTGTTGACCCTGATGGAGAAAAAGAGTATTTAAAAATTGTGATGAAAAATAAAAATGGTAATACCGTTGTTTTCAGAAAACAAATTTCAATGGATATAATGACTGATGGAGTGCTACATACAGTTCCTGGCTGGAATTCGTTTGGGGGTCCAACTGCAACTTGGAGTTATGAAAACAAATATTACGATTTTGAGCGTGTGATTACAATGAAGCAAAATGCAGATGGATCAATTACATCAACTGAAAGTTTAAACATACTTAAGGATGGCGTTGTAAGAGATAGAGATAATGTTTGGGGAAGTGGAGCAAAATATGGAGATTCAAAATTAGATTGGAGCGAATGGTGGAGTAGCGGAAGTTCTCAGCCAAGTGGCTTTAATCTTGTGAGTTCAGATGGGGGCGTTTCGGCTACGAATACAAAAGCAACAAAGGGCGGTGTTTTAACCTTAGATATAGGCCCATTTTTAACCGCTTTAGGTGGTTTAGGGCGTACACCTGGAAGGCTGCCAAGCATAAAAGATGCTTTAGGCCCTGCGGAATTAACCAATGCAATTAGTGAATTAACCCAAACAGTACAAAAGTTGGTTGATAATAGTAAGAATTCAGGTGCCACTTATAAATGTATTAATCCAGGTTGTAATTATGAAACAAGCGATACTGCTAAGTCAGCGAAAGAGCAACCTCAACATAATTTGAAAAGAAAAACGAATTAATATGCTATTTAAAAGTCTAACTATAACTGTAGTTATTTTGCTTTGTAGTTGTGATAATAAGAAAGTTGATTTTAAGGCTGGGAGAAAAGTGTTTTACAACGATGATGGTATAGGAATAAGTCAAATTATTGATTTTAATGATTATGCACAACAGGAAGGCTATTATATTTCTTTTGATACTACTGGGAGTATTCAAAGAATTCAAAAATATACCGTAGGAATACCAAACGGAGAAAGATTAATATTTTACAGTAATGGAAATTTAAAATCTAAGACCCTATTTTTAAATGGAAAGAAAAATGGGGTTGAGTATAATTTTTATGAAAATGGACTTTTGGAAAGTGAAATAGTTTGGAAGGGTGACACCTTTACCGGCAGTATGCGAGAATATGATGAAAAAGGTATTCAAATATTTATTCATTGTAAAGAAACAGAGATGTATAATTATTCCGAATTAATTAAATACAATAAAACACACGGATTGCATTCAGTACAGATCGATTCAAAAGAAAATTTTACAAGAGATACCCGAAAAAAATAATGCACAAAAAATGAGATAGTATTATTTAGTATGGTGCTTGATTTTTCCGGTGGTCGGTCTTTGCGAAAACCCCAGAGCACAGCGAGACCGACCGCAATTAATCCGAGTAATTATTTACATTTGCTTTCCAACTCCCCTTGCCACACATTCCTGCCATATCACACAGCCCACAAAGAACCACCCCGTTCGGAAGTGGTATGATGTCGCGATGTTATTCAATTGCGATTAATCC
>CAYYXG010000008.1:0-83469 GCA_964475595.1 uncultured Flavobacteriaceae bacterium
AAAGGGGGATTGAGGGAAGAAAATCGTCAATGATGGACAAAGCAAAATTTCATGGGGTGAATTCGGGTGCAAATGCGGATATTTGCAGTCCGTTGTTAGCATTGGTCCCGTAGTAGAATGGATACTACGAATGCCTCCGGAGCATTAGATTCAGGTTCGATTCCTGGCGGGACCACCAATTCTCCTTAAAAGAGTCAATGGTACTATCTTAGGCAATCCCAATTGCTACAGCATATTTTACCTAGTTGCTTCCAGTTCCGCCTTATAGCCGCTGATTTTTACCCAGTAAATTATCCAACAAACCAATCCGGCAATGGCCGCCAATCCTCCGATCCATGGGATGATGGAGCAACAAATGAGAATGCAATACGCCCTGCCTACCGCATAACCCGGATCATTATCACATGGAATATTCCGTTTCCGAAATTCTGCTTGTAAGGAACTTGTCATATAACCAACAATGTAAAAATTCCAAAAAATCCCAAATAAAGGTATCAGCGCCAGCCACACGTGGCCCGGCTCCATTCTCCTGTTTTCAGGGCTTATGAGCTTTAATGTGTTTTGAAGCGTGAGTAAATACAAGATTTGTGGCAAAACAAATAAGCCGACAAACATGATAAGAATGGTTTCTGCAAAACTGTATCCCATGGTATTTGAATTTATTTTAACTGTATTAAAGTATGATTTTAAGCATTAGTAGTAAAGTAATTGCAATGGAAATTAGGGAAATTTATTGTGTCTTTGTAACGCTTAATATGGGGTGAGATTTTATCCATACAACCATTAATCTAAGTATTTAACCAAGTGTTCTTCGCTTAAATCTCTTAATCTCATGCTGCTGCCAATCCCATCTACTATCTTCCACTTTCCCCAGTCCTCCAAAACCAGCTTAACAGTATTCCCATTAATTTGCATATTCACTTTTCCAAATGCTCCAATAATCAGTGTGCCTGCCGGAAAAAGCTTCAATGAAACAGGACCTCCTTCAATAAAATAATTTTCAGTTTCATAAGAACCAATGTAATCTTCATACAAGGTAATTTTTTCCAAACTGGATTTTACATCGTATCCTGATTCTTTAAGACTCTTTGAAATATTGTCGTCAAACCATCTGTACAATAAGTCAATGGATTCAAGCCACTTAAGCTTTCTTTCAAGCCAATCTACTTTGTCTTTGTTGCCATCCTGCTTATTTTTCTTTTCGGATAAAAATTCCTTAAAAGTTTTGACAGTTTTTTTCCGGGTTTCCATCGAATAAGATAGTTTATATTCTACAAAAATAACCAAAATATTGACATTAGCAAATTATTTTTTAAAAATCATAATAAAGATCTTTAAGGTAAGCAATCAAGCACCTCTATGACCTTTAGCTCCACTGAAAAACCTTCAGTATATATTTGCACCAGATGAGTGGCAGTGCGCTGAAATAGCCATGTTTGCGAAGCGCCCTGTGGTCTTCGCGATTGGCTTCGGATATCGCTTTCAAACCTTGCTGGCTGCTGCCACCGCTTCGCATCAGCACCGATGTGTAGGATAAGTACCGGGTTCTGATGGCATGCACCCTGATAAAACGAAACATCAGCTCAAAATCAGCCGCCCGTTTGAACTGTACATCAAATAGCCCGTATTTTTCATAGCAGTTTCTACGCACGAAAAAGCCGGGATGGGGTGGCTGGTGTCCCAAACGAAACATCCAGGGTTTCCAGCGCGTGCAGCGGTATTTGCGTACAATGTTGTCTTTTGTGTTCTTAAAAATAAACACATCGCTGCATACTGCATCCGTATTGCTATCCATGGCCTCCACTATGTCTGCAATTACTCCGGAATGTGCCAGCATATCATCGCTGTTCAGAATGCCTACCATATCACCGCTTGACAGCGCTATGCCCTTGTTCATGGCATCGTACAGCCCTTCATCCGGTTCACTGATGTAATGGGCGATGCGACTTTTGTATGGCTCAATAATGTCCGGGGTGGCATCGGAGCTGCCACCGTCTATGATGATGTACTCGATGTCTGCATAGGTCTGCGACAGCACTGAATCAATGGTGTCCTGCAGGGTGCGGGCACTGTTGTAACATACGGTGATGAGGGAAACCTTCATGCCTCTATGTTTCGGTCCTTGACGGCCACCGCAGGATTTCCGCTGTATATTTTGAATGCCTCCAGATCGGATGTGGCAATACTGCCGGCGCTGAGAACAGCATGCGATCGGCATGTCACACCCGGACAAACCAACCCTTTGGCACCAATCCACACTCCGTTTTCCAGGGTAATGTTTCCTACCATCAAATCAAACGTGGTTTTGCGGTAGTTGTGGTTTCCGCATAGCAGCATAGCACCCTGAGAAATGCAGCAGTTACTTCCTATGCTCACCGCCCCCAGGTTGTCAATCCACACACCTTCACCCAGCCATGAATATTCACCGATGCTCAGGTTCCAGGGGTATTTAATATTCACCCGGGGTTTAATCACTACACCGTGGCCAACCCTGGCTCCAAACAGCTGCAACAGCATTTTGCGCCAGCCATTGCCGGGGATGAAAGACATGAGCAGAAACGAATTGCAAAGATGCCATAACGCCCTCACCACAGCATTCCTGCCGGGTTTGTACCAGCGGTTATCAAAATGGGCATGTTGGGTTTGGCCTTGCATGGTGCAAATTTGGGTTTAGTTTGCCAATCTGCCAACTTGATTTTTAATAGACCGGTAACATAGCCATCCCATCAGCATTGCAGCTACGAAGGCGCACAACAAAGCCCATGGCCAGCCATGCAGGGGAAGGTTAAAACCGCTTTGGCTGAATAATCCCACAATACCCGCTTCGAGCGCGGCAAAAAGGCCGGTTGACAATGCCAGTGCAATTCCCAGGTTGCGCAGGGCAAAACGGAAATAGGGCAGCACCATGTTAGCATGGGTATATCCCAATCTGTGCAGGGTTTGAATTTCATAGGCCGATCGATAGGCCAGCAGCTGATTGTATTGTAAAAAACCCATCATGGAAAGAGCTACGATAAATGCACCCAGCAGCGCAAGCAGTAGCATTACTACCTCCAGTAGCAGTCGGGTTTTGCCCTCCTTTACTTGGTCTTCGGCGGTTTCTATCTGCTTTTCTTTCAGGTGATTCAGCAGTTCGGGTGAGGCGGGATTTTCAGCATGCAGAATGAGCCGGGAAGGGGCGGCTTCTCCACCGGGTGCGTACCGGCTATTGGCATACTGCATGAATGCCTCAGGTACCAATATGGCCTGAATGCGATTGGAAAAACCGGCAATGACCCCCCTGTATCGGTCAGACTTTTCGTTGCCACTAAGCAGCAGTTCAAAACGCAGGGATTTAAGCAGGTTCTCCGGTATTACGGGCATGTTTTGGCCGGAGGCAAAGGCGTGGTTGTATTGTTTGATAAATTCTGAGGGAACAATGACAGGCACCTGAGGGTCGCCGGGTTGCCACTGCCAGGCATCTGCCTCAATATCCACGAAACGGTTAGGAACAGATTCAAAAAACAGGTCTGTTTTGAACAACTGTCCACCCAGACTTCCCAGCTGTGCATTCATGCTCATGGATGCCTTAAAGCGCGATGGGGTAAACTTTCCAATATCATCCACCGATTTCAGTGCCACCAATTCCTGTATCTCGGGAACAGAAAAGCGCGGAGCGCCTGACAGGGAATGCAGCAGTGTTATTTTTTTGGAAATCACCACATAATCGCGGCCCAGCATTTCTTTTTCCTGCATGAGCGAACGCACATCCACCCATAACTGCACCCCCAGCATCATAATGCAGAGTCCAATGCCGGAACCGATAACCGACAGCCACAACTGACCGGGACGCGTTTTGCTGAGCAGCAACTTTTTAATCAAATGGGGGTTCATAGTTCCAGGATTTCAAAATCTTTCAGTAATTCCGTGCTTCCCAGCGATGTGGCGATGATGCCGGCACCCCTGTCATTTGCGATTTCTGCAACTACCTCCATGGCGTTTTTTGCATTTATTGCGTCAAGGTGGCTGAAGGGCTCGTCCAGCAACAGCCATTCAAAAGGACGCACCAGTCCACGAATGAGGGCTACACGCTGCTGTTGTCCCAGACTCATGCGTCCACAGGGCTTGTTGAGCTGCTGCAATATGTCCAGCCGGGTTGCCAGCTTTTCAATGTAGGCAGCATCGCGATCGTTTAGGGGGTTCATATCGATATTTTGCCTTGCGGTCAATTCAGGAAACAGTCGTAAATCCTGATGAATTACCGAGATTTTTGTGGCCCTGATGGAGGCAAAATCATTGGGAGTTATGTTGCGCAGGTTGGTTTCATCGAAAAAGGCATCACCCTTGTAATCGTTGCGGGTACCGCCAATGATATTGATGAGGGTTGTTTTTCCGCGTCCGGAACCGGCTGTTACCACATAGTGTTTTCCTTTAAAAAACACGCGGTTTTGCCGCCAGATGCGGCCGCTGCCGGGGCTGTCTGCGAGGGGTTCGGGCACTACATTGAAGAAGTGGATGAGTTGCAATGGCTTTCGATTTACGGTTGTGGTTGTTGTTTAGGAATAAGTCGGCCCAATGTGTTCAATAGCAGCATCAGGGTGCTTTTTTCTGCGGTTTGAGATTGCATCACCAATTGCATATTGCGGCTGTTTCCTGTCAGTTTCAGGGTGTTTTCCGTGGTGCGACGGTGAAATTCCATCGGAAAGCCGGGTTTTGGATAACCTGAGGAGGATGGAGACTGCCCCAGAGGGGTTAATTGCAGGCAATTTCCGGCCACGTTCAATTGTATGCCGGGTATGGGTGAGTTTGTCATGCCCCCCGGTAATTGTTGCAGCAGTACTTTTTCAGGTGTGGTCAATTCGGCGCCCAGCCACAATGTCCAGGGTGGGTTTTCCGCAGGTGCATCACTTGCAGGCAACCACAGGCAGGCATTTCCATTCAGTTTAGGCAGCAGGGGATTGCCTGTTTGTCCTGTGAGCGCTGCGATACCGGCAATCATGGGTTTTTGAAGCGCCAGATATATCAGGGTTCCGTCCGGTTTGTCAGAGGATTCGTTTTCGCAGTCTTCCTGTCCCGGGGCGGGTTTCAGAAGGGCTTCCAGTTGAGTTGTCCCGTCTATCACCTCCATATCTGCCTGAAGCATTTCCTCTTTGCTTTTAAGCATGCCACACAGGGTAGTTTCGGGAGGGATGATGCCGGAAATCGCTGTCAGTAACTGCGATGGCTGCTCATCATTGATCATTTGCAGTATCAATGAGGGTTTTAGCATGCACTGATAGCGCTGGGATTCCAATTTTTCCGTGATTTCTGAGGTCTCTTGTTTTGCATTTAAAATACCCAGCGGGTATCGTTCACCTGCGGTGAGTTGGTAGGTAAACACCGCGATATGCCTGTTCCATGCCAGATACAGACCGGTGGCAACCTCCATAAAACGGTTTTCGTCCTGGGTGTTGATGGTTGATTCCGTGTAGCGGGTTTCCTCCACGCATGCATGCATCAGGGCTATGTCTTTGGGGGCAAAAACCAGCCCAATGGCCGGGCCTTGCGGGGTTTGTTCCCCGAACACTACCATTTCGCAGTGATACAGTGGTCCGGGATTTTGCTGATGGCCCAAAAGCCGCTTGAGCATAGCGGGTGGAATGCCATATTCAGAAAGGGATTTTATTTCCGTAGGTTCGAGGGCATCGGCTTTACATTTGATTACAAATGCCGCATTCCGGGGTACATAATCCATGGGCGAAACCGGTGGTTTGCGATTGTACCAAAGGTAACCCGCCAGCCCGATGACCAAGGCCAGACCCGTGACTATCCAGAATGTATACTTTTTCACAGGGCGCGGATTAATAGTTCAAAGTTAATGGAAACCGGAATTTATGAGGTGGATGAAATGCGCGTATCCAGTGCATCACGCAGTCCCATCGACATCAGGTTGAATGCCATAACCAGGGCCATAATGGCCAGCCCGGGAACCAGTGCCAGGTAGGCATTGTCCAGCACCAGGTTGCCCAGATGTTCCTTCACCATCATGCCCCAGCTGGGGGTTGGCGGCGCCAATCCCAATCCAAGAAAGCTGAGCCCGCTTTCCAGCAAAATGGCGGCGGCAAAATTGGTGGTGGCCATCACTGTCAGTGTTCCCTTCAGGTTGGGCAGAATATGTTTGCGCATGATGTAAAATGGCGAAAAACCGGTGATAATGGAGGAGAGGATAAATTCTTTTTGCCGCAGCTGAAGGGTTTGTCCGCGCACCACACGCGCCACTTCCACCCAGGTGCTAAGCCCTGTGGCCAGCAAAACCTGCCAGAGGCCTTTTCCGAAGGCAAAACTGAGACCCAGCGCAATCAGCAGGGTTGGAATGGACCAGAAAACAGCAATGAGCCAAGATAGGATGCTGTCTGTGCGGCCACCATAAAAGCCGGCAGCCATGCCAATAAGGGTGCCTATAAAAAGTGAAATAATGACGCTAACCATCCCAACCAGCAGCGAAACGCGCGCACCGATAATCAGTCGGCTCAGCATATCACGACCAAATCGGTCTGTGCCAAGCAGTGCGGTTTGTTGGTATTCAAAACGCCCATTTTTATCTGCAATCAGTTTGTTTTTGGCAATCGCTTGGGGGTTGGTTTCGGCAAATGGAATGTAAAAAATGCTGTCTTTGTTTTGACTTACTACCTGACAGGGAATGGCAGTTCCTTCTGAGGGAGCACCGGTGAAATAGTCCAGAAAGGAAGATGACAGGGGTTTTCCGGCCAGTAAATAGGAAAAGGTAAATCCCGGTGGTTTGTTGGCCAGCTCTGGGATGATGCGGTTGCAGTCTCGGGTATTATCCGGTGTGATGAGGTAGCCGAGCATGGCGGGTACTGCAATAACTCCGGCAGCGATAATGCCAATTTTAAATGCGGTTTTTTGCCAAAGTCTGCGCAGCATGTTTACAAATGTATGCAGAAAGAATGGAATGCGTTCCATGATGCCACCCCTTCAGGGTTTGAGGTGTGTCGCCCCGTATAGACGCATAATGATGCGTCTATACAGTGAGGCGGCCGATAAAAACCTCAATACCCCCCTAAATCCTTAAACGGCCGGGTTTTTTCCTTTTCGGCCTCTTCGCGGAACGCTTTCCATTCCTTTTCAAAAAAGGCATTCACGCGTTTGCTAATGGCTTCTGTGGCCTGAATCGCATTTCGCAGTGAAACTTCTGCATTGTCTCCGGGAATTCGTGCACTGCTGATGTATCCGGCCGCTGCATATAATCTGTCGTTCAAACGTACCGACACATCCTCATACCCCCTAAAGTCAGCGCGAATTATAAATAAATCTTTTAATACCTCCAGGCTGTCTTTCAACTTTCCCGAAAGCTTTTTTAGGCGCACTGCGGCACTGTCATCGGCATAGCGCATACCCAGCACGGTCTGCATGGTTTTTTCGGCTTCTTTCAATCCCTCGTAGGCCTTGTATGCCCTGTCGACCGTGGTTTTCAGGCGGCTGTACATTTCATTGCGTTTTTGTTCGGCATTCGCATCATATCCTTCCTGATTTGTGCTTTTTACCTCCACCCAAACGCTGTCTTTGCCTTTATCGCTGCTAATGACAAGCTTGTAGCGCCCGGGGGCAACCCGCGGACCTTCGGGCAGTGTTGCATCTGCATCTGGCGTGCCATGGGATGGCAATCGGATGCCATCGGCAATCAGGCGCCATTGTATGCGGTAGATACCTGCGCTGTCCACACTGAATTTGTGGGTGCGAATCAAACTGCCCTTTTCGTCATATACTTTTCCGGTGAACTTGGATTTTTCCCATTTACCTGTTTTGGCATTTTTATTACCTGCAGTGTAATAGGTAATCATGCTGCCAAAGGGCTTGTTGGGTGCTTCGTAGGTTCCATCGGCCCCAAAACGAACCCCCGAGGGCTGCAAATAGTTCGCCAGGTAACCATGCGTTGCATGGATGATGCTCAGGTTTTTCCCGGCTACGCCAGCGGCTGCAAAATTGGTCAATGCTTTTGCATCATCCAGTATCCAGATGCCGCGTCCAAAAGTGCCCACCACCAGATCGCCTTCTGTGGCCTGGTATTTCATATCCTGCGCAGGTGTGGCCGGGAATCCGGGATAACGCTTCCAGTCTTTGCCTGCATTGAAACTCACCCACAATCCATGATCGGTACCCAAAAATACCACCTGCTCGTTGCCGGGCAAGGGCAAAACACTGAGACAGTGTCCGCTAACCTTGGCGCTGTTTGCGAGTCGAGTCCAGGTTGCCCCGAAATCGGTGGTTTTAAACAGATAGGGCTCAAAATCATTGTTTCGGTAGTTGTTTACCACCACCCACGCTTCACCGGCTTTGCCGGGATTTACGTAGATATAAGGAATCCAGGCTGCTTTGGGCATGCCGGTAATTTTGGGTGACAGGTTGGTCCATGTTTTGCCCCCATCCTTGGTGAGCTGCAGGTTTCCATCATCAGTGCCCACCCAGACTACATTGGTATCGCTTTGTGCCGGGGCAATGGCTATAATGGTACAATGATTCTCTGCGTTGGTGGCGTCTATCGTCAATCCGCCGCTTTTGGCCTGATGCAGTTTGGCGGTATCGTTGGTGGTCAGATCGGGAGAAATGATGGTCCAGGAACGGCCACGGTTCATGCTTTTATGCAGGTATTGGCTGCCATAATAAACACCATTGGGTTGGGTGGGGTGAATGGCAATGCCCGCGTTCCAGTTGTATCTTAGGTATTGGCCTGCAGGATGTTCGGGCTTAATGTTCTGGGTACGGCCGCTTTTCAGGTCATACAGCGAAACATTTCCACCCTGCCACATGGCATATCCCACATGGCTTTCACCGGGAATGGGCACCACATCAAATCCGTCGCCGAAAAGCAGTTCCTGCCAGTCGCTGTTGCGTATGCCCCCATATACCCAGCTGTAGCCGGGACCGCGCCAGCTGCCGTTATCCTGTAATCCGCCGTAAACGTGGTAGGGAACATCATTGTCAACGTTGACATGATAAAACTGACCCACTGGAATATTCTCGGCAAAACGCCAGTTGATACCCCCGTCATAGCTAATGTTTACACCACCATCATTGCCGTTGATGAGCATATCCGGGTTATCGGGGTGAATGTAGAATGCGTGATGATCGGGGTGAATATGCCCCCAGTCGGCAAGTATAGACCAGTTTTTCCCTCCATCTTCGCTGCGCGCCACCTGGCTCCAAAGACTATAGATTCGGTTTTCGTTTTTGGGATCAACGTAAATTTCATTGTAGTAAAAGGGGCGATTGCCCATATTCTCCTGACTACTTACTTTTTTCCAGGTATATCCACCGTCGCTGCTTGCAAAGAAGTCTAGGGTTTTGCTTTCCACTATGGCATATACCCTGTTGGGCTTATTGGTGGCAATGCCCAGGCCCAGACGTCCCAATGGTCCTTCAGGCAAACCTTCCTTTTGGCCCAGTCGTTTCCAGGTTTTACCACCGTCTATGGTCATGAATAATCCGCTGCCGGGTCCACCGCTATTAAAGTGGTAGGGTTTGCGGCGATATTCCCACATGGCAGCAAACAATTTGTTTGGATTGCTTGGATCCATAATAAGTTCGGCACAGCCGCTAAGGTTATTGGTGAATAATATGCGGTTCCAGGTTTTACCACCATCGGTGGTTTTATAAACCCCGCGTTCTTCGTTGGGGCCCCAGATGCTTCCCATGGTAGCTACATAAACCACATCAGAATTGTTTGGGTCTATAACAATACGGTGAATGGTTCGTGTAGCAGCCAATCCCATAAAGTTCCAGGTTTTGCCTGCATCTAAGCTTTTGTAGATGCCTTTGCCGCTGTTATGGCTGTTTCTGGGGTTTCCTTCACCAGTGCCCGCCCACACCACAGCTGGATTGTTTTGTTGTATGGCCAAGGCGCCAATACTGCCAACATCAGCTTTCTCGAAAATGGGTTCCCAGGCGGTACCGCCATTATCGCTTTTCCAGATTCCACCACTGGCTGCACCTGCATAAATAATGCTGGGTTGCCTGTTTACCACGGCTATGGAAGTAATACGCCCGCTCATACCGGCAGGACCGATGTTTCGAAATTTAAATGCGGACAGTTGAGAAGAGTCCGGCGTATACTGGGCCACGCCGCTTGTGGCGGCAAATAAAAAACCTATAAGTAGGTAACGGGCTTTTAACATGGCCGTAAAATTAGGGTATTTTTTCATTTAGAAAGAACGGCAATTCAATCTGTATTTTTTGGTGTTTCAACGAACATATAAAGACATTGGGGTGTTATTGTTGTTATTTAGCAACCTTTCATGTTTAAAAGCGCACTCATCGGTTTCTTTGTCATTGCCTCTCTCGTTATTTTCATTGATTTGTATGCCTGGCAAGGGGTTAAATTGCTCACAGCCGCTTGGTCATCCAAAGCCAAAAACATATTGAAATGGGCCTACTGGGGCTGGACTGCCTCAGGGTTTTTCTTTTTCATGTTTTACAGAATGGGTATTATTGAGGTTTCGCATACAACCCTTCGATTCATTAGCAGCGCCATGTTTGTGGTATTCTTTGCCAAACTATTCTGGTGTTTATTCTTAATGATTGATGATATTGGCCGCCTTTTTCGCTGGGCTTTCCGGGTTTTTCAGCAAAAGCCTGAAACCGTTGCCGAAGGTGGAATCACCCGTTATAAATTTTTAAGTTGGATGGGGCTTGGTCTGGGATCTGCATTCATCGGAGGTACCCTTTGGGGCATTGCAAAAGGTGCCCACAACTATCGTGTTCGCAGAAGACTCTTGCCGATAAAAGGGTTGCCATCCGCTTTCGACGGGCTTAAAATTGTGCAGTTAAGTGACATACATAGCGGTAGTTTCTGGAGTTATGATGCCGTAAAACGCGGTGTGGATATGGTTGTGGCTGAAAAACCGGATGTATTCTTTTTTACCGGAGATCTGGTGAATGATAAGGCAGAAGAAATGGAACCCTGGCTTGATTTGTTTGGCAGTATTGAAGCACCCATGGGGAAATTCAGCATTTTGGGCAATCACGATTACGGAGATTATGTGCCATGGCCTGATTACGATCCCCTCCAAGCGAAATTGGATTTTAAAGAAAAAGGCTTTTATCGCACACCCACACAACAGGAAAACCTAAATGCTTTGTTCACCCATCACAAAAGCATGGGCTGGGATTTGTTGCTTAATCAACACAGGGTACTGGAAAAAGATGGCCATAAACTGGCCATAGTAGGGGTTGAAAACTGGAGCAATAAAGGCCGTTTCCCAAAATATGGCAAATTAAAAGAGGCCCTAAAAGGTTCAGAAGGAGTTACCAAACTTTTACTAAGCCATGATCCCAGCCACTGGCGCGAACAGGTGCTCGATCACCAGCCGGAAATAGCCGCCACTTTTAGCGGACATACCCATGGTATGCAGTTTGGCGTGGATACCCGTTTTTATCGCTGGAGCCCGGTAAAGCTGCTGTATAAGGAATGGCTGGATTTGTACACCGAAAACGACCAGCACCTATATGTAAACAGGGGCTTTGGCTACCTAGGTTATCCGGGCAGATTGGGTGTATTTCCCGAAATTTCAGTATTTACGCTGAAAGCCGTCTGATGGCGAAATTTTCATTTTCCTGAGTTAATTTGGCATCGTGCAACCGCGGCAACCAAAACCTAAAACACGCCCAACCCTCCAGCAGGCAAGGCTTAAAGCCGAGAAATACTGCGCCTATCAGGAGCGTAGCCAGCTGGAGGTAAAGACCAAATTACTTGGAATGGGTTTAACCGTAAGCGAAACCAATGAAATACTCGTGGATTTGGTAAGGGATAATTTTATCAATGAGGAGCGATTTGCGATTGCATTTGCAAAAGGAAAACTAAAAATTAAAAAATGGGGTACCCGAAAAATAGCGCTGGCGTTAAAAAACAAAGGCATTTCGGATTCGCTGATTCAGTTGGTTTTAAAGTCCATAGATCCAGATCATTATCTGTCGGAATTACGCCATTGCATTGAGAAAAAGGCAAAAACCATAAGGGAGAATGACCCTTGGAAAAAGGCAGGTAAATTGAAACAATACCTTATTGGCCGTGGTTACGAGCCAGAGCTTGTTTTTCGAGAGGTTGACCGATTTCTAAAAGAAGAAAATTAAAATCCAAGCACCCAAAAAACCCAAAGGGAAACGGCTATCATTATTCCCGCTACACTCCATTTTACCTTGAAAAGCCTTTGCTCCAGTACATTCCGAAATAACCTGTCAATCAGCCAAAGGGAAACAGGAAGAAATATATAGAAAAAACCGGTTAAAACTGCTGCCAGTAAAATCCAATACCTGTGCATTATAGGAACAATTTCTTGTCAATACCCAGCCATTCCATAGCGCTGTCACCGAGCATAATCTGCTTGGTTGCATCGGGAATGTTTAGTGAACGGATCAACTCACCGGGAATATCTTCGCCGAGCGGATAGGGATAGTCTGTACCCATGCAAATGCGGTTGGGGCCCATCAGTTCCATCAGGTATTCCAGCATTCGGGCATCGTGGGTGAGGCTGTCCACCCAGAATTGTCCCAGGTATTTTGCAGGGTCGTGGGGGTTATCTACCGCTACCAAATCAGGGCGGCAACGCCATCCATGCTGTATGCGGCCAAATGTGCCGGGAAACGCACCGCCACCGTGGGCAAAAGCTACGCGCAGTTTGGGCAGCCGTTCAAAAATGCCGCCGAAAATCATACAACTCATGGCCAGTGCCGTTTCTGCCGGCATGCCCACCAGCCAAGGAAGCCAGTAACGGGGCATTTTGGTTTTGGCCATCCACCACCATGGGTGCACAAACAATGCCATGTCCATGTCTTGTATGGCCTCAAATATGGGAAATAGTTCCGGCTGGTTCAGATTCCAGTGGTTGATGTGCGAACCAATCTGTACCCCACGAAGACCAATGGATTTGCAGCGTTCCAGTTCCTGTATGGCCATGCCCGTATGTTGCATAGGTAAGGTTCCCAGCCCGACAAATCTTTTTGGATACGCATGAATAATGCCTGCAATGTGATCATTGAGAAATTTCGCAATCTCCAGGGTGTCTTTGGGTTCCGCCCAATAACTGAACATCACCGGCACGGTACTCAGAACCTGCACATCCACGGGATGGGCATGGGCATCGCATTCATGGATTCGTTGTGCAGGATCCCAATTGTTACTTTCTATTTCTCTGAATAGTTCCCCGTCCATCAACATGCGCGCACAGCAGGGTTTATGGTGCTGTAAACTAATAAATTCGCCATATCCAAACTGAGATTTCCAGTCAGGCAAATGCTCCGGAATGATGTGCGTGTGAATATCTACGGTAAAGAATTGTGATTGTGGGTTCATGAGTTTCGCAAAAATAGCCCAATCAACGAATAGGTAATTCTCCTATTTTTGCACGCCATATCTAATTTGGCAGATCGGGCAGGCATGATAACCCTGTAAGATCCACAATCTGTATGTCGCATCGCAAAATAGACCTTTCAGCCGCAGTGAGTCTGGTAGTGGCCAATATGATTGGCACGGGGGTATTCACGGGTTTGGGTTTTCAGCTATTAAGTCACAATCAGGGTTTCACCATTCTGGCATTGTGGATTGCAGGTGGAATTATGGCATTTTTGGGCGCAGTATGCTACGCAGAATTGGCTACACGGCTGCCACAGGATGGTGGGGAATACCATTTTCTATCTAGGGTTTACCATCCATCATTAGGTTTTATGGCCGGGTTTGTGAGTGCCACCGTAGGATTTAGCGCTCCAATTGCACTGGCAGCGGCCTCATTGGGTACCTACGCCCATGGGATATTCCCGGCAATGGATATTAATATTGTGGGAACTGCCGTAATTGTTGGAATTGCAGCCATTCACGCCACCAATCTAAGCGCCGGAGTTCAGTTTCAAAAAGTATTTACACTCATAAAAGTGTTGCTGATTGCCGTCTTCGTATTGGCCGGCATCTTCTATGGCAATGCCCAGGGGATTTCACTCGGTTACTCAGAATTGAGCGCGGGTGAAATCATGACCGCCGGCTTTGCCGTAAACTTGGTTTATGTGAGCTATGCCTACAGCGGCTGGAACGCCAGCGCCTACCTGGCAGGTGAAATTGTGAAACCCGAGAAAAACCTGAATAGAAGTATTATCTGGGGAACCTTACTGGTTACGGTTCTTTACGTACTGTTAAATACTGTTTTCATCATGAGTGCACCCATGGAAGAAATGCGTGTAGCAACCGAAGGTGCCAACGCTTTCAAACCCAAGGAAGTGGGCATGATCAGTGCCAGCTATATTTTTGGTGCCTGGGGTGGTAAAGTGATGGGTGGTGTCATTTGTGTATTACTTATCAGTACCATCAGCGCCATGATTATTGCCGGACCCAGGGTTATTCAGCCCATGTTTGGCAAAATTCCGGCTTTCCAAATTTTGTCCAAAACCAGTGAGAAAGGAAATCCGGTTCGCGCCATACTTTTTCAGACCATACTGGCATTGCTTATTCTTTGGACTGCCTCCTTTGATAGTATCATGCAATACATTGGATTTACCTTAACTATTTTTACAACCCTTACCGTTGCCGGTGTTATAGTTTTTCGTATCAAAAACGGGAAACCAGATGGATACAGAGCTTTAGGATATCCTATAACTCCCATACTATTTATAGCGGCCAATATTTGGGTTTGCCATTTTCAGCTGGTGAATAAAACCACCGAATCACTCATTGGATTTGGAACTGCACTGCTGGGGGTGATTTTATACTTCATCAGTACAGACCGAAATCCCAAAACATCATAAGAACTATACACAACACCATATGAAAAGATACCTGATTTTATCAGCAGCCATCGCCGTTTTAGGCATGCTGTCCTGCGGTGGTTCTACCCAAGACAATAACCAGCAAAAAGACACCGCTAAAGCGGATACCATTTCAAAAAAGGTTACCACGCCCACATTCGACAGAAAATTCAATGATTACGCACGTTTTATTTCAGGCTTGCCCTCCAACAGTGGCAGCACCATGGGGAAATACGATAGCGTGAAACAGGTCAAGGATCATGCTGTGCAGTTTGGCAAACGCTGGGATGAAATGGAAAAAAACCGCCTCAGTGTAATGCGCAAATGGGCAAAAGAAGAGCTGCATCCCAAGGTGGATGAAAGCTTGAACACCTTTTATCCTTTTTCAGGACCTGATTTTCTGCATGCAGTGCAGTTTTATCCAAACAGTAAAAAATATCTTTTCCTTGCCAATGAAATGGTGGGCGATGTTCCTGCATTCGAAAAGATGACTCAGCCTCAGGTACTAAATTACCTTAATAGCATTGAAAAGGCACTTGGGGACATTTTCCGAAGAAGCTATTTCATTACCAGCTATATGGGTAGCCAAATCCCAGCAGTTAAAGGGGTAGTTCCTATTTTTATGGTGTTTTTTGCTCGCACTGGCCATGAGATCATGAATGTGGAATTAATCACCTTGGATGCCAATGGCAATACAATAAGTCGCAGTCAAAATCCTAAGGGTATCAGCGGGGTTCGTTTTACGTTCTGCCCCATCGGGAAGTACGATGATGTGAGAACCCTGGAGTACTTCAATACTGACATCAGCAACGTGGGAACCAGCGGTAAGGGTGGCCTGAAGTCGCGTCCTGAAATGGTGAAACATATTGAGGCCTTTGGCAAGGCCAATACCTTTGTGAAGGCCGCCAGCTACCTGCTCCATTACGAAACATTTAGCACCATCAAAGATTTAACACAGGCAAAATCAGTTTCCCTGTTGCAGGATGATACAGGAATTCCCTATCGTTTTTTGGCTAAAGACTTCAATTATTTTCTCTACGGAAAATACACCATTCCTGTGAAAAACTTTAGTGCTTCAGGCCACTATCAAAAAGACCTGGCCAAATTGTATGCCGACAGTACCAAGGTGAAATCACTTCCGTTCAGTCTGGGATACCACTGGCAGGATCAGAACCAAAATTACATGCTTTTTGTAAGAAAGCCGTGATTTTTTTGTAACTTAGTTGCAAATTCAGTCGATTGAAAACGGTTGCATTTGCTATCCTCGCATTTTTCGCCACACTACTAGGAGCACAGCCGGAATTTGAACCGTCTGATTCCAAATGGCTTGAATTGCTTTTCCAAAGCAAAGGGAGTGACTTTTTCAAGCAAATTTTGCAACAACCGGAAAAATACCGATACCAGATCGTTTTTTCACAGATTGACCGAAACCGAAAAGGTGTACCCTTCGTTACCACCCATTACTACCATTTTAATAAAAGTCAATACTTCTATCCGGCCAGTCTGGTGAAATTTCCGGCTTCATTGCTTGCTATGCAAAAATTGACTGAGCTGGAACCGCTGGGCATAAAGCCGGAAACCCCAGTCAGATTTGATAGTGCCTGGCATTGTCAAACCCGCAGCGGCCGAGATCCTTCACAGATTTCAGGCTGGCCAAGTTTAGACGCATATATCAAGAAAATGATGCTGGTGAGTGATAATGAATCCTATAACCGCACTTATGAATTTCTGGGTTATGATTATATCGCCCAAAACCTTCAGAAAAAAGGATTTAATGACACCCGTATTATTCAACGTTTTGAATTTTCGTGCGATACCTTGAGTGCCTACATCACGAATCCCGTGTGTTTTTTTAATGAAAAGGACACCCTGTATGTTCAGCCACCGGCAACCGCAGCAATGCGTCTACAAAATCCCTATGGTGATGTGTATATGGGAGGCAGCTACTATGATGCACTGGGAAACCTTTATCCCTTCCCACGCTCTTTCATGTTTAACAATTATCTGCCCCTGGATGAATTGCACAGAATGCTGATATCCTTTTATCTTCCCGAATCTGTTGCTGAGGAAAATAGATGGAATATTAAGACTGAATATGCAGAGCAACTGAAAAAGTACATGGGGATGTGGCCCAGAGAATGCAAGAACCCCTCTTTTGGTTATGCAGACCATTATAAAAAATACCTGTTAATGGGCACCGGTGTGCCGCTTCCCGACTCTTCGGATATTCGTATATTCAATGTTGTGGGAAGGGCGTTTGGTGTACTTGCCGATTGTGCATACATCGTTGATTTTAAGCACAATGTGGAATTCTGTGTAACGGCAGTCATTTATTGTAATGAGGATGATGTATTAAACAACGACCAATATCAGTATGATACAGCCGGTCTTCCATTCCTTACTGAATTGGGCCAATTGCTTTACCAATCGGAACTTCAGCGAGATAAGCAACTACAGTTTTCCAATGCAGATCTAAGGGAGTTGTATCGCAAATAGGTGATACCACAGGGCTTGATTACCTTTGTGCCATGTTGCTACAGGATCTTTATCAGAGCGTTGAAAAATCCATTCATGACATGGGCGTAAATCCCGAAGATACCCGGGGCGAGGAAGCCGGGCAGTGGATGCTATTGAGAGAAGAAATGCCCATATACCTTGATGCGTGGGAAGATCAGGAGTCGAATCCCTGGAACTATTTTATTTTTGAAAAAGACAAATCCGTTTTTCAGGTTTCTATTCCATTCTGCTATGCACCAACCCTCAAGCGAGATGAGTTTTTGCAGGAGATGCTGGTGGTAAATCTCAATCTCATGTATGGAAAATTTACGTTTAATGAGAAGGACAATGTGACGGCCTTGGTCTACCGGGTGCCGGGTTCATCTTTCAAAACATCAGATTTTCAGCCAATTATTGATGGACTATGCTATTACGCTGAAATGGCCTATCATGTGCTCAAAGATGAATTTAACCTCAAAAGGGTATTGGCCGAATCCTAATTATCTGATGGCCCCTTGGCTTGCCTGCCTGAGTTCCTGTAGGGTTTTTGCAGCCAGATAAAAATTGGAATCAGCCTTTAATGCATCTTTTAGCGTATTGGCCATAGGTTGATATTGTTGTTTTACCTGCTGTAGCATCGCTTTCAGGTATAAAAAGGAGGGCTTAACCGCTATATTTTCCTGAATTTGTTCCTGCAAGTGGTGCAATCTCACTTTTTTGGTAATTGGTACATCCGCTTTCAGCACTTGCTGCATGGCCGTTTCGGCCGTTTTTACATTGCCGCGGGCAATTTCAATGTACAATTCATACCAGCGGTAGGTGTAATCACCCGTTTCTTTAAACAGTTGACGGAATGCATCCACAGCCCCTGTGTCATCCTGTTCAATCAACAGCATGCGTGCTTTCATTTCCCGCAGATATAAATTGCGCTTATCGAGGGATAGGCCCTTGTCAATCATATAGTTTACCAGCGATGTGCTACGTGCTAAATCCAATGGACTGCCATAAAAGTAGTGATAAAATGCCAGGGAATCATAAGCCCATGGATAGGCAGTGGGTTCTTCAGTGATAAGGAGCTGAAGACATTGTGTTGCGGTTTTCATCTCCCTGAGCAATATCGCTTTTTCATAGCCATCCATTATATGAGCTACATACTGCGCCTTCCACCGGGTTTTTTCACGCAGTGAGTCTTTCAAAATGACGATTTCTCGCTCTTGCTGTTGCACTTTTTCCTCCATTTTTGCCCATTTTAACTCCTGATTGGTGCGTTCAGTGCGGATGGCTTCATCCATTTGCTTTTTAGATACGCAACCACTGATAACGGGTATGAAAGCAGCAAAAAATATGTATTTACGCATCTTTATGGATTGGGTTTTCCGGCAGCATTTTGCTGCATTTCATAAATTCCCTTCTGAGCCAGATAGAAATTGGGTGCGTATTCGAGGCATTTACCCAAGGCTTCGGCAGCTGCCAAAAAATCTCCTTTGTTATTTTTCATCAGTCCGTCAAAAAACAGAAAGGCAGCCCTAGCATCTACTGATTCCTGAATACCGGCCTCAGGATGGGTTAACCTTACCTTTTTTGAGCCCGCATCGGGTTGATTCACTACCATCTTTATGATGGAATCACAATAAGTCACATTCCCTTTCACCAGATTGATGAACGTCATTTCCCACAAGTAGGTGTAGTCTTTGTTTTTATTCCATAAAGCGCTGAATAGATCCATTGCCATACTGTCATTACCGCGGCTCAGCAGCAACTTGCCTTTCAATTCCATTAAAAATTCATTGTTAGGGTTAGATGCCAGTCCTTTGTCGCAGTAGTGGAGCGCGGTGGCCGGATTTTTCACCAAACCGGGAATATTCAGATAAAAAAAGTGGTAAAAAGCAAGGGAATCTATGGCCCATGGATATTGGGCTGAATCTTCGTTTGCCATCATGGATAACGCGGTAATGGCCGTCTGGTAATCTTGTGCAGCCCTTGCATTCTCGAATAATGTAAAATTCGAGGTGTTCTTTTTACTCGATTGATTACAGGCAAAAAGCAACGAAATGCCCGCAAAAATAGTCATGATATAGCGCATAATTTAGACTCTGTTCTA
The DNA here is from genome assembly GCA_964475595.1 of uncultured Flavobacteriaceae bacterium. GTDB lineage: Bacteria > Bacteroidota > Bacteroidia > NS11-12g > UBA955 > RGEC01. Next base: position 19,361 of record CAYYXG010000008.1, read on the forward strand.
TTGAAGGCAAATGTACTATTTTTGTAGTGTAGCTCCATGCGATTGGTTGTGAAAATTTTTATCAGGGTTTGGCTGGTCATTGGCGGTTTGATTCCGTTAATGGCTGTTGCCCAAACCCCAGCTATTGAGGTACTCACTCCCAATGTTTGCATTCCGCAAACAGTAAAACTGCGGGTTAAAAACTGTACCGGTTGTACCAATTATGAGTGGAAAATAGGATCAGGCAATTTTCAGTCGGGTTCTTCGGATTATGCTACCGTTATGACCAGTCCCGGAACCTTTGATGTGGAAGTAAGGGTGACTACCTCCGGCGGTGTGGTAGTTCCTCTCCAGAAATTAAAAGCATTCCGTGTTCATGATAATCCGGTGATTGATGTGGGTTTTAGCAAAGTTTCCCTATGCGGAAATGCGACCGATACCATCACCATCACGGATAACTCTAAAAATGTGGTGTATCGCGACTGGCTTATTGAATCCCGTTTTATAGGCAATGGGCCCAAAGAATTCAGGCATGTTTTCACTCAGGGTGGTAAAGGATATAAACGCGTATACATAACTGTTAAAGACAGCTGGGGCTGTCAGTCGCAGAAAGTGATGGATTCTACCATCGGAATCTGGGATGATGTAGTTTTTTCAGCAACGCCGTCCCGTAGTGGTGGATGTGCCCCACTGACCGTTCGTTTTACGCCTACCATAGACAGCGCAAATCAATCGGTAGGTTACATCAAATGGTGGGTTCCTGGTTCTACTGCAGACAGTCTGACAGGTAGAAATCCCCTGGTTACGTACAACAAAGCAGGTGTTTACTCCTACAAAGCCATGCTCGTTACCAAGGCCGGCTGTAAATACTTTTATGAAAATCTGGAGGCCATGAGGTATGGTGACACTGCCGTTATGAGCATTTCCTATAGCCCGTCTACCCTATGTGCCAATCGCCTTTTCACCGCTACGGTTTCAAACACAGGCACTGGCAATGTGAGCTGGAATATCAATGGCGCGGGTTACAGCGGTCAGACAAGTGGCTCCTCCGTGAAGGGTAAATTCAATGATACCGGTTCGGCCGATATTACGGTAACCAGCGAAAGCGGTGGTTGCAGAAGCTATCTGTATAGAAAAAAAGCGGCACTAATCAGTGGTCCTAAAGCATCGTTTACTACACCGGTGCCCTTTTATTGCGCCACCCCGGATACAGTGCAGTTTACCAATACGTCTGTATTAGGGCCGAGTACAACCTGGCGATGGACCCTTTGGGACAGTTCCGGAAGTATTGTGAATGTCGCTACCGGGAAAGATTTTCAGTACATAACCAATAGTATCAATAAATATTCTGCACGATTGATCGCATCATCGTCCAATGGTTGTATTGATACTATTTACCAGAAAAACATCGTGGTGGGTGGTTCCATCGACACGGAATTTGTTTACAATCCGGCACCTACCTGCCCTTTTCAAAAGGTAACTTTTTCCAGCAGACTGGGTCCCGGAACACCCCGTACCAAAAATAAGTTTGCCTGGACTTTTTATAACCTCAGCGGGGGAGTACTGACAACATCCACCGATGAACAACCTGTGATTCAGTACAGTTTGCCGGGTAACTATGCTGTTCGCATGATCGTTAGTAACAACCGTGGTTGTCGCGATACGCAAACTAAAAACGCCTGGGTGAAGGTAGAAGTACCTGACGTGATTCTCAATACACCGGATTCCATTGTATGTACCAATCAGAAATTTCTGCTAAAGGCAACCCAGTTGCAGTCGGTAAAAGGGTTTACATCATCATGGAAAGCGTTCCACCAGGATTCTGTTAATATCATTTATCAATCTTTCGGGGATTCAGCGCTCATGCAGATTGGTTTTCCGGGAATTTACAGAATTGAATATACCATCGAAAAACCCAATGGGGAATGTAAATTCACCATTAAACACAATCGACGAATCAAGGTCAGCGGGGCCATTCTAAAAACGAGCATCAGCCCCACCTATGGCTGCGCCCCATTGCCGGTAACCTTGAATGCAAACCTCCTCAAAGACCTGAATTATCATGGGAATTCTTCTGCGTTTCAATATTTATGGAAACGAACCAATCCTGCAGGATTTCCGATCACAGATCCAACCCAACCTGTAATTAACAGCACCCTGGCACGCGGTGAATACGAATGCTGGCTTGTGTACAAAACCGGTTCGGGTTGCGTGGATTCGGTAAGGAAAACATACATAGAGTCAGGAATAAGATCCCGCATTAACATTCCATACATGGGCCGATGCCGAGGGAATACCGTCAATTTTGGAAATGCGAGCAGCTGGTGGGCAGATAGCGTGCGCTGGGTATGTGATTCCCCTAGCGTAATCATCAAACCATCACGTACGGTATGGTCTCCCAATGGAACCTTCACCCAAATGGGAGATTTTCCGTTAAAACTGATTGTAAAATACCAAAACTGCTCAGACACAAGCAGCACCGTTATCAATATCTTTAAACTGAAGGCTTCCCTTTATTCGCCCGACTCGGTGGTTTACTGCGCCCCCAAGCTGGTTAAAATTTTTAATACCACCCCCGGTGCCATCAATAGCTGGTGGACATTTTCCAACGGCGCTACCCAATATTCTAAAAATAACGACCTGATTACCCAGTCATTCAAAGAAAATCTGGGTTCCGGCTATGATGTAAAACTCGTAGTGCAAAATTACCTGGGTTGCTATGATACCCTCGAAAAGAAATCGTTTTTTAAGGTAATAGGGCCCATTCCCCGACTTACTGTTTCCGGCAATAAGGGCTGTGAACCCCTTACCGTGGCCTTCAATAACAATAGTCAGGATTACGCAAAAGCGTACATAGATTACGGCGACGGCACGGTTACAGACAGTCTTAAAAACGGGCAATTTCATACTTACAGGGTTACTGACAAATCGCTCACCACCCAAGGATTCAACCCTAAGCTGATTGTTGCAGATAAATTTAACTGCTTTGCCTATGCGAATGCATCTGATAGTGTGGAAGTATTTAAAACCGCTGAACCGAATTTTAGCTACACATCCGCCCGTTTTCTTCGCAAAACAGAGGGTTGTGCCGGAGAGTTAATTGTAAGTTTTTCCGATAAAAGCCGTTTTGTGAGCAAAAATTACTGGGATTTTGACAACGATGGTAAAATCGATATTCGCAACCAGCCGGCCCCCAATTATTTATTTGGCAAACCCGGAGTATTCAAAACCAAGTTGATTGCAGAGAATATCAATGGCTGTAAAGACAGTATCACCATTGATTCTTTTGTGGTTTGGGAAAAACCGGTGCCGACCTTCAAACCGTCCAAGGATAGCTTCTGTGCTAAGGATGCCGTTCAATTTACTTTTGATGGCTCGTCGGCCTGGCCTATTGTTGCTTACCGCTGGGATTTTGGTGATCCCACAACATTCAAGGATACTTCTTCTCAGAAAAATCCTGCTTGGCGATATAAAAATCCTTTTAATCATGCTGTTTCACTGAATGTGAGGGATGTGAAGGGCTGCACAGCAACGGTTACACGAGGCGTGTATGTGCTGGATACAGCAGGACCAAAACCCGCTGAAATCGCATTTATCACGGTGAAAGACCCCAATACGGTGCAATTAAACTGGCATAAATCCGGTCTGGGCAATTTTATGCGCTACCATATCTACCTCGACAGCACCCGATACATCTACCGTAAATCTGTCTCATCACGCCAGGATACTACGCTGTTATTTTCTTTTTCGCCGCAAACCCTCAGCAATCAGCGGTATTGTTACAGTCTCAAAGTGGAAGACACCTGTGCCCAGCAGGGAAAACTTGCCGTATCCCATTGTTCTATATTGCTGCGTGATACGTCAACCCAAAAATATCACATTGATTTGAAATGGTTGTCTTATGACGGCTGGGGCAATGAACTCAGTCATTACGAACTTTTCCGCAAGGAACCGGGGGGGAGTTTTAAATCCCTCGCCATAATTGATAAAGATCAGTTGTTGTATACCGACAGCTGGAAATGCGACCAAACCTACTGCTACGTTGTCGAGGCCGTACACAAAAATAAAGTATATCGCTCCAGAAGTAATGAAACCTGCGGAAAGCCCCTGTATGGTAAACCCGATGGCAGTGCTTTGGTAACGTTGGTGACAGTTGCCAATGATTCGTTTCCATCTGTTTTCTGGAAATCAGACTATGCCTACAATCCGGGGGCAACCTATGTCCTGGAGAAATCAGGCAGTGGGTTGCCGGGGACATTTCAGCCGGTAAAACAAGTGCAGGGCTTAAGTGCGGTTGACAATACCGCAGATGCGCATACCGCCGCTTATTTTTATCGTGTTTTGTTCAAGGATCATTGCGGACTGACCGGCGATGCGGGAGCGCCCTCCAATTCTATTCACCTGAAGAGTGTGCCCGGAAGCAAACTTATAAGAATCAACTGGAATCAATATGGATATTGGCATGCCGGTGTAAGGGAATATAAACTGCAACTTAAACAACGAAATGGCAGCTATACGGATTGGCTAAAGTTATCGCCCTCACAGACCGGAAAAGACAGCATCAACCTGGAGAGTTTTGGTTTGGATAGCATTTGTTTCAGGGTGGTGGCCATTAAGGATACCCTCACCCTAGATTCTTCCATTTCCAATTCCGTTTGCTTTGTGCCATCCTCCTACATTTGGGTGCCTTCCGGGTTTTCGCCCAACCAGAATGGCCTTAATGAAGTGTTTAAACCTACATTGGGCTATGTGTTTGGTAACCATCCAAACCTGGCCCTCCGATATGAATTCAGAATTTTCAATCGTTGGGGTCAGATGATTTTCTCAACGAATAATCCTTCCGCAGGTTGGGATGGCCGCTTTATGGAAAGCGATTGCCCTGTTGGCTTGTATATCTATGAGGTTAAGGCCGTTGGTTATGACGGGATTCCGCATCAGAAAAAGGGAACAGTTTACCTAATTAGGTAATTTAAACTGAACCAAACTGTTTTTTGAATGCACATGGTGGTAAATTTGCACATTCATTTATGTTTGATAATCTTCAACGAAAACTGGAAAAAGCCTTTAAAACACTTAAAGGTCAGGGTAAAATCAATGATTTAAACGTTGCCGAAACGGTAAAAGAAATTCGTCGTGCACTCATTTCTGCTGACGTTAATTTCAAAGTAGCCAAGGAATTTACAGATAAGGTTCTGGAAGAAGCCAGAGGAAAGAATGTGTTGTCGGCGGTTTCGCCTGGGCAATTGCTAACCAAAATTGTATATGATGAATTGGTGCAGTTGCTGGGTGGACATCAGTCCGAATTGAAAATTTCCGGCAGCCCGGCGATTATTTTGATAGCAGGTTTGCAGGGTTCGGGTAAAACAACCTTCACCGGTAAACTCGGAAAATACCTCAAAGCGCAGGGTAAAAACCCCTTGTTGGTGGCCTGCGATGTATATCGCCCCGCAGCCCGTGAACAGCTAAAAGTCCTGGGCACTGCCACGGAAGTGAAGGTTTTTAGTGAAGATCAAAGCAATGATCCGCTCAGCATTGCCAGAAACGCCATTGCGTTTGCCAAACAACACAATCACAATGTGGTGGTGGTGGATACGGCGGGACGAACCTCTGTGGATCAGCAAATGATGGACGAGATTGCTACCCTGAAAAAATCGCTGAATCCGGCTGAAATCCTGTTTGTGGTCGATTCTATGACCGGTCAGGATGCGGTAAATACCGCACGCACCTTCAATCAGGTGCTGGACTTTACGGGTGTGGTACTCACCAAGCTGGACGGTGATACGCGCGGTGGTGCGGCGTTGTCCATCAAGTCGGTGGTGAATAAGCCCATAAAATTTGTAAGCAATGGTGAGAAACCCGATGCATTGGATGTATTCTATCCCGACCGCATGGCCGGACGTATCCTGGGCAAGGGTGACGTAGTAACCCTGGTAGAAAAAGCCCAGGCCGCATTTGATGAAGAGGAAGCAGCCCGCCTGTCCAAGAAAATTGCCAAAAACAGTTTTGATTTTGATGACTTTCTCATTCAGCTGCAGCAAATCAAAAAAATGGGTAACATGAAAGACCTGATGGCCATGATACCCGGTGTGGGCAGTAAGATAAAAGACATGGACATCGATGAAAATGCCTTTAAAGGGATTGAGGCCATGATTCAGTCGATGACACCAAGGGAAAGAGCAAAGCCCGAAATTCTTAATGCATCCAGAAAACAGCGTATTGTTAGCGGAAGTGGAAGAAGTATTCAGGAATTGAATAAATTGTTAACCCAATTTAACCAAATGCGGCAGATGATGAAGTCCATGCAAAACCGAAAAATGCCCGGAATGGGCTTGCCGGGTATGCGCCGATAAAAAATTTTACAACAAAATTACAATTTCATGACAATAGTTGGGGTTTGGTTCCAATTTATCCGGCTATAGTAGTGATTAATAATACTTTGTTTTTAATCGTGAGCTAAATATTTATCATTTAGTTTCCATAAGGATTAATTCGCAAGTTGTGAGAATGTAAGCCTCTTCTGATGGGCATTTTTTTTTGTACGTGATCGAAAAATATAAACTAAATAACTGTGATTAAACTACTTGTATGGTAAATGGTTCTTAATTATAAAACCTGTTTGATGGCGTTCTTACAATAATTTAATGTATTGTTCAAAATGACAGAATTTGCAGGCGTGCTAATTTTATGATTTCACGGTTTGGTAATATTACTGTAATGCAATTTAATTTGGAGATTAAACTAATGTAAAATGAAAAAATCAATACGCTACTCCGTGATTTTATTGGTTTCATGCTGGGGGATTTTTACCAGTCTGAATGCCCAGGACATTGTCTGGCGAGACACCTTCAGAAACAGTGTGCCAGCAACAGCTGCCCAAATTACCAAATGGAACAATTTTAGAGCTAGTTTGCTATCTACCTATTCTTACTTAGGTATGAAAATTTCCGGGACCTACAACACCACTGGCTTGTCACACAGTGATGCTACCGTAGCCAAAGATTTTGCAAATGCACTCAGAAACGTTACCACCTACACTAGCCCATCTGTGAATGGGAATGTATGGACCTTATGTAACCGATATCAGGGTGAAGTATGGATTAATCCACCCTCTACCTGTTCCGGTTCGAACTGTCCCAGCCCTGGTTACATCATCCGCCCGGGTATAGGAACAGGTAACTCTAACTGGGGTGGAATCAACACTGCCACCTGTGGAGGAAATGATCAGTGGATGGAATTGCGTTTTATTGTTTTACCACCCTTCCAGAAAGATGCAGGAACCCTTGCGGTAAATCCACCTGACAAGTGTGTTTACACGCAACCTATCAAAGCAAGGTTCAAGAATTTTGGCAGAACAGCCATTGATAGCTTTCAATATTATTACAGCATAAATGGAACCACCACTGGCCCACTTTGGCAAAAAATTCGTCTTGCTACTAATACGGATACTTTATTAAACGTGGTGAGCAGCTATACATATACTGCCAATACCAACTACACCATACGGGTCTGGACGGACAGGCCTGATAACAAAACAGATAGTTTCAGAAGAAACGATACGGCTGTTTATGTATTTCAATTTGCCGGTAGTAAGCCCACTCCTAATGCCATTGATACCACTGTTTGCGGAAGCCAAAGCCTGGTATTGCGCAGCGTCCCTGTAAATGCCACAGATTCGATTGTGTGGTTTAGTGATCGTGGTCTCACCAAGAATGTAGGTAGCGGTAAAACCTACAAAACTCCTTACCTGGCTTCAGGAGCTACCTACAAATATTACGTTTCTTCTTACTCGGATTTTGAAAAAGCCATGCTTTCTACGGGTCTAAATGCCCCTGCTTATGGATTTCCGTCGAGTATGTTTGATATCAGAACAACAGGCGGTAATATCACCATTGATAGTTTGGGGCTTAATATTTATGATGTCAATTTCGCTGTTGGTACCTCACTCGATGTTGAGGTTTGGCTTCGCAAGGGAAGCTTTTCCGATCCGGGTGCTACCAGCACTTCCACCATGTGGACCAAAATTTACACAGGGCCTGTGGTTTCTGCAGGTAGTTCAAAACGGAGTACCCTGAAAGCATCCTTTACATTACAGGGTGGTCAGCAATATGCTGTGTACGTCAACCCCACCGTTACAGGGTCTAATACGATTCTGGCTAAATTGGGATCCGCTACGTACCAAAATTCGGATATTATCATGTCCGGAGGAACCCTTAATCAGTTAAATTTTGGTCTCTTCTACACAGGATATACCATAGAAACGGAAATTTTCTATAAGAAATACCTCTGTGTAAGTGCACCCGACAGTGTGACCCTTAAAATCAATCCTGCCCCTTATGGCGCTAAACTCACTGCCGGAGCGCCTTTCCAGACTGCTCCCAAGAAATCGGGTACCGGATCTTTCGGATCTCCCCATGTAGTAGCAATGGGTGATACCCTGGCTTACGATTTAATAGCCCCAACCGGGTACAACAACAGCGGTCACAATACTGCTTGGAAAGTGAAAAACGTAACCATGAAGTCTATGTCTGGTCGCGTTCTTTCAACCTTCTCCTGGACGGACCCTGTTTCTTCCAGCGGAGATGCCGGACGTTTGGTATATTCACCAGCAACCATTGATATAGACTCTCAGGTGTATGCCGAGGTGAGCATTCAGGACCTCGGTCCCTACAATTGCGATACTGTGCTGAAACATTACATGTATGTAGCACCGCTTCCTGAGCCGGACTTTACCCGTACTAAGGTTACCTGCGAAGGTGATGCAGTGGAGTTTGTCAATAAATCCAAGATACTCAAAGGCTTCATCGACCACAAATGGTATTTCGGCGATGGCGACAGCAGCGAAGCGGTAGATCCGATTCACTTCTACCCCAAAGGCGGCGTATATTACCTAACCTACAAGGCCATCTCAAGTATCTATGGTTATGAGCGCATCAAGCGTGATACCATCACCGTGAGCCCACTTCCTAATGTAAACTTCCGCATACTGAATGTGTGTGAGGGCAAAACCCACCAGTTTATCAATACCTCTACCGGCCTTGGAACGCTTACCTACAAATGGAACTTCGGTGTAACCCCCGGCGTTAACTCAATTGCTAAGGATGCAACCTTTAAGTATAGCAAACCCGGTCAGTACAATGTAACCCTGACGGTAGAAGACAACGGTTGCCCTGCTACCCGCACAAAGACGGCTTACCTGTTCCATACCCCCGTTTCTGATTTCTCATACCCCAGCAACCCCGGCCAGAAGTTCTGTAGCAACGTACCGGTGCAGTTTACCAACAAGAGCACGCTGGTAAGTGGCATCTTGGGTCAAACCTGGAGCTTTGGTGATGGAGAAGTAGGAACGGTAAGGAATCCGCTTCACCAGTTTACTGCAGGTGGAAGCTATGATGTGCGCCTGATATCCATTACTGAATTTGGATGTGCAGATACCACAGTGAAAAACATCCTCGTTGGCAGTGCGCCAGTAGTAAGCTGGAGCAACGGCCAGGTATGTGATCAGACTCCAACGCAGTTCACCAATGGCACGGCGCCTATCAGCGGATTTGCCTCAGCACCCAAATGGAGCTTTGGCGATGGCAGCACCTCAACGGCAGACAATCCCACGCACCAGTTTACAACGCTGGGTCCCAAAACAGTGAAACTGGTGGTAAGTGCAAATAATGGCTGCAGCGATAGTGTAACTAAGACACTAACAGTGGGTACTCAGGCGATAGCAGATTTCAGTGTTCAGAACACATGTTCAGGCAAGCCGTTACAGTTTGACAATAAGTCAACTGTGAAGCAAGGTGACATGGTTTACGAGTGGGATTTTGGAGACGGATCACCCTTGTCAAGCGACGCAGATCCGGTTCATACCTACAATGTGACCAATTCATTTGCACCCAATGTAACGTTAAAGGTAACGGTAGGTTCCTGCGAATCGGTGGTGAAGAAGCCCCTGCAGGTATTTGAATTGCCTGATTGTAACTTCACGGTAACCGACGACTGGACGCCCGGTGATGGTTACAGGACGGTAAAAGTAGAGGCGGCCAACAGCAGCTATCCATTCTACCGCTTCAAGTTCTCAGACGGTGGCTCGATCAACACAGCCAGCGGAGTGTATCAGTTCCCCTATGAAGGCGACTTCGACATCACGTTGTACACCCGTAACGCGGCAGACTGCGAATGCAACAAAACGATTGTTAAGTCAATACGCAACAGCATGAGCACTACCGGCGTGGCAGAGGGCAAGATTAAACTGTATCCGAACCCTAGTAACGGCTTGGTGAATGTGGAATCAGGTAGCCGTATACAGAAGATATCGGTATACAATGTACTGGGCGAGACGGTAGAAGCAGGAGTAACCCTGAAAGGAATGCAGGCAGAATTGCGCATGCAGAACCTGGCTGAGGGTGTTTACCTGGTAAAAATCACCACCGAACAGGGCGTGGTTACCCGCAGCGTAAGTATCAACCGCTAAAAATTACAATCGATTGGTTTTCAAAGCGCAGGCATTTGCCTGCGCTTTTTTTTTAAAAATTAATGTTATTTAAATAATCAATTTGCATTTTTAAATTTTAATGCACATTTTTGAACTAAAATGCATAAAACCAACAATATATGAAAAAACAACTACAGAAACTACTGATTTTACTAGTGTTTTCGGTGCTTTCAGCGTTTACTGCCCTTGCTCAGTTGAGGGTTGTTCGCTACAGCGAAAACTTTAATGCGGGCACAACGTATTGCCCAGGCTCTGCCAATTATGACAACTGGGTTACTTTCAGATCGTTATTGGATACTTCCAATATCAAATTTGAATCGGTAATCATCAAGGGCGACAATAATGCCACCGCCGTGACAGGAAGAACGTGCTCTAATATTATCAGTGTCCGTCGTCTGGCAGCTGCTATCAAGAACGGAACCGCCTACAATGTTTCCTGCGGCGGAAACACCTGGGATATTAGCGGTGCAGGTACCTGCGTTGCTACCGGTTGTGCAATAGGTTCCGATCAGGTTGCTATCTCTGTGGTTGGTGCAGGTACTTACTGCTCGTGCCGCAACCCCGCCTGGAGTCTTAATGCTGCCATTGGCAACCAAAACTGGGGCGGAATCGCAACTGCCAATTGTCCACCTCCAACACAGCGCATTACCCTTGAATTTACCCGTCCGGGCATTATTCGCGATATGGGATGTACTGGCATCAGTCCTTTAGATCAGTGTACCTATACCCAGAATATTAATGCCACTTTTACCAGTGGTTCATCGGTTGATATTGATGATTTTGAATATTACGTAAAGGTTAACTCAACGACTTATGGACCTTATAAAACCTTTACAAAACTTAAATTGGATAGTTCCAAAACCATTACTGTATATAATAATTTCACATTCACACGAAATACCCTATATACCATTAAGGTTTGGTCTGCTAATCCTAACGGAGCTGCTGATGGCGATGTGAAAAACGATACTTTTACTCGTGTATTTGATTTTCGCGGAACCCTTGATGTTCCTACTACGGGTGATACTACCCTTTGCGGAAGTCAGAGAACATTATTGTCAGCCACTCCCGGTTCACTTCAGGATTCTTTGGTATGGTTTTCGGATCGTGGAGCAACCAATGTTGTAGGTTATGGTCGCAATGTGCTGTCTCCTTTTTTGATTTCAGGCAATACCTATAAGTTTTTTGTGGGTTCCTACAATGGCCTCAACGTAGTAAAAGTTGGGATAGGCGGTGGAACCAATGGCCAAAATGGAGCAATGTTTGATATTCGTGCAACTTCCGGTGACCTGAAAATAGACAGTATGCATTTTCAATGTTGGGCTGCCCCGGGAACTACCGTTGCTGCGGATGTATACTTAAGAACCGGGTCATATTCAGATCCGGGAGCGGCTTCTACTGCCACCATGTGGACGAAAATTTGGAGTGGTAATGTTACCAGTATGGGACAAGCTACTTATACAACCCACATTCCGGTTAGCTATTCTCTAAAATCCGGTGTTCAGTATGCTGTATACGTAAATACACCTTCTGAAACATTGGGCTATGCTACAGGTGGCTCAACAATCACTACCCCTGAATTAACCATTGTAGGCGGCTATGGTGTTAGCGGTACCTTTGCCGGTACTTTCAATCCACGTACTTTTAATGGTGCAGTCTTCTTTACCAAGCCGGTTTGCCCATCTGCGCTGGATAGTGCAGAAATAACCGTTAATCCTGCTCCCTGGGGGGCAAGAATGATTTATGGTGCTCCACATGTTACCTCTCCTAAGCGCAGTGGTACCGGTGGTGCCGGATCACCTCGTGTGGTGGCAATGGGCGATACCCTCGCATGGAACTTAGAATCACCCAATGGTTATATAGATGCAGATCATGGAACAACGTGGAAAATCACCAACACATCTCTCTCGACCAGCACGGGAAGAGCATTGACCGGTTACACATGGACTGACCCTACAGCCACTGCACCAGGCCGATTTGTATACAGTCCTTCTACCACCGAAATAGATAGTTTATTGGTTGGGAAAATCACCTTCCAGGACATCGGCAAAAACAATTGCGACAGTTCGGTAGTGTTTTATATGTACGTAGCACCTCTTCCCGAGCCGGACTTTACCCGCTCTAAGGTAACCTGCGAAGGAGATGCCGTAGAATTTGTCAATAAATCCACTATTGCGAATGGCTTCATCGACCACAAATGGTATTTCGGCGATGGCGACAGCAGCGAAGCGGTAGATCCGATTCACTTCTACCCCAAAGGCGGCGTATATTACCTAACCTACAAGGCCATCTCAAGTATCTATGGTTATGAGCGCATCAAGCGTGATACCATCACCGTGAGCCCACTTCCTAATGTAAACTTCCGCATACTGAATGTGTGTGAGGGCAAAACCCACCAGTTTATCAATACCTCTACCGGCCTTGGAACGCTTACCTACAAATGGAACTTCGGTGTAACCCCCGGCGTTAACTCAATTGCTAAGGATGCAACCTTTAAGTATAGCAAACCCGGTCAGTACAATGTAACCCTGACGGTAGAAGACAACGGTTGCCCTGCTACCCGCACAAAGACGGCTTACCTGTTCCATACCCCCGTTTCTGATTTCTCATACCCCAGCAACCCCGGCCAGAAGTTCTGTAGCAACGTACCGGTGCAGTTTACCAACAAGAGCACGCTGGTAAGTGGCATCTTGGGTCAAACCTGGAGCTTTGGTGATGGAGAAGTAGGAACGGTAAGGAATCCGCTTCACCAGTTTACTGCAGGTGGAAGCTATGATGTGCGCCTGATATCCATTACTGAATTTGGATGTGCAGATACCACAGTGAAAAACATCCTCGTTGGCAGTGCGCCAGTAGTAAGCTGGAGCAACGGCCAGGTATGTGATCAGACTCCAACGCAGTTCACCAATGGCACGGCGCCTATCAGCGGATTTGCCTCAGCACCCAAATGGAGCTTTGGCGATGGCAGCACCTCAACGGCAGACAATCCCACGCACCAGTTTACAACGCTGGGTCCCAAAACAGTGAAACTGGTGGTAAGTGCAAATAATGGCTGCAGCGATAGTGTAACTAAGACACTAACAGTGGGTACTCAGGCGATAGCAGATTTCAGTGTTCAGAACACATGTTCAGGCAAGCCGTTACAGTTTGACAATAAGTCAACTGTGAAGCAAGGTGACATGGTTTACGAGTGGGATTTTGGAGACGGATCACCCTTGTCAAGCGACGCAGATCCGGTTCATACCTACAATGTGACCAATTCATTTGCACCCAATGTAACGTTAAAGGTAACGGTAGGTTCCTGCGAATCGGTGGTGAAGAAGCCCCTGCAGGTATTTGAATTGCCTGATTGTAACTTCACGGTAACCGACGACTGGACGCCCGGTGATGGTTACAGGACGGTAAAAGTAGAGGCGGCCAACAGCAGCTATCCATTCTACCGCTTCAAGTTCTCAGACGGTGGCTCGATCAACACAGCCAGCGGAGTGTATCAGTTCCCCTATGAAGGCGACTTCGACATCACGTTGTACACCCGTAACGCGGCAGACTGCGAATGCAACAAAACGATTGTTAAGTCAATACGCAACAGCATGAGCACTACCGGCGTGGCAGAGGGCAAGATTAAACTGTATCCGAACCCTAGTAACGGCTTGGTGAATGTGGAATCAGGTAGCCGTATACAGAAGATATCGGTATACAATGTACTGGGCGAGACGGTAGAAGCAGGAGTAACCCTGAAAGGAATGCAGGCAGAATTGCGCATGCAGAACCTGGCTGAGGGTGTTTACCTGGTAAAAATCACCACCGAACAGGGCGTGGTTACCCGCAGCGTAAGTATCAACCGCTAATACAAATTATAGACTATCCTGAAAGCCCTGCCTTGCCGCAGGGCTTTCTTTTTTGTTAATTTGAACCCATAATGATGAATAGGGCAGATATCGCTGATTTGCGCAAGGAATACACCAAAGCGTTTTTAAATCCGGAAGATTTACCGGATGAGCCGCTACAGGCATTTTCCAATTGGTTTGACTTTGCCATGCATGAAAATGTTCATGAGCCCAATGCCATGGTGCTTTCAACGATTAGAGATAATAGGCCATCCTCCAGGGTTGTTTTGTTGAAGGGAATTTCAGAAGGTGGCTTTGTGTTTTTCACCAATTACCTGAGCAGAAAGGGCAGTGATTTGGAGCGTAATCCTTATGCAAGTCTCAATTTTTATTGGTGGCAACAGGAACGACAAATCAGAATTGAAGGGAAGGTGCACAGGGTGACTGAAGAGGAAAGTGAGGCCTATTTCAACAGCAGACCAAGGTTAAGCCAGGCGGGTGCCATAGCATCAAATCAGAGTCAGCGAATCGCATCAAGGGATTATCTGGATATGCAAATGAAACAACTCATGGAGCAGAATCCAGAGAATCTGTTGGAGAGACCAAAGCATTGGGGAGGATATCGTCTGATTCCGGATTATATGGAATTCTGGCAAGGCAGGGAAGGACGGGTTCATGATCGCATAGCATACCAGTCAAAAAGTGATGGCAGTTGGGAAAAATTTAGGTTAAGTCCATAAAAAAAAGGCCTGATTCAGGCCTTTTTTGTTTTCTTTTTAGTCGTGGCTTCAACCGGAGCGGCTGTGGCTTTTACCCGGTAAGGCCTGTGTTTGCCGTAAGATCCGTTATGGATTTTACCGCGTTTTGTTTTTAAATCTCCTTTACCCATAGTAATGGCAAATTTAAAAAACTTATCAAAAAATGAAAAATTATCCGTTGGGGTCTTTGAAATTTTCCATCAAATCTGCAGCAATTCCGGTATAACTGAATCCACCGTCATGAAACAGATTTTGCATGGTTACCATACGGGTATAATCGCTGAACATAGAAACACAGTAGTCTGCGCAGCTTTTAGCATCTGCATTTCCTAGCGGGCTCATGGTATCGGCATAATTAAAAAATGCATCGAAACCGCCTACACCGCTGCCTGCAGTAGTTTTGGTAGGGCTCTGTGAAATGGTATTTACGCGCACTTTTTTATGTTTGCCAAAATGGTATCCAAAGCTGCGTGCAATGCTTTCCAGCAATGATTTTGCTTCTGCCATTTCGCTGTAATCCGGGAAAACACGCTGGGCTGCAATATACGTCAGACCTACAATGCTGCCCCATTCCGCCATGGCATCTTGTTTCCATAGGGTTTGCATCAAGCGGTGGAATGACATAGCAGAAATATCCAGGGTCTGATGCATGTATTCGTAATTCAGTTCGGTATAGGGAATTTTCTTTCGAACATTCAAACTCATACCTACGCTGTGAAGCACAAAATCCAGCTTTCCTCCCATTTTTTCCATACTCTTACTAACCAATATTTCAAGGTCTTCCATTTTGGTTACATCGGCATAAATGAGCAGAGCATTTAACTTATTGGCCAATTCTTCGGTTTGTCCTACCCGTGATGCCACCGGGGCATTGGTCAGAACAATTTGAGCCCCTTCGGCATGGCAACGCTCTGCTACCTGCCATGCGATCGAATTTTCATTGAGTGCGCCAAAAATGATACCGCGCTTGCCTTTTAAAATTTGATTTCCCATATTGTTGGGCCAAAGGTAAAACATTTATCCGAATTAAACTTTTTGGATGCTTGCTGGCAACAGACCATTCGGTTATCATAAATCTTTTGGGAGTTCAATTTAAACACAGGGCCTAGTTAGTAAATGGCATTGTTTATTCGGCTACAATATCTTTTATTATGTATTAATGTGATGGGTAAAAATTGATAACAGAACTAAAAGTATAGCAATACGATAGCATCCACAAACTTCAAAGCTGCAGTTGTTAGATGTAAAGTAGTGCATAAATCATTTTGTTTTTTAGGTTAAACCAATTATTTTTACATAATGAAGCGTTTAAGTGCATTCATTATTTGTGCAGGAATTTTTATGGGCCTTAGTGCTCAGCTGCAGTCTGTTCAAGGTATTCGCATACAGTCAGGGCTCATTGAGAATAAACCCATTGACCTAAGCAGAAGAAGTGCTTCAAAGCCTTCTGCATGCAAAACAGATACCAGTTATTTTGTCCAATATGGCAATAAGGGTTATCGATTTGTTACCCTGAGAAGCGGAAGTAGTCTGGGCCAGTTTTATGGGGCTCCTCAGGAACTTACCATTTCCGGATTTCGCCTGTTTGCTGTTGCCAATAGCGTTACCCCTGCCCGTCCGGTGTTTATAAAACTTCGTTGCCACCTCTACAAGGCGGGTGCAGATTCTTTGCCCACAGGCCTTCCCCTGGCCAGCGATACGGTTACGGTAGATACCATCATGCGGTCAAATGTTTTTCTTACAGATGTGCAGTTTGATGCTAAATTTAAAAATCCTGTAACCCTCAATTATAATTATGTGCTCGTGGTTGATTGCGATAGTACTACGGTTACAGCCAGTATGATTACCAATGACTGGACTCAAGGCGATGGGCGCAAACGAAACCTTGGCTGTGGCAGCGTCAGTGGAAAATGGTACCGAAATTTACAGCTTACTGTAGGTGGGGCTTCGTTCGATGCAGATGCACAGCTTTTACCCTTTGTTAAGTATAATTTTGGCACTGATTTTACCATCAACAATAACTGTTATCCTACTTTAGATACAGTTCGTTTTCAAAACCAGCTGAAGAATAATGTATCGGGTTACCCATACTACAACTATTACAATTACCTTAATCTGAATCAGTTCTCGCACCGGTGGTCGTATGACGGCAGTTTTGCGAGTACCTATGTGGTAGATGGCAAGTTTAAGCCCGCCACCAAGAAAAATTTTGAGGTGCGGCTTATTTCCATGGTTTATCAATACAGGTCAGGGACATGCTACGATACCACCATAAAAACAGTCTATTTCAAGCCGGCGAATCCGGTGCTGAAAAGGGCTGCCAACCTATGTAAGGGTGATACGAGCAGCATCGATGTCACATCAGATCCCGGCGTTTTGATTAAATGGTATCGAAAACTTAACGACACTGC
Organism: uncultured Flavobacteriaceae bacterium; assembly: GCA_964475595.1. GTDB lineage: Bacteria > Bacteroidota > Bacteroidia > NS11-12g > UBA955 > RGEC01. Next base: position 36,819 of record CAYYXG010000008.1, read on the forward strand.
ATTTTACACCGGCAACAGTTATCCCATTATCAACGCTCAGCAAAATGATTCATTTTGGGTTCGGGCAGAAAACGGACCCTGCAATTCCGGATATGTAAAGATTAATGTAACGGTCAATGATTATCCCAATGACCCTACCGTTGAGGATGCCTTCGTTTGTCTGGGTGCGGCGGCCAATTTACAGGCAAAAACCAATGTGGGCCAGATAGATTGGTTTACACAGATCACCGGTGGAAAAAGTGTACTCACCGGAAATGTGTATCAGTCTGCAGCCCTGTTCTCAGATACTTCATTTTTTGTTCAGGCAAATAATAAAGGATGTTTAAATAAAGGTGGACGAATAAAGGTAACCGCTTTTGTCAGCAACAATTATGCTCCGCAGAAACCGGATGTTGTATCTGATACCTTTGCCTGTTATAGCGCCGGACAATCTTTTACTCTTAGTGCTTCAGGCAATGACACCCTTCGCTGGTATAATCAACCCACGGGTGGTACTCCCATTGCTTTTGGCAGGGATTATACATTTGTGCCTTCAGGCCGTGGGACCTACGATTATTTTGTAGAGGTATGGAATGGTATCTGTGCCAGCAGCCGCGAACATTCTACCCTGCACGTATATCAGCCCCCAACAATTTCAGGCAAAACCAATCCCACGGTTTGTTTTGGTGATTCGGTTTCTTTTGCCATCAGTTTGCCATGGGGAACCCTAAATTGGTTCGATCCATCGGATTTGCAGGTGCCTGTTTACACAGGCACAAATCCTGTATTTCAAAATTTGCAGTCAAATAAAACCTATTACCTGAAGGTATCTGAAGAAGAATGTGAGGCCACTAATTTTGACAGTGTTAAAGTCACTGTGAATGTGCCTCCCGTTCCTTCATTGGTTAAATCAGACCCCGTTTGCTCCAAGGGAGCTGGTTTGTTCCAGGTCAATGTCACCAATGGCAACGTTTGGTGGTATTATGAGGATACATCTTCTAGTGCTTTTTCAAGCGGTAACCAAATAGTAACCGGGTCTTTATTGTCTCCTATTACCTATTATTATGCTACGGAAAAAAATGGCTGTTTCAGTGAGCGTAAACCCCTTACAATTGCTATAAAGCCCCGCCCTACGGCAGGATTTACGTGGCAGCTTCGCTGGCAAAGAACCCTTGTATGCACACCTATCACAACGGCAGGTCTTACTTTTGAGTGGAACTGGGGGGATGGTAGCAAGTCCAGCGGATTGCCTGGCACACACCAATACGATACAGAGGGCAACTACACCGTTAAACTGGTAGTAACAAGCAACAGCAATGGCTGCAGAGATACCGCAGATATTCCGGTATTGATTAGCCACGTGGGTATTTCCAAAGCGCCCCAGGTGAATGTGAATGCCTACCCGGTTCCGGTTACTGCGGGCTCAGATTGGTACGTTGCAGTGCCGGAGGGTAAACGCTATGCCTACACGGTTTATTCCCTGTCGGGGGCTGTTTGCTTTGGCGGACAAACCACAGACGGTCGCATTCGTATACCATCGGGGATAGCAGCGGGAACCTATTTTGTAAAGCTGGATTCAGGGCAGGAATCGTTATCTGCCAAAATGCTGGTAACCGAGCCCTGACAATAGCCGAAGTATGTGGCTAAATCGGAATGATGCAGGGCGCCTGTCTGAGCAGCTTTCTTCCATTATTTTATTGCTACTGTCATTTTGGGTGATTGGTTATCGCTTGGATGCCGTCCCCATGCATTTATGGGATGAAAGTAGGCAGGCGAATAATGCGCTTGAGATGTTGTATTCCGGAAATATTGGCTACCCCACCTACAACGGCCTTCCTGATTTCTGGAATACCAAGCCCCATTTACTGATTCTCTTGCAGTGCTTGTGCATGAAGCTGCTGGGCCCGGGTTTGCTTGCCCTGCGTTTGCCTTCAGCTATGGCAGCTTGTATCGTTCTGTATTATGGATTTTTGTTTCTAAAGAGCAGATATGGATTTGGTCCGGCTGCTGCCTGGATAGCCGTGATGCTGGGTTGTGGCGGTTTTAATACCTACCACATTGCAAGAACCGGTGACTATGACGCGCTGCTTACCCTGTTTGTGTTGCTGGCCACATTATCATGGTTAAAACATCTCGAACATCCTAACAACGGAAAATCGCTGATAGGCATGACCATCTGGTTTACTGCTGCTATCCTCACCAAAGGCATTGCTGCTGCTATGTGGCTACCTGTGTGGCTTGCCATGGGTTATGCGGTCAAACCCCGTGCATCGCTAAAAATCGGCAAGATAGCCCTGCTGGGAATCATTATATTGATCATTGTAGTTGGTTATTATGGTTTACATGAGTGGCTAACCCCCGGTTATATCAAGGCCGTTTTTGAAAATGAATTCTCGGGGCGGTATTTACACACCAATGAAGGCCATGACACCCATTGGTATTACTACCTGGAAGTTCTGTGGCGTGATTATTTTATGGCTTTCATTGTCTTGATGATGGCTGCGGCGTTTATAATCAAAACTTGGACCCACAGGCAATTATACTTCCGAATTCTAGTTGGGGTTGTGGTATTTCTGTTTATTCTGAGTTTGTCGGCTACCCGCATTTACTGGTATTTGGCGCCTGCCATTCCATTGATGGCCATGCTGGTTGCGTTGCCACTTGCCGATAATAATAATCGGTTTTTTCAAGCGGGCTGGAAAATTGCCATTGCCGGCATTTTGGTGGTTGGATACTTTCGCAATTATCATCGAAATACCGTTTTTGATGGCGTTAGCCCTGCTCAGGTACTAATGATGGCCGAAAAAAAAGGAGTACTTCCCTATGTCGCTAAATGGCATGTGGCCCACTATCATCCAATCGAGAAATATTATGCAACTGTTTTGCGAAATAAAGGCCTCTATTTAAACATTAGTACTCGTTATGATTATGAACTTCACGATACGCTAATTGTGAGCAATATGACACACCTAGACACCTTAAACAGGTATTTTTTCATGCGCCAGCACCACTATCCAACCCGGGAAATGCCGGTTTGGGTAATGGTGGTTGATAGTGTTCGAAATCGCTAGAGTTCAAATTCCCGGCTGTGAATTAAATTGATATCGTCATCCAGCACCAATATCTGGTATTTGCCTTTGCTTAAACCCGAAACCGGAAACGATAATGGTACTACTTGCCTACCCGGGTTTTGGGCTTTGTTTTCCAGCAGCGTTCTAATGATCATTCCGTTGGTGTTTTTAACGATAACCGTTACTGATGTCGCTGAGGTTAGCGTATAGTCAATTTTTCCTGAAAGGATTGATGCCTTGTCAGAAAAAACCATTCCGGGTACATCTTTATAGCTGATATAATACCAGGGCATTTTGATGCCGGCCAGTTCGGCGGTAAGGGCCCGTAATTCGGCATTTTCCTGTCTGTCGCCTTCATGCACGCTACTTAGGTTGTGTTTATCCGACAGTACCCAAATAGCATTCTGAACAGCTGAAGTAGAGAAGTTTTTCTTGCTGATGAATTGAGCCAGTTTTACCAAAGCAGCAGATGCCATAGTGCCCACTTTAAAAGAGTGCCCTTTGGCGGGTGAACGGTCTTTTTTCTGACAGCAAAAGGCATAGAGTTTTGCGATGAAGGTTTGTCCGGCAGCAAGGGCAATGGTCTGGTCCTTAACAATCAGCATGTCCTGGTCAGAAACGGTATCGGCTACAAGTCTTCTGCCTGGCTCAATTTCAACGGTAAGGGCTTGGTCTGAAATATTTTTCACCTTCATTTCAATGCAGTATTCCTGGTGGCCGCCTGAAGATCTGAACAGGGCTTTTACTTTGCCGGTTTCAATAAGTTTTTGAATAGATTCTGCAGAGAGCGGCCCTGCGGCAAAAAAGAACAGGATGGAATAAACAATGATTTTCATAATGGTATTTTTTTGGTAACGCAGGTATTACCGTATTTATTGTATATTTTTTGGAAGAGGCTTATTTTATACTGTAACTTTGTAACGCTATTAAACTTCCCCGACCATGTTATTGCACAACAGAGTGAACCGGGAGGAGCTGAAGGCACGTATGTTGGCTGATAAACGGCCTTATACCACCATCTCCTTCTACCGATATTTCCCCATTGAAAATCCTGCGGTATTCCGAGATTCCCTGTACTTAACTTTAAAACAAATTGAAGTAGTAGGCCGGATTTACATCGCTGAAGAAGGAATTAATGCCCAGATTGCATTGCCATCTGAGCGATTAACTGATTTTCAAGCAGCGCTGCATAACATCGATTTTTTAAAGGATATCCGGCTGAATATCGCCATTGAAGAAACACAGCTTGGTTTCTACAAGTTAGATGTAAAATTAAGAAATAAAATAGTGGCTGATGGAATTGAAGATCCGACATTCAATCCCGCTGCCACCGGAAATTACTTGGAGGCAAGCGACTGGAATGCCATGTTAGCCGACCCGGATACCGTGGTTATTGACATGCGAAATCATTATGAAAGTGAGGTAGGCCGGTTTGAAAATGCCAGATGTCCTCAGTCTGACACGTTCAGGGATGAATTAAAGGGCGTAATTGACGAGTTTCAGGGTGAAAAAGACAAACGCATTTTGATGTATTGTACCGGAGGTATACGCTGTGAAAAAGCCAGTGCCTGGATGAAGCACAATGGATTTAATGAAGTGTATCACTTAAAAGGAGGCATTATCCATTATGTAAATCAGGTAAAAGACAATGGGCTGGAGAACAAATTTCATGGGGTGAATTTTGTGTTTGACCAACGATTGCATGAACGCGTTAGCAAAGAGGTTATTGCTTGCTGTCATCAGTGTGGCGAGCCGGCCGATACCCACGTTAACTGCGCCAATACGGGTTGTCATATTTTATTTATTCAATGCGAAAAATGCGCGGAAAAGTACGAGGGCTGTTGCAGTGATGTATGCCGTTCAGTGATACAATTGCCGTTGCAAGAGCAAATTGCCTGGAGAAAATCCCGACCCAAACCGGCTGTTTTTTCAAAAGGAAGATTTCAGACACCACAATAAAATGGAAGTAAAAACGTTTATTTTATTGCACAATACTGACATTGTGGACAAAGATACAAGTGATCCAAACCCAAATAACCCTCCAGGTGAATTTATATTCGCAGCCAATATTCGGCACATCTTTTGAATTCGAGACAGAGAAACATGACAGAGACACGCACATTCGTTAAGGCATTACTGCCCCTATTTATATTTTTTTGGTTTGGCTTTCAGCCATTGCTGGCGCAGGAATGGGGCACAGACCTCAGGAGCCCGGGCGTGGGAGACAGCACGGCAACGGACTCGGCATCACCTTCAGATGGAGGTGGCTGGGGAGAACCGGAGGGCACCCCGGATGTTCAGGTAAAGCCCAGGGTTCCCTACAAACGCTTCGTACCTCCATATGACACCCTTAGGGAGATTATTTACTATTCAGGTGTAATTGAAGATGAGAATTGTGAAACCTGCGGTGCAGATAGCTTGTATTGGCGAACCATTAAATTTTTGACCCAAAAATTCGGCAAGGAAAAAATGAAAGATAAAACATGGGTGTTGGAAAATGTGGTTGGAAACAAAATTGTAATGAAAATTACCACGCCCATGATGGTGCAGACCAATAACTATAATAAGCGGCAGTCAGGAATGATGGAATACCGCATGGCTATTCGGTTTCAGGAAAGTCGCTTCAAATATCAATTTGGCAATTTTGTGCACGTGGAGGTGGAGCGGGGAGCAGAGGCCCGCATGATTCGTACCTATCATGAATATTACATGCGTGTGAAAAAGGGGTTTCAAAACACAGATATTTACCTGCTGGCGGCTGACCGGGATGTGAAAGAGTTTGTTGAAGGGCTGAAACGCGCGCTTCGTGGGCCCTATCAGCCGGATGAAGAGGACTGGTAGTCTTTGTGCGCTCTTAGAATATTCTGTGGCTGATTTGAAAGATAATTTTCTGGTCAGTTAAAAAAGTTTGGGGATAACTTGTTTTCGCAAATATTTTTGGCTATTTTTGCAACCCCAAAAATAAAAGGAAACGCACAACGTGAATCCGTTAAGTACTTACAAAACTGTATCGGCCAATAAGGCAACTGTCAACAAACGTTGGTTTGTTGTGGACGCTGATGGCCAGAATCTGGGCCGCATTGCATCAAGGATTGCCTTTGTATTGCGCGGCAAGAACAAACCCGATTTTACACCGCACGTTGACTGCGGAGACAATGTAATCGTTATCAACGCCGAGAAAATTCAACTTTCGGGCAACAAAATGGGCAATAAAGAATACCTGCGCCATACCGGGTTCCCCGGAGGTCAGCGTTCTACACTTGCCAAAAATGTTAAGCCGGTGAAGTTGATAGAAATGGCAGTAAAGGGTATGCTCCCCAAGAACCGCCTTGCCAGCAGGTTGTTTACCAATCTGTATGTATACGAAGGCACTGAGCATCCCCATGAAGCACAAAAACCTGAAAATCTGAAATTCGAAATCTGAGCCAACCTATGCAAAACACCTCAGGAAGAAGAAAAGCCGCGGTAGCCCGCGTTTATCTCAAAGAAGGAAACGGTAAAATTACCATCAACCACCGTGAGTTTGAAACATACTTTCCGTTGCCTTGGCACCGGACTTCTATTTCAAGCCCGCTGTCGGTAACCGATAACGACGGAAAATTCGATATCAATGTGAATGTGCGCGGCGGCGGCATCAGCGGACAGGCGGAAGCCATCCGTTTGGGTATTGCTAAGGCACTCACCGATCTAAATGCTGAATTCAAACCCGCCCTCAGGGCTGCCGGTTTCATGACACGAGACTCTCGCGTTGTTGAACGTAAGAAAAGTGGTCAGAAAAAAGCCCGTAAACGTTTCCAATTCTCTAAGCGTTAATACAAGAACATGGCCTATACCCAACAAGATCTTCTGGATGCCGGTGTACACTTCGGTCACCTAACCCGAAAGTGGAATCCCAAAATGGCTCCCTATATTTTTATGGAGCAGAATGGTATCCACATTATTGATTTGAAAAAAACCGAAGCCAAACTGGAAGAAGCCAAAGCCGCCATTCGCAATATTGCTAAGTCGGGTCGCAGAATTCTGTTTGTAGCCACCAAAAAACAAGCTCAGGAAATCGTTGCTGAACACGCAAAACGTGCCAATATGCCTTACGTTACTGAGCGTTGGCTAGGTGGTATGCTCACCAATTTTCAGACCGTTCGTCGCAGCATCAAAAGGATGCAAAACATTGATAAAATGGCTACTGATGGCACTTTCGAACGCATTAACAAAAAAGAGCGTTTGATGCTTGATCGTGAAAAAGCGAAACTGTCCAGAATGCTGGGTGGAATTGAGGATATGAGCAAGTTGCCCGGTGCAATTTTTATGGTTGACGTTAAACGCGAACACATTGCAGTAGCAGAAAGTCATCGTCTCGAGATTCCTTGTTTTGGTCTCGTAGATACCAATTCTGATCCTACCGTGGTGGATTTTGCGATACCCGGAAATGACGATGCTTCTAAGAGCATAAACCTGATTGTTGCTGAATTAGCAGACGCTATCATTGAAGGTATGCAAGAACGTCGCCGTGAGAAGCCCGAAGAGGATGCGCCCGAAAACAAAGAGGCTGTAGCTTCTTAAGCGTAACCAGAAATTTATATTCTACTAACCTATTACTTAATAAAAAATCAACTATGAGCATTAGTGCGTCTGATGTAAATAAACTGCGCCAAATGACCGGAGCCGGTCTGATGGATTGCAAAAAGGCCCTCACCGAAACCAATGGTGATTTTGAAGCAGCCATGGATTACCTTCGTAAGAAAGGTGCCAAGATTTCTGCCAATCGGGCCGATCGTGAAGCTTCTGAAGGGGCAGTGATTGCCATTACCTCAGGAGATTCTAAAAAAGGAGCTGCCATCAAATTAACCTGCGAAACCGATTTTGTAGGTAAAAATGAAGCTTTTGTGGCTTTTGCCAAGGAAATCGCTGAAGCTGCATTGAATGCAGAGCCCGCCTCTTTGGAAGATCTCAAGAATTTGAGTATTTCCGGTGGAACCATTGCCGGTCGTTTGTTGGATGAAGTGGCTAAGATTGGTGAAAAAATTGATGTTACTGCGTATGCCCTGGTAAAAGGTGAAAATGTGGTTTCATACATTCACGGTGCCAATCGTATTGGTGTGCTTGTTGAGTTAAACAATGCACCCTCAGAGGCCAATATCGCTGCAGGTAAAGACGTAGCAATGCAGATTGCCGCCATGAATCCGATTGCCGTGGATAAATCTGATGTGTCAGCTGACGTGGTTGCCCGTGAAATGGAAATTGGTCGCGAGCAGGCTCGTGCTGAAGGCAAGCCAGAAGCCATCCTGGATAAAATTGCCCAAGGTAAGGTTGAGAAGTTCTACAAGGAAAGCACCCTGTTGAATCAGGAATTTGTGAAGGACAACAGCAAATCCGTTGGCAAGATGCTGACTGATGTTGAGCCCGGTCTGACTGTAAAACAGTTTAAAAGAATTCAATTAGGATAATCAGATATCAAAAAAATCCCCCAAATTTGGGGGATTTTTTTTGCACCCATAAAAATATAAACATGAAATATAAACGCGTACTTCTTAAATTGAGTGGTGAGAGTCTGCAAGGCGACCAGCAGTATGGGATTGATCCTAAAATGCTTGAGCAATATGCCTTGGAAGTGAAAAAAGCTGCAGCGCTCGGCGTAGAGATTGCTGTAGTTATCGGTGGTGGAAATATATTCCGTGGACTAAAAGGAGCTCAGGGCGGGGTTGTAGACCGCGCTACGGGAGATTATATGGGAATGCTTGCCACCATGATTAACGCCATGGCTTTGCAGGGAGCATTTGAAAAAGCCGGTTTGGTTACCCGTTTACTTTCAGCCATCAAAATGGAGCAAATTTCAGAACCATTCATTCGCAGAAGGGCGATGAGACATCTGGAAAAGGGCCGGGTGGTAATATTCGGTGCCGGCACCGGAAATCCCTATTTTACCACAGATACTGCTGCTTCACTGAGGGCTGTGGAAATTGAAGCGGATGTTGTAATTAAGGGAACCCGCGTGGATGGGATTTATTCGGCAGATCCTGAAAAGGTTCCTGATGCAAAAAAGTTTGATAGCATTTCTTTTAAAGACGTATATGATCTAGGGCTGGAAGTGATGGATCTCACCGCAATTACCCTGTGCCAGGAGAACAAAAAACCCATTATTGTTTTTGATATGAACAAACCGGGTAATTTTAGCCGTTTGCTGGGTGGAGAGTCCGTGGGTACTTTGGTGCACGGAGAATAATATACCCATAGCGTTAAACGTTGTATGGGTATGAGAAACTGTATTTTTTTAATTTTCTCTTTCTTGTTTGTCTGCTGTCAAACGAATGAGGTTCATAAAAAGCAGGTAACTACCAAAGATTCATTAATGGTGTCTGTTTTGCCTTTGGGCAAAGTTACAGATGCTCGTGTGCAAATGCTGGCCCGGGAGTTAAGAATGTGTTATGGCATGAAGGTGGCTATTATGCCCCGCAGAATGATGCCTGAAGAAAGCAGGTTGAAAGGTACACATAGATATAGCGCCCCGGCTATGCTGGCATGGTTAAGAAGACAGAAACCCGCACAGTATGACCATATTTTGGGTATAACCCACCTTGATATTTATACCCATAAAGGGGTACATCCGCATTGGGGTATATTCGGTTTGGGATATAAGCCCGGCGTGGCTTGTATTGTGTCTGATCATCGGCTGAGACAGTTTGGCAAGCGAATCGATACGTTACTGACTCTTGTAACCTTGCACGAAATAGGCCACAATCTGGGTTTACCGCATTGTGACAAGCACCCTTCCTGTCTGATGAACGATGCAAAAGGCACGGCTAAGACCCTGTTTGCTGAAAAGAAATGGCTTTGTGCTAATTGCAGGGCAATGTTAAAACGCCCATAAAAAAAGCCACCTGTTAGGTGGCTTTTATATGAAAAATCGTTTCAATTAAGCCAGAGAATCTACATGCTTTTTCAAGCTGCTCTTTAAATTACCGGCTTTATTTTTATGAATGATGTTCTTTTTGGCCAGCTTGTCGAGCATGCTGAATGCTTTGGATAGTAATCCTTCTGCTTCGCCTTTGTTTTCTGCTTTGCGGATTGCTTTTACAACAGTACGGGCAGATTTATGCTGATAACGGTTTAAATCCCGCTTGGCTTCGTTAGCCCTGATGCGTTTGATTGCTGATTTATGATTTGCCATTTTCCGAAAAAAGGACTGCAAAAATAATAAAAAATATTGGAGTTATCAAGAAAACCCAAAAAATTATCCATTTTCAGGCGCAAGTCGAACAATCAATCCATCCAATTGTGGGGACATATGAATTTGACAACCCAGTCGGCTGTTATTTTTAACAAAGAATGCCTGATCCAGCATGGCCATTTCATCTTCGGAGGCCTCAGTAAGCATGTGTTCGCTTTCAACATATACCTGACAGGATGCGCACATGGCCATGCCTCCGCATTCCCCTTTTACCGGCAGTTCATGCATTTTGCACACCTCCATCAGATTCAAATTCATATCGGTGGGTGCCGTAACGAGGTGTTCTATGCCGTTTCGGTCTATAATGTGGATTTGTATATCGTTATTCACCAATGTGCAAAATTACAGATTCCTAAGACAGATGGGCAGTACAATTGTGTCGAACAATCTGATAATGGGTTTCAAGAGGGTGTTTGGTTAAAATATACAGACACACATTATGGTGTTCAAAATCATCCATCAGATGCAGCGGATGATTGGTAAGCAGGCATAAAAAACTGCGCATGGCCCTGCCATGCATACAAACCAGGGCAGGTTTGTCTGTAATATTTGCTTCAATGGTTTTTAAACCCAGTTTTTGTCTTTCGTAGAGGGCTGCGGGCGTTTCACCGCCTTGCACTGCATTATGCAAATTACCATTCCTCCAGGATGCTACAATTTCATGAAATTGGGCGGTACTTTCCGGGGTGGGCACCATTCCTTCCATAATGCCCCAGTTGATTTCATCAAGCTCTGGAACAATTTTAATGGGGGTATTTTTATTATCGGTAAAAGGTGCTACCGTCTGATGGGTCCTTTTTAACCGGCTAACAAAAATCGGTTCAAAGCTGAGATGGGTATAGGCCTCATAAAATCGCTGTGCCTGAAGTCTGCCGGTCTCATTGAGATCGGTATCTACACCACATCCCTGTACAATGCCCATTTTGTTAAAATCGGTTTGTCCGTGTCGGATTAAATAAATTGTTTTTGTGGCTTCAGAAGCTGAATTTTGCAACAGATTGGACTCCATTTTTTTTGACACCGCGAATATAACCATAGAGGCGTTAAACGAGCGCTGTAAAAACACCCTGAATACCGCTTTGGGTATTGTTTTTACTGAAATTGGCCCCGATTATTTGTGCGCCTCCATGCCGGTGGATGAAAATACCATACAGCCATTGGGAATGCTGAACGGGGGAGCTTCTTTATCCTTGATAGAAATATTGGGCAGCATGGCAGGAAATTTATGCCTTAATCGCGACCAATGGGTGGCGTTTGGACAGTCTGTGACCTGCAACCACATAAAGCCGGCATTTAAAGGCGAGACAGTGACCGGAAAAGCCACAGCGGTGCATTTGGGCAGAACCTCACAGGTGTGGGATGTCAGTATTTTCAATCAAAAAGGTACAAAGATTTGCAAGGGCACTATCACCCTGGCAGTAGTAGCAATAAAAGCACCATGAGTGATGGGTTTGCCATATGGCGCACACCCGGTGGTAGTCCTAAAGGTTTGGCAGGCCAATTTCAAGAGTCTAATATCACGGATATTGCTTTACAAAACGGTTTTCTTTTTAAGCCCTGGTTAACGGAGCAACCCTGCTCATTCATCGCCGGTGAAACTGTTTTTCAGGAAGCAATCCTGAGAAAATGGACAGAACATATTGATTCTAAAACCGGGGTACCCAATCATGTTGGAATGGATCGTGAAAGTTGGCGTAATTATGTGCAAACCATACAACAGGAAATTGCGGAAGGCAGGGTTCAAAAGGTGGTTGCTGCAAGAACCCAAGTGGTTGATACCAAGGTTGCGTTATTTGATGCATTTATTGCTGCTTGCGACCATTATCCGGATGCATTTGTAAGTATCATTTACCACGAGAAATTCGGTATTTGGCTGGGTGCGACTCCTGAAATTTTGGTGCAGCCCTCAGGCGAAGACTGGAAGACCGTATCCATGGCGGGCACTTTGCTTAACGAAGATACCGGCTGGACCGGAAAGGAAATGGATGAGAATACCGTTACTCAGCGGCATCTGGAGGAGGTTTTTCAACGGGTTGGTGCCAAAATTATAACTTCAGGAGAGGCAGATGCAGTGAGGGCCGGGGCATTGAAGCACCTTGTAAGACGGTATCAATTTTCCTTACCTCACAATGATATTCATGCATGTATAGCCCAACTGCATCCTACCCCGGCTGTAGGCGGCTATAACAGGGAAAAGGCCATTTCTGTGATAGATGCGCATGAAACAGAAGGCCGCGGTTTATTTGCCGGCTTTCTGGGATACTATGAAAATGCAAAGCCGCATTTGTGGGTAAATATTCGCTGTTGCCAATGGTACGGTTCAAAAGCTGTTTTGCATGCAGGTGCCGGAATCAATGCTTTAAGCCATGCAGATGCAGAATGGGATGAAACGGAGGCTAAAATGGCGACCATCGGATCCTGTTTGTAGTCGGCAATTATTTTTCTGCCGGTGGCGGCGGTGTAGGCCTTGGTCCCGGTGCCGGACGCATTTCACCCTGCCCCAAATCCCAGTTTTTTAGATCGTTTCGCATCCACGTACCCTTGCGGTTTCGTTTGTACACATCATAATCCCCGCTTGGGATATAGTAATACGGGTCATCTTTTGCCTCCGGGAATGATGGAACTAGTTTGTCGGCGATAATGATTTGTTTATGGGGTTCGTAATAAAAGGATAGTTTTACGTCATTGTGGCATTCCATGATGATTCTGCACTCTGCACTAGGATCATCTTCGCCTTGTCTGAAAGCCGGATATCCGAAAACGGGTGCTGATTTTGACAGCCAAAGCACTTCCATAATGGCTTTATTACTGTGTATGGTGTTACCATCGAAACCGAACAGCAGGTAGCGGGTTTTCCCTCCCTTTTTAAAGGGTATGATTTTATAATATAACGCGCCGGGCCAGGAAGCAGGATCAAGCTCCTCATCTGCAATATCTTTGCTTTGCAACGATGTTGTGTCCAACAACGGATAGGTTTCTAGGGATTTCTTTTTGCGGGTTTGCAGATAGCCAAAATGCTTAAAGCTGCCATCATTCAGTATCAGATTCCAGGTGTATATCCTTACTTTTTTATCGGGGGATAACAGGATAGAAATGGTTCTGGAGGTTAGCGAATCCCAGGCATACTCGAAGCTCTCGGGTAGGGCAAGCAGTGTGTCGAGTGAACGGTATACCTGCCAAGCTGCCTCTATTCGTTCTTCATCGGTTTTCGCTGCAATAAATTTTGGGGCTATTTCTTTGAGATAATTTTCGCCCGCTGCCAATTTCTTAATGGCTGAACTGTCTTTATGGCCTGCAGTCAAAACACTTCTTGTAAGAAACACAATAAGTATGAAAATCCGTATGCGCATTTGAATAGGAATAACGAAATACGGCATCGCTTTATTGGATGCCTTAAAGAAATGGATTAGCAACGTTCAATAACCATGGCGCTGGCACCGCCACCGCCGTTGCATATACCGGCGCCGCCCCATCGGGCATCGTTTTGTTGCAGCACATGTACCAAGGTAACCAGAATGCGCGCTCCGGAGGCACCCAGCGGGTGGCCCAGCGATACAGCACCGCCATTTACATTGACCTTATCCGGATTCAATCCCATGATTTTGTTATTGGCAAGACCCACTACGGAAAAAGCTTCATTGAGTTCTACAAAATCCAGATCGGTCATCGATATGCCTGCACGTTGCGCGGCGATGGGCAATGCCTTGCTTGGAGTAGTGGTAAACCATTCAGGTGCCTGTTCTGCATCGGCAAATCCTGCGATTCTGGCCAATGGAGTCAAGCCCAGCTCTTTGAGTTTTTTCCCGCTAACCAAAACCAGGGCGGCGGCACCGTCGTTCATGGTGCTTGCATTGGCAGCGGTAATGGTTCCATCTTTGGCAAATACCGGTTTCAAAGCAGGTATTTTGTCGAAGTTAACATTTTTATATTCCTCGTCTTCGGCAAATTCGATGTCTCCTTTGCGCGTGCTGATGGTAACGGGGGTTACCTCCGCAGTGAATTTTCCGGCTGCCCAGGCATCAGCAGACTTTTTGTAGCTTCCGATGGCAAATGCATCCTGATCTTCGCGGCTGAACTGGTATTCCTTGGCGCACAACTCGGCGCAGGTTCCCATAACGGTGTTATTATATACATCCGTTAGGCCATCGTGCTGAAGGCCATCGAGCATGGTGATGTTTCCATATTTAGTGCCTGTTCTGCTGTTGGTTAGGTAGTGGGGCACCATGCTCATGTTTTCCATGCCGCCGGCCACTACCACATCATTGTGGCCCAGCATAATGCTTTGAGCACCCAGTGCTACTGATTTCATGCCGCTTGCACATACTTTGTTGATGGTGGTTGCCGGAACGTGATCCGGGATTCCGGCAAATTTGGCCGCCTGTCGGGCAGGTGCCTGACCTACGCCGGCCTGCAGCACACAGCCCATATAAACCTCTTGTACGGCATTGGGGGATACCCCGCTTTTTTGAAGGGCGGCCTGAATGGCGGCAGCACCCAGTTTAGGAGCGCTAACTGTGGAAAAGGTTCCGTTGAAACTGCCCATGGCGGTGCGCATGGCAGCTACGATATAAACTTCTTCAATCATGATGACTTTGCGTGGCAAAGGTACACCAAATAGCTTTACTCAATGGTCTTTTTCAGCACGTAACGGGTTATAACGATGCCATTTTCGCTGCTGCCGGCACTGCCTGAAGCCCTGGATCCGAAAGTGCTATTGCTATTGATTAATTCCCAGCCATCATTCAGGTATTCTTCCAGTTTCAAAGAAATAGTGACGTCGTTAGAGCGGATATTTTCGAATTTAATGCCAACCAGACTGTAGAAATGGCCCAGTTCCTGTTCCTGTATATTGCCTTCTGCGGTTGAGGAAATAAGTCTTGATCGGGCCATGCCACCGCCCACCAGACTTTCTACGGCTGTCAATTGCATGACTTTTACCTTGGGCGCAGTAGGTTTGGCTTGTTTGAAAGATGAGAAAAATAAAGCACCTGACAATGCAAGCGCTACAATGCTGAAGATGGTTAAAGCGTTTTTCATAAGAAATTTTGAATTTGTTACTTCAAATTTAAGGCCAAAACGATTGCATTTCACAAAATGCTACTTGCTCAGTAGCTTTGCAGTTACCTATGAAGTATTTGCCGCTTTTTCCGCTGGAACTGGTTGTTTTCGAAAAAGAAAAAGTTCGGTTGCATATTTTTGAACCCCGCTACAGGCAGTTAATCAACGAAACGTTGGAAGATAATTCCACATTTGGCATGCCGGTGGTGTTTAATGGTAAGCTGGAGGGCACCGGAACTGAACTGGGAAGTGTGAAGTTGGTCAATACATGGCCGGGAGGGGAGATGGATATTGAATGTGAAGCTATTTCGAGATTTGAACTGCTTGAATTTCAACCGGTTTATAGTGGTAAGCTATATGGAGGCGGGTTTGTTCGCGATATTCCATTTACCGATAATGAGGATAAGGAACTGAAGCTGAGAATTGCAGATCTGTTAAAGGAGTTATATACGCACACACAATTTGATGGAGGAAAATTTCCTGATCCATGGGCTGATTTTCATACCTGGATTCACAAATGTGGTTTATTGCCCGAGCAGGAAATTGAGCTGTCAGCGTTGAATACAATGTATGAGCGGCAGCTTTATGTAATTAATCATTTGAAAAATTTGCTAATTTCTCTGTCCGGCCTGAAGCAAATGAAGGAAAAAATTCAGTTGAACGGGCATTTTAAAAAAATGTCGAATCCGTTATGATCCTTTGCATAGAAACTTCCGGAGCCATTGGCTCAGTGGCGCTTGCAGGGGCTGATGGGCAGTGTGTGGAAGTTTGCATAACCACTTCCGAAAATGCCCATGCTGAGCAGATTCCGGTTATGGCAGAACAGCTGATGAATCGGGCGGTAGCTGAAGGTGGCAGTATTGCAGCCATAGCGGTCAACAAGGGCCCCGGTTCCTATACGGGATTGCGAATCGGAACCAGTCTGGCAAAAGGGCTATGCTTTGGGCTGGGCGTTCCGCTGATTGCTTGCGACGGGCTGCAACTGATGGCAAAAAGGGCTGCATCAACCGGTTTGTCGGGCGACTTTTATATATGCATGATGGATGCCCGTCGAAATGAGGTGTTTTACGCCATTTACAGCGCCGAATTTAACATTTTGGAGCCCTTGGCTAATAAGATATTGTCGGAGGACGTTTGGATTGAATACGCGGGTAAAAAAGTGGTATTTTGCGGCAATGCGGTAGGGAAGTTAAAGACATTGATTCCGACATTTTCCCACTACCCTGCCATGGAGTGTGTGCCGGATGCATCTTGGCTTTGTTTCGATGCATACGCGCAGCTAAAAGAACAAAAACTGGCAGACCTGGCCTACTTTGAGCCTGATTACGGAAAGGCGTTTTACACAGGTACTCACAGCAAGTAATGGGATGAAGGTATTGCTGATAGATAACTACGATTCATTTACCTGGAATCTGGTGCACTACCTGACCTTAGCAGGCGCTGATGTTACGGTTAGGTATAATGATCAAATTTCGGCTGAAGGCCATTACGATACTGATTTCAGCGGACTGGTTATAAGTCCTGGTCCCTGCACACCGCAGGATGCGGGTAACCTTATGCCATTATTGTCTGAAGCGATTGGCAAACTGCCTGTTTTGGGCGTTTGTTTGGGTCATCAGGCCTTGGGCATACATTTTGGCTACCGTTTGGTTCGTGCTGCAAGTCCGGTGCATGGAAAGTCCAGCAATATTCAACACGACGGTAAGGGTGTTTTTTATGGATTGCCAAACCCTTTGCAGGTGGGCCGATACCACAGTCTGATATTAGAATCCATGGAAAAAGATTCGCCTTTGGAGGTAACAGCGCATTGTGAAGGAGAAATCATGGGAATAAAGCACAAGAATTTACCCATTCAGGGAGTGCAGTTTCATCCTGAAAGTGTGCTTACGCCACAGGGACAGGATATGATCACGAATTGGGTAAAATCACTTTGAAAAGGACATTTGTATGGCCTCGGCGATTTTTTCCGGAGAATAGCCACACACATCAAACAGCAAATCATTACTGCCATGGGTAATAAAGGCATCGGGAATGCCAAGATGCGTTATTTTTCCATTGAAACCCTGCTGATATAGGGAGTGGGAAACAGATTCGCCAAAACCGCCGGTAATGCATCCGTCTTCCACGGTAATGATGTGGGAATAATACTGACCGATCTGCGATAAAAGGTCGGTAGGAAGAGGATGAATAACCGGAAAATGATAATGCGAGGCCGGGGAATTGCAAAGACTAAAGGCCTTATGGGCAAGCTGTGTGGCGTTTCCTGTGCTGATAACAGCAGTGTTTTCTCCTTTTCTAAGACAAATTCCCGGATGAGAGCATATCGTTTCAGAATCAAATTCCCAGAACAAATCCGTAATTGGGCCTTTGGGATAGCGAATGATTACGGGGTGGTCTGCATAAACTGCCTGATGCATCATGGCTTTGAGTTCAGCATCGGTAGCCGGAGCCAGAATGGTTAGACCGGGAATGCAGCGCAGCATCGGTATGTCAAATGCACCATGATGGGTGGGACCATCTTCGCCAACAAGGCCGGCTCGGTCTATACAAATCACAACAGGCAGGTTTTGCAGGGCAATATCGTGAATGACTTGGTCGTAGCCACGTTGCAGAAACGTAGAGTAAATGAATAAGAATGGCTTTATCCCATTAGCGGCCAAGCCGGCAGCGAAAGTCACCGCATGCTGCTCTGCTATTCCCGTGTCGAAGAAACGTTCGGGGTAGGTGTGGAAGCATTTAATCAATCCGCTTCCGCTGGGCATTGCAGGGGTTATCCCGCCAACATGGCTGTGTTGTTGGGCGATGTCCAGCATACATTGTCCGGCTATCTCGTGCCATTTTGCGGTTTCTTTGGTTTCTTGGGCCTCAATTTTGACAAACTTGCCGGTACTATGCCATTTGGTTTGTTCAGCTTCGGCTGGGGCGTATCCCTTTCCTTTGGTGGTTTTGATATGCAAAACCCTGGGGTGTCGCAATGATTTTAGGTGCTGCAAACTTTCGAGCAGTAGAGGCAGATTGTGGCCATCAATGGGTCCGTGGTAATCCAGATTTAGTGCGGTAAACAGGTTAGGTTCTCCGGGCTTAATACCGGCCAGGTGCTCATTCATAGCTCCGGTCCCTGCATCAATACTGATTTGGTTATCATTAACAATAATGAGCAGGTTGGCTCCGCTTGCAGCAGCGTTGTTTAGGGCCTCAAAAGACATTCCGCCACTGAGTGCGCCGTCACCAACAATGGCAATGTGTGTAGATTGGTTTTTTCCCATTAGTTTGTCAGCCATGGCCATGCCCAGTGCAGCAGAAATGGCGGTGCTGGAATGCCCGGTTCCAAAATGATCGGCAGGATTTTCGCCGCGTTTAGGGAAGCCGGCAATGCCCCCATAACTTCTGATGGATTTAAGTTGGTCTCGCCGGCCGGTAAGGATTTTATAGGCATAACTTTGATGTCCGACATCCCAAACGAATCGATCATCGGCGGGGTTGAAGACCTTTAACAGTGCGACGGTTAGTTCTACTACCCCAAGATTTCCTGCAAAATGTCCACCGTGTTTAAGTATGGAATCTATGAGAAATTGTCTGCATTCACCGCTCAGTATATGCAAATCCTTTTCATTTAATGGTGAAACATCCTCAGCGCTATTGATGGTTTGTAGCAGACTCAATTTAATTGCAAAATTACCATAAGTGTGGCGGAAGATACCTACCTATTTTTTAGTTTTTATGTTGAAATACAAATTGGTTTTTTATCAAATCGTGATGATGGTCATTTTATAATTCACTAATTTGAGTAAGTGAAAACAAAAAATTCAGTAATTGGTTTCATGGAAATTTCATTTTACGGTAAATATATATATCATAGTTGTTGTTAAAATAATTGTTTAACACATTGTAATACAGAAATATATGAGTAAAAAAACCCGTAAATATGGCTTGATATACTAAAATAATTATGGGTTTTCTTAATAATTATTTTGATATTAAAAAAAATAACACAATTTTTGCAGAACAATTTTAACACAACATAAATAAAATTATGGCACGTAAACCAAAAGTAGCGGCAAAGCCCGCAGCTCCTGCTCCTGTGGCGGATGCAACTCCTAAAAAAAGGGGTAGAAAGCCGGGCTCAAAAAATAAAGTTCAGGGAAAAAAGCGCGGACGTAAGGTTGTGAAACCCGCAGTCAATGTTTTTGAAGCCATTGAAAAGCAAATGAAGGCCATGGCTGTGGCATTAAAGAAAGCCAAAGCAGCGGCTGATAAACAAGTAGCTAAAATAGAGGCAAAAGCAGAAAAACTGGTGGAAAAAGCAGAAGCTAAGGCAACCAAGAAAGTTGAAAGATTGAAGGCAAGGATGAAAGCCAAGCGCCGTGGTCCCGGTCGTCCGGCCAAGCGTGGAAGAAAACCGGGTCGTCCCGCTGCTCCCAAGCCGGCTGCACGTCGTGGAAGACCACCCAAGGCGGCAAAGAAGCGCGGTGGCAGACCTCGCAAAGGCCAGCCTACCAAAAAGAGCATGATCCTGGATTTTATGAAAACCGCACCGAAAACTGTTAAATCTGCCGATTTGATTGGAGCGCTTTTTGCCAAAAGTGGTGAATCAGATAAAAAGCGTTTTTATCAGGGAATGTATACTACCCTTACCCAGATTTATAAGAGTGGTGAGTTGAAAAAAGTTAAGGACGGAATTTCTCTGGCCAAATAAAAAGTAATTGCTAATTTAAAAAGGGGCGCATAGCCCCTTTTTTATTTTATGGCATGCAGAAATCGCAGGTTTCCGCTCATGTCCTTCAGCAGTTCTTTTTTTGCAAATGCATTAAAAAGAATGAATGTTTCAGAGGCATAATCACTGTTGATTTCAGCCCAAAGTTCGCAACCGGTATGCTGCTCAGATAGCAATGCTGCCAGTTTTTTATAAAATATCAGTGGATCGCTGCTATCCGGGAACAAGGCCGAATGGGGTTCCCACTCAATCACATTGGATTTAAGGGTTTTTAATTCTGTCCGGTCTATGTAGGGAGGATTAGAAACAATCAGATCCCATTGTTTAGAAGCATTGAATGATTCAATAAAGTCAACACATTCAAATTGAATTCTTTTTGAAACGCCGACGGCATCCGCATTTTGTATGGCGATATCAAGTGCTTGCTTATTGATATCAAGTGCAGTGGCTGTCCATGATTTATGGGTATGAAGCAGGGTGATGGGGATGCATCCCGACCCGGTTCCTACTTCCAGCAGATGCAAGTTTTCTCTCTGATTGTTTTTAATAATCAGGTCACACAGCTCCTCAGTTTCCGGCCTTGGGATAAGCGTACTTTGGTTAACCCTGAAGCGCATACCATAAAACCATGCCTCGCCCAAAATATATTGTATCGGTTCATGGGTTAGCAGTCTGTCAATAATTTCCTGCATTGGCTCTTGTTCCAGGGTCAGATTCCGATCTTGCAGCCAACTTACATAGGTTTGAAAACAGGCAGCGGCTTCATCGTTACCCAGAACGGCAGCTACCATTTCCATCCATTGTTGTTTAAGGGATTGCTGCATTCAATCAACGATTCACCGAAAAGTTAAGTTTATCTCTTACCCTAAATCCGGATTGGTTGAATGCCTCAATTTTAATCACATAGTTTCCTGCAGGAATTGTATTTCCATCCACATTTCCATCCCACTGAATCAGGTCATTCTGGCCCAATGAATAATTGCTAAAAGGGTTGGCAACCGGGAAACCGTTTTCATTGAAAATATGCATGGTTATCCAGAAACCGGGTTCGGGCAGCACACATTTAATTTTCAGTAAATCATTGTCTCCATCGTTGTTGGGAGTAAACACTTTGGTTAGCAGCGTAAAATATCTTTTAGCATCTATTAAAATTAAACTTAACTGTGAATTGGGCATGCCCGGCGTTCCGTATCCGGAAGAGGAAGTGGCTGAGGTCCAGTATTGCCGTTTGTTGGAAGGAGCATCGGGCTGTGTTTTTTCCAATGCAATACCATCTTTATTGCTAATGATGGGGCTATGAAAATCATCCTCATATACAAGACTATCGAGGGTTTTGCCGGTCCGGTCAACGAGTTTGATGTTTCCTTTGTCATTGGACATTGTGGGCAAATCCGGCAGGGTTTTAAACGCCCGTTTATTATGTTGGCTGTATCGTTTTTTTACGTCGGAGGGATTGCCTGTGAGCACAAGATATTCACCGGGGAGCAGCAATCGATTTTCAATAAATGCAGAAACGGAAGCAATAGTGCCCGTATCATTTACGCCTGCAATGGCCGTATTTTTCAAGTCCACAATACGATTTCCGGCATTGTATATTTCCAGGTAATCAGCACCGTCTTCCTTGGGGTCAAAAAGAATTTCGTTGATGAAAACTTTGCTGATATTTTTTGAAGTGTCGGGCCTTCCTACCTGAACGGTCTCTGAAGGGAAAATGATGCCACCGCAGCTTTTCAGATTGTTAATGGAAATTTTTTCAATCTGATTGGGAATAAAATTGTGAAGCCATTTTAATGAGATAACGGTATTATCCTGGCTAATTCCCGCTATGCGAAATGGGTTTTCTCCGCTGGAAATCAAGGAATAGTTGGACAAATTAAACGCAGATGCACTGTCCACCGGAGCACTGAAATACAATTCAGTTACATCAGTTTCCGGCATGTATGCGTGGCTGATGAATGTTTCAGGTTCTGTGATAGTTCCTGCCACAGAGTTTGGCTGCCCTGGTGTACCTCCGTTACTTTGGTTGCTCCTCCAGTTATTGTCATTTATACAATAATAGGCATTGTCAATTCTTTCAAGACTCCATCCACCTTTGGCTTTCAAAGCATCGGTGTGCCAGCTTGAGAAATACTCAATGGCACAAATTTTTTCTCCCCTATGGTTAAACAATGTGAAATAATCATTGTCGTTATTGAGCGAAGGCAGTGTGCTCACGCCCACCCAAACCCCTAGCGTGTCCAGTTTTAGTGCGGTATTTTTGGAAATGGTAAAATAGGTTTGAGGGGGAATCACGGAATCGGGTAGTGTAACGGAGCTACTTCTGTCGCTGAGTTTATAATTTTTAAGGGAAATCCATTTGTTGGAGCGGTTGTATAATTCCAGGTATTCTTCTTCCGGAAGAAAGCCTACTGATGGAGCAGGAACCGACATGAGTTCTGTGAAAATCAAATCATTAAGCGTGGCTGTATCGGCAAATACAGAAATAAAATTGATGGTATGTAAGCCGGAAGCATTGTCTGCAATATCCGGGGTTCCCTGATTGGAAAGGGTGCAATTTACATTGGTGGTTAAATGCTGGGCGAATTGCAAAGTGCATTTCTCAGGAGAAGCAAAGTCAGGAAATACGACCGAAGGATTGCCTTGAGAAGTGCCGTTTACAATGAGTGAAAAGTGTTGTGACTGAATATCCTTAATGGTTTCATTGAACGTTACGGAAATCTTATTGGGGTAAATGAAAGCTGCTTTGACCATTCGCGGAGCCAGTGTGTCTTTTATTTTTTCTCCGATATAGATATTATCAAAGAAATGTTTACCGATTGCTGAGGTTCCGTTCTGAATGACATGAATCCCTACATATTTCCCTCCCTTTAAATCCGGCAGATAAATGGTGCCTTCTTTTTGGGTTGTATTATTAATGAGATCTTTTCTATACAGTGAAACGGAATCTAAATTCTTTTCGAGCCATACCCTGTAATGACTGTTAGTTTTATTCAATTCTCCATCCGTACCTGATAATATTTCAGTGGCGGTTCCATTCACCATTCTGTATAAACTGATTTCATCTTTGGTATTACCTGCCCGGATAAAATAGCCGTTTTTGGCCTTTTCAACCACAGTGTCGGCGTTTACCCAAAACTCTGTGTAATTGGCGCTGCTGGGATTAATTCCATATTGAAATTCCCACACATAAATTTCGGCAGAATCGTAATTAGCTAGGGTGGAAATGCCATATTTTACAGCACTACCATTGGAATTGAGCGTTTTCAATCTACCGGATAAGACCTCAAAATCACTGGTGTTATAAATCCATTTTGGATTGTTGTCCAATTCGCCGTCACTGAAACTATCGGTGAATTGGGCTTGGAGGGGGAAGGTTAAGATGCCTAATATGCCCAATAGCAAATACCGCATGTGTGCGAATTTAATCATTTGCCTAGCAAATTGCGTTAAATTAATGTTTTCGACCTTTCCAGTCGTATCTTCCCGTAAGACTCCGAACACCGGCAAAAACAATCATAAACACCTGAACAACAGAATAGGCGGCTTTTTGCCATAATGTGGTTTTATAATAAAATTGAGGCAAAATCCTTCCCATTAAAATCATGTCGGCCAGCCCTTTCCCGACCACCATGATGCAGGCCACACGCCATCCCAGCAGCGGTATCAGCGCCACAGACAATAGGTAGCATACTGCAAAGAGTAAAGAAAAAAACTGCCAGAGTTTACCTGAAAAGTTTTTTTGAAATCGTACTTTCGACGCCCAGCGGATGCGCTGATTGAGCAACCCTGACCAGCTTGTTTCAGCTTGGGTTTCAATGATGTTTTTATCGGTTCCTAAAAATATACACTCATCAGGATTTTGTTTTGAGGCATATTCGAGTAAAAAAATATCATCACCGCCCGGAATCTGCCAATCATTTCTTACTGCCTGCGCCTTATTAAATAAGGTTTTTTTAACACAGAGGTTTGCACCATTGGCCATTAGGGGTTTATGTCTGTTAAATGCATGAGCGGTAAGGGCCATCAGCACTGCACTTTCCATACACTGATATTGATGTAAAAAAGAATGGTCACCTTTATACGACACCGGGCCTGCAATGAATGTATCTTCATTATTTGTTACATGTTTGCTCAGTGTGTTTAATATATACGGCGGGAGGGTGCAATCTGCATCGGTAAAAAATAGCGTTTCAAATGTGGAATGATTAACGGCATTTTTGAGCGCAGCTTTTTTACCTGTTTCGTGGGTGTTTTCGCATAATATTACCCGGAAAGGAGCCGTTTTTTGAATGTTTAAAATCCAATTTTTCCCCTCATCATCGCTATGATCGTTGCATACCACCCATTCAAACAGGTTTTTGGGATAGTTTACATCGCAAAGAGATTGGTATAAATGGGGTAAGTGTAATTGTTCATTTCTAAATGCTGTGACGATGGAAAATCCGGTTATGGGTTGTTTTTCTTCGCTTTTAATATGGGTAGTTTTAAAAGAATATATTGGAATGCCAAGGCTTAAAAACCCCGTCAATATCATGATTGCGGCACAAACTTCAGGTATGTTTAAGATTTCCATTTATGCAGAATAAAAATAATGAGTCCGATGAATGCAGGCAGTAAAACATTGTAAAAATAATTGATAATCGCAATACCCATTAGCAAGGGTTTTAGTTCATCGGAGATTGAAAAAACCATTATAGGCAAACTCAGCCGCATGGCAGCATCGGTGTAAATCATCCCGGGTGTGAATGTTTGGATGAAAAAAATACACGCCACGCCTTTCAAAGCGGTGCCAAAATCTGAAAGCTGAAATTGTACAATAAAAAATGTATAAAATCCACCAAACACCGCATATCGCAAAATAGAGAGGGCGAATGTCCCCGTAATTTGTTTTGCCGAAAAATGCTTGAACCCCATCAGCCATTTTTCAATCCACGCAGGTTTTCCTGTGCGTATTTTTAGCATGAACCATGCTATTCCCAAAATAAGAAACAGGGTTAAAACGTACATGATGCTGTTTTGTCCGTATTGCTCAGCTTTGGGACCCAGCAGGGCATACGCCGCAGGAATGCCGGCAATCAGGGTAACCAGGGTTTGACAAGCGGCACCAAAATAGTTATTCAACAAGGCAGCAGGGCGGTTTTCTTCTTTCAGGTACATCACCCTACCCAGAAATTCACCTACCCGAAACGGTAAAACATTATTTGCAGCGGCACCGGCAAGCAAACCTTTTATGGCACTGCCAAAGCGTATTCTTTCAATGTTGGAAACAAGCAATTGCCATTTGATGCTTTCTAACCACCAGTTGATGCTGGCTGATAGCAATGCAGCCAAATGCCAGTACCAGGGGATTTTACACAATACATTCCAAACCTTTTCCGGTTGTGGCAGGCCTCCTCGAAAAAGACTTAATACCCAAAGCAGGCATGCAATAATCAGAAAACCTTTAAGCACCGACCACCAGCGTCGGTTTCTCATATGTTCCTATTGGCGTCCAGGATTTTCTTCTCAATGCTGCTTGTGCTGTATCCGGGCAGAAAATCGAGGGTTTTAACTTCGCCACCCCAGGATAGCACTTCCGCGGCACCAACAATGTCTTCTATCTTGTAGTCTGCACCTTTCACCAGCACATCGGGTTTTACTGCCTGAATGAGCTGAAGCGGGGTGTCCTCATCAAAAACCACAACAGCACCTACACATCCCAATGCGGCCATTACCACAGTGCGTGAAAATTCATTTTGCAGCGGCCGTGCAGGACTTTTCTCAAGGCGTTTTATGCTATCGTCGCTGTTGATGCCAACCACGAGAAAATCACCTAATGCTGCGGCTTCCTGTAGGTAAGTTACATGGCCGGCATGCAGTATGTCGAAGCAGCCATTGGTGAAAACGATGCGCTTTCCTTCTTGCTTGATTTTTGAGGCATGGTTCATAGCCTCCTCACGTTTCCAGATTTTATCTGCTGTATTCATGCATTTTTTAATTTTCGCATTTCTACCATCATCAGCAAATAACAGATGCCACCTACAAAAATGCTGAACAGATTTTGATAGGCCAGGTTAAAAATGCCAAATGTCTCGGCATCCTTTGTATTGAGTGCGTATACGGCCTGCAATCCAAAAGAAATGGCCCCCCATACACCCGCACCAGCCGGCAGTGGTATGGCAATTCCGACCGCGCTAAAAATTAGCAGACTAATGGCACTGCCAAATTCCATGTGGGCGGTCACGGATAAGCTTTGCAGCAAAAAATAACCACTGACCATATAGCAAGCCCAGATGCCCGCTGAATATAAAAAAAACAGCCAGGGATGTTGCAAGGAAAAAATGGTTTTCACCCCTTTTGAAAAGCCGGATAGGAGGGTGGCAATTTTTCCGGGGGGGCGCTCTGTTGTGGCTTTTTTCCTAAACTTAAGGAACAACAGCACCATTAATGCTAAAGCTAACAATAGCAGGATGTTTTTAAGTGTCAGAAATACACTAACCGGTTTTAGGATGTAGCGGTCAAAAAAACCATAAATATACTCAAATTCCACCATTAATCCGGTAATACAAACCAGCAGCAGCATCAACATATCGACGAGCCGCTCGGTTACTACGGTTCCAATGAGCAAGTCTACCGGGGCTTTTTCTGTTTTGGCAGTCATGGCACAACGAACCACTTCTCCGCCTCGGCTGGTGGCTACGTTAATGAGGTAACCACTCATAACAGCATAAAATGATCGTTTTGTATTCAAGGGAAATCCCGCTGGTTTGGTCAGCATATTCCACCGGTAACCCCTAAGCCAGTGGCCAAAAATCATTACCACCACTGAAGCGGCCACCCATTTCAAATCGGCCGATAATACAGCCATCCAGGTGGCAGACCAATCGGTTTTCAACCCTATCCAAAGAAATATAAGGGCCGTGAGAACAATCAGCAGTGCATTCGTTATGGTTTTTCTGTTAACCGTCAAACCAGTTGATTGTTTCTGTCCGGGAAAATATTTTTTGGCTGATGTATCAGGGCCTCTTCACGGGTCATCAAGGCGAAAGTCATGATGATGAGTTCATCACCCAACTGCCCTTTGCGGGCGGCAGCCCCGTTAAGCCCAATGATGCCGCTGCCTCTTTCACCGGCAATAATGTAAGTTTCAAAACGTTCACCGTTGTTGTTGTTCACAATCAGCACCTTTTGGTTGGGAATAAGTCCCGCCGCATCCACCAGATTCATATCAATGGTTATGCTTCCGGTGTAGTTGAGTTCTGTCTGTGTGATTCGAACGTTGTGTATTTTGGCTTGTAAAACCTCAATCTGCATAAATTTTCAGCGAAATTAGTACAATAATGCGAAAGCCGGATTTCTTGTGTATTGAATCTGTGGAAAATACTTTTGATAGGGGTGCATATAGGGCATAACGGGTTCAAATCCTTAACTTCGCGGTGTGCAGTTCACATCAGGTATTGTAGAGCAGGCTGTTGAGGCGCTTTCGGGTTTTCCCGGAATCGGGAAGCGCTCTGCTTTGCGTATGGTCATGTATCTGCTAAATCGTCCGGAGCATGAGGTTGTCAACCTGGCCGACAGCATTCTGAAAATTAAAACAGAGCTCAAGCTGTGCCGTGAATGTGGCAATGTAAGCGACCATGAACTATGCAATGTGTGCTCCAATCCTTCGCGCAATGCCAAGATTATCTGTGTTGTAGAGGATTTTAGTGATCAGATGAGCATTGAATCTACGGCGCAATTCCATGGATTGTACCATGTTTTGGGCGGACTCATATCCCCTATGGATGGCATAGGGCCCGATCAGCTGTATATTCAGGCATTGCTGGATCGGATTGCAAAAAACGCCCCCGAAGAAATTATCATGGCCTTCAGTGCAACGGTAGAAGGGGATACCACCATGTTCTATCTTGCCAAAAAACTCAGGGAGCTGCCTGTTCGAATCAGTTGTATTTCCAGGGGTATTGCCGTTGGTGGCGAAATCGGTTATGCCGACGAAATTACCCTGGGCAGAAGCATCGCCAACCGCACAGAATATAAAGTGTAGAAAATTTTGCATCAGCTTTCGGTCATTATCGTCAATTACAATGTGCGCTACTTTTTAGAGCAGGCGTTGCATAGCGTGATGAGGGCCACGCGCAATATCGAGGCAGAGGTTTGGGTGGTAGATAATAACAGTGTGGATGGAAGTATGGAAATGGTGAAAACCCTGTTTCCATCCGTGAAATGCCTTGAAAATAAAGAAAATCTGGGGTTTAGTAGAGCCAATAATCAGGCCATAAGGCTGAGCGGTTCAAAATATGTATTGTTGCTGAATCCGGACACTGTATTGCAGGATGATACATTGGAAAAGTGCATTGCTTTTATGGATGATCACGCGGATGCAGGCGGGCTCGGTGTGCGTATGATAGACGGCAAGGGGCAGTTTTTACCGGAAAGCAAGCGCGGTTTGCCATCACCGGCAGTGGCTTTTTATAAAATGACAGGATTGTCTGCACTTTTTCCCAAGTCAAGAACGTTTGGCAGGTACCATTTAAAATTTTTGGATGAGCACGGCATTCACAAGGTTGATGTACTGAGCGGTGCATTCATGTTGCTGCGCAGAGATGTTTTAAATGAAATTGGACTGCTGGATGAAGATTTCTTCATGTATGGGGAGGATATTGATTTAAGTTACAGAATTACGCAGGCAGGTTATCACAATTATTATTTTCCGCAGACCACCATTATTCATTATAAGGGTGAGAGTACCAAAAAGCGCAGTGCCAATTACGTGAAGGTATTTTACAATGCCATGGTTCTTTTTGCCCGCAAACATTATAGCAAGAGCATTGCGGGTCGATTGAATATTTTTATTCAGCTGGCGATTTATTTGCGTGCTTCCATTGCTTTGGCCTATAGAGCGATGAATTCGGCGTTGTTGCCCATCCTGGATTTTTTGTTGATCTATGCCGGATATTTTGGAATTACCCGTTATTGGGAAGAATATAACAAATATGTGAAGGGCTTTTATCCGGATACCTATTTTGCACTTCATATTCCTGTTTATATCCTGGTGGTATTATTTTGTGTATACTTAAGCGGGGGATATGATAAACCCCTGTCGGTTCGCCGTATTATCAGAGGCAGCGCATTTGGTGCGCTGATGGCATTTTCCGGCTATGCATTTCTGCCAAAATCACTGCAGTTCAGCAGGGCCATCCTGTTGCTGGGTTGCGCTTGGAGTATGGCGGCACCTCTGCTGTTAC
Source organism: uncultured Flavobacteriaceae bacterium (assembly GCA_964475595.1). Lineage (GTDB taxonomy): Bacteria > Bacteroidota > Bacteroidia > NS11-12g > UBA955 > RGEC01. The sequence continues at coordinate 66,090 of CAYYXG010000008.1, forward strand.
GACTGTTTATGCAATTTCTTAAAACGGGTAAAACGCAACTTGCCGATACCCGGGCATACCGAATTGCCATTGTGGCCGGCATGGCCGAATCTCAGCGCATTGAAGGGCTATTAACCCGCAGCATGGTTAAAATGGACTCCATTACCCGTGTTTCTCCGGATAATTCCCGCCCGGAAGGTTTTTCCGGTAACTTGGAGCAGGTGTCTGAGGTGGTCGATATTTTCAAAGTAAATCTGGTGATTTTTAGCGCTGCCGATGTGGTTTCCTCGCATATCATGGAGGTAATGAGTCTTCTTTCAGGCAAATCGGTGCAGTTTAAAATCGTTCCGGAGGGCAGCCACTTTGTTATTGGCAGTAACAGTAAGGATGAGCGCGGTGAGCTGTTTACACTGGATTTGAGTTTTACCATAGAAAATTTGGAAATACGGAGAAAAAAGCGTATATTAGATTTAAGTTTGGTGGCTGTATTTTTTCTTTTTTCGCCAATACTCCTGTTATTAAAGAAAGGCAGACTTCTCATGAAGCATTGGTTCAAGGTGTTATGGGGAAGAGAAACTTGGGTAAGTTATGCAAACCGGCCCAATACGGAATATCTCCCCAGGTTAAAACCAGGTTGTTTATATCCGGGGTTGCAATATGCAAACGGAGAACTTGAGTCGGCAGTCAATCTGAATTATGCACGTGATTATCATGTGTATCAGGATTTACATACCATTTGGATTTATCTCACAAAACCAACAGCGTCTGGTAATCCCCCAATAGTCTAATCGTGAACAGCTACGAAATAAAAAAATACGTCAAAATTATTTTGTTATTGCTGGCCATTTTCATAGGAGGCCTGACGTTATTTTTTAGTCAGCAGCTGGCTCAGAAGGTTGCTCAGGAGGAGAAAAAAAAGGTTAGTACATGGGCTAAGGCGGTTAAAAATAGTGGTGATCCGGAGGTGGATGAGGCCAATCTTACCTTTTATCTAGAATTAATCCAAGATAATACCACCATCCCGGCTATTGTGGTGGACGAAAATGGTAAAATCACCCAAATTAATGTTAACCTGGATAAGAAGATGCTTGCTAAGCCGGGTTATCTGGAAGAGAAGAGGCAAGAGTTTGCAGAGGAAAATGATCCTATACCCATTCCTATTGCAGAAGGTGTGGTCCATAAAGTTTACTATGGCGAAAGCACTGTCCTCAAACAGTTGCGATATTATCCCTATGTGGTTTTGGGAGTGGTGGCCTTGTTTATCCTGGTATCTTATTTTGCTTTTTCGGTAAGCCGTAGGGCCGAGGAAAATCAGGTTTGGGTGGGTCTGGCCAAAGAAACAGCCCATCAGTTGGGCACCCCCATTTCATCGCTTATGGGTTGGGTAGATGTTATTGAAATGGGAGAAATGCCGGAAAATGCTGGCGATGAGATGCGAAAAGACATTAGGCGGTTGCAAATCATCACGGAACGATTCAGTAAAATTGGCTCTGAACCCATCCTTAAGAAAATTGACCTTAATGATGCCCTTCAGCACGCAGTTAATTATATGAAAACACGCTCAGGTAAAGGCGTAACTTTTGAAGTTCATTTATCCGATACACCGGTGTTTGTTATGCTGAACCAGAATCTGTTTGACTGGGTCATTGAAAACCTGACCAAAAATAGCATTGACGCCATGGAAGGCGCCGGAAAACTCACCTATACCATCAGCAAAAAGGCCGGAAAAATTACATTGGATCTATCAGATACCGGTAAGGGTATACAGCGAAATCGTCACAAATCCGTTTTTAAACCCGGTTATACCACCAAAAGAAGGGGCTGGGGACTAGGTTTATCTCTGGCAAAGCGAATAATTAACGATTACCACAGCGGACAAATCTTTATCAAAGAAAGCATTCCGGGTGTGAGCACCACCATGCGTATTGTTTTTAACGAATCAGCGTAATGGTGCCTTTTTCCGTGATACGCTCATCGTACGCATTGATAATGCTGATTTCCACGATGTAGGTGCCTTGTGGTGCATTGTCTCCGGTCCAGCCTGCATTGGGGTCGTCAGATTTGAATACCATTTGCCCCCAACGGTTGAAAATTCTCAGTCTGTATGATTTGATACCCCGTAAACTTGGTTTCCACACCTCATTGATACCATTGTTGTCCGGCGTGAATGCATTGGGGATATGCAGATAATATCCAATTCCCACGCGCACAACCCGATTCAAGGTATCAAAGCAGTTAAAGGAATTGCCCACGATTTGCTGTGCTATCCATGTTCCAGTATCATTGGAAACCCAGGTACCCGGTTGCTGGCTATTGAAAAAACCATGGGGAAGATTCCACTCCCAGCTTGTTGCACCAATGCTTTGGTCTGCAAATGATACAGGTTGTAATTCTCTCGGTGCAGCGGGGGTGAAATTGAATCCTGCTTTGGGTCTGGGGTTAACAATAAGCGCATAGGAAACCGTATCCTGGCAGCCCAGACTATTGAATGCGGTGAGTTTAACGGTGTAATTTCCGGTCGAAAATCTCAATGCGGTGTCCTTACCACTGTAACGCCGGTTGTTCAGCAGATAATTTGTTGATGATGTACTTGTGTTTTTAATAGAGAAAACCCCGGGATCACAGGCCACATTATTAGGAATAAATAGACTTCCAAGGGGCTGGGCAACAACCTGTACCTGAATATTGCGCTGGGGCTGGGCCGCAGTACAACCATCCGAAACGGTAATTCTATACCCGCGGGTATTCGCCGGAGAAACCGATAGTGCATCGCTGTTTCCTGCGCTACTGTTATCCGACAGATCTGTCCAGGTGTACTGATAACTTCCGTTGCCGCCCGCTGCTTTCACACGCAATGATGCAGTTTCACCGGCACAAATGGCTGTGTCGGGTGATGTAGTGATGCTCAGGTTGTCTAAAACAGTAATTTTCAGTTGTGCAGTGTCATTTTTTACGGTGCATCCATCGCTAAGGATTACACGAATGGTTTCAGTGCCGGTAGGATTGAGGTTTAGCGTTGCGCTGCTGCCCAGCGAGGTGGCAGGATTGGTCACGTCTTCCCAGCGATACTGATACAGTCCGTTCCCTCCGGTGGCCCAGGTGTTTATTAATATTGGGTTCCCAAAACAAAGTGTAGTGTCTTTATTGGTGGCAATATTCAGTTCCTGCCGAACGGTTACAGTTACTAGCTGTGTGTCTGATTTAGGTGTGCAACCATCATTTAATATTGCACGATATATGGTTGTACTAACCGGTGAAACCAGATGGCTATAAACATTGCTTAAGCCCTGATTCCATTGTATGCTGTATCCCGAGCTGAGACCACCTGCAGGAGTCGCGGTTAATGTCATGTTTTGGCCAATACACAAGGTGGTATCTCTTTTAAGGTTTAATGACAGTGGAGTCCGCACATCAACAGTTACAAAGGCAGTATCATTTTTTACGGTGCATCCGTCACTGACAATGGCTCTGTAGGTAGTATTTGTAGCAGGAGTTACCAGTTTGGTCAATCCTGTTCCCAGTCCCTGATTCCAGCTCACAATTCTTGAGGAAGATAACCCGCCTGAAACAATGGCATTGAGGTTTACTGGATTGCCATTACAAATCATTGTATCATTGTTGAGTTTGATGTCAAGTGCAGGCCTTGAAGTGACTTTGAACGTAGCATACAAAGTATCCGGTGTGCAGCCGTCGAGTGCGCGGATGGTGTAGTCGGTGGTAGTAGTTGGATTAACCAGGTAATTCGCTGTAGTAATGTTACCGGGTGTCCACAGGTATTGGTAGCCGGTCGCCAAACCACCACTCAGCGCAGCAGTCAAATTAACGCTACGGCCCAAGCATAGTGTGGTATCCTTGCCGGCTTTGAGGGTAAGAGGTGCTCTTACATCAACAATGACAGAATCTATGGCGTCATACACAGTGCATTGGTCGTCCAGCGTTATGCGGTATGTGGTTTTGGTGGTCGGGCTAACAGTTATGCCTTTGCCGCCAGGAAACCCTTGCCACTGGAAGTTATAACGGGTGCTGTCACCTCCTGTGCCTAGGGCATTAAGCGAAACGGAATTACCCACACAGAGGGTAGTATCGTTAGGCAGTTTAAGTCTTAGCGGGGTTTTTACGGTTAGTATTCCCACGTTGGAAGGTTTCCGGGTGTTGCAATAATTACTGGCCAGTACCCTGAATCGCTCCCTGTTATTGGTGAAGGTAAGGTTTCTGCGTTTTAATGTGTTTAGGGTATCACCCGGTAAATCATTCCAGGTCACCCCATTGTCTGTACTTAACTGCCATTGAAGCAAGGGTTTGATGCCTGAGTTAACGTTTATGGTCCAGGTAACAGAATCCCCTTCGCATTTCCATTGGTCGGACGGGTGAGAGGTGAAAGTAGCCTGGGTATCTACCCCTATAATGGCTTCTTGGGTATATACCAGGTTCAGACAGGCATTTACATATCTGTTTCTATAGTAGGTTCCACGCTGATTCCAGCTAAAATTCGGAACGGTAAGTGTATCTTTATTTTTACCGGCCATATTTTGCCAGGTCTTTCCGCTATCCGTGCTGATCTGCCATTGTTTCGACATACTTGCTGTGCCTGTTGCACTGCTGATGAGGGTTAGGGTATTTCCTGCACAAACAATTTGAGAAATGGGTTGAGTAATAACGGTTGGTGCAACGGGAGTGGCAGTTGGGGTAAAGGATTTTCCGGTACAGCGGGGTCCATTTTCGCCATTGGGCCCTATGGCTTCCAGTGAAAACCAATAGGCCCTTCCATTAACCAGCCCGGTTACCGTAAAGAAGGTGTCTTTGGTTGTGCCAATAGGTTCCATGTAGGAGTTGATGCTTTGGAGTACCCGGTAAGAGGCAGCTCCGGTGGTTCTGGGCCAGTATAGATGAACCTGGCTGCTGCAGGTCATTCCATTGGGTTGGTTGGCACGATAGAAAATGTGAAAGGTGGTATCGCTCACATCCGAAAGACTGCCGTTTTTGATGCGAATCAGGGCCTTTCGGGTATTGAGATTTGCCGGTGCATTATTCCAAGTGAAATATCGGTTGGATGCTGCCAAACCGGTGGTAATGGTATTCCATGTAACACCGCTGTCTGCACTGTATTCCAATGTATACGTTCCGGTTGCACCAAAGGCATCCCACGCAATGGTTTGAGGTGCTGTGGAGGTGGGTGGCACCATGGTTTCATGCCCGTTGGGATAGCTTACCCGCACATAGTTGCCAATCTGGCTATGGGTGATGGTATAAACCTCATTGGTGGTGCTGATGGATTTTCCCTTTACCCGAATTACCCATTTTCCGGATTTGGGGTTGTCAAAATAAAATTGCTCAGCGTTGTTCAAGCTATCTCTTTTGCGAATGGGCAGGCAGGTGTGGCAGGCGGGATTTAGCGTCCATGGGCGATAGACGGTTCCGGCACTGTCTTCTACCTCCAGATCCAGGTCATTAATCAGTGAAGGAGAGGCCCCGGCGGCTGCATACATGTCATCCCAAACCAGCATTACCTGGAAACGGGCTGTTCCGGGCTTCACGTATACTGTATCCGTTCGGCTGTTGCCATGGGTAACACTATCAACCTTATACGTCTTATCTTCTAAAACTTTTAAAGCACTCACTGCATTGATTCGTCCAAAGCCGAAGGCGTAATCCGGTCCTGCATTCCCAATGTCATCAGCGGTATTGCATACAATGGCTTTTAGGGTGTGGTTCAGGGGTTTAACATTGCCGCTGAGTTGCTTATAACGCTCATACAACAAGGCAATGGTTCCCGTAGCTCCCGGGCAGCTCATGGATGTGCCATTCCATCCGCCCTGGTAAGTATTGGAGGGTAGTGTCGAATATACACTAACTCCCATGGCGCAAATGTCGGGTTTCATTCTTCCGTCTCGCATGGGACCGTAGCTGTGGAAGGTACTGTTTCCGTCATTAAATTGAAGCGCACCCACCGTAATAATATTTTTTGCAGCCTGAAAACCACTGTTTATGGTGCGGTATCCACCGGTGGCACAATTGGAGCTGCGAGAATTTCCTGAACTGAACTGGTGGCTGAGGTAAGGATACATGGTAACCAGAATATCCAGGTTTCGGCTTACCCCGTCATAAGTGCCTCTGGTTCCACAAGGGTCTGACCCATAGCCATAAGAGTTGTTGGTCATTACAATGCTGTCTCTGAAACAGGCAGTGTCCATTTCAGCAGCAATGTTGCCAAAGAAATCCCAGCCAAACACGTTTGCTTTGGGCGCCATGCCCTGTCCATAAGGATTAATGATGCCGCCACCGGTGATGGTTCCACAAACGTGGGTAGCATGGTTCCCGTTGCTGCCTGCAACAAATCTGTTTTTGTTGATGATGCGGTCGTTATAATCCACATGGCTGCCAATGCCTGCACCATCCCACTCGCCGATGGTAATGCCTTTGCCCCATAGATTTCGGCCTCCGGGCCTACCCAGATTCAAGGTCAAAGCACGGTGATTGACGCGGCCGGGGAAATTGTGGGCCTCCACGGCAGGTGGTATGGGTTCCATCCAATAGAAACCTTCCACGGATAGAAGACTTTGTATTTTTTCCAGTGGAAAACGAACCTGAAAAGTATTGAATTTGGGTAAGTAATTACTACAAACAAATCCCTGTGCCTCAAACGCATCTTTTACTGCGGTGTACCGGTAGTTGCCATTCAAAAAAATGGTTGCCTCTACCCAACCCGGAAATGCATTTACCCTGGCCCATTCCGGTCCCCCATTTTGCCATGTAGAAAGCTCAGTTTTCCATGAATTCTGCAGTGGTTGAATGGAAAAAACGCCCAGTGCTGTTAGGTCTTTGCCCGAAAGCCGAGAAGGAATTTCTGCATACCATGTAAAATCGGGTACATACTCCAAAAGTGCAATGCCGGTTTTTGCGATCGCCTCTTTCTGCAATGCATCCGGCATGGATGAAAAAGTAATAAATGCTGTAAAATAATCAGATTGTATTTCAGGTGCCTGAATGATTGCCCGTTTGGTTGAGGGAATATCACCCGTTTTCATGCGAATTATCGGAGATTGCTGCGCATGAGACAACGAGTACATACCGAAGAGCGTCAGTGATAACAAGGTTTTTAACGCATGAAATTTCATAATTCGTGTATTAGCAGAAACAATGTCAAAAATACTGAATTTGATTGAGGTTAACCTATAAACAGACGTTTCTTTTTTCATCAACTATTTGATTGTGAACTGAGTTTGTCAACAAAGACGCTGTATTTATGAAATATGTTGCCTGTATATGCTTAAGATTATGTGCCAAAAAACTGCACACACAATTATATTCGCATCATGATACAACGCATTCAATCATTGTATTTGCTGCTGGTATTTATCATTGCTGCAGTCATGCTCTTTATAAATCCGATTTTTGCGGGATTCCGATACATCAAATCTGAAAAAATCAGTGCTGAAATGCATTTTGTAACCAAAAATTATTTTACCGAATCCGATGCAGGTGCCATGACGTATGATAAATTGAATGTTATACTCATTGCCTTAATTGGATTGGGGGCCCTGTATGCGGTATTTCTTTACAAAAAGACCGAACTTCAGAAAAAAATCAGTTTGTATGTTTCCCTGTCATCCTTAGTTCTTTTGGGGTCTTTGATTTTTGATTATATGGAGATGAGCAAAGACGCTCCCGATGTATTGTCTTATCCAAGTATTCAAGGGGTTTGGCCGTTAGCCTGCGCTGTGCTTTCTGCCCTGGCATGGGCTGCCATTCGCAGAGATGAAAAGTTGATTAGAAGCATGGATCGAATACGCTGATATGAATCGTATTTTCTTTGGGTTTCTTATGTTGTCGGGTTTTTGGGGTGACCTTGACGGTCAAAAATCTGCGCCACAGGTGGTGAGAAACGAGTTTCTAACCCCTTATGAAATGGCAGGCAAAAAGCGCACTGCCACCTACAACCAGTGTCTGGAATGGTATCGAAGCATGCAAAAAACATTTCCCGCCCTCTGCAAGGTAGATTCCATTGGGCTGTCAGACGGCGGCAGTCCGATTTTTGTATTCAGAATCAACAACAACAGTAATTCCCGGAAGATAAAAGTACTCATCAATAACAACATTCACCCCGGCGAACCTGAAGGTACAGATGCAAGCATGCAGCTCGCCCGAGAATTATTGATTGAGAAAGAAGGGGAGGCCATACGGGATAAAATTGACCTTCACATCATTTGCCAATATAATGTTGATGGCTCTCAAACGCAGTCCTGCTGCACAAGAGCGAATCAGAATGGTCCTGTAAATCAGGGTTTTAGGGGCAATGCCCGAAATCTCGATTTGAACCGGGATTTTATCAAAAATGATAGTCGAAATGCACGTGCATTTGCACAATATTTTTCCGGTAATAAATTTGATTTCTTCATTGATAACCACACCAGTAATGGCGCTGATTATCAGTATACCCTTACCTATTTCCATACCCGTCCAGAAAAGCTACTGCCTATTTTACAACCCCTCTTACATAGTGTAGAATCCTATTTAAAGCCGGAACTTGAAAAGGCAGGATGGCCCACAGCACCCTACGTGGAAACCATGAAAACGGTTCCTGACAGTGGCATACATGCTTTTTGGGAGACCGGCCGTTATGCAACCGGATATGCAGCGCTGCAACAGTGCATCGGATACACGGTAGAAACCCACATGCTGAAACCCTTTCCAAAAAGGGTGGAAGCAACCCTGGCTTTTATGCGGATTCTCTTGGATGGGGTGGTTAAAGAACATGGCACAGCCCTGATGGTTCGCGAATATTTAAAACGTGCCCAGTCACGAAAATTGCAGGGCCGTCAGGTAGAATATCTCGATTATGAACTGGATATCAGCCGATGGGATACCATTTTATTTAAAGGATATGGCTTTGGTTATCGTCCCAGTGCGGTAACCGGACAACCGCGCCTGTTTTATGATACAACAAAACCTTGGTCAAGGCATATTCGTTATTATCGGTATTTCAGGCCCAAAGACAGTGTCATAATGCCAAGGTTCTACGTTTTGCCCTGGGCATGGGGCGAAGTGTATGAGCGATTGAAATTAAATCGCATAGAGATGAAGCAGGTAGCGCAGGATACCACAATGGCGATGCGGGTAAGTTTCATTACCGGATTTGAAACGTCAAAATCTCCCTATGAAGGCCACTATTTGCATCATCATGTGACCACCAGGGATACCCTACTGCCAGTTAAAATCAGAAGGGGAGATTGGTTTATACCCGTAACCCAAGCAAATTATCAATTTTTGGCTGCCACGCTCGAGCCACGTGCTCCTGACAGCTATTTTTCCTGGAATTTCTTTGATGCTGTTTTGCAGCAAAAAGAGTGGTATAGTGACTATGTGTGGGATGACAAGGCCCAGGAAATACTGGAATCCAATCCGGAATTAAAGAAGTTGTTTCTGGCTAAAAAAGCGATGGATAAAAACTTTGCAGCCGACACCTGGGCACAGTGGACTTTCATATACCGAAACTCTGCCTATTACGAGCCCACACACAATCGCTATCCCGTTTATCGGATCGATTGATTTATTCGCCGTAGTACTCCACAAAATTATTCTGGGTTTCCCAAAGGGTAATCTTACTCAATACTGCACCCTGAGGAAGCGCTTCAGAAAGGCGTTTCCAAATTTCTACTGCCATATTTTCAATGCTGGGAATGCAATGGGAAAGCCAGGGTACATCCATGTTTAGGTTTTTGTGATCAAGTTCTTCAGTAATTTCCCTGCGAATGATGTCTTTAAGTTCTTTAAGGTTGATAATACAGCCCGTATCAGCTGAAGGAGAGCCCTTCACGGTCACATACAGATCAAAATTATGTCCATGAAAATGTGGATTGGCACAGATGCCAAATTCTTCATAGTTTTTTTCATCACTCCATGTGGGATTCCACAAACGGTGTGCTGCGTTGAAATGTTCTTTGCGTGTGAGGTGTAATACGGGCATTTCGGTACAAAATTACAAAAATCCCTGCCTTAGTGCGTAATCCGTTTCATTGTTACAGTGTCAAAAGCTTTGTAACCAACCGCGGCTTCTGAAAAACCGTCTATCAGCCAGTTTACGGGTAAGATAAAGTTAAGGGCGGCTATTTCATTAAACTTGCGATTTAGTGGCAGTGTGTGGTTTTCAAACCCAATTTTCTTCAATACAATAGGAGGTTGTTCTGTATAGCTTCTTTTTATCTTCACTATGCAAGGCGTTTTATCCAATAATGTGTTTTGGTGCCAAACCTCCACGCCTGGCTGGGTGGTTACAATGCGCATTCGCTGTTTGGTGCCGGTGAGCACAAAGGCACATTGGCTAAACAAAAGGGCAGATATCAGAATAAATAGAAGTTTATATCTCATCAGGCCTGCACGGTTGCCGGATACCAGGATTTGAGCTTTTCTACCGTTGTGCGGATTTCCTCAAGCGTATTGAATTTGCCAAAACTGAAACGTACAGTGGTTCGGTCAGTTTCGGGACATATGGCCCTGATTACATGGCTACCCGCATTGCTGCCGCTGCTGCAGGCACTTCCGCCCGAGGCCGATATTCCTGCAATATCCAGGTTAAACAAAAGCATGTTGCCTGCCTCGCTGGGTGGAAATGAGACGCTAAGAACCGTATACAGGCAGTGGCCTTTACAATCTCCATTGAAATCAACCCCGGGAATTTCGTTTTCCAGCAACTCCATCATGTACTGCTTCAATTTTTGAATGTGGTTTCGCTTCTTTTCCATATCACGGTAGCAAATTTCCAGCGCTTTTGCCATACCAATAATGCCATAAACATTCTCGGTACCGCCGCGCACTTCGCGTTCCTGTGCACCACCTGTTATCTGAGGAGGCAGGCGATGGGCTTTGTTCATATAAATGAATCCCACGCCTTTGGGGCCGTTAAATTTGTGGGCTGCTGCTGCCAGGTAATCAATATGACCCTGACTTAAATCAAAAGGATAGTGGCCCATGGTTTGCACGGTATCGCAGTGAAACAGCGCCCCTTCAGCGTGCGCCATATTTCCTACAGTCTCAATGTTTAAAAGGTTGCCAATTTCATTATTGGCATGCATTAAACTCACTAAGCTATTTGGCTTTGCCTTTAGCAAACTTTGCAGATGTTCTAAATCTACATGGCCGTTTTCTGTCAAACGCAACAGGTGCATTTCAGCCATGCCGGTTTTGTGAAGTTCTTCGGCTGTATGCAGCACAGCATGGTGCTCAATGGGTGATGTAATGATGTTTTTAATTCCTTTATACATCACTGCGCTGCGCAAGGCCAGGTTATCTGCTTCGGTACCCCCACTGGTAAAGAAAATTTCTGAAGTCTGGCAATTAAGCAATTTGGCAATACTTCCGCGGGCTTCTTCCATCAACGCTTTTACCTTTCGGCCGTGTCCGTGGGTGCTGCTGGGATTTCCGTATAAATCACGCATTACCGGTATCATGGCGTCCAGCACTTCGGGATCAAGTGGTGAGGTGGCGGCGTTATCCAGGTAGATTCTGTTTTGCATGTTTTAAATGCGATTATTCAGGTTCAAATATCCAATAATTTTATAACAGAGTTTGGCCATGCTGAATTCGGTGATGATATCCGTTTCGCGGGGGGCAATTTCCACAATGTCAAACCCCACTACCTTTTTGCGTTCTGCCAATCGGCGAAATAGTTTGCAACCTTGCATCCAGCTCAGTCCACCGGGCTCTGCAGTGCCTACTGCCGGACAAACTGAGGGATCAAAGCCGTCGGCATCAATGGTCAGGTAGACTTCATCACTTAGTTGATCGATGCAGGCGTCAATCCAGTCATCGTTATTCCATAGCTGGTGTGCATACCAAGTATGGATTTTTGGGGATGATTTTCTCAGGTCTGCTTCTTCTTTGCATTGGGCGCGAATCCCAACCTGCACCATGGATATGCCAAGGTCATGAACCCTAGCCATAACGCTCGCATGCGAAAACGGATTGCCTTGGTACTCGGATCGTAAATCGCTGTGGGCATCAATTTGTAATACACTCAGATTCGGGTATTTTTCAAGATGCGCCTGCACAAAGCCCAGGGTAACGGTGTGTTCAGCACCCAGCGAAACCACAAATTTGCCTTCGTTCAATAACAAAGCGGTTTGATTACGGATTTTCTCCACTGCGGCAGCGTCTGTAGTGTCAGTAAAATCTGTGGGGGCCAGCGTAGCAATACCTACATACCGGTATGTTTCTTGGTCGAGTTCTTCGTCATAGAATTCAACGAAGTGGCTGGCGCTCACAATGGCCTCCGGACCTTTGTCGCTACCGGCTATGTAAGAGCTGGTGTGTTCATAAGGGATTTGCTGAATGACTACGCGGGCATTTTCAAAAGCAGCCATTTGGGCTTCGGGTAATGCCAGAAAGCCATCTTCAGCGGGAAGAACGGAAATGGGGAGTTGGTTCAAAATTACCCTTTTACGCGTTCTACATATTCACCGGTGCGGGTGTCAATTTTAATTTTTTCACCGGTTTCTACAAATAGGGGAACCATCACAGTTGCGCCTGTTTCTACCGTTGCAGGTTTTAATGTGTTGGTGGCGGTATCACCGCGAACACCGGGTTCGCTGTAGGTGATTTCCAGTACCACATGGGAGGGAGCAGATGCACCTATGGGCAGTTCTCCTTCAAAAGACACCAGCACTTCATCTCCTTCTTTCATGAATTTGGCACCGTCTCCAAACATGAATTTAGGAATGGGTACCTGATCAAAGGTTTCATTGTTCATGCAGATAAAGCTGTCGCCTTCTTCATATAAAAATTGAAGTTCGTGGGTTTCAACACGCACAATGATAACTTCTTCGCCACTGCGGAAGCGGTTTTCCGCCAGTTTTCCATCTTTTACGCGGCGCATACGGGCCTGATAAAAAGCGCGGAGGTTACCGGGTGTGCGGTGTTGCCATTCAATTATCTGACAGAGTTCGCCATTATAGCGAATAAACATGCCGTTGGATACGTCCTGGGTGGTTGCCATAATAAAATTGATGCAAATTTAACACAAAACCCGCAGGCATGTATTTTTTACTTTAGATACTCTAATTCTATCCCATAGCGGGTCATGGCATAGTAAATGATTTGGGCCCTGCGGGAGGTAAAACGGCTGTTTAGCCCGCAGGTTCTGGGACAAGGCAGCAGGCCTGCAATTTGCGCGGCCTCCGCTTTTTTAAGTTGGGCAGCTGATTTGCCATAATAGTTTTGGGAAGCTGCTTCCACTCCGAATAGGCCATCACCGGTTTCAATCACATTGAGATACACCTCCATGATGCGTTCTTTTCCCCATAAAAGCTCAATCAGTGCGGTAAACCATACTTCCAGTCCCTTTCGGATCCAGCTTCTGCCTTCCCATAAAAAAACATTTTTGGCTGTTTGCTGACTGATGGTACTGGCGCCGCGCTTTTTGCCGCCTTTCAAATTGTTTTCTGCCGCAGCCCGAATGGCTTTTATGTCAAATCCCCAATGCTTGCAATAGTTTTGGTCTTCACCGCAAATTACCGCCAGTTGCATGTTTTGCGAAATATTTTTCAGTGAAACCCACTGTTTTCTAATGGGGTTTTCTGAAGCGCGGGATTTCATCAGAAGGGTAGTGCCCGGATTGATCCATTTGAGGGCAAGCACCCAAATAAAGCTGAGTGTAACAAACCCCAAAAAGACTCGGAATACCCATTTGCGTATCAAGCCAAAAATACCCATTTAGGGCTCGAAGATACTTATTTTTTCAGACCTGCTGCTTGGATAAATTGCTCGTAGCTCATGTTTCTGAGGTCTGCTTCCGTATACTTGGCAAGCAGATTGGATGAGCCGTCAGCAGGTTTTTTACCCACAGAATTGGGGTCGTGTTTGGGTACAAAGAAGTAACGGAATTCATGACCGGGAGCATTACCGTACGGGTCATACTCATTGTCAGGGTTGGTAAGCAGTATAAGCATTTTACCGGGAATTGGCATACCACTCCAGACATCGGTGCGGGGATTGTTTCCGCGTATATAGGAAACCAGCAAACGCATAAGTTCTATTTTGCCCGGCTGACGAATTTGGGCGGGGTAACCGCTGAGGTTGCCATATACCAGTACAATGGAGGATTTAATCAGTTCAGGTGTAATTGCAGGATCTTGAATTTCCAGCACCTGTGCAGGTCCAATGCCATCAATGATTTTATTCTGCCATTCCAGGGCGTTTTTTCCGGGTATAAGCCACTCACTACTTTGCAATGGTTGCCCACTTTGGGTAGACATCTCTTTCTTACATCCGCCTGAAACACCGGCGGCTAAAAGAATTATTAAAGTAAGAAAACCATTGATTTTCATAGGTTTTGGATGGTATGTAAAACGAAAATAACAAATAAATTCGACAAAACCAAATAAGTGGGGTAAAGGATGACAAAAAAGCGACAGTTTGGTGACAATTATCCCCAGCAGCTCTAAAGGCCCGTGTTTAAATCCGTGGCTGTGGGGTAGGTGGGGGGGAGTTGTTGTTTTGTATACAAATCCAGCACTACAATTACCGCCGTAAACATCCATAAAGGCACGGCAATTTTATCGTATTGGCTGTAATTGTTGAGGAATGCGTGCGTGTGATAGGTCACCAGTCCCAGCAGTGCCATCAGCGTTGTAATTTTAACTTTGCGGTCTTCCGTTCGGTAAATTACCTTGAAAGCCGTGGACATGGTAAGCAGGGTAATGGCAATCCACAGGGCCATGCCGGGGAAACCGGTTTCACTCATGGCGCTAAAATATTCGCTGTGTGCATCACCCAAATCTCCGGTATTGGTGCTAATAATGGTCATTTCACTGGTTTGCTGAAACGGACCATATTGAAATACAAAAGTACCCGGTCCAAAACCAAAAACAGGCCGTTCTGAGACCATACGTCCGGCACACTTCCATCGGTTGATGCGTTCCAGGTTGCTGGGGTCTGTGGTAATGTTGCTTACCGATTTTACATGTCCTTCCAGTTCGTCGCTACTGCCCTGCTTATTGGCTTCCAGGTTGTACAGCAATGTATCTTGATTGATGGCCCCATAGGTGCTCACAGCCAATATGGCCAGCATAATCCAGTAAAACTTTATTCGGAATTTAATCAGTGCATATACGCCCAAAGCGGCAATCAAACTTAGCCAGGTGGCGCGTGTGTAGCTCACCACAATACCCAGTAGCAATACCACCAGAAAGAAGCCCAGCAGGGGCGCCCATCCGGGCTTGATGCCGAAAACAGCCCCATTGAAAGTGTAAAATACGAGTATACTTACACAAAAGGCAATGGCCGCGGCATACATGCCATGATCCGGGAAAAAAGGCCAGCTGATGCCATAGGAAGCACTGCGGATAAATCCGTAAGCCGCATGCTGTGTCAGGGTGTAAATTACCAGAATGATTGTACAAACTGCCAATGCAGAAAAGAAGAAGTGTATATTCTTCATATTGCGCAGCAGGTAGATACCTCCAATAAAAAACACGATAATATACCAAGTTCTGGCAAGACTGAATTTAACACTTACCAAGGGCATACTACTGTATATCGAGCAAAGCCATAACCAACCCACATAGCCGATAACCAGCAGTACAATCGGGTGTTTCAAGGGTGCAGCGGAAGCTTTTGCCTGCAGGAAAAACCGAACGCTAAGCAGGCAGAAAATCCAGATGATGAGGGGTTCGGTGGGCAACGCGAGTCCCAGGCCCCCCCCTATGTCATTCACATTGATGGAAAGGGGTGCTAATGCGCCTGTCAGCAGGATGAATTTTTCTGTTTTATAGATCGAAAACAGCAGCACCGTTATTGCTACCGGTATAAGAAAAACATAGTATTGCTCCCACATGGCTGCCCACATGCCTGCCAAGCCGGTTAGGAGTGCCAGCAGGTAAATGAGATAGGGTTTATGCGATGTGGCGGGTGGGTTATGCAAGGTTCTTTTTTCGGTTCAGGTATAAAACCTCGTAAAGAAGCAGCAGTGCAGAAATGGCGGCAAAGGTGGTTAGTAGTGTCATTATTAATACCAGTGTGCGTTTGGGCCATGCCTTGATTTCGGGTTTTGAGGCGGCACTTACGGTAAATTTATGCGACAGATTCTCTTTCACATCCACCAGTCTTTTTTCGTATTGGGCAATCAGTTCACTTTCCTTTATAGCTTCCTGCTGAATGAGTTCATTGAGGGCAATAAAGTCGCCCCCATGACTAATAAGGGTTTTTTGTTGGTCCGTGAGGTCTTTTACCCGTCCAAGTTGTCCCATTGCCTGAGCTTTGTATATCTCCTCTGCCAATGCCCGGCTTTGCTCTTCATAGTTGGTAACGCCTTTTTCGCCGAGTCCCCTGAGTTGGTCTTTAAGGCCCTGAAGTTTGTTTTGTTTTTCTTTGAGGGCCCTTTCAACAATGGCCAGTGCCGGATCGGCAACTTGTTTCTGAATTTCAGTTTTCACTGTATCATAGAGGGCGGCGATGCCGTTGGCAATATTTGCTGCCATTTGAGGATCTTCATCCATTACCTCAATTTTGATACTCAGGTATCGGGTGCGGCTAAACTGGATGTTTTCCTCAATTTTATATTCCAGGGCGGTTTGCGGATGTGCTTCCGTATTGGGGTCTATGCCATAGTGCTTCAACAGGTTGAAATTGCGCACCAGTCGACTCAGCAATTCGCCACTTTGCAACACCTGAAGAGCTTTTTCGGCTTCTTCTTCCTCACCGAATTCCAAAGGATCTTTTTGTCGTTGATTCCTGTCTGCA
Source organism: uncultured Flavobacteriaceae bacterium (assembly GCA_964475595.1). Taxonomy (GTDB): domain Bacteria; phylum Bacteroidota; class Bacteroidia; order NS11-12g; family UBA955; genus RGEC01. Next base: position 82,800 of record CAYYXG010000008.1, read on the forward strand.
AGCAGCGCATTGGAAATAGAGTTGTTGGTGGTAGGGTAAAATACATGGGTCGCCTTGTATTTGGGTTTGGTAATCAGCGGACTGGTAATTAAGATAGACAGCAGTCCTGATATTAGGCAAACCACGAAAATGACAATACGCCAGCGCCAGAAAAAATTGACCACATCGGCAAAGTGGATGGGCTTTTGAACGTCTTCAGCTTGTATGAGGTTTTCTGTCGAACCGGGATTAAATTTCATATTTTGGACTTGCAAAGTTACAAAACGAAGACCTTACCTGAATATTTTGGTTTATTTGTCTTTGTTTTCCACAGAATATACCCCTGTTAAATATCAAAAAACCGCAGTACACTCTCATACTCGTTGTTATCTTGTCTGTTAAAATCCTCGGAAAAGTATACATCTTCGGTTTTAAATCCAAATCTCGACAGGGAGGCCACAATGCCTTTTACCAGGGTGGTATTCAATTTCAGGCTCACAAGCAGGTTGCCGGCCTCGGTTTGATTGACCATCATCCCCAACACTTTGGCTCCATTTTCTTCCACCAGCCGCATTATATGCGACGGTGCGAAGTCGCGGGGTTCAACCATCACCACCAGAACTGCACCCATACCTTTGTAGGTAAGAGACTGCGATATGGTTTCGTGAATTTTACGTTGATCAATAATGCC